>JAFQCK010000034.1 GCA_017416465.1 Lachnospiraceae bacterium | reverse complement strand
GACTTAAAATCCTGCGGGACTAATCTCCCGTACCGGTTCGATTCCGGTCGCCGGCATTTAAAACTTAATATTTATTTGTGTGCTTAGCTCAGCTGGATAGAGCGTCTGGCTACGGACCAGAAGGTCGGGGGTTCGAATCCTCTAGCGCACACTCATAGGAAACTATGAAGTCCTATATTTATTATAGGGGATTGGTCAAATGGTATGATAGGGGTCTCCAAAACCTTTGGCGGGAGTTCGATTCTCTCATCCCCTGCTTAAAAAAAGTATGATTCAAATCATACTTTTTTTGTTGTATAATAATGTGTTTAATGTGAGAATAATAAAATATAAATATAGAATTTTAAGGAGGAAAATATGCCGGGATTTTTAACGCATTATACATTTGGAAATAGAGTTTTAGAAGGTTTAAATGATGGATATATGAAAGACTGTATAAATAAAAATATTAAAGTATATAATTTAGGATTACAAGGGCCGGATATTTTTTTGTATTTTATTCCGTATAAGATTAACAAAAAGCTAAATTTAGGTTCTATAATGCATAGAAATAAAACAAAAGAATTTTTCTTAAATTCAGTTGATAAGATTATAAAATGTAAAGATGAAAAAGAAAAAGAAATTATGATAGCGTATATATGTGGTTTTTATGGACATTTTTCATTAGATAAAAATTGTCATCCATATATATATTATAAGTCTGAATATTTGTATACTAATAAAAATTATAATGAAAAACATATAAAGTTGGAGAGTGATATAGATTATATTTATGCAAGAAATATTTTCAGAAGAAGGGATATTAGTATAAATTATCGTAGCTTAGTAGAAATAAATAAAAAACAAAGAAAAATAGTTGCGCGTTTAATTAGTAAAGTTTGTAATAAATTATATAGTAAAATATGGTTAAATCAAACAATCGCGGAATGCTCAATATTAAGTTTTGCTTATGTTACAAATTTTTTTAATGATAGTACCGGCAAAAGATATAAGTATATAAGAAAAATAGAAAAAACAATTACGGGTCATGAGAATATATCGTCACTATTTAATGGGAATTGTTATAAAATTAAGTATTCTGATTCTATGAATTTATTTCATAAAGAATGGATTAATCCCTGGAAAAAAGATGAGAAAAAAAATTTATCATTTTATGATTTGGCTGAATTGGCAGCTAAAGAATTAGTTGAATTTATAAAGATTACAGAGCTATGTATTAATGAAAGAAAAGATAGCTTATTGAAAGAATGTCTTAAAAATTGTTCATATATAACAGGATTGGAAATTAAATAAAGTAAAACAGCTAATGGGGGAGCCACTAGCTGTTTTGAGGGGAGTATAAATAATTAATAAGGGGTTATAAGGGAAAGGAACATTTGAAGGGGTATTCCTTTCCACAAACATATAATAATATATTTTGTCGAAAAAAGCAAGTGTTTTTTAACAAAAAAATAAAAAAATGTAAAAAAACTTGTAGAATGGAATTAAGAATATTTCTTAAATAAAAAGTATAAAAAAAATTAAAAAGTTTAAAATATAAGTGTTACAAAAAATAAATTTAAAATGGAGGTAAATGTCATGTCAGAAACAAATTCAAAAAATGTAAACAACAGTAAAAACTACTCTAATAGTAATTCAAAAAATTGTGGTAAAAATTCTTATAGTAATGATTCAGCAAATAATTCATACAGTAATTCTTATAGTAATGAATCATCAAATAAGTCATCAAACAAATCAAAAAATTCAAACAAATAACGAGTAATTAAGAAGAATAATATTTTTAGAACAAAAAGCCCATATCTTTGGGCTTTTTTACATATATTATAATTAAAGGTTTAAAAAGGAAAATATATGGCTTCAATTATTATTAGTAAAAATGTTTTAGAAGAAATGATTAAAAATGATAAAGAAAATTTAGTTATAGTAGATTTAAGGGAAAAAGAAGAATATGAGCAATTTCATATAAAAGATGCTATTAATTATAGCTATAATTTGTTGATGAAAACTAATAACTTTGGAGAGAATATTACGAAGAACAAACAAATAATAGTATATTGCGAAAGAGGGGGAAGAAGTATTTATGCAGCAAGAAGATTAAGAGTGTTGGGATATAATGCATCAAGTCTTTTAGGAGGATTAGAAAATTATTTGAAAAATTGAAAATTTACTATTTAGTAATACTTGTGGCATTGACATTATTCATTTCAATAGATAATATATTATTATATAAAAACAATAATACAAAGGTATAAAAGGATAATTTATGAATAGATTAGAGTTAGTTGCACCATGTCATTTTGGACTGGAGGCAGTTTTAAAAAGAGAGATTATTGATTTAGGATATGAGATAATTAAGGTTGAAGATGGAAGAATAACGTTTGAGGGAGATGCAGAAGCAATATGTAGAGCGAATGTATTTTTAAGAACTACAGAAAGAGTTATGATATCCGTAGGAAGATTTAGAGCTACATCGTTTGAAGAATTATTCGAAAAAACAAAAGCTCTGGAATGGGAAAAATTTATACCTAAAGATGCTAAGTTTTGGGTTACAAAAGCTACATCTATTAAAAGTAAACTTTTTAGCACCTCAGATATACAAAAAATAGTAAAGAAAGCTATAGTAGACAGATTAAAAAACAAATATAATATTGAGTGGTTTGAAGAATCAGGAAATGAGTATCCAATAAGAGTTTTTTTCAATAAAGATGAAGTTACAATTGCACTTGACACAACAGGGGAATCTCTCCATAGAAGAGGATATAGAAGGCTTACTTCTAAAGCTCCTATTACAGAAACACTTGCTTCAGCACTTATTATGCTTACACCATGGAAAGGTGATAGGATTCTTTTAGATCCATTTTGTGGTAGCGGAACCTTTCCAATAGAGGCAGCAATGATTGCAGCCAATATTGCTCCTGGAATGAATAGAAATTTTACAGCGGAAAAATGGACAAATTTAATTCCTAAAAAGGAATGGTATGAAGTAATTAATGAGGCTAATGATTTGGTTAATCTTAACATAAAAACAGATATTCAAGGAAGCGATATTGATGCGAATGTTGTTAGAGCTGCAAGAGAAAATGCAGCGATGGCAGGTGTTGAAAAGCTTATTCATTTTCAACAAAAACCGGTTAATGTTGTAAGTCATTCTAAAAAGTACGGATTTATTATTACAAATCCACCATATGGTGAAAGAATAGAGGAAAAGAAGAATTTGCCGGAATTGTATGCACAAATAGGTGACTTGTATAAAAAATTGGACTCTTGGTCTGCATATATAATTACTGCTTATGACAAAACAGAGAATGATATGGGACTATGTGCTACAAAAAATAGAAAGATATATAATGGTACAATGAAAACATATTTGTATCAATTTGAAGGACCAAAACCACCGAAGAGAGAAAATAAAAGTAATTAATTTTAAAACTAAATTTATTTTCGTTAAAATAAATAGATAGGAGTAAAATTGAAGAAACATATTTTAGTTTATACGTATTTGATAATATTGATTTTAGGAATGATATTTATCATGGAAAGATTCGTTCTTAATAACTATATTAAAGAAAATAAAAAATATACTGTATCAAGTAATCAATGGGATTCAACAAAAGCTTATGTAGTGAATAAAGCTACTATTATTGCTAATATTGATACAAGGCAATTAAAGTCTAATACGAATAATATTTTTATGAGTGATAAGATGAAACTGATGATTCCTGTTGAACAAATTATGGAAAGCTTTGATTGTGCTGTAAGTGAGTATTCTGCTAATAGAATTTTAATTGAAAAAGGGAATAATTCTATTAGTATTAACAATAATGAATGTTTAATTAATGGAGAAAAGACAGATGTTATTGACTTGATTGAATTTAAGAACGATAGAACTTTTATTGCAGTTGAACTGCTAAGTAAGGTATTCGATTATACTTATAATTTCGATATTTCAACAAATCAGGCGAAGATATTGAGTAATAATATAGATAATAGAATTTTTCCATATAAATATTCTTATGAAGATATACAAAGAGTACCGATGGTAGGTAATCAGGGGAATTTAGGTACATGTTGGGCATTTGCTGCATTAACAGCACTTTCATCAACAGTTATGCCTAAAGAAAATTTGGTTTTTTCTGTAGATCATATGACTCTAAATAATTCTTTTGCAGTAGGTCAAAGTGTTGGTGGTGATTATTCCATGGCCATGGCATATTTATTAGCGTGGCAAGGACCGGTATTGGAAAAGGATGACCCATATGGTGACGGAATAAGTAATAACAATATTAAACCTGTTAAACATGTTCAAGAAGCTCAAATAATTGAAGCTAAAGATTATGAAACGATAAAAAAAATGATTTTTAAATATGGAGGGGTCCAAAGTTCATTTTATGCATATTCTTTAGATAAAAATATGGGTGGGACAAGATATTATAATTCGGAAACAAATTCATATTGTTATATTGGTAATAATAAGCCTAATCATGATATTGTAATTATAGGTTGGGACGATAGTTATCCGAAGGAAAATTTTAACACAAATGTTGAGAATGATGGTGCATTCATATGTAGAAATAGTTGGGGGGCAGATTTTGGTAATAATGGTAATTTTTATATATCATATTATGATACAAATATAGGTGTACATAATGTTGTATATACTAAAGTCGAAGAACCTGATAATTATGATAATATATATCAGACAGATTTGTGTGGATACATTGGACAATTGGGATATAATAAAGAATCTTCATATTTTGCAAATGTTTATACTGCCAAAGAAGATGAAGAACTGATGGCAGTAGGATTTTATGCTACCGGCATTGATACAGAATACAGTATCTATGTCTGTGAAGATTTTAAAGATGTTTCATCTTTGGCAAAACGTTCTAATCCGGTAATGACTGGCAAAGTTAAAAATAGTGGATACTATACTATAAGATTAGATAATAAAATCAAGATTTTAAAAGATAGAAAATATGCAATTATTGTAAGAATTAATACACCTAATAGTTTAAGACCTGTTGCTGTTGAATATTCTCACAATTCTCAAACAGCTAATGTTGATATAACTGATGGAGAAGGGTATGTAAGTTTAAAAGGTGCTAGTTGGGAAAGTACAGAAGAAGTTTATCAGTGTAATGTATGTTTAAAAGCATATACTAATAATTCTTAATTAGCTTTTATACAATATTTTGGAGTTAGTGGTTAATAAGGTGTAATGTAAGTGAGCATTTAGTCTTTAGAAAAGGAAAAATTTAATGAACAAACGAGATGAAAAACATTTGTTTCGAGCTGTAGCAGTTTTTTGTTTGGCATTTGTAATTATTACAGTATTTATTACTACAGATATTAATGGGACGATATTTGGAAAAAGTAATAAGAAAAATAAAACAAATTTAATGGCTGATGTATTAGACAAAGATACAGTGATAGTTGGTGACAATTTTGAAGTGATAACAAAAGAAAGAATAATAATAAAGTTGCCTTCTGGTGTGAATGAGAATAACACAAAAATTGATAAAGATTTGATTAATAAAAAGATAGGTGTAATATTTCCTAAAGGCACTAGCGAGTATGACTTTAATGATATTAAAGTGGATAATACTAATATATCTAACGTACATTATTCTATAGATGGTAATATGATTAATATTGAATTTGAATGTATTTGTATATTGGATTGTATCCCATGTTTTGATAATGGTGAATTGTTCCTAGACTTTTTTAAACCTTGTGATGCAGAAATGCCTGTTGTTGTGATTGATCCAGGACATGGTGGATATGATGTTGGAGCTATCGAAAAAGGAATTTATGAAAAAAATATTGATTTGGAGATATGCTTGATGTTGAAACAACTTTTAGATTCTGAAAATATGCTTGTATATTATACAAGATTGGATGATTCTTATCCGACTGTCGAGGAAAGAGTAGATTTTTCAAATGAAATTATGCCGGACTTGTTTATTAGTATACATTCAAATGCATATGAGGATTCATCGGTTTATGGAACCAGTGTTTTATATAATACAAAAGATAAAAGTGAAAAAAATTCATTGTGGCTTAGTAAAATTATGTGCGAAAAGTTAAGTGAAAGTTGTAATTCGTATGATAAAGGAGTTATAGCGGGTAATGACATTCATATAGTTAGAAATTCTAAAGTTCCGGTTGCATTACTTGAAGTTGGCTTTATGTCAAATCCTAAAGATTTTGAAATGCTTACGAGTGCACCAGGGCAGATTAAAATAGCAAGAGGAATATATAACGGAATAATTAGAGCATTGACAGAATTGGGAAAATATTAGATACTATATAGGTTGTTTGATTAAAAATATTTGAATAGATAAAAGGGTTATATAAAATGAATAGATTTTATTAAAGGTATAACCCATTATAGACTGAAAGGATTATTATGAACAAGATTGATAAAATTATTTTTGCAACCTCTAATGAGGGGAAAATGGATGAAATAAGAATGATTATGAAGGATTGTAAGATTCCGGTTGTTTCGCTCAAAGAAGCGGGAATTAACGCTGATATAGTTGAAGATGGGGAAACATTTGAAGAGAATGCAGTGATAAAAGCGAAAGCTATAATGGAAATGACAGGGTGTTTGACTTTAGCAGATGATTCAGGACTTGAAGTTGATTATATTAATAAGGAACCTGGAGTATATTCTGCAAGATATCTTGGAGAGGAGACACCTTATAGTGTTAAAAATCAATCTATAATCGACCGTTTATGTGATGCAAAAGGTAGTGAAAGAAGTGCAAGATTTGTGTGTGCAATTGCTGCTTGCTTTCCTGATGGAAGAACATTTACAACGTATGGAACTATTGAAGGTGAGATAGGATACGAAGAAAAGGGGGAACACGGTTTTGGATATGACCCGATTCTATATGTCCCTGAATATGGAAAAACAACAGGTGAAATGTTACCGGAGTTTAAGAATGACATTAGTCATAGAGGTAAAGCATTAAGATTGATGTGGGAAAAACTTAAAGAAGAGATATAGGTATAAAGGAATGAAAATTTTAATTATTAGTGATACACATGGGAATGAAGAAAATTTTGATAAAGTTCTTGAGATTGAAAAAAATATTGATATGCTTTTTCATTTGGGTGATTTACAAGGAGCAGATGGATATATAAGTCTTTTGTGCAAGTGTCCATGTTATATGGTTGCAGGTAATAATGATTTTCATACCAAACTAAAAAAAGAATTATTTGTGGATATTCCGGGACATAGAGTAATGCTCACTCATGGACATTATTATTATGTCAATTATGGCTATGAAAAGCTTGTTATTGGGGCTAAAGCAAATAGAGCAGATATAGCTATATTTGGACATACACATAGGCCGTATGAGGCAATAATGAATAATGTTTTGGTTCTAAATCCCGGAAGTTTATCCTATCCAAGACAAGAGGAGAGGATACCTACATACATGATTATGAATGTTGATGATAATGGATTATATTCTGTAGAATTAAAATATATAAAAAAATAAAAAAGTTTAAAAAAAAGTGTTGACAATAGTAAAAACATATCGTATAATATGTCTTGCGTTGTTGAGAAACAAAAAAATTAAAAACAACGGGGTGTGGCTCAGCTTGGCTAGAGCGCTTGATTTGGGATCAAGAGGTCGCAGGTTCGAATCCTGTCACCCCGACTTATATGCGGGTGTAGTTCAATGGTAGAACACTAGCCTTCCAAGCTAGATACGTGGGTTCGATTCCCATCACCCGCTTTTGCATTGAATAAATATATTTAATGTTAAATGTGTCCATAGCTCAGCTGGATAGAGCAACGGCCTTCTAAGCCGTGGGTCGGGGGTTCGAATCCCTTTGGGCACATTTTTTTCTGAGTAAATTTCAGAAAAAATATGGTGGGTATAGCGCAGTTGGTTAGCGCGCCAGATTGTGGCTCTGGAGGCCAAGGGTTCGAATCCCTTTATCCACCTTCTAGTTAGGAAGTGCTATTAAAGGTAGTAATTGCTAACTTTTTTATTTTTGGGTCATCGCCAAGCGGTAAGGCACAGGACTTTGACTCCTGCATTTCGTTGGTTCGAATCCAACTGGCCCAGTTGCGACAGATAACCACAATTGTTGTCAGTTGAATATATATATGGGATATTAGCTCAGTCGGTAGAGCACTTGACTTTTAATCAAGTTGTCCGGGGTTCGAATCCCCGATGTCTCATTAATAAAAAGTGCGATATCACAGAGTGATATGGCACTTTTTATTTAGGTAGTATCAGGAAGATTCGAACCCTTGGGCGATATCCCCGATGTCTCATTAGATTAAAATGGCTGAAATGCTTGTAAAATCAAGTGTTTCAGCCGTTTTTGTTGTTTATAGATTTGATTAAAATGCAGTAAAATATGTGTAGTCAATGCGTAGTCAAAGGGTGTTTTTTATGCTAGTGTAGTCAAGATGTAGTCAAATTTAGTGTCAATAAACAGAGTGGTAGGACATGAAAGAAAGTATTTGTTAGAGGAGTTGCTAAAGAAAAACATGCTTCTGTGAAAGCAATTAAGGATGTTGTTGAAAAAGGTACTATAATTAGTTATACATCAAATTATATGGACAGCGGAGTTGATAGATATGTTATCGCAGGAAAAGGAAAAATTGATGGTAAATATGTTTATGTAGAAGTAGTAATTAAGTCGTATCCTAGAACTAAGAATAACAGTAAATTCTACTTGTACGAGAATAATAATAGAAGCAGATTCACCGTCAATGACTGCACCGCAATTAAGCGTAGATACAGTGGGTGAATCTACTCAATATAATGACGTTATAAACTCAAATACTGAAAGAGTCAAGATATCACCTAAAGAGAGTGATATTAGCGAAGAAGAAAGAAAAGAAAGTCTCTATGGGTAATTAAAACGTATATGGAAGTGATATAAAGGTAAAACCATTACAAGAAAGTGTTACTGAAACAGAAGATATTGTGCCTGTAAGACAGGATATAGTTGAACAGGGGATAATTAATGATGGACTAATTTGAAATTTTGAGAAATGGATATCATTTATGATAATATACAACATAGTTAAGTTGAAAAATCACTTTTGTTATGATAGAATAAAATGGATTATAATGAGTATTAATAATTTTGGGATGGGAGGTTGAAGGAGGAATATATTTGAAAGATATTAATAATGATAAAAGAATAAAAAATATTATTAATGTATATATGAAAAGAGTGGCTATAATAATGGTTATCTCGATTATTTTTGTATCTTCGCTTTTTTTGGCCTTGTATAAACAAACTCATAATCGTGATAAGTCCAGATTAGCATTTACGCAGATAAAGCAGATACTCAGTGAGAATCAATTAGAACTTCTAGAGGTCCAGGAAGCATATAGAAAGACATGTTTATATAGTGCTGATGCTATTGCTTATATTATTCAACATTATCCGGCGGTTATGGATAGTGTTGAATCATTAGAAGGAGTAGCTGAATTTATAGAGGTTGATGAGATACATATTTTTGATAAGACAGGAAAAATTGTAAATGGAACTCATCCGGAATATTATAATATGACATTTGATTCGGGAGAACAAATTGGATTTTTTAAACCGATGCTTAATGACAAGACTTTAAGACTTTGTCAGGATATTACACCTAACACAGCAGAGAGTAGACCGATGCAATATTCTGCTGTATGGAGTAAGGATGAAGAATTTATTTTACAAGTAGGTATGGAACCGGTAAATGTGTTAAAAGTTACTAAGAAAAATGAACTTTCATACATATTTTCATTACTTAGTGTTGATGAAGGCGTTAATTTTTATGCAATTGATGCTAATACCGGAGAAATAATGGGAGCAACTAATGAAGGTGATTTAGGTAAGAATCTTAAAGAAATTGGATTTTCATTAAAAAAAATAAGTGATAAGAAAGAAGGTTTTCATGATACAATAAATGGTAAATTTTCATATTGTGTTTTTGAAAAAGTAGGAGATAATTATATTGGTAGAGTGATTTTAGCTGATGAAATGTATGAAGGTGTGCCTACAAGTTTATTGGCTATTGCAATAATTATTATATTTGTAGCAATAATGCTTGTATATGCAGTTACTTCTCATCTTAATAAATATGTTATTAAAGATATTTATAAGATTAATGAAAGTCTTAGTGCTATAGTTAATGGCAGTTTGAATGAAGAAATTGATGCTAATGGTACTACTGAGTTTATAGAGTTGAGTAATCATATAAATGAAATGAAGAAGAGTATTTTAGCAACAACTGATAAAATTTCATATGTATTAAATAAGACTGATATGCATATTGGTGTGTATGAGTATAATTTAAATATGGATTATGTACGTTTTACAGACTATATTCCACAAATTCTGAATATAGATAGTGAGATAATTGAAGATTCAAAATTGGATTGTGCTCTATTAAAAAAGCACATTAAGAAGTTATGTGAAAATCCGGTTAAAGGTGAACATGATGTATATAGAATTATAGAAGATAGGGAGATATATGTAAGGCTTGAAGAAAATATTCAAAATAACGAAGTTTTTGGCGTGATTATTGATGTGACAGATGAAGTATTAAGACGCAGATTGATTGAAAGTGAAAGAGATATGGATTTGTTGACGGGATTATATAATAGACGTGGTATTGAAAATAAGCTTTCTGAATTATTTGCAGAATTTGAGAATTTGGGACATAGTGCGATAATTATGTTAGATGCAGATGGTCTTAAGGGAATTAATGATAAATATGGTCACGACATGGGTGATGTTTATCTGGGAAAAATGGCAGAAGTAATAAACATGTTTGAACACAATAGTTCTTTGGCAGGAAGACTTGGTGGAGATGAGTTTATAATTTTCTTATATCAGTATAGTAGTGAAAAAGAGTTGTTGGATTCAATTGATACTCTTAGATATCTTCAGGAAAATAGTACAGCACATCTGAGTGATAATTTGATAGTTCCAATTAACTTCTCTTTTGGTGTAAGTTTAACTAAAAAAGAGAGAGATTATCAGAAATTAATAAAAGATGCTGATGAAAAGATGTATGAGAATAAAAGAAGTAGAAAGTGTTCTAACAATAATTAAGTTGCGATAGAAAGGCGTGTAGATGAGAATAATTAACTTAATAGAAAATACAAAGGGTAATGAAGAATGCTTGTATGAACATGGTTTGAGTTTTTATATCGAGACCCCAAAACATAAAATAATCGTGGATATGGGAGCAACTGATAAGTTTATATATAACTCAGAAAAGCTTGGAGTTAACTTAGAAGATGTAGATATGTGCGTGTTGAGTCATGGACATTACGACCATTCGGGAGGTATATTAGGTTTATATGAAGTTAATAAGAATGCATGTTTATTAATGAATAATTTGGCCGGTGAGGATTATTATCATGTATATTATGATGAGAATGGAAATTATGTTTCAGAGAGATATATAGGTATTGATAAAAGAATTCTGAATTTGCCGAATGTGAGAATGATAGAGAGTGACATAACGTTGGATGAAGAAATATCTGTATTTACTGGTGTGAAAGGAAGAAGACTTTGGCCAAAAGGAAATTTAGCGTTAAAAGTTAAAAAAAATAATGTTTTTTATCAGGATGAGTTTGAACACGAGCAGTATCTGGTTATTAAAGAAGGTAATAATAGTGTGTTAGTATCAGGATGTGCACATAATGGAATTTTGAATATTTTGGACAGATATAAAGAAATATATGATGAATATCCAAATTATGTTATAAGTGGTTTTCATATGATGAATAAATCGGGTTATTCAGTTGAAGATATTGAAATTATTAAAGAAACAGCGAATGAACTTAAAAAACTTGGTATAAAGTTTTTTACTGGACATTGCACAGGAGAAATTCCTTTTGAAATTATGAAGGAGATAATGGGTGAACGTATTTGTTATGTCCATAGTGGAGAATATTTTGAGCTATAAGATAAAAATATAAAGTTAATTTAAAGAGTAGTGAAAAGATTTATATGATTTTTCACTACTCTTAAAAAAATGGCTAGGGTTAATTCCCTAGCCAAAATAATTTTTATTTATCATGAATCTCTTTGTGCATTTCCTGAAGAGATTTGATTGAGCTATTTCCATTTGTCTTAACTGAACGAATTCCTTCAGCAGTTGCTTTAGCAGCTGCAAGAGTTGTAAGGTAAGGAACTTTTGCTTTGATTGCTGCTTTACGAAGGTAACTGTCATCATTAACACTTGTCTTACCTGAAGGAGAGTTTACAATAAGCTGAATGTCTCCGTTTGTGATTAAATCAAGTATATTTGGACGTCCTTCCTGAAGTTTCTTAACTTTTGTTGCAGGAATTCCATATTCAACAATTGTATCGTATGTGTTTCCTGTAGCAAGAATGTTAAATCCATCTTCATGTAAGCTTCTTGCAACATCAACTACTTCCGGTTTATCAAATTTATTTACTGAAATTAATACTGTTCCTTCAAGTGGAAGTTTTGACTGTGTAGCCTCCTGTGCTTTATAGAAGGCTTCACCATATGAAGGTGACATACCAAGAACTTCACCTGTTGAACGCATCTCAGGTCCGAGAATTGGGTCAACTTCCTGGAACATATTAAATGGAAATACTGCTTCTTTAACACCGTAGTTTGGAATTTCCTGCTCTTTAAGTGAAGGCACTGGAGAAGGATTACCTGTAAGCTCAGAAGTGATGATTTCTGTTGCTAAAGGTACCATACGGATGTTACATACTTTTGAAACAAGTGGAACTGTTCGAGATGCTCTTGGATTTGCTTCAAGAACGTATACTTTTCCATTTTCAATTGCATATTGCATATTCATAAGACCTTTAACATGCATTTCTTCTGCAATCTTTCTTGTGTATTCTTTAATTGTTTTAACATTTTCTTCTGTAATATGAACTGAAGGAATAATACAAGCAGAGTCACCTGAATGTACACCTGCAAGTTCAATGTGTTCCATAACAGCAGGAACAAATGCCGAAGTTCCATCACTAATTGCATCAGCTTCACATTCTAAAGCATGGTTAAGGAATCTGTCGATGAGAATAGGTCTGTCAGGAGTAACACCAACAGCTGCATTCATATAGCTTGTAAGACTTTCGTCATCATATACAACTTCCATTCCGCGTCCGCCAAGAACGTATGAAGGACGAACCATTACAGGATAACCGATATTATGTGCAATTTCTAAAGCTTCTTCTACATTTATTGCCATTCCCGATTCAGGCATTGGTATTTCAAGTTTTTCCATCATTTCACGGAATAAATCTCTATCTTCTGCAAGGTCAATTACAGATGGAGAAGTTCCTAAAATCTTAACACCGTTCTTCTCAAGGTCAGCTGCAAGGTTAAGTGGAGTCTGTCCACCAAACTGTGCAATAACACCAACAGGCTGTTCCTTCTTGTAAATGCTTAATACATCTTCAAGGGTAAGTGGTTCAAAATAAAGTTTATCAGAAGTATCGTAGTCAGTTGAAACTGTTTCAGGATTACAGTTAACAATAATTGTTTCAAATCCGAGTTTCTTAAGAGCTAATGATGCATGTACACAGCAGTAGTCAAATTCAATACCCTGTCCGATTCTGTTAGGACCACCACCAAGAATCATTACCTTTGGTTTGTCAGTGTTGATTGGATTCTTATCTTCTGCATTGTATGTTGAATAGTAGTAAGCATTATTTTCTGTACCACTTACATGAACACCTTCCCATGCTTCTTCAACACCAAGACTAATTCTCTTGTTTCTAATATCGTCTTCAGAAATTTCAAGTAACTGGCTTAAATATTTATCTGAAAAACCATCCTTCTTAGCAGAAATAAGAAGTTCATCTGATGGGAGACTACCTTTAGATTTGAGGATTTCTTCTTCTTCGTCAACTAATTCTTTCATCTGTTCAATGAAGTAATGTTTAACTTTGGTAATTTCGTGAATTTCATCAATTGTAGCACCTTTTCTGATAGCTTCATACATAACGAAGTGGCGTTCGCTTGATGGAGTTATTAACATATGAAGAAGTTCTTCTTTTGTTAATGTATCGAAGTTCTTAGCATGTCCTAAACCATAGCGGCCTGTTTCTAAACTTCTGATAGCTTTTTGGAAAGCTTCCTTATAAGTTTTACCGATACTCATTACTTCACCAACGGCACGCATCTGAGTACCAAGTTTGTCTTCAACACCTTTGAATTTTTCAAATGCCCAACGAGCAAATTTGATAACTACATAGTCTCCGTCAGGAACATATTTATCAAGTGTACCATATTTTCCGCAAGGAATATCTTTAAGTGTAAGTCCTGCTGCTAACATTGCAGATACAAGAGCAATAGGGAAACCTGTTGCTTTTGAAGCAAGTGCAGAAGAACGAGAAGTACGAGGATTAATTTCAATTACAATAATTCTGTCTGACACAGGGTCGTGTGCAAACTGAACGTTTGTACCACCGATAACTTCAACAGATTCAACAATTTTGTAAGCCTGTTCCTGAAGACGTTTCTGACATTCTTTAGAAATTGTAAGCATTGGAGCTGAACAGAATGAGTCACCTGTATGAACTCCAAGTGGGTCGATGTTTTCAATGAAACACACTGTAATCATATTACCTTCTGCATCACGTACAACTTCAAGCTCTAATTCTTCCCAACCAAGGATAGATTCTTCAACAAGAACCTGTCCAACTAAGCTGGCTTTAAGTCCACGGGCACAAACAGTTTTTAATTCTTCTTTATTATAAACAAGTCCGCCACCGGCACCACCCATTGTGTATGCAGGACGAAGAACTACCGGATAACCTAATTTGTCAGCTATTGCAAGTGCTTCATCAACAGAATAAGCAACTTCGCTACGTGCCATTTCAATTCCGAGCGCATCCATAGCTTTTTTAAATTCTACTCTATCTTCACCACGTTCAATTGCATCAACCTGAACGCCAATTACTTTTACATTATATTTGTCTAATATACCTGCCTCATTTAATTCGGCACAGAGATTAAGTCCTGATTGTCCACCAAGGTTTGGTAAAAGTGCATCCGGACGTTCTTTCTTAATAATCTGTTCAAGTCTGTCAACATTAAGAGGCTCGATGTAAGTTACATCTGCTGTCTCAGGATCAGTCATAATAGTAGCAGGATTTGAGTTAACAAGTACGATTTCGTAACCTAATTTACGAAGAGCTTTACAAGCCTGTGTACCTGAGTAGTCAAATTCGCAAGCCTGACCAATGATAATTGGACCGGAACCGATTATAAGAACCTTGTTAATATCTGTTCTTTTTGGCATAAAATAAATCCTCCTTCAATATCTGAGTATAATTATGTTATAATATTTTGAGAACTATGAAGTTTATATTTAATCATAGATATAACATCATAACCTAACTAGTTATTATAATGTAAAAATGAAAATACTACAACCAATTATTTTGATTTTTTAAAAAAAAACGAAACTAACAAAAAAGATTGACAAAAATAAATATTGATTGGCAAAAATTCATAAATGATTTAGTATTTTTTATGAAAGGAATAAAAGGAAGAGATGGATAGACTTATTTTTCATATTGATGTAAATAGTGCGTTTTTGTCGTGGGAAGCAACCAGACGTGTAAGAAATGGTGAAGAAGATATAAGGCTAATACCTTCTTGTATTAGTGGTGATCCTAGTAAAAGAACAAGTATAGTTTTAGCAAAATCACAGTCAGCTAAAAAATTTGGAATTGTTACAGGGGAGTCTATTTCATCAGCTATTAGAAAGTGTCCGGATTTGTATATTGCAAAACCGGATTTTGTGTTGTACGAAGAATGTTCCAGAGCATTTAAAAATATATGCAGAAATTATGCGGAAGATGTTGAAGAATATTCTATAGATGAGTGTTTTATGGATATGACAGGTACTAAGATTTTATATCCGGACCCAATTAAAACTGCTTATGAAATAAAAGATTTAATTAAAAAAGATTTGGGGTTTACTGTTAATGTTGGAATAGGAACTAATAAATTGCTAGCTAAAATGGCAGGAGATTTTGAAAAACCTGATAAAGTACATACATTATTTTTGCATGAAATAGAAAGTAAGATGTGGCCACTACCTGTAAAAGAGTTGATTTTTGTAGGTAAAAATACGTCTGATAAATTGGAGCGGGTAGGGATTAAAACGATAGGAGATTTGGCGAATTCAGAATTAAGAAACGTCAAAAGTCTGGTAGGGGATAAATTGGGGCAGCAGATTTATGAATATGCTAATGGGATTGATGAAACAAAAGTTGAAGGAGAAAACAGAAGGGCAAAGGGGTATAGCGCATCAATAACGTTTGAAGAAGATATTACAGATATTGATATTTTGAATAAAATCCTTATGGGATTAGCTGACAGTCTTTGTACAAGAATTAGAAAAGATAAAGTTAGAACAGGTTGTATCTCAGTAAATATCAGATTTATGGATTTTAAAAACAAATCACACCAAACGAATCTTTATGATGTTACAGATATTACAAAAGATGTATATCAAATAGCAAAAAAACTTTTAGAGGAATTATGGGATAAAAAAAATTCCAATTAGACTAATTGGATTATCGTTAGGTAATATATCAAATGAAAATTGTGAACAAATGACGTTATTTGATAATGAAAAAAGAGATAAGCAAAGAAAAATTGATGAAACTATGGATTTGGTAAGAAGCAGGTTTGGAATGGATAAGGTTGTAAGAGGAAGTCTATATGGAGAAAATATAAATATAGGTAAAAAATTCAAGGCAAAACTTGATAGAGAAGCAAAAGAAAAAAACGATTAAAAAATACACAAAAAATTTAAAGATATTTAGTTGATTTGACTATTTAAGATTAAAACTACGTTTTTTCGTAGTAAATGTTATATACAAAAGGGTGGGATTTATCAAAAAATACACATACTACAACAAAATAATTTGTGGATATTAACATTTGACTAAGAGACATTAAAGGTGTATAAATGAGTTGTGGAGTACTTCGCAAAATAAAATAACTAATGAGGAGAATTTTATGAATTTTGAAAGTTTTATTGATTATATCAAAGATGGTATAATACAAATTATGGGTAATGGTGTAGAAGTAAAAACTCATAAGATTTTAAAGAATAATAACGTTGAATTGGATGCTATAACTATTTTGGAAAAGGACAATAGTATTTCGCCAACAATTTATCTTAATTGTTTTTATGAGGAATTCTTAGAAGGAAAGGAGATTGGGGAGATTGTAAATGAGATATATGAATTATATGAGGAACATAGTAAAAAGTTGAATTTTGATATGGATATTTTTATGGATTTTGATAGAGTGAAAGAAAGGATTGCTTTTAAACTTATTAATACAAAATCCAATTCAAAGCTTTTAAAAGATATACCTCATATTGCTTTTTTGGATTTGTCTATAGTTTTTTATTGTTTGCTTGATAATGATTATTTAGGAACAGCTACGGCGTTAATTCATAACGTACATAGAGATATGTGGAAAATTAGTACTAAAGACTTATTTGAAATTGCTAAGATTAATACACCAAGACTTTTAGAGTGTGAGATTAAAGATATGAATGATTTAATCAAAGAAATCTTAGTAGACGATTTACAAAAAACAATTTTTGAACGTGATGACAGATATGACAGAAATTGTATTAATTATGAAGCAGAAAAAGTAGCAGATGGTCTTATGAAAAATATAACAAGGGCAAAAGATCAACTTGCGATGTATGTTCTTACGAATAAGCAACGAACAAATGGTGCGGTGTGCATTTTATATGATGAAATATTAAAAAAGTTTGCACAGAAGGTAGATTGTGATGTTTATATTTTACCTAGTTCAGTTCATGAAGTGATTTTAGTTCCGGCGACAGAAGGGATTGACGGAAAGTCATTATCCGGAATGGTAAAGGAAGTAAATCAGAAAGAATTAGATAAAATAGATATTCTTGCTAATCATGCATATTATTATAGCAAGGAGAGGGATGAGATAATGATTAGTGATAAGGTGAAAAATAACAATTAAATTACAAAAGCTGATGGAATCCGTTACTTAGGAAACATCAGCTTTTATTTAAATATATCCGATGGGAGTCGAACCCACGCACTTGGCTCCGGAGGCCAATGCTCTATCCACTGAGCTACGGATACATAATTAAATACAATTTTAGTATGAATATAAAAAAAAGACAAGTAGTTAGTTGCAATTTCATAGTCTATTTGATAAAATTACATAGACTAGGTCTAAGAGTTAAAAAATAAAATTTATGGTTAGTGTAATTAATACTTATATATAGAAAGTACTCAGGAGGAAAAGATGGGTTCAAATAAAAATAAAAATGGTAAAAATAATGAGCAATTTGATGATATAGAACAACTTAAAGATAACGAGCGGAATTTAGAAAATGAAGATATGTCATCAAGGGTTAGGAATATGTTAAAAAGTGATAAGGAAGCTATCAGAAGAATGAGGGAACAGATGGCTAAATTAGAAGAAGATGATGAACTTGATTATTTGGATGATGAAAAGATAGATTTGCCTGTAATTGTTAATGATTCTAATGAAAAAGTATCAGACAATAAACAAACTAATAGTGAAGAAAACAATGAAGAGTTAACAAGAAAAAAGAGTAGTAAAGCAACTAATAATAATAAAAATATAAATAATAAAAATAATAGAAAAGAAGATAATTTTGTAAAGAAGGATGAATTTAAGGAGCAAAAAGATAAGGAAGATAAAGAAGTAAAAGATGTTAATCTTGACTTTTTTGAAAATATGGCAAGGGAAGATGAGAAACATTACAATAAAATTAGAAAAGCTACTCCTAATAGGTTAAAGAAGAATAATGATGCTAATATAAAAGAATATTTTACAAATAGTGTAAGAAATATGGCTATAGTTACTACAATAGCAATGTTGTTAGTAATTATGTTTATAGCATTATTTACAACCGGTAAAAAAGATAAAGATATAAAGAATTATAATTTTATTGAAATTGATGAAACCGGATTTGTGACAGCAATTAATGATTATTATAGTTCATTAGGAACAGGTAATGTTGATGAGATACGAAAGTATATTTACGAGGGAAAAGAACTTTCTAATGCAGATATATTAAAGCTTACTGAGGAGCAGATGTTCTTATCCGAGTTTTTCTTTTCAGATATTCTTGAAAAACCTTTTGAGATAACTGATTGTTATGTACTGAAAGGTATGAAAAAGAAAGAATATATAGTTCTTATGAAATATCAGTTTACGATTAAGGACTGTGTAGAACCTGCAGTAGGAATATTCTCATGGTATATAGTGGATGTTTCAATGAGTGAGACTCCTGTATATAAGGTTAGTACTAAAGTTGGAGATACTTCTTCAAAAATATATAAGTATGTGTGTGATATGGAAAATACTGAACTTGTAATTGATTTGGTAGAAGATGTTAACAATGAATTGGTTGAATCTTGTAAGAAAGACGAAGTATTAAGAAAAATTATTTTCAATATGTATGATGAGATGGTTAAGAGTGGAGATAAAATTGATAATAGCTTTAGAAAAATGATTGTAGAGCTAAAGGAATATGAAGAAAATAATTGACTTTAACGTGATGAAGTAATATAATATCAACCGGATTAAATACTCCAAAATAACACTATATAATATATATAGGTTTAGAGAATTTTAATAACATGAAGGAGGAATACACATATGTCATACGTTGATGAGGTAATTGAGCAGGTTGTTAAACAGAATCCTGCAGAGCCAGAATTTCATCAGGCAGTAAAAGAAGTATTAGAGTCATTAAGAGTAGTAGTAGATGCTAATGAGGAAAAATTCAGAAAGGACGCTTTACTTGAGAGATTAGTTAATCCTGAAAGACAGTTCAAGTTCAGAGTTCCTTGGGTTGATGATAAAGGACAGGTTCAGGTTAATACAGGATATCGTGTACAGTTTAACAGTGCTATAGGACCATATAAAGGAGGCCTTAGATTACATCCTTCGGTTAACTTGGGTATTATTAAGTTCTTAGGATTTGAACAGATTTTCAAGAATTCACTTACAGGTCTTCCAATTGGTGGAGGTAAAGGTGGTTCTGACTTTGATCCTAAGGGAAAATCAGATAGAGAGGTTATGGCATTTTGTCAGAGCTTTATAACAGAACTTTACAGATATATTGGTGCAGATACAGACGTTCCAGCCGGTGATATCGGAACAGGTGCGAGAGAAATCGGTTATATGTATGGTCAGTACAAGAGAATCAAAGGCGTATATGAAGGCGTTTTAACTGGTAAAGGCTTGTCATATGGTGGTTCTTTAGCAAGAAAAGAAGCAACAGGTTTTGGTTTGTTATATATTACAGCTGAGATGTTAAAATCTAACGGACAGGATATTGCAGGAAAGACAGTTGCAGTATCAGGTTCAGGTAATGTTGCAATTTATGCTACACAGAAGGCACAGGAGCTTGGTGCAAAGGTTGTAACAGTTTCTGATTCTACAGGTTGGGTATATGATCCGGACGGAATTGATTTAGAAGCTCTTAAAGAAATTAAAGAGGTTAAACGTGCAAGATTAACAGAATATAAGAATTATAGACCAAATTCAGAATATCATGATGGAAAAGGTGTATGGACAGTTAAAGTTGATATTGCTTTACCATGTGCTACACAGAATGAATTAGATCTTGAGGATGCTAAAGCATTAGTAGCTAATGGTGTAATGGCAGTTTGTGAAGGTGCTAATATGCCTACTACATTAGAAGCAACAGAATACTTACAGAAGAGCGGAGTATACTTCTTACCAGGTAAGGCTGCTAACGCAGGTGGTGTTGCAACATCAGCACTTGAGATGTCACAGAACAGCGAAAGATTAAGCTGGTCATTTGAAGAAGTAGATTCTAAGTTACAGGGAATTATGGTTAATATTTTCCATAACCTTGATGCAGCAGCTAAGAAATATGGTTTTGACGGTAACTACGTTGTAGGTGCTAATATTGCCGGATTTGAAAAAGTAGTTGATGCTATGACAGCACAAGGTATTGTTTAATTAGAAAATTTAATATTAAAGATTATCCCCGAAGTACTGATTTTACTGGTATTTCGGGGATTTATTTTTACCATAAACAGATAAACGTTTATAATTAATTGTGACAGTATACAAAATTTTTGAAAAAATTTCGTCAGATTATACAAAATATACAAAAAAAGAAAAAAATTTATGTATTTTTTATGAATATAGTGATATAATTGTATAGTAATTTTTTTGTTAGAAATAATTGCAAAAATGTACAGTTATTGTATGTTTGCACTATTATTAAAGAGGTTTTTTGCCTCAAGTATTTATAGTGAATTTATTAAAAATATTAAAGGACTGGAGGTAAAATTTACTATGAAAGAAGCAAAAGAAAAAACTACAAAAGAAAAAGTTGTAAAGGAAAAAAAGAAAGCAACTACAAAGAAAATTAAGAAAACAGGAGTTGGACCAAGACTTATTAATGCTTGCAGAAAGATTGAAGTTATTCTTAGTGCAGCTGCGATTATTGCAGTTGTAGCATTATTTATAGTATCAAGTCTGTATGAAGCTGCGATGCAGAATTACGGGTTTTCGCAAGGTGACATAGGTCATGCAATGGCAGCTTTTTCGGAAGCCAGGAGTTCTTTAAGAGGAGCAATCGGATACGATAAAGAAGATGAAATAAAAGAAATGATGGAACATTATGAAGAAGAGAAGAAACTCTTTGATGAATATATGGATGAAGTAAAGAAGTCTATGGTAACAGATGAAGGTTGGGCTGCATATGATGCCATTAAGGCTTTAGAGGAAGATTATTGGAAGTTAAGTGATGAGATTTTAGCACAGGGTTCAGTAACAGACAGAGAAGTATGTGCAAAGGCACAGCACAGAGCTATTGAAGAACTTGCACCGAAGTATACAGAGCTCCATGATGCATTACAGCATTTGATGGATGTTAATGTAGAAAAGGGTGACGAAACTCATAATATAATGAATGTAGTTAAGATTGTATTAGTTATAGGTTTAGTTGTGATAACAGGAATAGCTGTTCTGTTAGCTACAAAGATTGCAAAAACTTTAACAAAGGGTATTGTTGATCCGTTGAAAGATTTAGGGGAACATTTAGAGGAATTTTCACATGGAGATTTAAGGACAGAATTTCCAGAGCTTGATACAAAGGATGAGATTGAGGTTATTGCAGATGATTGTAAGAGAATGGCTGAAGATTTAGGAGATATTATCTTAGATGTTGAAAAGATTTTAGGCGAGATGGCTAATGGTAATTTTGCTGTTGATTCTGAGATTGAAGACAGATATGAAGGAGACTTTAAAGAATTACTTAAGTCTATGCGCAAGTTAAATGCAGAGTTAAATGATACAATTCTTAGAATTAATGAAACATCTGATCAGGTTAGTGAAGGTGCAGGACAGTTAGCATATAGTGCACAGGAATTAGCAGAAGGTGCGACAGAGCAGGCAGGTGCTATTCAGGAATTAACAGCTACTATTGAAAACGTCGCAAGTATTGCAGATGATTCAGCTGTAAATGCTAAGGGTGCTGCAGCTATGGCAAAAGCTACTGCGGCAAAAGCAAGTAAGAGTCACGAGAATATGGAACAGTTAAGTAATGCTATGGCAAGTATTACTGAAACTTCAAAACAGATTGAAAGTGTTATTGTTACAATCGAAGATATAGCAGCACAGACTAATTTATTATCACTTAATGCTTCGATTGAAGCTGCAAGAGCAGGTGAGACAGGTAGAGGTTTTGCTGTTGTTGCTGATGAAATTGGTAAGTTAGCTGAAGATAGTGCTAAGTCAGTATTAACTACAAAAGAACTTATCAATAATACAGTTGAAGAGATTAATAAAGGTAATGAGATTGTTAAGATTACAAGAGAAGCTATTGATGAAGTATTAAATAAGATGCAGGAATTCGCACAGTCAGCTATGAGTTCTGCAGAAGCTTCTAAAATGCAAGCAGAGATGCTAGAGGAGATTAGAGGTGGAATTGAACAGATTTCGGTTGTTATTCAGGGAAATGCAGCTTCATCAGAAGAAACATATGCAATTAGTGAGGAACTTTCTTCACAGGCAAGTTTCTTAAAAGGAATGGTTGAGAAATTCCAGTTGAGAAAAGAAGATTAGTATAGTAGAGTACATAATTCAGGATGTCATTTTGTTGACATCCTGTTTTTTGTAGCAAAAGCCCGACAAGCGCGGTTGTGCTTGCACAAAACCGCATTTGTCGGGCGCAAGAACAGTGAGAAGCGAAGCTTCGAACTGTTCAAAAAAGCTTCAAGCGCGGTTGTGCTTGCACAAAACCGCATTTGTCGGGCGCAAGAACAGTGAGAAGCGAAGCTTCGAACTGTTCAAAAAAGCTTCAAGCGCGGTTGTGCTTGCACAAAACCAAAAAAATAGTTAAAAAAATTTAATTTTTTTCAATAAGTACTTGATTAATTTATAAATTTTTTATAAAATTAATTAAATTGATTTGAAAGGAATTAAAATTAATATGTCTAAGTTTGAAATTTTTACAGATTCTTCGTGTGATTTAAAGAAGGAAATGATTGAACAGTATAATATAAAAGTAATGCAATTAGAGGTAATAATTGATGATAGGCCACCAGTACTTAATTGTGAAGTAGATATAGATGATTTTTATTCAAAGTTACGTGATGGAGCTAATGCAAAAACATCAGCAGTAACATTAGGATATTTTGAAGAAAAGATGAGAGAGTCATTAGATGCAGGGAATGATATTTTATATGTGGGATTTTCATCAGGTCTTTCAGCAACATATAATAATGGTGTAATGGTTATTGAAGATTTACAGAAAGAGTATCCGGATAGAAAGATTTATTATATTGATACTTTATGTGCTTCTGTAGGCCAGGGATTATTGGTGTATTATGCATCTTTATTAAAGGAGTCAGGTTCTTCTATAGAGGAAATTAGAGATAAAGTTGAAGCTATTAAGCAGAGAATACATCATGAAATAACTGTTGATGATCTGTTCTTCTTGAAGAGAGGTGGAAGAATTAGTTCTACAACAGCGATAGCTGGTTCGGTGTTGAAGATTAAGCCTATTATTGTAATGGATGAAGAGGGACATCTTCAAAATGTTGGTAAAGTAAGAGGAAGAAAATCGGCACTTAAAGAGTTGTATTCTAAATTGAAAGATAAAATTTGTGTAGATGAATTACCTTATGTGTTCATTTCACAGGCGGATTGTATTGAAGATGCTAATGCTTTGGTTGATATGATTAAGGCTGATTATGAAAGCGTGGAGGTATTTGTTAGTGATATTGGTCCGGTTATCGGAGCACATACTGGTCCGGGTGGACTTGCACTTTGTTATTTGGGTAAAGGAATTAAAGGTAAATAATAATTTAAAAAGATGTTTTAATGATTATCATATGATGATTAGAACATCTTTTTTGTTATAAATAATAAAAAAATTCATCTTGCTTTTAATTGTTTTTACAAATATAATAAATATATATTTTTTTGCAAAAGAGGAGAGTAAACTAATGATTTTATATCTCATTGGTGGAATTATAGATATATATGGTATAGTTTGGTTTACTTCTAATATGTTAAAACCTAAACTAAGTAGTTTTAAAATTAATGTACTATTTTTATTAAGCAATATATTACAGGTCCTGATTTGTGATTATATTATAGAGTCGATGCTTGTAACATATATAGCTTGGTTTATAGTACATTTTTTGTTGATTTGGACATTATTTGAAGGAAGTAATTCTAAGAAATTCTTTGTATACATAGAAAATTTTATAATTTTGCTTTTGCTTGAGCTTGTAAGCTCTCATATAGTTTTTGGTATTTTAGATATTGATGTAGAGCTACTCCAAAAGTTTTCTTGGAGAAAAGGCTTAGTGACAATTATGACAGTATGGCTGAGATTTCTTATATCATATATGTTTATTTTGATGCAGAAAAAGATAAAGTTTGTTTTAGCTAAGCAAAAAATGAAATTAGTATGTACGGTGTTTTTGAGTCAGATACTTGTATGTTCGATTTATAATCTTATTTTAATGTATACAGATTATTATGCTGAAAATATTTTGTTAATATATGTTATTTTTATATTTTTTATAGATTTACTGATGATTAGAAGTATGTCAATGTTGGAAATTAAGCAGGAAACGGAAGAAAACATTATATATCTGGATAAAAAAGAAAAATTAGTTGCGGATTATTATAGCTCACTTTCAGAGAATATAAATGATTATATTGAACTTAGAAATGATTATGAAAACGATTTGAGAGAAATATATGAGGTTATGGGGAAAACATATGATAATGTAATACATAAGATAAAAGATACGGAATTTAGCGAAGAGGAATTTGAACGTAAAAAATGTAAGGAATTGATACAGAATAAAGAAATTGTTGATGAAAAATCATATGTCAAATCAGAAAATATTATTGTTAAACATATAAAAGATGGTATAAAAATTCAGCTTGAAGATATGAATTGTAAGTATGAGTTTGATATTAATATTCCACAAAATATAAAGGTTGAGATTTTGGATTTATCCAGTCTTATAGTGAATTTGTGTGATAATGCTATTGAGGCAGTTGAAAGATGTATTAAGAGTGATTCAAAAAAGGACAAAGAGAATTTTGAAACTTCCCAATATCACATAAAAGCAAGTGGAAAGATTGTAAAAGAAGATTTGGTTTTAGAATTTGAAAATATAAAATCAATTTCGAATAAGGTCAATAAACTAGAAGATAAATATATTACTTCAAAGCAGGATACAAGTGCGCATGGATATGGAATGCAGATAATTGAGCGAATTGCAAAAAAATATGATGGTGAAATGAATGTAGAATATTCAGGAGAATGGTTTAAAAATACTGTTGTTCTACGAAATGTAATTTAAGTGTATTTTATAAATGAAGTAAGTTGAATTGTTACGATTTATACATTGTTTTTTTAAAATAAAAATTGCTAAGGATTGGAAGGATTAGAGTTATGGATAAATTATTGATTATATTTGTTGGTATATTATTTATTATTTCATCAGGAATTAGTGTGGGTCATATTTTGTATGTATTTAAGCAGAAAAGAAAATATAATCTTTCGACCGAGAAGATTATTGGTTTTGTATTATATAGTTTTAGTGTATTTATGATGGAAGTTGTATTTGCCAGATTATACATAAAAGTTAGTGATGTAGTTACCACAATTATTATAATTCTTTGTCTGGTATTACTTGTCGTTCCTTATTTGGCACTTAATAAGATGCTTAAGGAAATTATTGAGAAATCCGGTGTTGATGCTGAATATGAATTCTTACTTCGAAAAAGTGAGGCAGATAAAAAATGCTATATGCTTATGAAAAATTATGAAGAACGTATGTCAAAACTCAGACATGATTTTATGAATCAGATACAGGTTGCTCATATGGTAATTGAAGATAGTGAAAATCGTGAAGAAGGAATAAAACTTTTAGATGCATTACAAGAGAAGATAAATTCAACCAGAATAAATACTTTTTGTAGTAATAAGACAGTAAATATTATTTTGTCTATGAAGAATAAGGAATTAAAAGAAAGTGCTATTGATTTGGAAACAGATATTATTCTTGGTGGTAAGATTAATATTGATGAAAAGGATTTATGTGCAATTTTTATTAATTTATTAGATGAAATTATTTCTTTGGCAGATATTAATAAGAATAAGGATAGATTAAAATGCTATCTTAAATGTAGGAAGGGAGAAAGTCAGATTATAGTGTCTGCCGGTTATCCTGTCGAACTTTCTGAGAATGGTGAGGAGAGCGAAAAAATAATTAGAAACTATGATAAATATTTTTCAGGGATAGTTGGAAAATATAATGGTGACTTATATTATAAAAATAGGAATGAGAAAGTAATTACTTTGGAAAATTAGTGACATTTTCGGAGGATAAGAGATATGGTAGCAATATTGTTGTATATTACTGCAGTTGTGTTAACTTCTTATGGTGTGGATTTACTACTCTCATTTGTATTGGAATCTAAATATAAAAGAATTGTAAATGTAGACTTGTATACAATTTTATATTTATCTTATGCGATTATTATGGATTATTTTATAAAGTCATTACCAGTTAAATATATTAGTTTATATGTTTTTATAGCATTATTTATATATTTGGTTTATAAAGGCTCAATAATTAGAAAAATTATTGCTTATTTTGAATTCCTAACAGTTGTACTGTTTTCTGAGCTAATTACAACACAGATAATATGTGGTGAACTGGGATATTCAGTTGAAGAGGTGTTTAAAAATTCTGTATTTAGAAGTATTGTAAATATTGCTTGTGCTATTGTACAACTTTTAATTGTCCTTATTTTTATTTTTCTTCAGAAAAAGATTAGATTTGTACTTTCATTATCAAAAGTAATATTGTTTATGTGTGTATTTTTATCACAGGCATTAGTTGCAACGTTATATAATTTTTTGTTCGTAAAGTATACAGATGGTGCAAATATAGTATTTATTGTTTATTTGTTTATTACATTGTTGTTAGGTTTATGGCTATTAAGATGTATGACATTGTTGGAGATTAAGGAAGATACAGAAGAAAAAATAAAGAATTTTGAAAAAGAAACTGAATTGATAGCTGAATATTATTCGGAATTATCTGAAAATATAAATAATTTAGAATCAATTAAGAATGAGTATAATTATGAACTTAAAAATATATATGAGATAACGGGTAAGATAAGTGAATTTGATAAAGCAAAAGATGATGATAAGAATAAAAAATCTAAAGAGGAGATGACTTCTAATAAATCAAATGTGTTGGTTAATAATATTATTTCTAATGTAAAGGCACAGCTTGATTTGTTAAATGCCCCATATAAGATAGATGTTGATGTAACTGAGAACATCAATATGGATTATGGTGATTTATCAAGTCTGCTTATAAATATGTTTGTAAATGCAATTGAAGCAGTAGAGATTTATGTAAATGAATTAAAGGAAGGTAAGCCTGTTAAAAATAAAGAAAACTATTTTTTAGAAGGAATAGTTAATGCCGATGAAAAAGAAATAAAAATAGAAATTAAAAATATAAAAAG
>JAFQCK010000033.1 GCA_017416465.1 Lachnospiraceae bacterium | reverse complement strand
GCAAAGAAATAATGTATTATATTTCGTTTTGTAATATAGAGTATATTATCTATTATTAAATGTATTACAAAAGAAGCATTTTATAATATATGTAAAGGGCTTTATTATTAAAACACTTCATGGTAAGTTATATTCTATAATATATTATGTAATATATTATAAATTTCATTGATATATTTGTATTTCAAACAATAAATAAATCAAATATTTCTGATATAATAATACTATAAACGTAATTATTATATCAAAAAAAGCTTGATTATTCAACAAATTTTATGTATTATATTTTATATGCTATCATTTATTATTTATTATAATAAATGATATATTTTATCTTATCATTTATATCTTTACATTTTTACAAGAAATTAATAATTTTTTTAATTATTTTATTGTATATTATATTATGTATTACAAGATATATGCTAAATAGTATAACGCGCTGTATGGCATGATATGATTTTATTTTTATAGTGTTGCACGTTATGCATTGGTGAATATATCTTTTAATATATTATATAATACATTATGTATTATACTTAAGGTTACTTTTACTTTTGCAACAATATGTAATACAATTATGATTACTATTATTTCTAGTATTATTATTTGTATTACACAGTGTAATGCTATTATTGTTATTATTTCCATTTGCAATAAACATCTTATTGCTGTATGTGATAGTATTAGTATGTTTCATATTAACATCAATACGTTTACTAATACTTTTAATAATAATATAAATATTTTGATATATACATTTCGTTACTATTACAAATAGGGCTTGCATTATCATCACTTTTACATTGTATACATTGTACGCGTAATGTATCTTGTATATATATGATATAATAGTATTACACATATATCATATAATTGATAATATGTTACTAATTCTAATACAATTAGTAACACGTTTGGTAATAGACGTAATATTATTAATTTTTATGTTATTATGTGCATTGCGTCAATTCCTATTAAAATAGTTGTAATTATTTACATTCTATATTCTTGCGTATAGTATGTAATGTATTACTTGTTATTAGATGTGGTGTATTTTTTAATATATTTTGTATTACATTGTATTATATATTCTATAGGATTTTTTAAAATGTATTTGAAATATAAATGGTATTACTTTTTCTAATAATGGTATAAATACACATTGTTGTATAATGTAAATTATTAAATGTATACATTATGATAATGTGTAATATAATAGTTAACATAAAATAAAGTAAGATACTTGATATATGATAAAGTTTGTGCTATATTATTAATACTAAAACGCATTATATGATATTCTTTTTTCATATATTATGACTAAAATGACTTAAAACAAGTAAGAAGGGTAGTAGATTTATGAAAACAATTGCTTTTGGAACACTAAAGGGCGGAACCGGAAAGACAACAACTTGCTTCAATTTAGCAGGCGCACTGGCTTTGGATCCAAATAATAAGATTTTATTAGTTGACGGTGATCCACAATGTAACTTAACTAATGACATTGGTATTGATTGCTCTGATATGAATAGAAATAACATTCGTACAATATTTGAGAACAAAAAAATTGATCCATCTGAGCTTATTGTTAAGGGTGCTATTGATGAGTTGCCAAATGTTGACATAATTCCATCTAATATCCTTTTAATTAAAACAGAAATGCAACTTGTCAGTATTGCAGGTAGAGAAAAGCTTTTAGCTAACTATTTCTCTAAAAACAGCGATTTCTTCTCTCAATACACACATGTTATTTTTGATACCAATCCAAACTTAGGTGTTGTAAATCAGAATATTTTTTACTTTGTAGATTCCATTATTTTGGTTTCAGATGTATCTTTGAATGCTATTCAAGGAGCTGAATTGTTCTCATTCCTTTGGGAAGAAAATATTGAAGATTTGGGTATTGAAAATAATATAAAAGCATTAATAATAAACAATTTTGATAAACGAATTAATCTTGCAAAAGATCTTCAGGATTACTATTTATCCGAAGAAGAATTTAAAGATATTTTAGTTGAAACACCTATTCCTGGCTCTGTTGCCATGAAAGACACATCCCTGAGCCATTTACCAATTGTCGTCTTACAGCCACAGCATCAAGCTGCCATTGCGGTAAGAAGAGTTGTTAAAGAATTAGTATCACGGGAGGTTTTCTAAATGAATCAATTTAAAAGAGCAAAACAAAAGGCATTAGACTCAGGTCATCAGGTAGAAAATATTACAGATATACAGACTGCTGGTGTTAAACCTCCAGCCAAAGAAGAAAAAAGCACAAAAGAAACACAAGAAAAGCCAATAGAAACTCCGATACCTGCACCTATAAAGGTTGAATCTCCGGTTGTTGAAGCTCCAGCTCCTGTCATAACCGAGATTCAGGATGTTTCTGATTCAGCTCCTGTAATATCCGAAACACCTGTTGTTGCAGATTCTACTCCTTTTATAACCGAAGCTCAGGTTGCAACAGAGCCTAGTCCTATGATAACCGAGGCTACAAATGTATCCGAGCCTACTCCAGTTATCACAGAATCTGCTTCTGTGATAACGGAAACTCAGGTTAAAACTGAACCCGTTCCTGTTAAAGTTGAAACACCTCTAACTATCACCTCTATTCCTGTTAGAAATGAAGTTCCAACTACAACAGAACCTATTCAAAAACCAGTAGCAACCCCGGTTGCTGTTATTCCTCAACCTGTTTATGAAGAACCGATATTGGAACCCGTAGTTGAAGTACAACAACCGCAGACAACTCCAATACCAGTTCCTGTTAAAATTGCACCTGCACCTAGCACTCAAGAGGTTGTATATACAGCACCTCCAACGGTTACAACTACTCAGCCAACTGCAAAACCTTCTACAGGTAAAAAAAATATTCCAAATATCTTTGCACCTAAGAACGAAGCAAAGTCTATGAGAAAATCTCTTGTACTTAAACCTACTTCTGTAAAAATTGCAGAAAATTACTGTGCAAAAAATGGTGGTTCTTTCAATGAATTAATTCAAACACTATTAGATAATTTTATTGATGAATATGGCTTATAGTAAAAAGGACCGTTTATCGGTCTTTTTTATATTGAAATATTCTACTATTTAGTAGAGCTAACGTTACTTTTTAGTTAATTACGGTATTTATAGTGTTTTTGACTTGTGTAGTCATATTAGGTGTGAAAAAATCACGGTGAATTGCTTAAATGCATAAGATATAAAAAAATAACTGTTAGGTATGTTGAATTTTTAAGCATTTTATTATATACAGCTTTTTAAAGGAATGAATAAATGACGGTAAATATATTTATATCATTTGACTCTTATAGTCATTTAATTGTTTTGTTAATCTTATCTTGTTTTTTAAAACCCTTGATTTTACGCTATTTCGAGATAAGATATGAAAATTCAACGGTATTTTAAGTAAGATATGAAATTTTCACGGTTATACAATGTCAAAATTCACTTTTATGTAGAACAATTTGGAAGCTATGAAAGAATTACGGTTCAAAATAGAGGTATTTTAAGCAGATGAGTCAAAAAGGTATAAAAAATTTACGGTAATAATTTGTCAAGAAATGAAAAAATTACGGTTCTTTTTTTATTTAATAAAATATTTTCTGTTAAGCTATGATAAATTGACGGTATAAAATATACAGCAAATAAAGCCTTTCATAGAGATTTAGTAAGATATGAATAAATAACGGTAAATGAAACATTTCAATTTGGTTATTTATATTATTAACTATATTGCTATAAACATTCAAATGGAAAGCAGGTTATATTGCCTAAAAGTATTTATCTAATGAATATGATTGGTTTAATTATAATTTTCTACAACTATGTTGTATGAAATAGTATGATATCAAGTATGAAAATGTATGATATGTATGATTATGTATGAGGGATATGGTAGAACCCAGTATTTATATGAGATAGAGCCATTTTGCTATGAAAAAATCACGGTTAAGTCATGAATGAATAACGGTTATTAAATGAAAAAATCACGGTTAGGATATGAAATAATGGCTGATAAGGTATGTAAGAACCACAGTTAAGCCATGAAATGACAACGGTAAGGCTGTGAAAGATTAACGGTATGGAAATTAATATAAAAATAGTATTATTTATGTACACCATATGGTAGAAAATATAATACTCCTATTTTGAAGGAAAAAATTCAAAAATACAACAAAATATGACAATATCTTATAAAAACTTATGTAAATCTGAATGAAAAATGCAAGTTATGTTTTACATATTTTATCCAATTAACAATAATACTATTCAAAACATAAAATGTGTTAGAGTGTAATACTATCTATTTCATTTGAAATTTAGTATAATAAATACATTGAAAAGAAAGGGATTACTGGAAGAAAACGAACAGTAATAAGAAGGGCTAGATTACCATGAAGGAAAGAGAAATACAGCAGAATGAATGGTATAAAATGGATCTATCTGCTGTTGTATATCCGACATTACAAAGAAGGGATTTTTCCTCTGTATATCGTTTATCAGTAGTATTGAAAGAAAAGGTTAATCCTAGAATACTTCAGCAGGCTGTTAATATTGGCTTAAAACGATTTCCGACTTATAAGGTTGCAATTCGGAAAGGAGTATTTTGGAGATATTTGGAACCAAACAATAGGCCTGGTCCTTTTGTCATGAAAGATATCAAGAATCCATGTATGCCTATGCCCTTTAAGTCAAATAACAGATATCCGATTCGATTCTATTATTATGAAAAGAGAATTGCATTTGAAGCACATCATTCTTTAGGAGATGGAACAGGTGGCATGTATGTACTTCATACAGTGCTGGCGGTTTATTTTAGATTGTTGGGTATACCTGTAAAACCAGGAGGCTTTGTACTAGATGTAGATGAGAAACCAGATGCTGAAGAATTAGAGGATGCATATATTCGCTATGCAAGTGCTAAGGTATGTCCACCTCGAATTGGAGAAAAAGCATATCGTATTTGTGGAACAAAAGAACCGTTTTATACGTTAAATATCATTGACGGTATTATTTCAGTGCAGGAAGTGAAAAAAGTTGCAGCATCTTATCATGTGACAATAACAGAATATTTGAATGCAGTATTGCTATATGCATTGATGCAAAAACAAGAGAAGGATTCACCTTATAGATATAGACCTGTAAAGATTGCAATGCCAGTTAACTTAAGGCAGTTTTTCCCTTCAAAGACTTTAAGGAATTTTATTACAATGGTGTATCCGTCAATCGATCCAAGACTTGGCGAGTATACTTTTGAGGAAATTGTAGAGCAAGTGCATAATTTCATGAGATATTATATAACTGAAAAGTTTATGAGGGGAGATATTACAACAAATTATGCAACAAGAGCAAATCCGATTATTAGGATTGCTCCGTTATTTATTAAAGATATTGTGGTTAGAGAGTTTTATCGAATGGTACAAGATAAAAATTCATCAGCAGGATTAACAAATATGGGAGTTATGAAGGTTAATCCAGATATGGAGCCATATATAGAACGTTTTGATATTTATATGGGACAGCCGTTTTCTTCTAGAACCAATTGTGCCATTATAAGCTTTCAGGATACACTCACGATTAATTTTGCAAGCAGTATCAAGGAAGCAGAAATAGAGCAGTTCTTCTTTCGAAAGCTAGTAAAGGATGGAATACATGTAAGGATTGAAAGTAACCGATAAGTATTTGGGCAGGAAGAATTAAGAATAAGTGTGTCGGGAGGAAAAAATGTCATATTGTGTAAATTGTGGTGTAGAATTAGATGCCACGTTAAAAAAATGTCCGTTATGTGAGACGATAGTTTATCATCCTGGAAAAATGGAAGTGAATACACAGGAAACTTTTCCGAAAAAAAAGGGTGAGGTAGAAACGGTTAGTAAGAAAGAGAGTATTATCTTTGTGTCAATATTGCTATTTACAATAGCGGTGACTTGTGCGTTACTAAATATTCTTGTGTACAATCGTAATTGGTGGTCAATACCAGTCAATGGTGTATGTATTACGTTATGGGTATTTTTTATGGCTGCTATATTCTGTGAAAAAATAACGGTTTACGGAATGTTACTACTAGATGCTATTGCGATAGGGAATTATTTGTTTATGATTTCATTGATAACAAGTTCGGATCATTGGGTAATTATGATTGGTTTACCAATTTTGGTTGTTACATTTGGATTATTAGAGCTTTCTGTGTTTCTGAGTAAAAAGCTTCCGTCATCTTTGTTGACCGGTACGTTATATTTCTTTGTAACGATTGCAGGAGTATGCATTACCGTTGAAGCAACCATTGATAATTATTTAAGAGAAGTAATTCGTTTAGGATGGTCAGCAATTGTAGTAACGGTTTGTGCGATCATATCTGTCTTTATTATCTTAATATTGATGATGGGAAGGTTAAGAAACAGTATTAGGCGCAGATTACACTTTTAGGATTGATAGATGAAAATCCTTAAATGAAAGAAAAAATACATGAACGAGAGCCTCATAGTATCTTAGGGGCATAAAAACATATGATATATGAAAAAGAAAGGCAGGTATATGCAAATGAATGAAAACAGAGATGTAAGAAACAAATTGTTGGCAGAGAAAGTGATTAAAGGATTACAGTCTAGGAATATGGAAGGATATTTTGTGCAGACAAAAGAGGATGCATTGAAAATGGCATTAAATTTTATTCCAACGGGAGCTTCTGTTGGATGGGGAGGTTCTGCATCGATAGAAGAAATAGGACTCAAAAAAGCTGTATGTGAAGGTAATTATGTAGTTTATAACAGAGATGCATGTAAGAGTCCTGAGGAAAAAAGGGAAACAGAAATGAAAATTTTTGGATGTGATTATTTTCTTTCAAGTAGCAATGCAATCACAGAAGATGGCATTTTAGTTAATATCGATGGGAATTCAAATCGTGTTGCGGCAATAGCTTATGGTCCAAGAAATATTATTATGATTGTTGGCATGAATAAGGTGACAAAGGATGAAGAGGCGGCGATGTATAGAGCTAGAAATGAGGCAGCAACTATCAATGCACAAAGGTTTCCGATTGATACACCGTGTAAAAAGAATGGTACTTGTGCAAATTGTAAATCCATGGATACCATTTGTTGCCAATTTCTAACTACTAGATTTTCAAGACATAAGGGACGTATAAAAATCATTCTGGTCAATGAAAATTTAGGCTTTTAAGAGGTTTGACATAAATGAAAACAAGTAATATAGTAGTTGGAATTCTAGCACATACAGACTCAGGAAAAACTACACTTTCTGAGAGTTTGTTGTACTTGAACGGTAGTATAAGAAAATATGGGCGTGTTGATCATGGTGACACATTTTTAGACACGAATCGACTGGAAAAGTCAAGAGGAATTACGATATTTTCCAAACAGGCACAGTTTAAACTTCCTGATAAAAATATAACTTTACTGGATACGCCGGGACATGTTGACTTTTCGGCAGAGATGGAGAGAGTGTTGCAGGTGTTGGATTATGCGATATTGGTTATTAGTGGAGCGGATGGAATTCAAGGACACACACAGACTTTGTGGAAGCTACTGAAGATATATCAGATTCCAACATTTATATTTGTTAATAAAATGGATCAGAATGGAACAGATAAGTTAAATATATTAAGTGAAGTGCAGCGTAAACTTTCGGAATGTTGTATTGATTTTGGACAGGGTAAGGAAACAGAAGTGTTTTATGAGCAAATAGCAATCTGCGATGAAAACCTGATGGAGACTTATCTGGAGAATGGGATTGTTGATATGGAAATGATCCGAGAGGCAATTCGCGAGAGGAAAGTATTCCCATGTTATTTTGGTTCTGCATTAAAGCTAGAAGGTGTGGAAGAATTACTTATGGCAATGAATGAAGATATGCTTTGTAAGAATTACCCAGAAGAATTTGGTGCAAGAGTTTTTAAGATTGTACGTGATGAGCAGGATAACAGACTTTCGTATATGAAGATTACTGGTGGAAAAATGAAGGTTAAGGAGCTTTTGACGAATGTAAAAGAAGGTCAAAAGGGAAATGAGAAGGGGTGGAATGAAAAAATAGATCAGATAAGGATTTACTCGGGCAGTCAATACAAACTTACTGACGAGGTAGAGGCTGGAATGGTATGTGCAGTAACTGGCTTATCTAGTACGTTTTGTGGAGAAGGGTTAGGGATTGAAAAAGAACCTGAAGTGCCAGTGTTAGAACCGGTGCTGACTTATAGAGTCAAAACACCGGCAGAGACGAATATTCATACGCTATATATTCAATTGTGTCAATTAGAGGAAGAAGAGCCGGAGTTACATATTGTATGGGATGAGAATTCGAAAGAAATTCATGCACAGGTTATGGGTGAGGTGCAGATAGAGATTTTAAAAAGTCTGATACAGGAAAGGTTTCATGTAGATGTGGAATTTGATTCTGGTAGTATTGTTTATAAAGAGACAATAGAAGAACCAGTGATAGGAATAGGCCACTTTGAACCTTTACGTCATTATGCAGAAGTTCATCTTATGTTGGAGCCGTTAGATAGAGGAAGTGGTCTTGAATTTGTAACGGATTGTAGCGAAGACATACTTGATCGAAATTGGCAAAGATTGATTTTGACTCATTTAGAGGAGAAGAAGCACAAGGGAGTACTTACTGGTTCAGAAATTACGGATATGAGAATTACTTTAGTAGCTGGAAGGGCACATTTAAAACACACAGAAGGAGGCGATTTCAGACAGGCTACTTATCGCGCGGTTCGTCAGGGATTAAAGGCAGTAAAGTCGAAATTGTTAGAACCTGTGTATGAATATCGTTTAGAGGTTCCTCAGGAAATGGTGGGAAGAGCTATGACGGATATACAGAGAATGTGTGGAAACTTTGATGCTCCAATCATAGAAGATAATATGGCGGTTCTTATAGGAACGGCTCCTGTGGTTACCATGCAGAATTATCAACGAGAGGTAATTTCATATACAAGAGGACATGGTAAATTATTTTGTACATTAAAGGGATACGAGTTATGTCACAATGAAGATGAAGTAATTGCAGAGAAGGGATATGACTCTGAAAGTGATGTGGACAATCCGACAGGCTCTGTATTCTGTTCGCATGGGGCAGGGTTTGTAGTTCCATGGAATGAAGTTCCTTCTTATGCTCATGTAGAATATGGAAGAGGTAAAGAGGAAAAGGTGGAAGAAGAACCGATTACGCAAATAAAGGAAAGAAAAGCATATTTAGAAGGTGTGATTGGACAAGAGGAAATAGAAGAAATTTTTGCTAGAACATTTGGTAATATTAAAAAAGAGAGAACTGGATGGAAACGAACCATAACAGCACCTTCGCAGGATGAATATAAGGGAAGTAGTACATATAGTACAAACAAAAAGCTTCAGGAATATCTATTGGTAGATGGCTATAATATTATCTTTGCGTGGGAAGAGCTTAATGAATTAGCAAAGGTAAATATTGATAGTGCAAGAGACAAACTGATGGATATTATGTGTAATTATCAAGGCTATAAAAAATGTGAACTTATTCTTGTATTTGATGCCTATAAGGTTGCTGGAGGAAAAGGAGAAATCTTTGACTATCATAATATTCATGTAGTTTATACAAGAGAGGCAGAAACAGCGGATCAATATATTGAGAAATTTACACATGAAAATGGAAAAAAGTATGATATTACAGTAGCGACATCTGATAGATTAGAACAGATGATTATATGGGGAGCTGGTGCAAAACGAATGTCTGCATCAGGTCTTTTAGAAGAGGTCGAAGGAATCAAACAGGAAATCAGTGAACATTTGGCACAAAAGACGATATCAGAGAAAAATTATTTATTTGATCAGTTAAAGGATAAAAAGAAGAATCTGATAAATGAGCTTTACTAAGAGGAATAGTTTATAATAGAAAAGGAGTAGCATGACGATTTATGCGGCTCCTTTCCTTATTATAGACTATGAATTAACATAGTTTTTGATTGCATCATAACTTTCTTTGCTTAAGATATGTTCCATTTTACAAGCATCCTCAGAGGCTGTTTGTTCAGGGACACCAAGTTTGGTGAGCCACGATGACAAAAATTCATGTCTTTCATAAATCATTTCGGCAATTTCTTTTCCAGAATCGGTTAGATAGATAAAACCTGCATCTGTTACAGTAATATGATTCTTTTCACGAAGATTCTTCATGGCAATGCTGACACTGGATTTCTTAAAGCCAAGTTCATTTGCAATGTCAACAGAACGAACAACAGGAAGCTTTTTGCTTAATCTTAATATGGTTTCTAAATAATTTTCAGCTGATTCATTAACATTCATGTATAAATTCTCCTTTAAAAAGCCCCTAATTTTTCTACAGTATAGCATGAAATGGAAGAAGTTTCAATGTGTGAAAAAATGAAACATATTGTTTGATTAACAAATGTAGATATGATAGAAAAAACATACTGAATAAATATATGTATACAGTAAAAAAGATAGAGAAATATTTGGTAATGTGTTAAGATAATAAGAAATATAGCGTCTTAATAAAAGGAGTCAAACTATGAATATAATGATAAGTGCAATTTTATATACAATTGGGATATTGACGCTGATTACAGGATTTGGCATTTATAGGCGAGATCACGATTATATTTATAAAAAACAGAATTTTTTATATTGTTTTGCTGCTTTTTTTAGTTCAATATGGAGTTTTGGATATGCGATGATTTGGATACAGACGAATCCAGAAATAGCTAGAAAATGGCGTGCATTTGGTATGG
>JAFQCK010000032.1 GCA_017416465.1 Lachnospiraceae bacterium | reverse complement strand
TGCATAAAATCAGTATGGGAAAAAAGTAAACATATAGCTCCTAAAATAAAAAGTACACCCCATAAAATTCTTTCTTTTTTCATCGTCTCATCCTCATTTCTTCTATTTTTTCTTTTAAAGGTTTAAAGTAATATCTTGAAACATATACCTGTTTATGGCTTTTGGTAAATTCCACAAGACAAGTAGATAAATTTCGGGTCATGGAGTATATTTTATCGACATTTAGTATGGCTGATTTGGATACTCGCATAAAATAACCTGGTAAACGTTCCTCGAGTTCGTAGAGCTTAAGTTTTGTATGATAGACATCTTTAGCAGTATGGACACTGATGATGCCATCGTCTGTTTCGAAGAAAAGTATCTCGTTTAGTTCGATATAATATTCCGTTTCCCCTTTGTAAAAGATAAACCGTTGGTTTCCGGCAGCAATTTCCGAAAGTGCCTGCTGAATCAATTGTACTTCTTTTGTCAGTCCTGCACACCGGATTACGACCTCGCTTTCCAAGGCGGTTTCATCGACCTCTATTTTTATTTTCATCCGGTTTGAATCTCCTTTGAATGTTGTTCTTGTTACAATCCTATCATAGGAGATAAAAGGAGTACTGTAAATAAAAAATAAGTAAGTGGTTATTTTTGACTGGTAAGTGGTAAAAAAAGAGCGCCATTTTTTATGGCGCCCATTACTAAAATTGATTATGTTCTTTCATACATTGGATGAAATCGTCTAAAGGAATCGGTTTGCTATACAGATATCCCTGATACCAGTGACAGCCAAGAGCCTGTAACAAATCTCTTTGTTCTGTTGTTTCTACATACTCGGCAATAACTTTGATGTTCAGTTCTTTTCCTAATTCTACAATAGAAGAGATTATTTTTTGATTGGTTTCATTTTCTATTATATTTTTCACTAAGGAGCCATCCAGTTTTACAACTCCAAAGTAATTCGATTGTAAATAGATGAGAGAAGTATGTCCCATTCCAAAATCATCAATCAATAAGGTATGTCCTAAGTTGTTCAAACGTTTCAGTTTTTCTGTAACGAAGTCAGCATTTGATATAACGTCCTGTTCGGTGATTTCAAGCCACATATATTCTGCTGGGATATCATATTTACGCAAACAGGAATCAATACATGTTTCGATATCCCATAAAAGAGATTTACCGGTAATATTAATGGATATTTTAAAATCACCATCATATTCTTCAGAAGTCTTTTTAATGGCGCGACCTGCTATATCAAAGATATATTCTTCTAACTGTTGCAGGATACCACCTTCTTTTGCAAGATGAATAATAAGTGGAGGATAAATAAACCCATACAGAGGATGAATCCAACGAAGTAACGCCTCTGCACCTAGACATTTTCCAGTATCGTCCATTTGTGGTTGATACAATAGGAATAGTTTATCCTCCTTAATAGAAGTTTTTAAATCTTCTAATAACATGCGGAAAATTTGTCCTTGACTATCTGCTCTAGTTAAAAATTGAGGAACTTCATTCATTAATTCATCATTTTGAAGATCGTTAACAATGATATTAATTTTGTCTTTGGCAATAGTTTCCTGAACTTGTTTATGCATTTTGATGAATGGGTAATAGATAGCCATTCCGATCATGATACAAACGATTTGAAGCAACGAGCCACGTATGGACCCAGTTCCAAGATATCCACTTAAAATAAATGGGGTAGACCATGCAACTTCATGGATAATTGGAGGAACCAAACCAATATACGTTACCCAATATGCTAACGTATATATAACAATAGGTGTCAGAATAAAAGGTATGGCTAATATGGGATTTAGCACAATTGGTATTCCAAAATTGAGTACTTCATTTAAGTTAAAAATAACGGTAGGGGATGCCAGTTTGGCATAATTACTCATGCGATCCTTTCTAAAAAAGAATAAAAGTACTAAAAGCACACAGATGGTAGTTCCGCAACCACCCATTACAACATAAGTATCAAAAAAGCTTTTGCTAAAAATGATATTTTCAGTAACAACAGAAAACATGCCCTGAGCAACAGGCTCTAATACATGGCTTCCGTGGAAACCGCATATCCATAAGAGATGTAATAAAAAAGTATATAACAGGCCTGAGCTGAAGTTATTATCAATATTTGCAAATAAATTACAGGATGTATTAGTAAACAATTCATTTAAATTTCTTACACCTGTGAGAAAATATAGTAACTGAGTCAACTTAACAACAAGGCAAATAACCAATGCCATAGGTATGAGGGTATTAATTGCATTGGTGCAGATGACATTCATTCCTAAGGAGTATTTTTTTAGTGAAAAAATAGTTATTCGTTTGATTTTATCATAGCAAAAGCAAGAAAACATAGTAATGAATATTGCAGAAAAGCTACCTTTCGCACCTAATGCTTCAAAATTAAAATGTTCACTTGCAATATGTAGCTGGGAACTATAGGAACCTAAAGCAACAATAATATATAAACCTACTTTATCAGTTGTTTCATTATTTTCCATGCCATAGCACAAACTAAGAGCAATGACCAATGCAAGAGAGAAAAGTCCGAAAGATCCTTGATAGATGGCATCAAGAATAATATGTAGTTGTTTAAAAAACGGAGAAAGGGAGTCATAATTAATAAATGGAAGGTTAATCAAAGCACACGCAATACCACCTATGAGAACAAGCGGAATCATCATAGTTAAGCCATTACGAATAATGGTTAAAAAAATGTTATTTTCTATTTTAAATGTAATTTGTTTAATTTTTTCTTTAGAAGGCATTATAATTCTCCAATCAAATTTATTTAGAAACCAAAGTATAAAATTACTATTAATATAATACCACAACTTGTATATGCAATACAATAAAATGACAATAAATTTATAAAATGGGGATTGACCATGCACTAGAGAAAAAGACTAATATTGTTGTAAAATGAGAAAATCCCGTCTATTATAGTGATGGACGGGATTTCTTATAGGGGGTCATGAAATGTATTTTTACATTTTGCCATCTCCACCAGGACCATCTTTGCGTGGTACCTCATCAGGAATGACCTCTTGCGGCAAGTCTACCTGTGGGATATTGCCATCATCGTAGTCATCTGCAGGTTGCTGATCGTTTGGTGTAATTATAATTTTGTTATTCATATTGGTATTATTATCCATTTCTGTAGTACACCTTCCTTTCATGGATAGGGTGTGTAGGATTTGGAAAAATATTCATGTGAATTGGAGAGAAGAATAAATGTGGCTTATCAAATGATTCATATAGAAGTAGCATACGAATTATTAGAAAAAATTACTTGGATTGAAAGGCGTGAAGATTTTTTGTTAGGAGCGATAGCTCCGGGCGCCAAGAAAAAGTAGGATTTTGGTGTTTGCCAAAAAACGTTTGAGAAATAGTTTCACAAAGAGAATATTCTGTATGGCGGCATCATGTTAGTGCTGACATGGGGAATCGGTCGCTTCTTCACGAAGGATATCTTGACAAATAAATAGTTCGGGTATAGAATCAAATTACTTCGAACATGGAAGTAATAAGA
>JAFQCK010000031.1 GCA_017416465.1 Lachnospiraceae bacterium | reverse complement strand
TGGTTATCTGGTGTTGAATCTATATCTTCTTCTCCATATTCATTAAAGTCTTCACTAATTTCTGCAACATTTGTTTTTAAAGCTAAGTTATCTTCTCCATTTTCCCATGTAAGAATTACTGTTATATTTGCACTTTCTCCTGGTTTTAATAATGTATTTTCTAATTGTCTTGTTACTATTTTTCCATCTTTTTCAGTCCATTCTGGGTTATCTTCTGCTACAAATTTCAATCCTTCTGGTATGTAATCTGAAATTTCTTTAGCGTATCCCTCTAATTCTCCTTCGTTAGTAACTTTTATAGTATAAGCAAATTTTACAGTTACTTCATCTAGTTTTTTTCTATTTAGATCTACTTTAACTACTGGTTCTGGATCTTCTAATCCTGTATGTCCTGTTAAAGTTTCTGTTGTTTTTCCATTTTCTGTTACCATTGCACTAGATACCCATTTTAATAATGATAAATCAAAATATTTTAATCTTAAATATTCTTTATCTATATCATCTTCATCTTCTTTATCATTATCTGGTGTAGAATCTCTATCTATTACTTGCTCTCCATTTTCATCTGTTTCTTTTGTTATTTCAGCTGTATTAATTATAATCTTATCTGGTAAATCATATTCACTTACAACTTTAAATGCCACTTGAACATCTCTATAATCTAATTCTGCACCTTCTTTATATTCAAAAGCTTTTAGTAAATTATCTTCTCCTCTTGCTTCTGATTGTTCCTTTGATAGATAATCCGTTTTTATTGTTTTCGCTTCTGTTACATCTGTTGTTTCAGTTCCTGTTTCGTCATACATCTTCCATCCATATTTTGTATTTATTTCATTATCTGGAATAAATTCTAATCCTTGTGGTATGTCATCTTTTACTTCTGCTGCATATGTATCTGTAATTCCTTCATTATACATTCTTAATGTATATACTACAATATCTGAATTCGCTACTAATAATGGGTCTTTTGTATGTGTATAAGTTGCCGTTGTACTACTTCCCTCTACTAATTTAGAAGTATCTACTACTGGTTCTCTGCTTATTTCTGGCATATTTTCATTTACTGATGTTATGAATTTTCTTAATGACAGGTCATAATCAGTTAATTTTTTATTAGTAACACTAATTTGAATTTGTGATGATTTTTTAATATATTCTACATTTTGACCATTTTTTTCTAATTCAACATTTTCTACTGCATATCCATCTGATGTTTTTACAGTTGTTACTTTTGTTTTAAACTCATCAGATAACCCTAGATATCCCTCTGGAGCTTTTGTTTCTTTGATTATAAATTCAACTGTTCCTTCTGATGTTATTTCAATATTTCCCAAATTAGCTATACCTTCTGAATTTGTTGTAAATTCTTTTAAAGTTCCATCTGGCATTGTTACTGTAAATACTGCTCCTTGTAATACAGTTCCTTCTTCATCATATTTGATAATTTCTAAATTGTATAATCCTTCTTCAAGTTTATTTGGAATTTTGATTTCAATAGTACTTTCATTTTTTAAATTTGTTTCTATTTTCGTTTCTGTTTCACTTCCATCTGCATTCGTTACTTTAATATCTTTTACAACATATTTTTCACCATCTAATTCTTTGGTTACTTCTACTTTTAATTCATCAATTAATTTTACATATCCTTGAGGAGCTTTTGTTTCTTTGATATATATAACATCTGTTTCTGTATTTGTCATTTCTATAGGTCCTGTTAGGAAATCTCCATCTTCAAATATAAGTTCTT
>JAFQCK010000030.1 GCA_017416465.1 Lachnospiraceae bacterium | reverse complement strand
TCATACCAACAATATCCAACTCCGCCATAATTATCAGCAAGTTTCTGTTCATCAACACAAGAAAAATCTACTGATACATTAGCCTTATATGTTCCATCTCCATTTGATTCATATGTTACGGATTTGATAATATTTCCCTCTTCTTTACCCCAGTCATTATTCACATAAATAAGAGGATTTGGTGTAGGAACTGTTAGTTCCAACATCTGAAAATCTACTTCTCTCCATTCTTCATCGCCATAATAATCATAAGCAAGATAAACTTTCAATTTCCATGTCTTACCAGGTTCCAAACTTGAATAAATTGTATACCTAAAGTCAGTTAACCCTTGAGAGACTCCAATTCCTCCATAATGGATTTTATTGTCATTATCATACCAACAATATCCAACTCCGCCATAATTATCAGCAAGTTTCTGTTCATCAACACAAGAAAAATCTACTGATACATTAGCCTTATATGTTCCATCTCCATTTGATTCATATGTTACAGATTTGATAATATTTCCTTCTTCTTTACCCCAATCATCATTCATGTAAACAAGTGAAGCATCCACGGTCGCAAATGCTACTTGATTACCAAACACCAAAACTCCCACTGCAATAATCAAGCCTAACAATACTTGCAAAATTTGTTTCTGATTCTTCATAATTTTCCTCCTTTTTTTATTTTTTATTGCTAGAATCTCTAAATTCCAATAGAGTCATTTTACTATATTTCCCGATTAAATCCCCCACCCTAATAAGATTTTTTAATACAATAGGGTAGGATAAAGGGTAGTACAAAAAACGCCGGTCTGTTTTAGACCAGCGTTCTCACTTAATTATGCTTAAATTTATGTTATGGATTTGGTACCCATACTCCATCTTCACCTACATAATATCTTCCATTATCTACCCACTCTGATTTTACCATTGTTCCATCTGCTTTCACATAGTATTTTCCTTCTACCCATTGCGATACTGCCATAGAACCATCTGCCTTTACATAGTAATTACCTATCCATTTTGATGTCTGCATTATTCCTGTCTCATCAAAGTAATAGTACTTTCCAGCTATTTTAGACCACTTTGATATCTGTACTGTTCCTTTGTTGATGTAATACCAGTTGTTACCTATCTTCATCCATTTAGTTTCTTTTACCCATAATCCATTTTCATCTACATAGTATTTTCCACCATCTACAAATTCTGATACTGCCATTATACCATTAGATTTCACATAGTAATTGCCTATCCATTTTGATGTCTGCATTATTCCTGCTCCATCAAAGTAATAGTATTTTCCACTTATTTTAGTCCATTTTGACATCTGCACTGTTCCGGCATTTAAGAAATACCAATTGTCACCTATCTGTAACCATTTAGTTTCTTTTACCCATAATCCGTTTTCATCTACATAGTACTTTCCGCCATCTACTAATTCTGATGTTGCCATTACTCCATTAGATTTTACATAATATTTTCCTAATATCCATTTTGATGATTGCATCACTCCTGCTCCATCAAAATAATAGTATTTTCCACCTATTTTAGCCCACTTTGATATCTGTACAGTTCCGGCATTTAGGAAATACCAATTGTCACCTATCTGCAACCATTTTGTTGCTTTTACCCACAATCCGTTTTCATCCACGTAATACTTTCCACCGTCTACGAACTCAGATACTGCCATTACACCATCAGCTTTTACATAATAACTGCCAATCCATTTAGATGTCTGCATTACACCATTAGCATCATAATAATACCAATTATTATCTTCTTTAACCCAACCTTTTTTATTAACAATCTCCTTATTTGGCTCACAAATAAAGTCAAAGTATACATATGCTCTATTACTCATTGCATATGCAGCAACTGCTTCTATTCCACCAACATTAGCTCCTATTTCTTCCATAAATTCAGAAGCATCAATACCATCATTCTTATTAGGTATAAGTTTTATTTCAACCCTATATTTTTCACCCTCAACAAATTTATCATCTTCTAATAACAAATTATCTTCTGCATCATACCAGTAAATTCCATTAATTCCATAGCTTGAATCTAAAATATACAAAAAGCTATCATCTGTATTAGCTGTAAAATCAGGATTATTACCGGCTATTGGAGATTCAAGGTTTTCAATTGTAACTTCTGATATTTTTGCTTTTTCACATGTAAATGTATATTCAATCTTCTGATTCCATTGATATCCTGATGAAGTTACACCAAATTCAGCAGGATACCCATTAACATAACATGTAGCTAAAACTTCACCATTCTTATCTGTATAAAACTCATAATCCTGATCTGTCGCAACCTTAATAATTGCAGTATATTTATGACCTGCAATAAATTTGCTGTCTTTATACATAACAAAAGTATTTTCTTCTTCTGTTGTATCATACCATGTAATTCCATTAAAATGATAGTTGTCATAATTACTCTTATCTACATGATATCCTGTTCCAAAAACATTTGCAGAATAATCCGGTGTAGCACCTGAAATCGGTTTATCCACATCTATTACTTCGATTCTTTCAATCACACTATCATTGCAAATACCAAAGTCATATTCCACAGTAATATACTTAGATGGAACCTGATCATACATTTTATGTACCTTGGCATAATTTCCATTAACAGTTGCTGAAACCTTAGGCATGAGGTTGATTCCATTATCATATAACAAGAAAGTATAACCACTTGCAACACTTATATCCACATAGAACTTATAATAATAACCAGCCTTAAATGTGTCACTAGTACTCATAACAGTGTAGTTAACACCATCAACAGATTCCATCCACTGTCTGTAATCCGTGTAGTTAGAGCTTCCACCAATTGCGTAGTAGGCCTCACTTGCACAACCTATTGTATATGATGGTTTGTTACCTTCCTTAGGTACTGTAACAGTAAGTTCAACTAAATCAAGCTTTTGTGCAATTGTTGTTTCACAATTTGGACATTGCTCATAACAATTGCTACAATATTCCTCACATGTTTTGCAAAGACTTACACAAAATTCACACTCACCACACTCAGTACAAACTGATGCACATCCCGAACAATAATCTCCACAACTTGTACACACATTTACACAGGAGTCGCATGAACCGCAACCACTACAAGTAGATCGACAATCATAACAATAATACTCATTACACATGTCACAGTAACTTAGGTCTGTACAATATTCGCACGAACCACATTCTCCGCAAACTTCGGCACAGTCGTTACAATGTTCTTCACAGTTAGGACATATCTCAACACAGTCTGCACATGCTTCGCAAGACTCACATATTCCACTTGAACAATCCGAACAAATAAAACATCCTGTACAATAACCATCTGCCATTAACAAACATTCTGCACAACTTTGACAGTGAAGTCCATCTTCCACACCACATTCGTAACACAAATTACACATGTCGCACCAGTCTGTACAACAATCAAAACATATGCCACATCTCTCACAACTTGTGCCGTACTTATCTATAAAGCAAGATTCACATGTCGGGCAAGCTTCTCCGTTTTCTATGTGACATTCTAAACAATTGTGGTCATCACCTTCACTACATGTGCCACCACAGTCATAACATCTCCAACAGTTTTCACAAAGTTTACTTTCTACCTGACACACGCCACACTCGATACAATGACAACCATTATCCATTGCACATTCAATACCCATATGACAATCAGCACACCACTCAGTCTCACATGCAGCACAATATCCACAGATTTGACACCTTAAAGTGTCATCTTCCACATAACATAATCCACATCCCGGACAAGCATAATCTAAACTAAGGTGACATTCCAAACAAACATGGTCTGTACCCTCACTACATTCACCTGCACATTCATAACATTGCCAACACTCTGCGCAAAGCTCATTGTCTACCTGACATGCGCCACAAGAAACACAATGACATCCATTATCCGCTGCACATTCCACACACATATTACAAGCATCACACCACTCATCTGAACACTCATGACAAGTTGAGCATATCTGACATTTTAATGACTCATCTTCTAAATAGCATAATCCACATTTTTCACATGCATAACCGTAATCAAGATGACATTCAAAGCACAAATGATTCTTCCCTTCACTACATTCCCCTCCACAGTTCGAGTAACATCTTCCACATTCCTCACATAACTGCTCATCAACACCACACACTCCACAATCAACGCAATGACATTCATTTTGCATTGCGCACTCTACACACATATGGCAGTCATCACACCACTCGGATGCATTTGATTTACATTCACCGCAGTGTTGACAATGATTTTCCTGATAACAATCTCTACCACTTTCCTCGCTACAATGAGCTCCACCATCGCATATGTAGGAATCTCCACAAAATGCCCCACAGAACTCACAATCAATTTCTTCATCCCACGCATAAACATTAGTAGGACAAATAGATACCAGCATCATCAAACAAAGTATGATACTAAGTAATCGCATTTTTCTTTTCTTCTTCATAATTTTCCTCCTTTTTTATTGCTAGAATCTCTAAATTTCAATAGAGTCATTTTACTATATTTCCCTAACAAATCCCCCACCCTAATAAGATTTTTTAATACAATAGTGTAGGATAAAGGGTAGTACAAAAAACGCCGGTCTGTTTTAGACCAGCGTTCTCGCTTAATTATGCTTAAATTTATGTTATGGATTTGGTACCCATACTCCATCTTCACCTACATAATATTTACCATTATCTACCCACTCAGATTTTGCCATTGTTCCATCAGCTTTCACATAATATTTTCCTTCTACCCACTGTGATACTGCCATTGAGCCATCTGCTTTTACATAGTAATTACCAATCCATTTTGATGACTGCATTACTCCATTTGCATCAAAATAATAATATTTACTTCCTATTTTAGTCCACTTTGATACTTGAACTGTTCCTGATAAAATATAGTACCAATTACCATCTATCTGCATCCATTTTGTTTCTTTTACCCATAAGCCATTTTCATTTACATAATACTTTCCACCATCTACGAATTCAGATACAGCCATTACACCATTTGCTTTTACATAGTAATTACCAATCCATTTTGACGACTGCATTACTCCATTTGCATCAAAGTAATAATATTTTCCACCTATTTTAGCCCATTTTGATATCTGCACTGTTCCAGCATTTAAGAAATACCAATTATCGCCTACCTGCATCCATTTTGTTTCTTTTACCCACAAACCATTTTCATCTACATAATATTTTCCACCATCTACAAACTCAGATACAGCCATCTGGCCATTTTCTTTAACATAATACTTTCCTGATATCCATTTCGACGATTGCATAATTCCATTTGCATCAAAATAGTAATAATATTTATTAATTTTTTTCCATCCTGTTACTTTATTACCATCAGAATCATAAAAATACCAGTTTCCATCCTTATTATCCCAACCAGATTTAATCTCATCAAATACTTCAATATCCCCTACATTCATAAATACTTTACCTGCACTAGCTATACCATTTTCTCCTATTGCATATCCATATAAAATATAATCATTTAATTCACACTGCACATTAGTTATTGTAAGAGATGCTTCTCCATCGCTAAAAGTCTCTTCAAATGTCATATCGTCATACAATTCTTTCATTTCATCAATTGTATATACTACCATAACACCTTCTTCATCCTCTTTTTCAAATCTCCATTCAGAGGCTACCATATTATTTGCTACAAAAGAATACGTAACGTTTTCTCCCGAAAAACAACTCTGACTTTCGAGTACCTGTGTTATCTCTGGCTTAACTTCAATGAACTCAAATAAAAGCGTATTATCCGGTATAAAATCAACTGTTCCAAGATTGTTTTTAAGAGAATATCCTACTGAATAATTTTTATTAACACTTTCAGGTACATTTTTAAATGTAACCATAGCACGATATAAATGATTAGCAAACTTTTGATGTTTTACTGTATAGTCTACACCTACTAGTTTAGCAAATTCATCAAGTGTATATATAGTCATATTTCCACTTGTTTTATACATTACATTCCAAGTAACATTTTCCATATAATATCCCCAGATTGTAAATACTGCATCAGTAGTATTATTATACTCTCCACCAGCAAAAGAATTTACAGTTGGCTTATCTCCGAATGTTAAAGTAATCCTATTCGTATTTACTTTAGAACCATCTAATCCAGTAATAACACAATAAAAAATTTCTTCTCCAACATAATCTTCAGAAAACTTAACGCTTAAGCAAGGTGTATCATATCCTTCCATAATTACACCATCAAACATACTTAAAAAGTCTTCTGTTATTTCGAACTTATACCCTTCATATATATAATACCACTGATATGACTTAGCATAATCAGCTACCACATAGGCACTGGCAAATTCTCCTGGTAAAACCTGACTTGATTTAGGTTGAACAGTAATTTCAGCACCTTTTTGTATTTCTGATACTAAGACATCATATTCTTTACTAAATGATATTGGTTCTTTACCAATAATATAATAAAAATCCAAGATGACTTTTACTTCACCAACAAAATCTTTATATGAAACATTTAGAGTATCAGTTTTTTCATTCAACTCTTTGTTTTCACCTATAACACTAATTTCTGTATAATATTCAGTATCCAATTTTTCTACCCACATTGGAATACTATAAGTAATTGAAAATTCTTCTGATTGTTCACTACATCTTTCTAACACTGTATCTTCATCAATAATTGGTGTTGTCTTTAAATCAAATACCTTTTCATTAAAAACATAACAGCTTTTTAGTTCATGCAAATCTTTAAGAGTCATCCCTACTATATCATTAAAATATTCTTGATTTTTATTAATTCCTCTTACAAAACTTTCCGAAGAAATAACATTTGAAGCCGGCTGAGCAACCCAATAATCATATCCCTCAGAATATGTATATGTTTTTCCTAAAAATCCCATCTTTCCAATAAATGCACCTGCTTTGATTTTAGGAAAATTCATATAATATGTCTCATCTATTTTAGAGGCATTATCAAAATGATGTATAGAATATCCGTCTGACATAAATAATCCACCATTAATTATAACCTTACCATATTTAACATCATTAGGTCTGGCACTTGTTGAACAACAAGTTGCAAAAGCAGAAAGTTCTCTTGCACACATATCACCATCAGAAGTATATACACCATCTGATTCTGCTTTAAATACTCCATCATTAATTTCTGCTTTTACCCAATCAGCAATTACAGTTCCTCGATAATATGTTTTACCATCAAGAGTTCCATTACCAACTCTATGAATTTTTGCATTTAATGTATATTCCCCGCCATCAATTATTACTTTATTGATTGGACCTACAGTTTCCTTTAATATACCATTTAATTCAAAATAATCATCCCCAAGTATATGTAACGCCGAAAGCTGTGAATCATAAGCACGTACAGAATTCATACTTATTCCTCCGCCTCCCTTAGAATCAATAATTCTAAGGGTACTTCCAACAGTATAATTCAAAGGACGCATTTTTATAGTAATAAAGTCAGATATTTTATAAGCTAAATCATTAGCTGAACACTCCTCATTGAATGAAAGCGTATACCCATTAAAATCAAGTGTAACAAAACTTCCATATATCCATGTATATAATATTGCTGTCTTTTTTTCGCCTGCCTCTGCAGTATCAGCACATAAATCATTCATTAGCTTTATAGTAAAACTATCCCCTTTATACTCCGAATAATGAAAGGCATTCTTAAATTCGTCCCAATTAGTTACTTCTATAACAATCTCTTCACTCTCAGTTTCACTTGCAAAACTGACAACTAAGTTTGTTGGAAGTAAACCTACCATCATTACAATTGTTAAAATAATGCTAAAAATTCTTTTCTTTAATCCCTTTGTCATCTTTTCTCCTTCTTTCTTTTTTTATAATATTTTTTATCTTATTACCAACTTATATTGTTATAATTTTATGCCCACGGATCTTCTTGTGTAGGTATTCTAATATCAGAAAGGCACTGGATATCATTTAGAAACCATTGACCTGTTGACGGTTTCTTTCTAAGTTTAATCTGCCTCAAAGAATCAGCTCCCGCACTTTTCACAAACATCGTCGCCCAATTTTCATTTGTAAATGAATATGGATTTGAAGTTACCACTATCGAGTATGGCTTATCCGGAACATAACCGTTATCAGGTGTTGCTCCATTAAAAAATGAAAATGTTTTGTAGTATTTTCCTTTTAGTCTTTCTGTAATAAACTGTTTTTCAAAAGGTGACACTGAATCCGGTCCTTTTAGAAAATCCAACATTTCAAAAGTTGCATTTTCATCCTTTTCAAAATTACATAGTACAATCATTACAAGTGCTGTTGTTTTAAAAGGTGAATCAAGACTAGCCTCCGGTAACTCTTTAAGCTCTAAAACTGACTTTGGAACCTCATTAAAACTAAACATTTCACTGTTGTTTGTCTGATTAGACATATCCATGCTCTATCACTCCTTCACTTTCTATTATTAATAAACATAACTTCTCACGGTAATTTTCTAATATTTAACAATAAAAATCCCCACCCAAAATACTATATATTCTCTTTTATTAAAATAAAAGTGTGGCAAATAGTGTAGGATTCATTATTCATACCTATAAAATTGACTAAAACCCATTTTTATGGTATAAACATCTATGTGCATGCCTTTTAATTGGCTTAAAATCAAAATGGCATATTTATATAATAATTGCCTCTTTTACGAAAGGATAATTATGAAAAAAACATATATCATATCAAGTCTTATATTATTTATTATTTTGTGCCTTACAAGTTGTAGTGAAATTGGCGCAAAATCAACCAATATGTCTGTAATATATATTTTAACTGCAATTTTCTCTTTCCTTTTATTAATTGGATATTGTTGTTTAATACAAAACAAAGAATTATGGTTTTATATTCTTTTTTCTTCTGTTTTTATAGTTAATCTGGGTTATCTTTCACTTGCAATTTCAAAAAATTTAGAAGAAGCATTACTTGCCAATCGAATTTCATATTTAGGTTCAGTGTTTCTTCCACTTTCTATGTTAATGATTATAATGAACACTTGTAAAATCAAGTGTAAAAAAGCTTTTTCCGGAATATTGTTAAGTGTAAGTATCATTGTATTCTTAATCGCTGCAAGTCCCGGATATCTTAATATTTATTATAAAGATGTAGATTTCAAAATTATAAACGGAATGTCTGTCTTAGTCAAAGAATATGGTTCTTGGCATAAGATATACCTTTTTCATTTGTTGTTATACTTTTCTCTAATGATTTTTGTTATTATGTATGCTTCAAACAAAAAAATAATTGAATCAAAGATTCATTCTTCAATTCTTTTAATTGCTGTGTTTGTAAATATATGTGTTTGGTTTTTAGAACAAATAGTAAGTATAAATTTTGAATTTTTGTCAGTATCTTATATTATTACTGAACTTTTCCTGATAGAACTTCATATGATTATTGAAGAAAATCATTCTAAAGAAGCCAATCTAACAATTAATAATGAACAAATTGAAACTACTCTAACACCTATATCAAACATAGAAAATGATAATAACAATGAAAATACTTTAAATAATCAGAATAAATATCCCGATATAAAATCAATTGACATCTCTTCTTCAAACTCTATTAATGAAATGGATGATGATTTGCTGAAATTGAATTTTTTTGAATCACAATTAAAATTTCTTACACCTAAAGAACGCGAAATATATGATTTATATATATCTGGTAAGAGAACAAAAGATATTATCGATTGTTTAAACATAACTGAAAATACTCTTAAATATCACAATAAAAATATATACAGTAAACTAGGAGTAACCTCTAGAAAACAGTTATTAGCTTTTGCTTCAACAATTGAACTGTCATCAAAAGAAAAAAATTAATTATTTATTACAGCAATAATTAAGGTGTTATCGGTTGCCACTTTTTTCTTTTTACATAAAAATTTTGCGGAGGCTGTGACTTAACTTGTCACAGCCTCCGCTGTTATCAACTATCTATTTCCCGACAGCCCCTTAATCTTTTATCCTATATTTTTATTGTTTCTTCTATGGATTTTTAACCCACAATCCATCTTCGCCTACATAATATTTCCCATTATCTACCCACTCTGATACTGCCATTACCCCATTTGCTTTTACATAATAATTTCCTATCCATTTTGATGACTGCATCACTCCATTTTCATCAAAATAATAATATTTATTATTAATTTTAACCCACTTTGATATCTGCACTGTACCTAATTTAATATAATACCAGTTCTCACCTAGCTGCATCCATTTGGTTTCTTTTACCCATAGACCATTTTCATCTACATAGTACTTTCCGCCATCTACAAATTCTGATACTGCCATAACTCCATTAGATTTTACATAATAGCTTCCTATCCATTTTGAAGACTGCATTATTCCATTTCCATTAAAATAGTAATATTTCCCACCTATTTTTAACCATTTTGACATTTGTACCGAACCAGATTTAATAAAATACCAACTATCATCTATCTGCATCCATTTGGTTTCTTTTACCCATAGACCATTTTCATCTACATAATACCTTCCGCCATCTACAAACTCTGATACTGCCATAACTCCATTAGATTTTACATAATACTTTCCTGATATCCATTTCGAATATTGCATTACACCTTTTGAATCAAAATAATAATATTTACTATTAATATTTTTCCATCCCTTAGCTACTAACCCATTAGAATTATAATAGTACCAATTATCGTCTTCCTTAACCCAACCAGTCTTATCAACTTTTTCCTCTTTTGACAAACATGTAAAGTCAAAATACACATATGCTATATCACTCATTGCATACACTTCACTTGCTTGTGTAACATTAGCCATAACCTTTAATGATGAGTCAAACGTACACACAGGCACTCCATCTATTTTTACCGGAACTAATTTTATTTCAACTCTATATATTTCTCCCTCTACAAACTTATCATCTTTATTTAAAGTATTACCATATGAATCATACCAATATACTCCATTATAACCATAACTGCTATCTATCATATAATAATCTGATTCTTTTGCTGTAATAAACATATCCTGCTTATCCCCATCTACAGGTACATCTAAATTAGTTATTTCTGCTTCTGTAATTACTCCTTTATTACACACAAATGTGTATTCAACTTTTTGTTCCCATTGATAACCAGAGAATGTTTCACCGAATTTTGCCAGATTATTGTTAACTGAGCAAGTTGCTAAAACCTCCCCCTCCTTATTTGTATAAAACTCATAACCCGATTCTGTTACAACTTTAATTACAACTGTATATTTATGACCTGGCTCGAACACACTGTCTTTGTACATTAATGAACCGTATTCTTCTTCTGTCGAATCATACCATGTAATACCATTTATATGATAATTTTCATAGTTAGAATCTGCTATTTTATATCCTGTTCCTATTGTACTTGCCAAATAATCTGGTGTATCTCCTGCTTTTGGTTCTTCAACATTTGAAACCATTATTTCTTCAATTACAGTGTCATTACATACACCACAATCATACACGACTTTAATTACACTCTTCGGATCTTGTCCATACGCATTATTAACTGTTACTTCTTCTCCATTTACTATACCTGTTACTGTTGTTATACCTTCATAACTATTTATTGCAAACATATGATTAGCACTTATATTCAACCAAATATTAACTGAATATTCATGCCCTTCAACAAAGGTATCTGTAGATTCCATATATGTATCTTCTGTTCTATCATACCAATCAACACTTTTTATTGTATATCCCGAAGTATTTGTTGATACTACTCCTGATGCTTTTTGACCTTCTTTAACTGAATCAACGGTAAGTGAAATCTCTTCAACCAATGTTTTTGAATAAAAATCTGTATAACCGTTTTTTAATTCTTCATTTTCTTCACCTGTAACTTTATTGATGTCATCATACCATGCATAAGACATATAATCCATAAACTCACCAATGCAACGATTTTTAGGCAAATTTATTCCAAAAAATCTTCCACCATATATTAAAACATCATTATTTCCATTTATATCTAAACCATAACAATTACCTGTACCATCGTATTCGTTATATGCCATAAATGTTCCACCATATATTCTTGTTACACCACCATATATGTATAAGGCTTTATTTGCTCTATTATGATCACACGCATTATAACCTTTAAATCCGCCATCATTAATTGTAAGTACTCCATTATTCTGCCAAATTGCCATTCCATATACAGCAACATTATAAGCACCAACTAATGTACCTCCATCAATTGTTGTATATCCATCATTATAAATTACAGCATTTTGACCATTACTTAATGAACTTCTGAATGTAAGAACACCCGTTCCATTAATTGTTAATTTTCCACCACTCATAACATGAATAAGTGAATAGTAATTCTTATATTTAGAATAATCTTCCACATCTATTACTGGTGCTGTAAAAGTAACATTCCCTTCTATTGTAAGTATTTTCTCCCCAGATAGCATTATAGCCGACCATAATCCGCATTCCCCACTATCAACTGGCAACACCTCATTAATATTACCAACTAATCTCACATTTAAAACTTCTTTATCTTCCATAGCTTCTTTAAACTCTGAAAAATTAGTACATACTACTGTTTCATTTTCTGCTAATGCTGTTATTGATATCTGTGGTAATATTCCTGCCATCATTATCAACGCTAATATTATTGCTACAACTCTTTTGTGTTTCATAAGTTCATTCCTCCTCGTTCTTTAATTAATTCATAAAACACTAATACAAATATTATGCTATATTTCTTAATCAAAGTCCACACACATAGAAAATTATAAAAATAAAAGTGCGGTATAAAGTGTAGTATAAAGTGTAGTAAAAATCAAAAAAAAATCTTTCTCGCTAAACTTAATTAGTGAGAAAGATTTTAATCTTTTATCCTATATTTTCATTGTTTATTCTATGGATTCTTTACCCATACTCCATCTTCTCCCACATAATATCTTCCATTATCTACCCACTCTGATTTTGCCATTGTTCCATCGGCCTTCACATAATATTTTCCATCTATCCACTGTGATACTGCCATAGAACCATCAGCTCTTACATAGTAATTGCCTATCCATTTTGACGACTGCATTACTCCATTTGCATCAAAATAATAATATTTACTTCCTATCTTAGCCCACTTTGATACCTGTACTGTTCCGGATTTTATATAATACCAGTTGTCACCAATCTGCATCCATTTAGTTTCTTTTACCCACAGACCATTTTCATCTACATAGTACTTTCCACCATCTACAAATTCTGATACCGCCATAGTTCCATTAGATTTTACATAATATCTATTATTTATCCATTTTGATGACTGCATTATTCCATTTGCATCAAAATAATAATAATAATCTCCAATTTTTGCCCATTTTGATATCTGTACTGTTCCTGATTTAATAAAATACCAATTATCGCCTACTTGTAACCATTTAGTTCCTTTTACCCATGCACCACTTTGATCTACATAGTATTTTCCACCATCTACAAATTCCGATACTGCCATTACACCATTAGATTTTACATAATACCTATTACTTATCCATTTTGATGACTGCATTATTCCACTTGCATCAAAATAATACCATCTACTATTAATCTTCGTCCAACCTAAAGCCTTCGTTCCATCAGTATTATAGTAATACCAGTTTTCTCCTTCAAGACTCCAGCCTGACTTTGTTTCCATTTCAATATTAAGTACTTTCGTATCTTTATTAAACTTAAATATATATGTTCCTCCGGTAGCACTTAGAGTACAATTGTATCCTGTTGTTTCTAGTGTTAAACCTTCGTTAGAAGTTTTATTTTCAACAACAACTTCATTACCATACCAGTTTGTACCATATAAAATCTTAAACTCATATGAACCCGCTTCTAACTCCATAGTTGTAGTAACAACATTTTCTTCTTCAGTTGTCTTCATATTAGGAGTTGCATTCCAATCATTAAATGTACCTGCTAATGTAACAAAAGCATTAGAATCCGGCTCTGCTATCTCATCTGAAGTTAATCTTGTACCATAAACCTGAATTTCGTTAAACAAAGTCCACTCATTTTCATTAGTTAAGAATGCATACTTAACATAACGTCCATATACTTTTGGTTCAGTTTTTGCTTCATCAAGAACAAAACTTGTCCAATATGGTGCTGTTTCGTTACCATATTCCATCCAACCAAAGAAGTCATAAACTTCTCCATCTTCTGAATAATAAACTCTTATATATATTGGTTGTTTAGCACCTAAATCATTCTCACCTGCAAACATATGCACGCTTGTTCCTGTAATTTCAGACATTCCACCCAAATCAATAACTACTATACCTTTTCCATCTGCAGTTGTATTACTTGTTGCAGTATCACCTGTATTAATAAATCCATACCACGACGAATCATTTACTCCATACTGTAGCAACTGTGAAGTAACTCCATCTGTAAGGTCTGCTGTAAAGTTTTCTCCTGGAGTTGCAATTGCCACATATTCACTACCCAATGCGATATTATTTGTTTCTGACTGCACATTTTCTGTACCATAAACTTCTATCTCATTAATAAGTGTCCATTCATATGAACATTCAACCTCAAATCTTACATATCTTCCAACTGCTTTTGCCTCTGCAAGCTCTGCCCAAAAGCTTTCATTAGAATCTTTAATTAGATTAAGTTTTCCTGCTTCCACATATGTTTTACCATCAGTTGAAACAAGAACTTTTACCTGTTCAGGTACACCGGCATTTATAGAATTGGTTCCTGCAAATATATGCATTTTAACTTTGTTAATATCATATCTTACACCAAGATCAAGTGTCACTGTACCTACACTATTCACTGTATTACAATAAGCACTGTTTAAGTCTGAATTAAATCCAAACCACTCATCTGTAACCTCTTTTCCATACACTCCATCTGTCAAATCAGCTTTATACTCAGATGTTTCTGATACATTTATTTCATAATCAGAACTTAATGTTATCTTGTCTGTTTCTTCAAGATTTTCACCATATATTTCTATTTCATTCAAAAATACCCATGCCGATTTTCCTGAAGCTCCAACTTCAAACTTAACATATCTACCATTTTTTTCTATATCATTTAGTTTTGCCCAATATGGTGCATTTGCACTTGAATCTAATACCAACTCTCCAATTTCATTATAGCTTACACCATTATCTGAAACATAAACTTTAACATATGAAGGCTGAGCGATACTCATATCATTTTCTCCCGCATAAATATGCATCTGTATATCATTAATGCTATATTTATCTTCAAGATCAACTACAACTGTTCCAACACCATTTTCATCTGTATTTCCATTAATCTTAAATCCAAACCACGAACCTTCTCCATATGTACTTAAAGCTTTTCCATCTGTAAGGCTTGCTGTATGAATATTCCCTGTAGTTGTAGCTTCATATTTCTTATTTAATGCAAGATTAATAGGACCTGTTACTACTTCCTCCTCACCTTCACTAACAAAATGTATATTTGCACCAATCGAAACATATGTACTAGATGTAGGACTTATTCCTGAAAATACAATCTTATCTCCTACCTGTGCCAAATTAAGGTTTTCATAATTTTCAACACTTCCATCTTCTGTATCTATTGGGTTTTCTACTGCTAATCCTGCTATAACAATTTCACCATCTTTAATAGCTATATTTGATGATGAATCTGCTACACCATTTCCAATAAATTTATCTTTAACAACCCATGACTGTTTTTCATTATCCCAAACACCAATAACGTTTAATGATTTATGAATGTTAGCATTCTCGTAAGTAAGAACTCCGTCACAATATTCCGGTGTTAAAAGAGTGAACTTACCTTGACTTACAAATTCATTTCTACTATTCATTATTACAGAGTCTCTGCTAATAAATTTTGCATACGCACATGGTTCAACTCCTGTAGATGAAATAACTGCCGGTAAGTTATACAATGATGCACCTGATAACTTTATTACATCTCCAACGTTAAGTTTACTTAAAATATTATAATTTGTTCCACTATATTCTACTGGATTGTCACTTGAAGATAATCCATTTTCCCATTCATGAGCTGCTAAAAGAAATTCATCACTTGCAAGTTGTATAGCAGGTGTACTGTTTCCCTTTCCTATAGAAACAGACTTTACAACATTAACACATCTATCAGCATCCCACTTAAATACTACATTTACAGTATAACGAATATTAGCATTCTCAGCTGTAACTATACCATCTCCGTTAAATGTATTTGAATACATTATACAATCACCGGCATTAACAACTTTATTAAATCCATTTATATAAACACCTTGATTGTTATAAGCTATAGTATTAGTTCCTGTAGAATTAAGCGCTGTTTGTAATTCTGTAATCGCATTCTTTAATTTAGTCTCAGTTTCTGTATTCGTTGATGTATCAGCAACTAACGTCTTTGCTGTAGTATATGCATTTCTTATTTTAATAATATTTTCTTCTGAATAATCATAATGCCTTGCACTTTCAGCTTTTGCCATTAACGACTTAAGCGTTACTCTTTCATCAGCAGTCGGATCAACATTTTCAGTCTAAGTTGATGAAAGCTGAATTACTCTATCACTGTTGTTATTTATATAGCCAACTACATCACCATATTTTATCTTAAGTCTTCCATTACTACATACTTCCGTAACTTCAAACATTGCAAATCTTGGTAAAACTGACGAATATGATGTTGCAGTAGATGTAGAATAAATATATTTACTAGCATTAGACACATATAAACCTGTTGTAGGATTATTTCCACTATAATCAATCTTCACAACCGAACTATCTGACTTATATGGAAGTACACCATATCCATTCAAATATGAGCTTGATAACGAATAATTTTTAAAGTATACACCACCACCATTAGCTTCAAGACCTGATGAATCACTTGTATTTCCTTCTACAGTATATATACGCCCACCTGATGTATAAAGACATATACCTATATGAGCTACTCCACCACTATTTTGAAAAAATACAAGGTCTCCTGACTGTGGTGTATATGAACCACCTTCATATTTTGAATATTTATAATATCCTGCACCCTTTAACTGTCGAACCCACTGGCTACAACTAATCTCTTTCCAAATATAGTCATAGTCACCTACATGAAATCGTCCTAATGACGAGTATGTAGCTTGGTTAGTACAACGTGATTGGTACAAACACCATGTAACAAACGATGCACACCATGGATAATCCGAACCACCATAACCAAGTCCAAGGTCTCCTAAATTGTAACTATATTCCACATAATTATATCTACCCGAAACTTCTCCCGAAAAATTACCATTAGCTGCTCCCTCTTGGTATCCAAGTTGTGATAATGCTATCGCTATAAGGTCTGTTCTATTATCACCTGTAATTGGAACTTGTGTATAATGTTTATAATATTTACCATTCTTATAAGAAGTAGATGGTCCACTTTGAGCACCGTTTCTGTATGTAGCTGCATATACTACTTCTTCCGTATAATTTGCAACACTCATAAAAACAGTAAAAATTGATAACATTACAGACATTATTCTTTTGAATTAATTTTCATAAATTACCTCCTCTTTTTATTTTTCATTCGTATAATTTTATATCTCATTATATAGAATATTTTTTACATTAAGCTTGCTACCCCATTTTCATCAAAATAATATGTATTACCATCTATTACAAGCCATTTTGACATTTGTACTACGCCTGATTCTATATAATACCAATTTTCTCCTATCTGTAACCATTGTGTAGTATTCAACCACACTCCATTTTCATCTACATAATATTTACCATCACCCACAAATTCTGATACTGCCATTGTTCCATCTGCTTTTACATAATATTTATTATTTATCCATTTTGAAACCTGCATTATACCATTCTTATCAAAATAATACCATTTTCCATCTACCTGAACCCATTTTGATAGCTGTACTACACCTGATTTGATGTAATAAAAATCACCATTCACTTGCAACCACTGTGTACCATTTACCCATATACCATTTTCATCTACATAATATTTTCCGTCACCCACAAACTCTGATACTGCCATTGTTCCATCTGCTTTTACATAATATTTATTATTTATCCATTTTGAAACCTGCATTATACCATTCTTATCAAAGTAATACCATTTTCCAGCTATTTTCGACCATTTTGACTGTTGTACCACACCTGATTTTAAATAATACCATTTTCCATTTAACTGCATCCATTTAGTTTCATTTACCCATGCGCCATTCGCATCTACATAGTATTTTCCACCATCTACAAATTCCGATACCGCCATTACTCCATTAGATTTTACATAATACTTTCCAATCCATTTTGAAGCCTGCATTACACCATCTGTATTAAAGTAATACCATCTTGTATTAATTCTCTTCCAACCTTTAGCCATTACTCCTTTTGAATCATAATAGTACCATTTATCATCTATCTGAACCCAACCTGCCTTTATTGATTCACCTTGTACACAGATAAATGTTTTGTTGATATATGCATATCTTTTTGTATCATTGTATTCATTATCGCCGTCATATGAAACTACACATTCTCCTTTTCCGTAATTAATGTAGCCATACATATAACTATATAAAACTGATTTAGCACATCCCTCATAAATAGTCGAAATAACTTTAACCTTTACATTATAGATTTCACCTTCTACAAAAGTTTCTCCCTCTTGCATAACTGTTCCATCTGCATAACTCCATTCAACACCGTTAATACCAAAATTTTCATCTAATTGATAAAAATCCGGTTCCATTACATTTGCTGAATAATCCGGTTTTTCTCCTGCTAGCGGCAAATCAATATCATATACATCTATTTCATCAGCTGAATACGGCTGACAAATATATTCAAATGCAATTTTTTTATGAGTATCTGATTCTCCATCAAAATCCACTAAATAAATAGGTGTACCATTACCATATCCTGTAATATCAATAGAATATGCTGTTTCCTCCCAATCTTCATCATCAGGAACAAATACATGACCAGCCTGTGTCACCATATCAATTATAATTTTATATTCATGTCCTATTAAAAATTCATCTTCTTCCGTTAAGTAAAATTCATTATTTGGGTCTGTTATATCCATCCATGTTATTCCATGTTTCTGATATTCATTTTCATTCAAATCTGGAATATAATATGCACAACCTCCAAGTCTTCCTACCTCATATTCAGGATTATTTCCTACAATTGGATATGGTAATTCATATATGTTTACATATTCTATTCCTTCAGTATCTAACTCACCAAATTTGTAAGAAACTTTTATTTGTTCATAAGGACCAAACATAGCACTACCAACTCTAGCAACGTTTCCATCAATATATGCTTTTACATCAGGAAGCGAATATCTAGATGAAGTCCATGCTGCTTTGTAATTAAATGAATAATCATCATAAGTTCTCAAAACAATAACAGCTTCATAACTTCCTCCTACTTCAAACTCTTCGTCTACCGACATTTCACTTCCCCAATTATACCATTTTACTTCATAATCATAATCATAAAAATAATCATTTTGAACATAATATTTATCAGGGTCTAATACATCTACATCCTTGTCAGGAACATTGCCAATCACAGGTCTATCAAGTCCTACAATATTAACTTCTTTCAAAGTATCTGTAGCAAATACTCCATCATATTCTAATTCTACCACATATTTTTTATCATATTTGCCATACGAACTTACTTCTACTTCATCACCATTAACATATGCCACTAAATCATCCGAAAATCTGTCTTCAGGCTTATTATCCGTCTGTAATCTAGCCTTAAAAGAGTATTCTGCATCCAATTCAAATTTTGTCTGAGAAGGATTTTCAACTTTTACTCCATCTTTATACCATTCAATTTCACCCAACTGACTATACCAAGGATAATCAATAAAACCTTTTGTATCTAAATATTCACCCACAATCGCATATTTAGTATCAAAATTCACTTCTGTTATAACATTTCCAATACCATCATAGTCACTTTCAAAAGCATATACAGATTCTGACGGTACGACAAACGCTATTCCTAATGCCAACACACCTGTAAGCATTAAACTTAATGTTCTCTTTAAAAATCTTTTTTTCATTTTTTCACCTTTTCTTTTCTTCATTTTAGTCCCAGAATATTTGTTTTAAAATCAATTTATATGTAAAAACCGACTTCAAATCGTTATTCCAAGATTAACTAATGAAGCCGGTTATTTCATATCTTATAAAATATTAATCAAACTATTATTTAAAGTATGCAACACCTGATTCGAATATCTTCATATCCTGTTCACCTGTAATGTTCATAGCAACTGACTGTCCACGTCTCTCTGAGTGAGCCATCTTACCAAAACATCTTCCATCAGGACTCGTAATACCTTCGATGGCAAAGTATGAACCATTTACATTCCATTCTTCATCCATTGTTGGCATACCTTTTTCGTTTACATACTGTGTAGCAACCTGTCCATTTTCAAATAACTTCTTAATCCATTCTTCGTTCGCAACGAATCTTCCTTCACCATGTGAAGCAGGATTTACATAAGTCTGTCCAAGTTCTGCTAACTGTAACCAAGGTGATTTATTTGAAACAACCTTTGTATAAACCATCTTAGATACATGTCTGTTAATTGTATTGTAAGTAAGAGTTGGAGCATTTTCATCCTGTCCTATAATCTGTCCGTTTGGTACAAGACCTAACTTTATTAATGCCTGGAAACCATTACAGATACCAAGTGCAAGACCATCTCTTTCATTAAGAAGCTTTGTTACTGCCTCTTTAATCTTATCATTTCTAAATGCTGTAGCAAAGAATTTTGCAGAACCATCAGGTTCATCACCGGCACTAAATCCACCCGGGAACATAATAATCTGTGCCTGTGAAATAGCATTTTCAAATATCTCTACTGAATCTCTTATGTCACTGGCTGTAAGGTTTTTAAATACCTTTGTTACTACATTAGCTCCGGCTCTTTCAAATGCTTTTCTACTATCATATTCACAGTTTGTACCTGGGAATACAGGAATAAATACTGTAGGTTTTGCAATCTTATTCTTACACACATATACCTTACCTGCACTGTAAATACCTGTATCTACATCGGACATATCATCTGTTCCCTTTGTTGGGAATACTTTTTCTAATGTGCCTGTCCAAGCATTTAACGCTTCGTCCATAGTGATTACAACATCACCATATACGAATGTAGCATCTGCTGTAACTTCACCGATTACCTTAGCACTATCAGTAAGCTCTGCTAACTTAGAAGCATCGATTTCAGCTACAATGTTACCAATTCCTTTTGCAAACAATACTTCTTTTGCAACCTCTGAATTAATCTTAAGACCTAATTTGTTACCAAATGCCATCTTACTTACTGCTGCAATTACACCCTTAGCATCAATACTGTAAGCTGCTTTGATTACACCCTTCTGAATTAATTCATGAATTTCATCATATAATTTCATTACCTTTTCATAATCAGGTAAATCATACTCATCTTTAGCAATTTCAAATAATGCAATCTTATTTCCAGCCTGTTTAAATTCAGGTGAAACAATATCTTTTTCTTTTGCAACATCTACTGCAAATGAAACAAGTGTTGGTGGTACATCAATTTCATTAAATGAACCTGACATACTGTCCTTACCACCAATTGATGGAAGTCCGAAACCTAACTGTGCATCATATGCACCAAGAAGTGCTGCAAATGGCTGACTCCAACGTTTAGGGTCTGCAGACATTCTTCTGAAATATTCCTGGAATGTAAATCTAATCTTCTTGTAATCTCCACCCTCTGCAACAATCTTAGCAACAGACTCAACTACTGCATAAATTGCTGAGTGGTATGGGCTCCAGCTTGATAAATATGGATCAAAACCATAACTCATCATTGTAACTGTATCACATTTGCCCTTAAGAACAGGAAGTTTTGCAACCATAGCCTGTGTCTCTGTAAGCTGATATTTTCCACCAAATGGCATAAATACTGAACCGGCTCCGATTGAACCGTCAAACATTTCAACAAGACCTTTCTGTGAACATACATTAAGATCAGCCAATGTATCAATCCAAGCCTTCTTAACATCTGTAATCTCAGGTGTCTTAAAGAAGTTGTTATTCTCATCAGGCATCTCTACTTCAACCTGATTTTCCTGATGTGCACCGTTTGTATCAAGGAAGGCTCTCTTAAGGTTAACAATCTCTTTACCTCTCCATTTAAGAACAAGTCTTGGTTCTTCTGTAACAACAGCAACTTTTGTAGCCTCAAGGTTTTCTTCATTTGCATATTTCATAAATTCGTCAACGTCTTTTGCATCAATTACAACTGCCATACGTTCCTGTGATTCTGAAATAGCAATTTCTGTTCCGTCAAGACCGGCATACTTTTTAGGAACCATATCAAGATTGATGTCAAGACCGTCTGCTAACTCACCGATGGCAACAGATACACCGCCTGCACCAAAGTCATTACATTTCTTTATTAATTTACTAACTTCTTCACGTCTGAATAATCTCTGTAATTTTCTCTCTGTAGGAGCATTACCCTTCTGAACTTCTGCACCACAAGTCTCAATTGAGCTTTCTGTGTGAACCTTAGAAGAACCTGTTGCTCCACCACAACCATCACGACCTGTACGTCCGCCAAGTAATACAATGATATCACCAGGATCAGATGTTTCACGCTTAACTGCATATCTTGGTGCCGCACCCATTACCGCACCGATTTCCATTCTCTTTGCAACATAATCAGGATGATAGATTTCTTTAACAAGTCCTGTTGCAAGACCAATCTGATTACCATATGAACTATATCCGTTAGCTGCACCACGAACAAGCTTCTTCTGTGGAAGCTTACCTTTTAAAGTATCCTTCATTGACTTAGTAGGGTCTGCTGCACCTGTAACACGCATAGCCTGATATACATAAGTACGTCCTGACAATGGGTCTCTGATAGCTCCACCAAGACATGTTGCTGCACCACCAAATGGCTCTATTTCCGTTGGGTGATTATGTGTCTCATTCTTGAAGTTTACAAGCCACTCTTCTACGATAACACCATTTCCGTCTTCTTTATCAATCTCAACAGGAACAACAATACTACATGCATTGATTTCTTCTGATTCTTCCTGATCTTCTAACTTACCTTCTTTTTTAAGCTTTCTCATAGCCATAAGAGCTAAGTCCATAAGACAAACGAACTTGTCATCTCTTCCTTTAAAGATAACTTCTCTGTCTTCAATATATCTTTCATATGTCTTAATGATTGGTGTCTTATAGAAACCATCATTAAATTTAACATCTGTAAGTTCTGTATTAAATGTAGTATGACGACAGTGGTCTGACCAATATGTGTCAAGAACACGAATCTCTGTCATAGATGGGTCTCTGTCCTCATCATTCTTAAAATAATTCTGAATATGAAGGAAATCCTTGAATGTCATAGCAAGTCCTAAAGAATCATATAATTCTTTAAGCTTTCCTTCTTCCATATCCTTAAATCCATCAAATATAATAACATCAGCCGGCTCATCAAATTCTGTAACAAGTGTCTCAGGCTTTGTAAGTCCTGTCTCTCTTGAATCTACAGGGTTGATAGAGAATGATTTGATACTTTCAAATTCTTCGTCTGTGATAGTTCCTTCTATTACATAAGTTGTGGCACTCTTAATTACAGGTTCTTCATCCTCTTTTAAGAATTTTACACACTGCTCAGCTGAATCTGCTCTCTGGTCGAACTGTCCCGGAAGATATTCAACACTGAATACTCTGTCAGCTTCTTTATTATATGGAAATTCTTCCTCATATAACGTATCTACAGGTGGCTCAGAAAATACTGTATTAAGCGCTTTCTTATATGTGTCTTCAGATAAACCTTCAACATCATATCTTACTAAAACTCTTACTCCTGTAACGGTCTTAATTCCAAGATAGCTTGATATCTCATGCTTAAGCTCTTTAGCCTTAACAGCATAAGGTGCTTTCTTTTCAACGTAAACTCGTCTAACTTTACTCATAAGTACCTCCAAAAATTGTTTTATATTATTGTAATTGTTCAGAGCCAAGCTCGAAAACAATTAATTTTTTTTACCAATCACTTCTAAGTTTACAATATTGCTTGTTTGTTGTCAAATCCATTTACATTTATATCTCCAATAAAAAATCCACAATATTAATCTGCTTTATTCCATCCTCAATCATTGGAATTTCATCCATTGTAACAATAAACTTTGGATAATGATCATTAATCTTTTTAAGTGGTGTAATCTCTCGTCTGAAAGTATTTTCATCAATCACACTTGCCGAAACCTGATAATAAATCCTATCAATCCCTTTCTCTGCCACAAAATCTATTTCCAACTCTCCAACCTTACCTATACTCACTTTATATCCTCTACGAATAAGCTCCAAATAAACAATATTCTCCAAAATATGTCCTATATCCGAATTCTTATCTCCTAATAACAATCTTCTAAGTGAAGTATCAACTAAATAATATTTTTCCAATGATTTTAGATATTGTTTTCCCTTAACATCATACCTGCCCGCTTTATATAAAATAAAAGATTCCTGCAATGCTTCGATATAATTCTCTATAGTAGCAGAAGTTGTCTTTCTGCCATATGATGTAAGACTATCTGATATTTTCTTAGCCGATACTATATTCCCAATATTATTGAATAAAAATCTGATTACACTTTCTAACAAAGAAACATCCTGTATCTTTTTTCGTGTTACTATGTCCTTTAATAATACAGTATGATAAATCCCGAACAAATAATCTTTTCTAATATCTTCCTCTTCTATATATGTTATATACGGAAATCCTCCATTTATAAAATAATTTTTCCATGCTTCCCTCCTGTCTCCACCAACAAGCTCAAAATATTCCGAAAACGAAAGTGGCAACATCTGTATTTCAATATATCTTCCTGACAATAGAGTAGCTAATTCCCCTGAAAGCATATATGCATTTGACCCTGTAACATAAATGTCAACATTCTTATTAACAAACAAAGAATCTACAGCCTTTTGAAACATTGGTACTGTCTGTATTTCATCTAAAAATACATAGGTCATTTTATCATTTACAAGTAACTTACTTACATAATCATATAACGCATGATACTCAAGTAATGGTTCATTCTCAATCTTTTCAAAATTAATTGATATTATCTGTTCTTTTTCCACTCCATTTTCCAGTAAATAATTCTGATACTGCTCTAAAAGAGTCGATTTTCCACATCTACGCACTCCTGTAACTACTTTTATAATCTGCTTATCCTTTGATTTAATTAATTTTTCGAGATATTCTTTTCTTTTTACCATAACAACTCCTATTATATATCCGGTTAACAAGTTAAAAGCCAAGACTTCTATTTCTTTTTATAATATTAACACAAAAAAGCTGCCCTATTCAAGAAATTTTTATATATCATTTCAAAGACTCACTCAATTTGCAAAGTTTTTATTTTACAAAACAAAAACTTTGCATTTAAAATAATTATTATCCATATATTAAATAGCTTTTACACATATTTCCAAAAATGCTCCACTATATCTTTTATTTCATGACTCCCTGTTATCTTATAATCCGACCATTCTCTTGGAAATAGCGACAAATACGTTCTCTGCAAAAATCTTTCATCTAAAAGTGCAATTACGCCATAATCATCATCAGTTCTTATAACCCTTCCTGCTGCCTGCTGAACCTTATTCATTCCCGGATAAAGATAAGCGTAATCAAATCCTCGTCTGCCTGTTTCATCATAATAATTCTTTAATATCTCTCGTTCCGAACAAACCTGTGGAAGTCCCGTACCAACAATAATACTTCCAATAAGCATTTCATTCTTAAGGTCAATTCCTTCCGAAAAAATTCCACCAAGCACACAGAAACCAATTAAAGTTTTATTATTTCTTTCACCTTCATCACTATTTTTCATGACGGCAAAATAATTTAAAAACTCCTCCCTATCTTCTTCATCCATTCCACTCATCTGACGAATTATTCTTACTTTATCCGTAAATCCCATAATTTCAGCCAACTCATATACATCATTCATTAATTTATACGAAGGAAAGAAAACCATATAATTTCCTGCACATGCAGTTACAATCTCTTCTATATATTTAAGAATTTTAATATACTCTTCTTCTCCCCTTCTTGTGTATTTACTACTTACATCCTTCGCTGTAACTAATAACCTTTTTCTTGTATCAAATGGTGAATCTATATAAATCGCATTATCCAAAATATTTCCCGTAAGCAATTCCTTATAATAATTAACCGGTAACAATGTGGCAGAAAACAACACTGTTGAACTTCCCTGTTCCATACATTCCAAAAGATTTCCTGAAGGATTTACACAAAAAAGTTTCACATAAAAATCATCATTTTCATTAAAATCCGAGTACATAACATATTTTTCATCAACCAACTCGTAAATATCTAAATAATTTCTCACATCAAAATATAAGTCAAGAACCTCATCACGCCCATCAAATTCTTTAAAGTCATCAAAAAACTTTTCAAATGCCTGTGATAATCTCAAAAGATTTTTTACCAGTTCTTCGGTATCATCAACTAATGTATAAGTATATCCGTTTCCCTGTCCTACACATTCATGTTTAAGTTTTAACATTTCTTTATTACATTTTTCAAGTAACCCATACACCCTTTTACTTTTTTCTTTTACTATCTTTTTGCACTTTAAAAAATCCTCTTTTATCAACACTGCACTATACATTTCTCTTGCTCTTTCCACAAGATTGTGTGCCTCATCCACAAGAAATATATAATCCCCTCTTGCCCCATCAGCAAAATATCTCTTAAGTCTTGCGTGAGGGTCAAACACATAATTATAATCGCAAATCACACCATCCATAAAGTTACTTACATCAAGACTCATTTCAAAAGGACATACATTATGTTTAATTGCATAGCTTTCAATAACTTCCCTCGTTATAGACTCCTCATTATTAATAACATCAAAAATCGCATCATTTATTCTGTCAAAATGTCCCTTTGCACATTCACATTTTAAGGGATTACAAGCGACTTCTTCATTGGGACATATTTTTTCTTTAGCTGTAAGTGTAACTGTCCTGAAATGAAGTCCGTTTTTTCTAAGTACCGAATAGGCTTCCTCTGCTACTGTCCTTGTAATCGTCTTTGCTGTAAGATAAAATATCTTATCACCACGACCTTCGCCAATTGCTCTGATAGCCGGAAATACAGTAGATATTGTTTTACCAACACCTGTAGGTGCCTGAATAAACAATCTCTCTTTTTTCATAATTGTTTTATAAACAGACACAACAATATTTCTTTGACCCTTTCTATATTCAAATGGAAATTCAAGATTAGATATAGATTCTTTTCTAAGCATCTTTTCTTTAATAATAAATTTTGCCCATGAAAGATATTTATTAATCAAATCATAAAAATACTCCTCTACTTCTTTATACGAATATGTATTCTTAAATCTTTTTATGGTTTCATCATCAAGATTACAATATGTCATCTGAACCGAAATTTCTGATAATTCATTCTTTGTCGCATAAATGTAGGCATAACACATAGCCTGTGCAAGATGAACTTTCACAGGCTCTTTTAATTTATTAACATCAGTATATATTCCTTTTATCTCATCAATAGTTACACCGTCATCCGTAGTTATTATCCCATCTGCTCTGCCTTCAAGTAAAATCAAAAAGTCATCACAGTCAACGACGTATTTAAGAGGAACTTCTGCCTCATATTCAATCCCCATCTGTCCTTGAATTTTCCTATGAATTCTGCTCCCCTCAGCCATAGCATTTTTACTCATCTGACCGGTAATTCGATTATCAATATCTCCGCTTCTCATAATGAATTCCACAAGATTACGAACTGAAATTCTTATTTCATTTTTAGTTGTCAAAGTACCGTCCAAAGAGTTATTTATATCTGCCATTTTTTATTCCTTTTGATTGCTTATTCTTACTTATCGTTTCTTTTCGTTGCTTATTTGTAGTTAATTTTTGTTGCTTATAATTGCTTTTTATTATAAAGTGTTTATATTAATTTCTCGAATTAATCTCTTCCATCAATTTATCATACTGCTCATACATCTTCTGAACACCATTTTCCAATAAATAATAATGACTTATATAAGGAATTAATAATATCATAAGTGCAACTATAAGCGCTATTAATGCAATATTTTCAACCATCAGATATGTAAAAATAGTCATAAATGTAGCAATTGCAAAAAGCACTGTAACTATAAGATGGATAATTCTTTCATGCATAAAGAAATGAATTTCTGTCATATGTCTTTTTCTAATCACTTCAAGTTCTTTTTCATCTTTATCTTTTAAAAGTTCAAGTATCTCATCCATGTATGATAGATGTGCTAAAATTCGTTTTTTCATACTTAAATCCGTTCCTTTCTTTGTAATTATTCAACTTTTTTTCAATTATACGACCACATGTAAAAAAAACCAAGTATTATTAATCATAAGTTAAAACTTTACAAAAACATTAAAATAATCTATAAGCTCACCGTACAAATTTAAATATCAACACTGGAGAAAGGATAGCAAACAATGAAGTACACTAATAAGCATCTTTAAAACTCCTATAAATTCAATAGAATTTGTCTTTATATAGGAATAATTGTTTTTAATCAACCACTCTGTATTCAGCTCTTTCAAGTGATACATTATATGATTTATTGCCAATAATGTCATTTTCAAAATAAATTTCCACATCTAAACCTCTTATATATTTTAATAATTCCTCATCTGTATAATCTCCAACATACACTTTCATCCACAAAACATCTATAGAAGTTTCTTTCAATCTATCAGCTGTTTCTGCTTTTACACTACTATAAGTATATAAAATCCTTGAGTCCGGGTCATCCACCTTTACTTTTCCCGAAAAGCCATATAAATCAAACAAACTTCTATTCTTTATATTTATATCCACTACAATAGTTTTATAATCTGACGATTTATCTGATGGCAGTTTCCTATTAGTCCTGACAATCCTATCATTCTTATTGATAAATTCTTCTACTTCCTTGCCATTATGCGCATCTAACAATTTATCAAACTCATCTCTGTTAAATTTCTCATTTTCTCCTTCAAAATTATCGATAACATTTATCTCAATTTCACCTGTAGAAATTGGAACAAAAAAATTTATTACTATCACCATAACTAATATAATAAAAATTATTATTCCAACTTCAAATAACCATTTCTTCATTTTCGATATCTCCTTAAAATACTTATAGAAACAAAAACATTCTTATCTCTGATACAAATCATATCAAAAATAAGAATGTTTTTTATATACATATACATACAAATTCCTTAAAAATTACTACGGAAATTCTTACGATTTTCTTACAACTCATACTATGCTAAAACAATCTTTGCATTATTAATTGTACCTTCTTCATATCCTCTTTCTATTAATTCCTCTTCGGATATTCCCTTTTTCAACTCTAATATTACAGTCATTAAACCCAGTTCACCTTCTAATCTTTCTCCCTTTGCATATTCTTTTGCATATTCTTCAACTATTTTACACATATTATCACTCCTTTTCTCTTCCTTTAATGCTCTTATACTGTTACATATTTTAGGAAACTTTTCATTATAAGGAATATCTGCACTAATAAATATTTTCATCAACTCTGCTACTTCAGACCCATCATCTATCTTTGCATTTACATATATTTCATTATACCCATTATCTACTTCATCATCACTTTCTTCTATACTTCTATTTATATGATACATTGTCTTTCCTTTATTAAAAGTATCAAATTCCGATATGTAAATAATATATACATCAGGTAAATCTTCATATCGTATTCCTTTTTCTGAAACATATGTATCTATATTCGAACCATTATATCTTACTCTTTTCTGATGATTATCATTATCTGTCTTTTGTACCTCTATGTTGTAATATGTATTCTCAGAATCCTCACACATTACATCTAATACAACTGATTTCCCTTCAATATTCCTAAGACTTTTCTGCGACGATACTCTTACCAAATTTAAATCTTTTTTATTAAGTATTATCTGTAACAGTTCTTCGCAAAATCCTTCTTTTTCTACTAATTTGCTATAGAATATATCGTCTATAGGTCGTAATTTTTCTACTACCTCTTTAGTTGTTGTTCCCTTAATAACTATTCCTCCAATTCATCATTATTTTATTCTATATTGCATTTTATTATCTATTCTAATCACATTTTAATATTTTATCTTGTTTTTGTCAATACATTAAAAATTATTTTTTACACAAACAATTTCACATAATTGGATTATGGAATATAATAACTGTGACAATAATTACAACTTAATTATTTATAGAATATACTGGTTATTACAGTATTATTTTGCATATTATCTATCTTCAACCAAGAGTGTATATTTTAACCTTAATAAAACAACTGACTCTAATTCATAATACATCTCTCTATCAAGAAGCAAAAAAGAATATATATTAAATTCACTGCAAAAAAATTGTTACAATCATTCTAAGAGAGTTCCAATATCTACCGCATACATACCAAAAGAGCATACAACTTCAACAATTCCATCTACTGAAATTCAATGGAAGGAATTTATAACTTATGTAGATGCCTTTGGAGATAAAACTCTTGACCGTTTTAATATATTAAAAACTTTTGCTAAAACTAATTGTATTGCAGCAAATGAATTAGGAAATTTGTTTTTTTATACTGCCGGTATGTATCTATATGAAGAACTCTCAAAAAAAGAAGAAGCCTAAAAAAACTTCTTCCTTAAATTATATCTATGTAAGTTATGAAATTGCAAAATTATATTTCGAACAAAATAATCTTGATACTTCAATAAAGTATCTTGAAATTTCAAAAAAACAAATACTCTTATCAAAAAATATTGATAAAAATCTTTTAGATAATATTAACGTACTTAATTCAAAAATAAATGAGAATGTATGATGGGGCATCATACTTTTTTCATATATACCTCCGTTTTTTTTATTTATATCAAGCATCGATTTGATGCGTTAATAATTTTCAAACACTTCCATTACTATCCCTTCTCCTACAATATGTGGCCCTTCCATAACTAAAAATTCAGTACCTTTAACAAGTTTATGATACCCTACACCCTCATAGACTGATACTACTATTGCCTCAATCTCTTTGTCAAACACACAAACATCTCCATCCACGAAGGTTACTCCTAAATATTCCCCATCACCTTTCACAACTAAATGTGGTGAATATCTTACCCCCTTAAAACAGGGTGGATTTTTCCTTATACTATATGAGAAAAATTTTACATTTACCCAATAATAATCTTTCATATACACCTCACTGTAAACTTTAAATTTTCGTGCACTTTAATAATTGTATTCTAAATTCCAATCTATCAAAATCTGTTTTGAACAATTGTATGAGCCCCAAAATTTTGTGACCCTATATTCCGGCTCAATTTCGTTCGTTTTTATACAGGACTCCCCAGGTCTGCCGTTTATATCTCTTTCTTAAGAAAGCCTGTATGGAGAAAATCAATGATATCATTAACCATAAACACCAAACAAATCAAATAAAATATCGGCAACACTGTCTAAAAAATCAATTCTAGAGTAACCTTAAAAATTGAACCAATTCATTTTCTTCATTATATGTAACAGATTGATTCTTCTTAGTAAATTCTATTGAACTTTTCTTCAAAAATCTTTCAACATCCGAATTCTTCTCACATGAAAACTTGGAGAGAATTTTTACCAATTCTTTCTCTCCGAATTTCATATTATCACTATCGAAATACTTACGAATGTTAACTTCCTACAAAATCGGCAACACCACCTCAAACTCAATAACCTCATTTTCACTCACAGCCCTAATCCTTCCACCATGAAGTTCTACGATTTCTTTAGCTATCGCAAGCCCTAATCCTGCACCACCGTTCTTTGAACTTCTCGCCGTATCAAGTCTGTAAAACTGTTCAAATATTCGTTCAAGCTTTTCTTTAGAAATTGTATTTCCTTTGTTGATAACTTTAACACTTGTGTCGCTCTCACCTTTTATAACTACAATGCGAATCAAACCATTTTCGTAACTGTAATTCACCGCATTTCTTAAAAGATTATCAAATACACGCTCTAACTTATTCGCATCACACTTAAGCATTATATCTTTATCCATAGAAAGCTCACACTGCAAATTCTTCTCCATAAGCATTGGTTTAAATTCATATGTAACCTGCTCTAACAAGCGTGTCAAATTAACTTCCCTAATGTCTAACGTTATATCTGAAAGATTAAATCTTGTAATTTCAAAAAATTCATTAATTAACTCCTCTAACCTTTCAGCCTTATCTAAAGATATTGATAAATATTTCTCTCTTAACTCATCGGATATCTGTCCCTCATCTCTAAGTAATGTAAGATATCCGATAACAGAAGTTAGTGGTGTTTTTAAATCGTGTGCCAAATACATAACAAGGTCATTTTTTCTCTGTTTTTCAATATCTGCCAACATTTTACGCCTTGTTAATATGTGCTTAATATTATTTATTTTCTTTTCAGTTGCAGATAATTCATCTGACAATACAACATCACTTGAATTTTCCAAAAGTAACGCATCTATTCCACTATTAATTTCATTAAAATATTTTGTAAAACTTCTTATATACACTCTAAGAATTATCAAAAATATTATGAGCATTGCTATAAGAACGAATAAATACATATTATTTCCAATAACTTTTTTATAAAAATCAAGTGCCGTCTGATAGTCATTAAATACAAAATAGTTAAGACCTTTTATAACCACATTTGCAAAATGTCCTTTTAAAACCAGAATATATATGCCAAAAGCAATTATAGCTGCTATTAACATCGTCATAGCAGTCTTAAAAAATATTTTAGACTGTAAATGCGAATAATCACTGTCTAAAATCATTTTTTTATTCACTTTGCTATTATATGCATTCTTTATACTATTTTTCTCTTTACCACTTTTTTCTTTACTATTCTTTTCCATACTTTTCAATTATTCCTATATCTCGATTAGACTTATATCATCCAAATCGGCACTATATAATTATCCCTATCAATAGCACTAAGCTCCGGTTTCATACAGATAACTGCTCCCTTTGAGCGAGGTGTCGATGACTTATCCAACAATTCAAATACTTTTATAAGTTCCGTCCCGGGATTTGAGGTCTTCTTAATCTCAATTGGATTCAAAACACCATCATGTTCAAGGACAATATCTATCTCTTTCGCATCTTTATCCCTATAATAATACAAATAAGGTTCCCTACCACAATTCAAATACGTTTTCATAATCTCTGCTACTACATAATTTTCTAAAATCGCACCATTCATAGCACCACTTTCTAATGTTTCTGCGTTACTCCACTTTGTCAAATAGCACACCAAACCCGTATCATAAAAATATAACTTTGGTGTTTTCACAAGCCTTTTCAACAAATTATTAGAATATGGATGAAGATAAAAAATAATACCGAGAGTTTCCAATATTCCCAACCAATTTTTTGCCTGAGTCTGATTTATATCTGCATCTAACGCAATCTCCGCAACATTAAGCATTTGACCACATCTTGCAGCTACAGCAGTAATAAATCTAAAAAATTTAAGTGAATCAATAGCATCTGATAATTCTCTTACATCACATTCTATATAAGTCCTTAAATAACTACTATAAAAAATCTGACTGTTATTGTTATCACCACTTACAATTGCAGGCATTGACCCTCTATAAATTCTTTCAAAAATACCTCTTACATCTGTCTCATCTCTACTCTGCTTTCTAGAATATAACATATCCATATCAATCATAAAGGGTTCCATATCCCCACCCGAAATTTCTGCTTGAGATAAAGATGTAAGTGAAAGTACAGCTACCCTTCCTGCCAATGACTCTTGTACACCTTGCATTAGTTTAAATACTTGTGAACCTGTCAACCAAAACGCTCCCGGTTCATGACTTTTATCTACATTCATTTTAATATAGCTAAACAACTCAGGTGCATACTGTACCTCATCAATCAACACAGGCGGTTTGTGTAATTGCAAAAATAATTCCGGATCATTCTTTGCAATACTTCTCTCATTCAAATCATCTAAAGTTACATATCCTCTATCTGTCCCTTCCATCAATTTTTGAAGCATTGTAGTCTTTCCTACTTGTCTGGGGCCTGTGACCAAAACAACCGGATATTCTTTTGTAACCTGATTTACTACATTCTCCAAATTTCTTTTTATATAATTCATAATTTCAACCTTCTTTCGGCTATTTTACAATCTATTTATATTTTAGCCGAAACTTTACAATATAACAAGAGTATTTCGGCTATTTTAGTGCTGAACTGTTACATATATTTAACTTTTAGCCGAAATACTCTTGTTTTAATCAATTATTATTCAATTGTATATCCCACTCCCCACACCGTTTTTATAAACTTAGGTTTCTTTGCAGGCTCTTTTAATTTCTCACGAAGTCTTCCTATATGTGCCATAACTGTATTGTTGTTATCAATAAATTTCTCTCCCCATACATTTTCAAATAACTCTTCTGACGGAATAACCTTTCCTCTATGTTCACACAGATACCATAAAATCGAAAACTCAATAGGTGTCAACATAATTTCTTCACCATACATTGTACATTTATGATTATCTTTATTAATAATCAAGCCATTTATATCATATTCATTAATATTTTCATCAATATTCTTCTTATACTCTTTACCATCATCTGAATTACCGACATTGTGCCCTGCCTGATTATATCTCATATATCTTCTAAGCTGAGTTTTTACTCTCGCAACAACCTCTAGCGGATTAAATGGTTTAGTTATATAATCATCTGCACCAAGTGTAAGTCCCATAATCTTATCATTATCGTGAACCTTTGCAGTAAGCATTATAACCGGATAAAAATATTTTTCCCTGATTTTCTGACAAAGCTTAAAACCATCTATATCAGGCAGCATAACATCTAAAATTGCCAAATCCACTTCTTCTTTTTCAATAAACTTCAAAACTTCTATCGCGTTATAAAATTTATATACTGTATAACCATCATTTTTAAGATATACCTCTATCAAATCAGCAATCTCTTTTTCATCATCAACTATTAAAATCTTTTCATTCATTTATTGCTTCCTCTTTGTATTCATCCGATACTTTATAACATCATCGTCATATAAGGCGGAATACATATAATTCCATCCTTAATACTCAAATTACGCGGATGAATAATATAACTTTCTCCAATACGTTCCTTATACTTTTCTCTAAAATTGTTAAGTGATACTGTTGAATATTTCTTCCCTGATTTAACTTCTATAGGAAACATCTTATATTTCAACTTACTGTTATTTGAAATAATAAAATCTATTTCCATATCATTTCTATGTTTCTCTTCATTATAGTGACTATAGAAATAAAGCTTATGTCCATTTGCTACCAACATTTGTGCTATCACGTTTTCATATAACATTCCCTCATTAATATTCAATTTGCCTGCGAGTATCTGTTTATATACTTCATCTTCAAGTAGTTCATTCTCATCAAATGCATGACTTAGTAATAATCCTGTATCTCCCATATAGCACTTAACATAACTTCTGGTTTCATTCAATGAAAGACCTACATTAGGGTCATTACATAAAAAACACTCATTTGATATCATAGAGTCAGACAACCAAAAAAAAGTTTCCTCATATTGCTCCGCATAACTGCCATCTTTAATCTGCTTAAAAACAACTCTTTTCTCATGCCCCGAAAGAAACCCGGGTATCTGATCATATATAGATAATACCCTACTTCTATATTGAGCTTTTATCTTCATTATATCTTCTCTATAAAGCTTAAGAATATCTCTTTTTTCTTTATCTGCCTCTGTAAAATCTTTTTTATTTTCAATAAAAACTACTACCGGCATTGGCATTCCACCAACTAACATATATTGATAAAATATAAGCATCGCCTTATTGTGCATACTTCTTTCCAATGGCTCTTTTTTTTCAAAACATTCTTTGATATATTCTACTAATAAATCCTCTCCTATTGCAATTGCAAATTCTTCAAAATCTAAAGGATACATATTAATATGTCTCTCCTCGGATGGAATTACAATATCTCTCACATTTTCTTTAATAGATATCAAAGAGCCCGTTTCAATATAATCATACCTCCCATCTGCAACTAAATATTTTATTGCAGCCCTCGCTTGTGGAAACATCTGTACTTCATCAAAAATAATAAGGGATTTTCTCTCTATAAGTTTTATTCCAAAATGAGCTTGCAACAACATAAATAATGTATCCATGTCATTTAAATATCTTTCAAAATATTGTTCTACTTCTCTATCCTTTTTTGCAAAATCAATAAGAATATAACTTTCATATTCATTTTTCCCAAATTCTTCACAAATTGTTGACTTACCAATACGTCTGGCACCTTCTACCATCAGTGCTTTTCTTCCATGACATTCTTTTTTCCATTCTAACAATTTATTGTATATCTTTCTTTTTAATATCATGACTACCTCCTAAAACATACATTATATATCTATTTACATTATACGCAGATATTATATTCAAATACTTTTACATTATATGCATATTATATTACTTTTTTACATTATACGCAAGTTTACCGTTATAAGTTTTCTACATTATACGCAAGTTTATTACTATGCATTTTTCACATTATACGCAGGTTTATTACTATCAAAATAAAATAAAGGTAAAATAAAATAAAGCTTTAATATCAATCAAAAAAGCTATCATTCTCTGACTACAACCAACCACCACAAAAACCAAATTATCAATTCGACTTTTGTGCGAGTTAATTAATCATAAAATGATAGCTTTGTATTAATTAATAAAACTAATGCAACTGTTCAGAGCCAAACAAATTAAGCCTGTCCTACTGAACCGAATAATTCCATCTTCTCTTTAACAGTAGCTTTGATAGCTTCAAATCCAGGTGCTAATAACTTACGAGGGTCAAATCCTTTTCCTGATAAGTCTTTTCCTGCTTCTACATATTCACGAGTAGCTGCTGCAAATGCTAACTGACATTCTGTGTTAACATTAATCTTAGCAACACCAAGTGAGATTGCTTTCTTAATCATATCTTCAGGAATACCTGTACCACCATGAAGAACTAATGGCATATCACCTGTTAACTGCTGGATAGCATCAAGAGTCTCGAAGCTTAATCCTTCCCAGTTATCAGGATATTTTCCATGAATGTTACCGATACCTGCTGCAAGCATTGTTACACCAAGGTCTGCAATTGACTTACATTCGTTAGGATCTGCACATTCACCTTTACCTACAACACCGTCTTCTTCTCCACCGATTGAACCAACTTCAGCTTCAAGAGACATTCCTTTTTCTGATGTAATCTTTACTAACTCAGTTGTCTTAGCAATGTTTTCTTCGATTGGATAGTGAGAACCATCAAACATGATTGAAGAAAATCCTGCTTCTATACATTTTAAACATCCTTCATAGCTACCATGGTCAAGGTGAAGAGCTACAGGAACTGTAATATTCAATTCCTCAATCATTCCGTTAACCATTCCTACAACAGTCTTATAACCTGTCATATATTTTCCTGCACCTTCTGATACACCTAAGATTACAGGTGAGTTTAATTCCTGTGCTGTTAAAAGAATTGCCTTTGTCCATTCAAGATTGTTGATGTTGAACTGTCCAACTGCATAATGTCCTGCTTTTGCTTTCTGAAGCATGTCTTTTGCTGAAACTAACATTTCTAATTACCTCCATATTGTCTTTCGCTTTTTGACTATTATACCTTATTTTTCAAGTATTGCAAACTCTTTTTAAATTCTTCTACATACTGACGAACTTTTCTATATTCTTCAGCAGTTAATTGGATATTTTCCCTACTATATTTTGCTTTTAACATAATTTGCATAACCTCTAAAGAATCTGCATCCGTAATATATCTGCCTTCTCTGAACTTTTCATATCCAAAGGCATTATCAATTCGTTTATCAATTTCTGCCTTAACATCCAAAATATTATTATCAATATAGAAATCAATACCAATCTTTTTCAGATATTTTACGAACATAGCATATAGCACTAATACATTATGTCTTAAATCCTCTGTATTATAATTATCTACTTTCTTTTTCTCAAACAACTTGTAAATAACTATTGAAGAAATAAGCAATACTATCAAAATAACAATTACTAAATAACTGATTCCATTACTATCATTTTTTCCGTCTTTATCCTTATCAATACCTGGAATTTCACTACTTGTCTGTTCCTTAGAAGTACTCTCCTGTTCACCTTTTGGTGTCGTAGTTTCTTTCGGATTATCTGACGAACTTTCTTTTTCGCTTTCAGGCTGTTTTGGTGTTGTAGTCTCCTGTGGTTTTTCAGGCTCACCTTCATCATCATAATACGAAGGTGTAACTTCAACCGGCATAAAACCTACACCTTGTAAATATATTTCCGGCCAAGCATGTGCAAAACTATCCTGAACAGTCATTTCAACATAACCATCTCCATCGACCTGTTTGTTCTTGTAATCTGATTCAGCAATCAGATATCCCTCTGCATACCTTGCCGGAATTCCAAGATATCTGAACATCAATGTAGCAGTCGTCGCATAGGATGTACAATAACCAACTCTTTTATACACCAAAAAGTCTTCAACAAAATCTCTTCCTTTTTCAAGCTTTCCCGGTGACAAACTATAATGTGTATTATCTTTCAGAAAATCTCTAACATACTGTATTGTTCTGTCAAGTCCTTCCGGAGTATAATCATAATATACAGGCTCATATAAAATCTCATCAAACAATTCTACTATATTCTCCGGCACATCCGTAGATATATTGGCATAACATTCAAAAATATGGTCCATCCTAGGGGCATTCATATTCTCTTCCATATATTTTGAATAATATTCACTGGAATATCCTGCATATTTATAAGTATACTCCCTTTTTTTCTTCTTATACGCATATAAATCATAAAAATAATCCTCAACACCAAGGTTATTCATATATGGTACATATCTGTATTCATTCCTGTCACTCAGATATTCAACAAACATTTTATTTTCGCCTAATCCATCGACAGTCCTTAATTTAGCATGATTCATAAACGCATTCTCATATAACGACTGATGTTCCATTGTCATAACGTCCCAATGGTCACCCATATATTCATTGCATGCATAACCTTTAAGATAAATGCCATCTCGTATCGGTTCAAATCTTACATTAAGCATATCAATATGCTTAAACTCAACTGATTCAAATCCTCCAAGCTCACCACCACTTATTCCACCAATAGCAGAATCCGAAAGCACCCCCGAATCACTCTCCCAAAATAAATCCGAAATACTTTCAAACATTGTATCAATTTTAAAATTTGAAATAATTCTATCAATCTTTTCCTTGTTTTTTTCGAATTTTCCAGACTCATAATATTCTTCAGGTGGAGTTGCTACATACACTATGATAGTTACTATATAGCAACATAATAAAAGCACCACCATTCTAAGTGGATAAACTCTTTTATTGTGCCAAAACATATAGCACGCAAGAAAATAAAATATCATAAGTGATACAATAATAATTCCCGGCACCTCACCAAGAACCATTCCCGGAGTAAGAAAAACCACCGACAATACAATATGAATCGTTGTACATACCTTACTTGATGTAGCCAAAGAAAGAATATATGCATATACAACTGCTATTATACATAAAACAAGTGTATTATATGCTTTTGCTGTCGTAAAAAAAACGGTTTCTGATTTTAAATCATACAATACAACTCCATCTTTTCCATAATACTCTCCATAAATTTCTATAATACTGTTGGAAATAGAATAAATTCCATTTATTAAAGCTTTAGCGTTTATCAAAGAAAATAAAATTAAAGCAAAAAAAAGTCCAAACACAAAAAAAATCTTGAACTTCTTCTTTGAAATAAGTACGCCAAGAAAGATTGCCGCAAAAAACACGGCAACCATAATAATTATCCCTGCATTTACTTTAATATTAAAACTTTGTACAAAGGAAAATATCCCTACTATAACACCCAGTGCTATCAGAAACCATTTCCCTAAGAAATCTGTTATCTTACTTAAATTATCCATAATACCTTTCATTTTCAGTACAATTTGTTAGGAATAAAATTTAATTATATTGTAAATGTAGAATTAATACTACCATCACTATTCATAATTTGTCCCAGCAAATCGCTCACTTGTATAACATCATCATATAGCTTAACATTCATTATAATTGACAATGCCTCTAAAATCTCAGTCTCATCCTTAATCATTTTCCGCTTTAACGCATATCTCGAAAGAATATTGTCATATTCAATCCACATAGCATAAAAAACAATTTTCTTTTCAATTAATGAATACGCCATTGAAATACTTTCTTCAAACATCTTATTAATATTACTGCCTTTTCTCAAATCAAAATACACATATGTTCTTATATTTAAGCTATCTTTGAAATCCTTGACCATAAAATCATCATTTTTAGCAGTAAGTTTCCAATGAATCCTATTAAGAGAATCTCCCGGAATAAATTCTCTAACTTCATATCTGTCCATTAAGCCTTCTCTTGCAACATCTCCACGAAAAGCTTCTTCTTCATCTATGCTAATTCTATTAAATCTATTCTTATCAGTTTCCACAGGAACCACCTTAGGTAGCACCATTACCATACTCTGTGAATTTTTAAGTTTGCATTTAAAATGTAAAAATGCAAACATATCGTATATTAATGAATTCTCAATACCGACAGATATATATCCACATTTATCCGCCTCTATCTCTATATCATGAGCCTGTCTTATCTTATCATTCAACTCAATTTGAATTTTTTTCTTAATTGTCCTATCGTCATAATTATTTTTATACCATAAAATAACCTGAAGCTTCTTAAAGGGATAAACTCCTCTTTTATTCACAAATACACTAAGTTTAATCTTATCCCCTACGCTAACTATATCGTTACTATGTTTTAAAACCGAAACTTGTACAAAACCTATGAAAATTATAAAAAATACAACTTCCAAAAACATAACAACAGAAATAATCCTTATAGGCAATTGAACACTATAATCTTCAAACAATAGCATAATAAGAATAAAAATCAAAAAAACAGCAATCAGAAATAATACATTTCTCATTACAATAAAAGCTCTTTTAATGTGCATTATTTTCTTGCCTCTCTTGCAATCTGATTTAAAATATACATTATATTTTTTCCTTCTGCTTTAGCCTTTGCACTAATGACAATTCTATGTCTCGTTGCCGGAATCAGCACATTATTAACATCATCAGGAGTTACATAATCTCTTCCATTAATATATGCATTAGCCTGAGCTGCCTTCATAATAGCAATACTTCCTCTCGGACTTATTCCAAGTTCTACACTATCCAGCCTTCTTGAAGCTGCTGCAAGTTTAGAAACATACATATATATATCATCATGAATATAAACTTTCTTAACTTCATTCTTTATAATACTTAATCCTTTTGCATCAATAATACACCTTACAGGATTATTATCATTTTCTCCATTAAACTTCTCTTTAAGAAGTTTTGCTTCATCTTCAATACTAGGATATCCCATAGATACACAGAACATAAATCTGTCCATTTGTGATTCAGGAAGCATATGCGTACCAATCGAACCTACCGGATTCTGGGTAGCAATAACATTAAATACTTCCGGTAATTCATACGTATTAGCATCCACTGTTACTGTTTTTTCTTCCATTGCTTCAAGAAGAGCGGACTGTGTCTTAGACGAAGTTCTGTTAATCTCATCTGCCAAAAACAAATTACAAATAACAGCACCCTTTTTATACTCAAAATCATTTATCTTTTTATTGTACATTGAAAATCCAGTCACATCAGACGGAAGCACATCCGGCGTAAACTGCATTCTATTATACTCAAGTGACATTGCTTTAGACATAGCAAGAGCAAGACTAGTCTTGCCCACACCCGGAATATCATCTATTAAAATATGTCCATCTGCAATAATTGCAGTAATCACCTGGTGAATTACCTCATCTTTTCCCTTTATTACTTTTTTTACCTCACCGATTATCTTATTTACAGCTTCATATCCAGTCATCATAAATCCTTTCAATTAACTTACTCAACCATTTTATTTTTATTTATTTCATCAACTACTTCTATATATCGAATAACTCTTCCTCTACCATTATTCTTTCCATAATAAAGTGCTGCATCAGCATGTCTTTGCATTATTCCGAAATCCGTTAAATCCTTCATATTCTTTCCAACTTCCACACCAATTGTACAAGTTACTTTAGAATCTTTTGGAATTCTTACATTCTTTTTGCTATAAGCTTTAACAATATCAATAAAGCCTTTCTTTTCTTTAATCATTCTATAAATACTTTCACAAACTTCATTAATTATATCATCAGAAGTAGTATCTAACAGAATTAAAAATTCATCGCCACCAAAACGTATTACCTTGCCATAATCTCCACATGCCAATCTAAATATAACAGAAAACTCTTTTAATAACGCATCTCCCACATGATGACCAAAAGTGTCATTATAATATTTAAAATGGTCTAAGTCCATATAGAGCATTGTTGCATCTATTGTCTCATCTACTTTTCTAACTTCATCTAACATATTTCCAATTATTTCGTAATATCCGTTTCGATTATATACACCTGTAAGCTCATCAGTTATTACTCTTTGCTTAAGTTTTTCATTAAGTCTGTACTTCTCAATCGCATCAAGAATCTGTCTGAAAACAATCATATAAATCTCGAAATCATCTTCATCCAACACTTCTCTATCTATTGCTGAATTCCAACTTTCTGAAATCTTAACAAATGTTATAAAGATACTATGAAGCTTTTCAAATCTAAATACCGGTGCACCTATTACAGAGAATATCTTACTTCTTTCAAAAATATCAAGAACCTTATCATATTCCTGATAATTATTACTATACTTAGACAATGCAAAACCCGATGTGTTCGCCTTAAAGAAATCAACAATTATATCCATTTCTTCTTTTGAAATCTCATATTCCAGGTCACTAAACCTAATCTCAGGCTCTCCATTTTCACAACTAATAAACAAAATATTATCCAAATTAAAATTCATTCGGAAATTGGTTATCAATGCATCAAGTTCATTCTCAACAGATGTATATTCCTGATTGATTAACTCCTGGAATGTGCCGAAAAATCTTATCTGTTTACGCTTTATATCAGCAATTTCCCATATACTTTCCTGTCTAATCTGTTCCATAATATCATCAATACTTACACTTGTAAGCATCATACTCATTGATGGACTATTCCATTTGCCTGTCTGAACGAGTTCATTAAACATTCTGGCACTCAAGAAATTACCTTTTTTACTAAAATAATCTCTAGCCTGCGTAAGAAGGGAAATACTTTCCTCTGTTCTACCCAGTTTATTAAGTAATTTTGACAAATCAGACGCATATAAAACAAACTCAAAGAACATAGCTCCACTACTTCTTAGCATATGTTCTTTAGCTCTTTCATAAAAATCCAAAGCTTCCTGATACTTTCCATTACGTTCAGCTAAAAGTGCTGATACATAAAAATACAGGAAAATATCTTCGCTCCATAGATAATTAGTAAACTCTTCTATCTTGTAATCCAAAATATACTTCAAGAAATTCTCTGCCTTATTTGCATAAAGCTGGGCAGTATATGCATTACCATTTTTAAATGCAGCTACCGCAATCAATCCAAATACTTTAGAAATATTACACACTCTAAGGCTGTTTTTCTTAAGAATTTTCAAAATATTATTTACTGCTAAAAGATATTCAAGCGCATGTGAATAATCCCCGGCCAGTATCGCGTTAGTTCCCATATTATAAAGAGTCTCTATAATATAATCACTTGATTTTTCAGCATAAAAAATCTCTAAAGCTTTATTATAGTACCTATTAGCTTCACTAAATTTATCAGCTGTACAACAATTATATCCTAAACCATTGTAAATATTAGCTTCTTCAAATCTATTTTTATTCTTCTTAACAACTTCAATAGACTTTGAATAAAAATATCCGGCAGTATTGTAATATCCGTTATAAGAAGCAACCATAATATTCTTTCTGTAAGCTTCTACCAAAAACTGGTCATTACCTAGTTTTTTAGTAATATATATACCCTTGGTTACTTTTGGAGTTCTAATCTCTATATTATCTACCGACTCATATAAAGACAAATCATTGTCAAAACAGTATACATAAATATGCGCCAAGTGATTGAGATAGTTATACTTGTAACACATCTCTTCTATTCCTTCCGGTATAAACACTTCTTTGTCACAAATCCAAATATCCTTCCATCCAGCCAAATCAGCCATATTTTTAAGGAGATATGCTCTGAAAATCATAAAATCATCATCCAGCTTTTTAGCAACTTTGATACATAATTCAGCATCTTTTGATGCATCATCTCCATTTCCAATATACATATTCGCCAAAGACTTATAATAATAATACTCATAGTTTTTCTTATCTTTAAGGTGTCCCGCATCGATAAGGTTTAATTTATCACACAGTACAAGCGCATACGAATAATTCTCCTTAAACACACTTATCATAATATACATAGAAAGCATTTTTAACCTGTATTCCATTGATACACTAACTTTTTCAAGCTCTACCTTCTGATATATAATATTCATATAATATTCTGCCTGATTAATTGCATATGTATAAAACATATCTTGAATACATAACAATTCTTCTGTAGAATTTTTAACATTAACCTTAGGTTCTTCTTTTCTTCCTTCTTCCTCAAAAGGCCAATCAAGAACTAATCCATATTCATCAAATCTTTTTATGAACCGGTTAAACTGATCTGACAAATAAGACTTATAATTTCCCATTTCATCAGTTATCAACAATACTTTAAATTTATAACTTGTATACTTTTCTAATTCCTCTATAACATCAAGTGTTGAATCACACATCTGGTTAGCGTTATTAATAAGAATAAACATCTCATGTTTTTCTGAAATCTTAAGAAGAAGATTAACTACTCCTTTAACAAACTTCTGTCTTTCAAATTCAGTTTCTCCAAGAATAGGCTCTTCTTCTCTCTCCACATGCCCTGTCCTTATATAACTCTTAAAAACACTTCTTTGTAAGCTATATATTTTTGCATTATTTAATAATCTGTCGAGATCCATTCTATAACGATTAACCATATCCTTAATAACGTCTAAGAAAGGCTCATATGCTTTTATCATAGTAAAAGATGAATACTCATAAAAAAATCCATTAATCCCTTGTGATATATCAATTTTTTCAAAATCATTTTTAGAAATCTCTATTCCACTATTCTGTTTTATAATTCGAATTATATTCTCATCACATATCATACTTCTTATGTAATTGGAGATATATTCAAAACTTTCTTTTCTCATATGCATACCAGGCAAATTATAGCGAAAATACTTGCATTATCCTTTCTATAAAATTCACGAATCACACTACATATATTAAACCAATTTTCTTTTTCCAAAAAAAAAAAAAAAAAAACATACTACTTTTAATAGTACTCAAATATCACTTAGAAGTCAATAAAATTATTATATTTTTACAATTTCCTTCCTATTTTATTGCTAGTTTTTGTAAAATATGTTAATATATTTAGACATAGTAGTATTTTGAAAGGAACATTATATATATGGATAAAACTATTAATTTATATCGAACAATAAGTCCTACGGTTATTGATGCTTTCGATTCCGTAGTTGCTAATATTTGTCTTCAACGTGAAAAAAACGGATATAAATCTTTTTTACTCACCGGATGTGAACCAGGTGTCGGTACCACAACTATTGCAGTTGAATTAGCTATATCGTTATCACAAACCGGTTGGAAAACAGTACTGTTAGATGCTGATATTCGTAAAAATCCTGCCTATAAAAGATTGAACACCGACCTGATTATAGGTCTTGTAGACTATATACTAGGAAAGGCTGACGTATCTAAAATCATATATAATACTAATATGGATTTATTAGATTATATTCCAAGCGGCTATATAGGAGACAGTAATCCTCTGCGTTTGTTTTATTCACACAGATTAGCAAAATTACTGGGAATTTTAAACGAACAATATGATTTTGTCATAATTGATGTTCCCGCTGTTAATTCATGTGTTGACCCACATATATTATCTGTTAAATCTGATGCGACTATTATTGTTGCTGCTTTAGATGGCTCAAACAGAAAATATTTAGTAGAAGCGAGAGAACATCTGTTAAAGGACGGTTCAAATGTAATTGGTGTTATTCAGAACAAATTATCTATAGAAGAATACAAAGACTATATTAAGGACTATGATTACTTTTCCGAGAAAAAATATCTTCATGGCAATCATTTATCCTTTGACCCTAATAAATACTAAAACAATCATAATTTTATGAAAGGAAATTTTAACATGAACAAATTAAAATTTTTAACATCCTTATTCATAACAGTTTTGTTCTGTTCATTATTATATGTTCCCAAAATATATGCAGATATCCCATCTGCACTTTCTATTGCTGACCCGGTTATTCAGGTACAAAGCTATGAAATAAAGAATGATAATATAGAACTTGATTCAAAATTCACCATAAAGATTACTTTAAAAAACAGCAATGCCTATGCAACAGCTTATAATATTGTTGCGGAAGTTAATACTCCTGATATTTCAATGCATTTAGTAGATGGCGAGGTCAATCAGAAATATTTTCAGTCCTTAGGACCAAATCAGACTGTTTCATTTGAACAAAGCTTTTATATTGAAAAAAGTTATCCTCATAGAAGTGCAATGCTTACATATTCTTTTAAATATTCAAGCGAAAGCGGTAAAACATATTCAAACAGCACTTCTTTAACACCAAAGATTACAATTCCATGCAAGTTACAGTTAAGTGATTTTTCTATGTCAGAGAAGGTTTCTCTTGGCTCGCGTTCGCACATAGTCGTTAAACTTGTAAACGATGGAACTATAGATATATCAAATATTGAGATGAGATTAAATGCTAATATCATTGATTCACAAAAATCAATCACATTGGGTGGATTAAAATCCGGTGAAGAATTAACACAGGATTGTTATTTCAACTTTTTAAAAGAAGGTGAACAGGAAGTTCGAGTTTCTTTCGTATATAAAGACGAATCAGGTAATACATATACCATTGCAGAAACTTCATATCCTATAGAAGTAACTTCTGAAAATCAAATTTCAGTAAAATCCGACTCCGACTCACAAAAAGGTACCATAACTATTGCCGGCAATAATATAAGCATTGTTGCCTTCATATTCGTAATGCTTATTGCAGCCGGAATCATTTATGTTATTATTCAACTATATAAATCAATGCAAAAAGGAAGGAGATTTTAATTATGGATTCAGAAAAGGTCATGGAGATAGACATAAAAAAATGCTTAAGGGCACTTAAAAAATCTATAAAATTCATCATCTTAATAACACTTATTTTCCTTCTTATTGGAATACTATCTGCATTTTTTATAATAGAACAAGAGAATCAATATACCTCAACAGCAACCGTATATAATACCACTTATACCAACGGTTCAAATTCAGATAATTTAAAACAGATGCGTCATTATGCCGAAATCATCAAAAGCCGTACTGTAGCAGAGCGTGCTGCTGAAATTCTTGCTGAAGATCATATAACTCAACAGGATATACTGGATATGATTAGTGTAAATTATGACGACACTAACAGTAATGTTTCAGTTATTCATATATTGGCTAATTCATATGATCAAAACCTTTCAATAAAGGTAGCTAATGCTGTTTCAGATTCTTTCGTTTTAAAAATAGCAGATTTAACAGGAACTGATAACATACAGACTCTTGATAAAGCTACAGAGGCAAACATATCTTATGATGCCAGTTCCAAAAGAATTTCTACAGTATTTTTATTGACCTTCGTAGGTGCTTTACTCTCAAGTCTTTTCATAGTTATGAGGGAGATACTTTCACCAAAGATGTATTCTGCAAAAGATGCTACCGCATACGGAACTTTAGATATTATAGGAGTAATTCCTGAATTTAATGTAAGAAAAGAACTTTAAGAAAAAAGTCGGCCGCTAATCGTTATGATTATCCTCGCCGACTTTTACTAATGTATATCAATTTTTTAATGTTATTACAACCAACTCCGGTGAATTATAAAATCTTGGAATGACAGAATCACCTAAACCTCTGCTTACAAACATTGTACTCCCATTTTCTACAAATACTCCCGAATCATATTTAGGAAATAATGAACCCTCGTTATTAATTACACCACCAACAACCGGAAGTCTTATTGCACCCCCATGTAAATGGCCTGCCAACACAATATCATAACCAAACGAATTTATCTTATCAAACACATTACTTGAATGATAGAGAAGAATATCAAAATCACCTTCATTTGCCTGTGGCAAAATATCTTCTATATATTTATCCGCGTAATCAAGTCCATAAATATTAATAGAATCTTCTCCCTGTTTTATCTCTAATCCATAATTTTCTAATCTCGTTACACCGTAGATATCAAGCAATTCTTTTAAAGCCCCATACTGAACAACTGCATCTGCACATAGTTCATGATTACCCGCCACATAATATGTAGGAGCTAAAGTTGTAATTCCTTCCAATAAATTTTCTACACTTTCAAGACTATCATGTTCCTCATCCACAATATCTCCTGTAAGTGCTATCATATCCGGATTAGCCTTTTTCACTTCATCAATCAACTCTGATTGATTATCTCCGAAATTCTCATGGTGTAAATCCGAAATCAAAACAATCGTATATCCATCAAATTCTTCCGGTAATGCCGAATTATTGTAAGTATACTTAGATACAGTCAAATCATTCTGCATAAAACCTATAACTACATAAGCTATAACAAACGCTATTATTAATATCTTTACTATTTTTAAAACCTTATTTTTCACTACTAATCCTTTCTATATTCAACACTCTAAACACTACTTATTTTACCTAATTTTTTTTATCTAATCAAGTTTAAAAATTATATTTTGATTGTTATAAATCTTCCTTTATGATATATTTTTTTTAGATAATTGCTTAACTTAATTTAACAACATCTTTTCGCAACTATCTAATTTTTCTTTACATGAAAGGTTTTATATGATTGAAATTAAAAATATCACTAAAAAATATGGTAAACATACAGTACTTGACAATATATCCTTTAAAATAAACAAGGGTGAATGTATAGGCATAGTTGGTTCAAATGGTAGTGGAAAAACAACGCTTTTATCTATTATCAGCGGAATTAATAAGGCTAATTCAGGCGAAATACTAAATGATGGTAATGTCATCTCCAATTCCTCTAAATTGATTGCCAAATACATCAGTTATGTTCCACAGGAAAATCCCTTAATTAATGAGTTATCTGCATATGATAATCTCAGACTGTGGTATAAAGGCTCAAAAAGCGAACTGCAAAATGAGCTTGATAACGGAATTCTTCATACACTTGGCATAGACGAGTTTACTCACAAAACTGTATCCAAATTATCAGGTGGAATGAAAAAAAGATTAAGTATCGGAATTGCACTTTTAGAAAAACCCGAATTACTTATAATGGACGAACCTAGTGCAGCACTCGATTTAGCTGCAAAATTTCAAATAAAAGAATATATGAAATATTATACCGGTAAAGCAAACGGTTCTATCCTTGTAGTTTCACATGACCACAACGAATTATCTGTTTGCGATAAATTATACCTTTTAAAAGAAGGAAAGCTTTCACTTATTCCTTCTTCACTTACGGAAGAAGAACTTACTAAATTAATTTAACAGGACTGTCAAATATGAAAAAAACAACTGATATCAAAAGGTTTATACCACCAATAATTGTATTAATTTTGTTATTTATATGCATTTCCATATTAGTCAGTACATTTAATGTATCAGAAGATACTGACACTCCAAAATGCTACGGAATTACAGGAAGTTACGAACTTAATAAAATCACAGGATATAATGCAATCTTAAACTATAGAATTAATAATGATACTACTAATAAGACAACAGGCATAAACATTGATATCTTATACAACAACATAACTGCTGTTACAATTAATATATTCATTGATAACAGAGGTAATGGAAAAATCAAAATCCCTTTATTTTCATCAGTTGTATATACATTTAATGCCGGGGAAATAATCCCAAAAATACTCAATTACTTATACATTAACAGAATAAATCCATTACCATATTTATTAACAATAACAGACATAGCAGAAGAAAACTATGAATATTTTAAACCTAGCGGTACAGAAAAGAAATTAACAAACGAAGACATAAATAGCATAAAAGAAAAAATTAAAAATTATGGTGATTAAATTGAATAAACTAAATTATTTTAAACTCGAAATAAAAAGGAATTTAAAACTGATTCCTTATCTGATAATTGGTGTCCTTGCACTCTCAATTGTTATGGGTATCGTTGGATTTTTTGCCACAAAGCTTTCTGAAACTAACAAATTAAAGGACAAAAAAAATGTATATTTTACCTCTGAAGATGATGCAAGTCTTACAAAACTTGCTATAAATGCTTTGTCTAAAACAGAAAGCATTACAAAAATATTTAACGTTAACAACATCAAATACTCAGAGGTTGACGAAGTAAAAGATGCCGAAAATTCAATTGTAACCGTAGTAGTCCCTGAAGGGTTTTTAGCAAGTCTTATGAACGGCGATAACTATCCGATAAAGATTTATTTTTCATCAACTACTTCTGTTTATACTATGATAATAACTGAACTTAGTCTTGCAGCGCAGACTTCTCTTCAGGCTGCCCAAGCTACTGTCTATACTTTATATGATTATTATTATGATATGAATAAATATAGATTTGCGGAGAATGCAAATGATGAACTAAATTCAACACTTATCAAAAAAGCTTTCTCAAGAGATAATTTTTTCAAAAAAGAACAACTTTCTGCATCTGGCGACTATAACATAATAACATATTATATTGCATCCGGCATACTTACCGTTCTTCTCCTGTCTGGTTGTATATTTATACTAAGGATAAAAAGTACTAAAAACTTTATTAATCTTAAATTAAATCAATATGGAATTGGTGCCATTACACAAACCTCTGTAAGAATATTTTCAATATTCATTACTATGTATTTGATTTTTTCAGTAATTTTAACAACCGCCTTATTTATATTATATAAAATGGATAAAATCAAAGACTTTTCTCCTGCACCACTACTAATCAACGGAATATTTATATGCCTATGCTGTTCAGCCATTACTGTCTTAATAAGCAGTTTAATGAAAAACAGATTTAGTTCTATATTACTACTATTTATTTTTGTAATCGGATGTGAATTTATATCAGGAGCATTTTTACCTTCTGTTTTCTTACCGGATGGTGTCAATATAGTTGATAAATACCTTCCTACAGGATATTTATTAGACAGCGTGAGACTTGGTCTTTCAGGTTCATACTCTGTTGATAATGTAAAAATGATAGCAATTTATACATTAATATTTACTATTTCGACGATAGTAACTACTCATTTCAAATTAAAAATATATGAAAGGATTAATTAGGTATCAATATGAAAAAAATATTTTTTTGTAATTACCTATATATAAAACGGTGTTTTAAAAAATTCTCTTTTATTCTTTTGTTATTATCCATTCCTATATTATGCCTTGTTTTAAAATACAATACAAGTAATGATGACAAGAGTATAAAAGCTGGAATTTATATAGACAAACACTCAGAATATTCTAATCAAATTACCAATAATTTGGTAAATGATTATGACAGTGTTGATTTTGAAATATGTGACAACCTTAAAACTCTTAAGAAAAATGTTGCAAACGGAACTTACGAAACAGGATATGTATTCGCTAAGGGATTTAAAGAAAAAGTAGAAAACTGCGAAACAAAGGAAATGGTTTTAGTATATTCCTCACCCGGAACTATTACCAATGCTCTCACAAATGAATACGTTTTTTCAGAAATATTTAAAATTTATTGTATTAAGGAATTAATTAACTATATTAATAACGACAGTGCATTTGAAAAAAATGACTTGTCAAATCTTTCCGAACAACTTATTCCTATATACAAAGACTATTTAAAAAGCGATGAAACATTTTCTTTTGAATACATCAATCCTGAAGACTCAACAACAGATAACACTGATTTATTCAACTCTTATGTTTTGCTTTCAATTAAGGGTGTCATCGCATTACTGATAATGTTTGCTTCCTTTATGGGCACTTTAAACTTATATAAAGATGACAAGGTCGGTGTATTCTATGCATTTTCAGGAATAAAGCGCAGACTTGCAAAAATGTCTGAGATTTTTTCAGTAACACTTTTAGCATCAGTGACCGGACTTATTACTATTTATATATGTAATCTCAGTGATGGATTAGTTATAGAAATTTTACGACTACTGTTTTATACTATTATTTGTACAGTATATTGTTATATAATATATACATTTAATAAAAATCAATATGTATTTATGTCGTTAATACCTATACTCACTCTTGGCAGTATAGTTTTCTGTCCGATATTTATTGATTTTTCAGAGCTTATTCCATTCGTGAAATATATGTCATGGATGTTTTTACCTAAATACTATTTGTAATTGTTCAGAGCCAAGCAGATTTTATAAAATAGGCTTTTATGCTTGCATAAAAAAGACTATTTTATGGAATCTATTTGGCGGATACGCCACAGCGAAAAAACACGTAGTTTTTTCGCTGTACTCTGAATAATTACAATTATACAAATAAACTGAAAGGATTAACATAAAAATGAACTACAAGATTATTGTTCTTGACTTAGACGGAACACTTACTAATTCAAAAAAAGAAATTTCAAAGCCTACAAAAGAGGCTTTACTCGACATTCAGAAACGCGGCTACAAGGTTGTGCTTGCTTCCGGAAGACCTACACCCGGAATCTTAAAGCTTGCAAGTGAGCTTGAACTTGAAGAATATGGTGGCTATATTTTATCTTATAACGGTGGGAAAATTATAGATTGTAAAACTAAAGAAGTAATGTTCGAAAAATCACTTCCAAAAGAAGTCATTCCTGAACTTCATAAAATTGCAGTTGAAGAAAATGTTGGGATTATCAGCTATGATGCAACTAAAGTTGTGGTTGGAAATGGCATTGATGAGTACATTCAATATGAAGCAAAATTAAACGGACTTGAATTCATTGTTGTAGACAACTTCCCTACTTATCTTGATTTTCCTGTAAATAAATGTCTTATGACAGGAAAACACGAAAGACTTGTAAAGGTTCAGGAACGTTTAAAGAAAAAATACAATTCATACTTAAGCATATATTTTTCAGAACCTTATTTCCTTGAAATTATGCCACAAAACATTGATAAAGCCCAATCACTACTTAATCTGTTAAGTACACTTGGAATCTCTGCCGAGGAAATGATTTGTTGTGGTGATGGTTTTAATGATATTTCAATGATTGAAATTGCAGGGCTCGGAGTTGCAATGGAAAATGCTCAAGACTTAGTAAAAGAAGCTGCTGACTTCATTACACTTTCAAATGATGAAGACGGTATACTTCATGTGATTAAAGAATTTCTTGATTAAGAATTCTTAACTAACTGTATTGGGTTAATTTTATTTACTAAGTAGTTCTATCTAAATATTTCTTATCAAAAAGGGGGCTTTTTACATATGATGAGATACATTTTTCCTGAAATATTATTTACGGGATTTGTTTTAGCAATTTATTTTGCTGTAATTATTATTAAAAAAAGAGAATGGAAGTATCCAGAAAACAGATTGTTTGTTATATTTTGTCTTTCCAGTGCTATATGGAGCTTTGGTTTCTTTGGAGTACTTATTCAAACTGAACCTGACAAAGCTTATGCCTGGCGTGCAATTGGAATGATTGGAACTTTTGCATATCTTATTTCTGCTCAATATCTTGTTTGCTACTTTGCAAACATCAAAAAATTCTATCGATATATTGCCGAAGGATTTTCACTATTTGGTATTATTATCTACTTCTTTGTAATACAAAAAGAGCAAACTATATATAAGCTTGACAAAATAGGAATGACTTATTCATTCAAATCAGGGCTGTGGAACAACCTCTATATAATGTATTCCGTAATAGTTGCCATAAATATGTTATTTGTAGTAATCTATATGCTTCGTACCGCAAAAACTCAAAGGCTACGAGAACTTGCAAAAAAACTTCTTTTAGTAGAAGGCGTTGTAATATTCGGTATGATTTTTGATACTGTTTTTCCTCTTATTGGCAAAATGGCTATTCCCGGAAGTTCTATTGCACAGTTTCTTGGACTTGCAGTAATGTATCACACGATTATATTTGTTAGTCATTCAAGAATTAATATTAGTAATATGTCCGAATTTATATATTACTCTCTTAATGTCCCTGTTATTATTTATGACAGTGACTTAAAACTTCAGATACTAAATGATATTGCATATTCTTTCTTCGGAATTAATAAAGATGATTTATCCAATACCGAAGTTGAACAATTATTTACACTTAAATCAGAAGACGTGTTTCATTTTAATACAGATTCACACACTGTTGATGCTATTTGTTGCAATAACAAACTCTATTGCAATCTTTCCATAAATAAAATTTATGATGATTATGATGATGTAATCGGCTATATCATCATAGTTACAGACCTTTCAGAGAGTGTTAAATCTATGAAAGAATTGGAAGAAGCTATGAATGAAGCTGAGCATGCCAACCAGGCAAAGAGTACCTTCCTTGCAAATATGTCTCACGAAATCAGAACCCCAATGAATGCAATTATTGGTTTTTCTGAGCTTGTATTAAAAATGGATATTAATAACGAAGTTCGCGAGCACGTTGAAGACATAAAATGGTCTTCACATAATCTTTTAGCAATTATAAATGATATTCTTGATATATCAAAAATCGAATCCGGTAAGATGGAGCTTATTATGGATAATTATTATACAGCAAACCTCTTAAACGATGTTGCTTTAATTATTTCATCTCAAGCAAACAAAAAAGACTTGGCATTCAAAATGAATGTAGACGAAAATATCCCACGAGAAATGTTTGGTGATAAAGTAAGAATTCGAGGAATTCTTATAAATATACTTAATAATGCTGTCAAATATACTAATGAGGGACAAATCACATTTGACATATCAGTAATTAATCAGACTACGCATAACATTAAGCTCGAATTTAAAATCACTGATACAGGAATAGGCATTAAACCGGAAAACTTAGATAACCTATTTAATACATTTGAAAGATTAGACCAAAAACACCAATATGCAATAGAAGGTTCAGGACTTGGACTTGCTATCGCAAACGGTTATATTAACCTTATGGGTGGTGACATTTTTGTCGAAAGTACCTATGGAAAAGGTTCTACATTCACAGTTATATTAGAACAGGGTGTAATTGATGCAAAGCCTCTTGATAAAGAATTTTATCGTGCCAAAGATAACTATAATAACAGTTCTTTATCCGATATGCAGATTATAGATTCACATGTATTAATAACTGATGATAACTTGATTAACTTAAAGGTTGCTCACGGAATACTTAGCTACTATGGACTTAACGTTGATACAGCCGTAAGTGGAAAAGAAGCTATTGAACTTTGTAAAAATAATAATTATGACATTATATTTATGGACCAAATGATGCCGGAAATTGATGGAATAGAAGCTATGAAACAAATTCGTAAGCTTAATTCTCATTATAAATTAGGTAGCAACGGAAAAATCATAGTTCTTACAGCTGATGCTATTAAAGGTGCCAGAGAAAGTTTATTGGAAAAAGGCTTTGATGAATATCTTGGCAAGCCAATTAACGTTACTCAACTTGAACGAATTTTCCAAGAGTTTATACCAAAAGAGAAAATCATATATAAAAAGCTTAATTCACCTGCTAATAAACCAAATAACGATATTACATACCTTAAAGAAAACCTTACAGGCATAAATATTGAAAATGGTATAGCAAATTGTGGTGGTCAAGTTTTGGATTACTTAAAGATTTTACAAATCACCTATGAATATGGTGAAAAACAGCTTGAAGAATTGAAAAATGCATATGACAATAAGGACTATAAATATTATACCATTAAGATTCATGCATTAAAAAGTACTTCCCTTAACATTGGCGCTACTGACATTTCTGAAATGGCTAAGGCACAGGAATTAGAAGGAAAAGCCGAAAACTACTCATATATTGATGAACATATGATGGAATTCCAAGATGAGTACAGAAAGTTACTTGAAAAACTTTATATTGTCTTAAGCCACTTTGATATGCTGCCAAATACTGAAAATTCAGATGATGCAATTGAACCGGATGAAGAAACTATAATTCAGATATTAAATAACATCGACAGATGTATAGATGACTTTGATTTTTCTGAAGTTTTCGAAATCTTGGAAGAAACAAAGAATTATAAATTACCTGAAAAATATAGAGAGATTTTTAATAAAATTGCTGAACTTATGGAAGACCTCTTGATTGACGAGATTAAGGAATTGATACATAATGCACTAGATTAACTACTCATTAATAAAAATAAGCATCTGAAAACTCAGATGCTTATTTTTATTCTCTTTGCAAATGGTCAGTTTGCGAAGGATTAAATTTCAATATCTCTACTATAGGTATATAATAGCATAAATAAGTTGAGATATCAACACAAAATTTATATTGAATCAATTATACTTCCATACCTAATATATAAGATATTTATTCTTCGGAGGAAATGACCACCATTTTAAATAATGCTTTTTTCTTTAATACAAAAGATTGATACCATTCAAAAAACTACTACAAACACATCCTTACAAAATGCATTTGTAGCAGTTTCCATGAGAGAAATTATGAGTAACTAATATAGTCTAATTAACTTTTCTTACCTTTTTCCATCGTCCCCTTATCCATATAATAGATTTCATCACTTAGAATCGATATATCTTCCGAATTATGGCTTACTAACAATATTGTTTTTCCTTCTTCCTTTAGTCCTTTAAGTATGACTCTCATCTCTTCCACCCCTTCATTATCAAGACCATTCATA
>JAFQCK010000029.1 GCA_017416465.1 Lachnospiraceae bacterium | reverse complement strand
TGCTTGTTTCTGTGTTTTGTTTCAAAAAGTCTTTTTCACAAACGTTATAACTGCTTTTCTTCTCATGTACTCCCTATAACTCATTACATACAATTCATCATAACCATTTCTTATGATAGGAAACGGCATATCAATGCTTTCACATATTCTTACAATCTCTGCCGGATTTTTTAGTTTTTGAATCGTGATTGCCTCTAATTCATAATTCTGATTTTTTATTCCAAAATATTCCTTCTCAATATCTAATTCTCCGTTTGGTTTTCTAATCCGAAAATATTCATTGAAAATATCCTTTGTCATAATAACTAATTTAAGTTCTCCATTTCTGTTTACCACTACAGGCTCACCTGCCTTTTTACATAATTCAACAATTCCTGTTGTATCCTTTAAACTTGATAATGGTATAAATTTATTCATTTTTCTCCTCCATAAAATGGGCGAATTTTTGTTGCTCCCAACATAACTCGTCCTTATTTTTCTTAATCTTTCTGTCCAAGCCACTTCGAAAAGCTTCGCATTTCCTCAGTGTTTGGCTTTCGCCAAATAGAAATCAAAAATAGCAGAACAGCCTGTGAGCGAGCTCACTCTGTCTGCTATTTTCGCTTTCTGCTTGGACTCAATGCTCCAGCATATTCTCTATAAAAATCCCATAACCCCTAGTTGGGTCATTCACTAAAACATGTGTAACAGCACCCACAATTCGCCCATTTTGGAGAATTGGCGAGCCCGACATCCCTTGAACTATCCCATTCGTAAGTTTAAGCAATTCAATATCCGTAATCTGAATTTCCATTCCCTTATTCTTAATTTCATTAGAATAATCTACATTTATTATTCTAATTTCATAATCCTTAACTTCACCATCTAAAGCAGTTCTAATATATGCAGTACCTCTTTTTATATCCTGACGTAAACAAACTTCCATAGATTCATATTTTCCACTATATTCTTTCAACAAAGTACTATTGCCAATTCCAAATATTCCACAATCAGAATTTCTTGTAATTTCTCCAAGCTCATTATCTTTTTCATATTCTATAGAGCCAAGAAGTCCTCCGGGAGTTCCTTCTTCACCTTTATTAATTCCCCAAATATTGGCACTATACAAAATCCCATTTTTTGAATCTAATAACTTTCCGGTATCAATATCATTTATCCCATGTCCAAGACCACCAAAGTTACCATTCTCATCAATGTAAGTTAGAGTACCAATCCCTTGCGAATCATCTCTTACCCAAATTCCTGCCTTATACTCGTTTACTCCGGTTGATACCGGTTTAACCTTTACACTTATAATTTCATTATTTCTTCTAACTTTTAAAACTATATCTTCTTTTCCATATTTATTTATCAGGAAAATGAGTTGTGACTTAGTACTTACTGTAATATCATTTAAGGCTATTATATAATCATCAGGCATAATAATATTTTTTGCCGGACTTAATACATTTCCATTAATATCTTTTACTTCGTCAGTGTCAATAACCAAAACACCTTTCGTATGAAGATAAATTCCTATCTGACATCCACAAGGTATAAGTTTAACATTTTCAAGCACTTGAACCTTAACTTTTTTTGCCGGAATTACCCCAAAAAGTTTTGTCTGAACATAATAATAGTTTTCTTTTGAAGTATTATTTAATATAGATACTTCTTTTTCGTTCTGTGAAATTGAATAAGATATTGGAAGTTCAGATTTAATTACCACATCTTCACCATAAAATACTTTAACCTCATCCGGTATTTCTTTATCAAACAAATATCTTACAAAAAATACTGCAAATATTATTGAAAAAACAAAAAAAGCTAATAGAAGTCTTCTATACCCCTTTCTACTCAAAAAAATCTCCACCTCTCACATAATTAATCTCTTATATTAATTATATGTTAGTGAAGATTTTTAAAACTGTTAATTGTTAACAAGTTTTTTCATTTCTTTAGAATTATATTTATTCGTTAATACTTATTATCCAATAAAAAATCCAATATATTTTTATGAATAATTCCATCTCTGGAAAAATCCATCTTATCAAATGATAATACATATTTGGGATAATTATCAGGCACGTTATTAAATGCCCCAAATTCTCTTTCAATTACATTTTCATCATACAGATAATAAGCAACCTGATAATATTCTTTTAAATTATCTTTAATTGTAACAAAATCTATTTCTCCATTTCTTGTTTTTCCAACATAAACATCATATCCTCTACTTAATAATTCGTTATATACAACATTTTCAAGTAACGCCCCCATTTCAAGCTTAAATCCGGAATTTCTAATTCTTCCCAGTCCCATATCTGTTAAATAATATTTATCCAATTTGGTTAAAATTCTTTTTCCACGTATATCATAACGTGAAACCTTAGACATAATCAAAGATGTTGTTATATGTTCAAGATAATTATATATAGTCTCTTTTGAAACTTTTCTGTTTATGCTCAAAAAATAATCTGACATAGATTGTGGTGAAAATAACTGTGACGGGTTACATACTAAATATTCTATAATTCTTCCGAATAATTCAACATCTTTAACTCCTGCTCTCTGTATAATATCCCTCAATACAATTGCATCATAAACATCTCTTAAAAACGTCTTTGTCTGTTCCTCACTTTCCAAAGAAAAACGTTGTGGCAAACCACCCCAAATCATATATTCATATAAGATTTCATCAGTAACTTTCGATTTATCAATTTTCTTTAACTCACAAAGCTCTGAAAATGAAAAAGGATATAACGAAAAAGAAACATACCTGCCGGCTAGAAATGTTGCTAATTCACCTGATAATAGTTTTCCATTAGATCCTGTTATAAATATACTTGTATCATATTTTACTTTTAAAGAATTTATTACCCTTTCAAATTCCTGTATAACTTGTATTTCATCAAAAAAAAGATAATTTTTTTCATTTATTAATATTCTATCTTTTACATATTCATGAAAATCATTACCTGTTTTTATAAATGAATAATCATAGTCTTCAAAATTAATGTATATTATTTGTTTTTCACTTATTCCTTGTTCTTTAAGTTCATCTATAATTTGTGTTAATAATATAGATTTTCCGCAACGTCTTATTCCGCTAATTACTTTTATCAAGTCTTTATGATAAAAACCTCTAATTCTTGATAAATATTTTTCTCTCTTTATCATAGCCATTCACCTCAATTTAATTATAAGACTTAATCACATAAATGTCAATTAAGTTCGTTACAAACGAACTTAATTGACATTTATTACTTATCGTCAAATATAATATTCTTATATTAATTATATGTTAGTGAAGATTTTTAAAACTGTTAATTGTTAGCAAGTTTTTTCATTTCTCTGGCATTTTCTATAACTGCATCTGTAATTTCCACACCGCCTAGCATTCTTGCAAGTTCTTCTACCGACTGTTCATAATCTAATTTTATAATATTAGTTTCCGTTGTACCCGACACAACAGATTTTTCTATAAGATAATGATTATTTGCCATAGATGTAATTTGTGGTAAATGTGTTATACAGATAACCTGATGTAATTTACTTATTTCTTTTAATCTTTCTGCAACCATTTGCGCAGTTCTTCCACTTATTCCTGTATCAATCTCATCAAATATAAGTGTATCAATATCATCCTTTTTAGCAAGTATAGTCTTAATACCAAGCATTATTCTTGATAATTCACCACCGGAAGCCACATTATTAAGTGGTTTAACATCTTCTCCCGGATTAGTAGATATCATAAATTCAATTTCATCAACACCATTTGATGTATAATTTTCTTTTTCTTTAAATAATATATCAAACTTAACATCAATAAAATTAAGCCCTTCTAATACTTTAACAATATTTTTCGATAACTCAACTGAAGATTTTCTTCTAATATCCGTTAATTTATTACTCAACTCTGATAATTTAGCTTCTGAAATCTCTAAATCAGACAAAATTTCTTTTCTTTTCATTTCATAATTCTCTAATTTATTAAGCTTCTCTTCTTGCTCATTTCTATATTCTAAAACATTTAAAACTGGATCTTCATTTTTCTTATTAACATCATATTTATTAATAAGTCGATTTAATTCATCAAGCCTTAATTCGTTTTGTCTGCATTCTTCATCATCAAACGATATCGAATCAATATAATCCTTTATTGCTCTTTTTGTATCTTCACAAATACTTTCCAAATCAGCAAGACTATCCGTAATTCCATTGATTTCTTCATCAAAATTTGAAGCATTCTGGGATATTCTATACGCTTCACCGATTTTATCCGAAACAGAATTATATCCATCGCCGGCAATCAAATCATAGACTTCACTCATTTTTTCAAGTATACTTTTTGACGAAGCCATTTTCTGATAAATCGACTTTAATTCATCATATTCTCCGGTTTTAAGATTTGCATTATCAATCTCTTCTATTTCAAATTTGCAAAAGGATATTTCTCTTAATCGTTTATCCTCATCAATATTATACTCATCAAGTTCTTTTTTTAATAACGTATATGTATTATATTCACTTTTAAGTTTTTCTTTTAAATCAAAAAGATTTTTTTCAGCAAAATCATCAAGTATTTCTAATTGCTTATCTTTTTTAAGAAGTGACTGATGGTCATGCTGTCCATGAATATCTATTAATAATTCTGTGATTTTCTTTAATTTTGTTGATGTAATATTTTCTCCGTTTATTTTAATTGTACTTCTTGCATTAACAATTTTTCTGGAAATTATAATATTACCATCACTTACATCTATACCTTCTTCTTCAATTTTTTTAAGAATATCTTCATTTTGAACATCAAAAACCAGTTCAACAAGTGCTTCTTTCTCACTATCTCTAACAATATCCTTTGGTATTTTTCCACCAAGTGCAATTAAAATAGAACCGATAATTATCGATTTACCGGCTCCTGTTTCACCTGATAATATATTAAGTCCCTCATCAAAAAATATATCAACCTTGTTAATTAATGCAAGGTTTTTAACGTTTACGTTAACTAACATTTATTCCTCCTAAATTCTATTTATCAAGTAATTTTCTAAGTTTATTCATAACAATCAATGTTTCATCTACACTTGCAATTGCACACATTACTGTATCATCTCCTGCTATACTTCCTACAACTTCATTCCAATTCATTGCATCTAACGATGCAGCAACAGCCATTGCCATACCCGGTACAGTCTTTATCACTAAAATATTTTGCGCCATTGCCATAGAAATAAAACCGTCTTTAAGTATTCTTATAAATTTATCATTCATATCAGTAATATCAGTATTTAAAACAACATATTTAAGTTTTCCTTTTATATTTTGTTTAAATAACTTCATCTGCCTGATATCTCTCGAAACAGTTGCCTGTGTTACATTATATCCTGATTTGTTAAGCAAATCCGCAAGTTCTTCCTGAGTTTCAACATCATACTCATTAATGAGTTCGAGAATTTTTTTATGTCTTTCAATCTTCATAATGTGTATATCACCTCATTTAACTTTCCATTTTTTTGTGCAACACTTCAACAAAACTCATTCTATTAAGTTTCATTAATTTTGTATCAAGCATTGATTTATTGGCTACTATTATGTCACCTTCTTCTAATATAAACGAGGCATTACCATCGAAATACACTTTAGAATTATTTTCATTCATATGTCTGTCAGGACATATCTCAATTTTAATTTCAGAATCTGCTGACAACACAATACTTCTTGAACCAATTCTATGAGAACATATCGGAGTAATAACAATAATATTTGCTCCAGGTTCTAAAATAGGACCTCCTGCTGATAAATTATAAGCAGTTGAGCCTGTAGGTGTTGAAATAATAACACCATCCGCACTATATAAATTCAAATATTCATCATTTACATATATTTTAAAATCAATAACTTGAAGATTACCATATCTGCCTAAAACAATATCATTTAAAGCAATATCATCATAAATCTTTTTACCATTTCTATATACTGAACCTTCAATCATAATTCTAGATTCTATCTTAAAATCATCATCAAAAATAAGTCTAAGTGTATCTTCAATAGAATCCGGTTCAATCTCTGTAAGATATCCTAAATGCCCGAGATTAATTCCAATTATCGGAATATCAATATCTGCTAAGTCTCTGGCAGCCTGAATAAGTGTTCCGTCACCACCGATTATTATTATACATTCAGTATCACTATCTATCTCTGTATTATCTGTATAACAACCTTCATCCTTTGAACACGATAAAGAATTAATCTTATATTCCATATGATTTTTATCCAAAATATCACTAACCTTTTTTGTAATATTTAAATCTTTATCGTTCATTGCATTTGAAATAACATAAAATTTCTTCATAAACTTCCTCTAATCCAAAGTACTATGTGCATTATTAACTATTTCTTTTATTTTACCAAGCTCAGTTTCTTCAAGAACTAAATTTTTGTCATTAAAATTATTATTAACACTGTTTTCAACATCAATAAATTCTTTTTCATTAATTATATGTAAAAGATATTCTATATTTCCTTCAGGTCCTTTAATTGGTGAAAAATCCAAATTAAGTACTTTGAAACCTATTGTCTTTGCATAGTTCATTACCATTTCAATAACTTCTTCATGCACTGACTTATCACGAACTACACCTTTTTTACCCACCTTTTCTCTGCCTGCTTCAAATTGTGGTTTTATAAGACATACTATTTCCCCGTTATCAGTCAATAGATTTTTTACCGGTAATAAAACTTTCGTAAGTGAAATAAACGAAACATCAATTGATGAAAATTCAATTTTATCCTGTATATCATCCTGTGTAACATATCGAATATTGGTTTTTTCCATACAGACGACTCTTTCATCCTGACGTAATTTCCACGCAAGCTGACCATGTCCTACATCAACAGAATAAACTTTCACTGCACCATTTTGTAACATACAATCTGTAAAACCACCTGTTGATGCGCCTACATCCATACATACTTTTTCATTAAGTGTAACATCAAAATTAGCCATAGCTTTTTCAAGTTTCAATCCGCCTCTGCTAACATATTTTAATGTATTTCCTTTAACCTCGATAATTGCCTTTTCATCAAACATTGAACCTGCTTTATCTTCTCTTTCATTATTAACAAACACATTTCCACTCATTATTATTGCCTTGGCTTTTTCTCTTGATTCCGCTAAACCTTTTTTTACAAGTAAAACATCTAATCTTTCTTTCAAAACTGCCTCCAATTGCCTTTTCTTTAAAAAAACTAAACATATTTATTATTTAGAATTAATATTAAATCAACTAACATTAACCATAATATACTTCATCCTGAACCCGTCTGAGTATTTTGTTTACAATAGAATCCGAATCAAGTCCAATTTCTTTTTTTAGCAAATCAACATTTCCATGTTCAACATAAACATTTGGAATTGCAATATTTATTACTTCAGCATACTCATTAAGTTCACTAATAAACCTTAATACTCTTTCTCCATATCCACCATTAATAACATTTTCTTCCATTGTTACGATATATTTGTGATTATTCAACACTTCAATAATCATATTTTCGTCAATCGGCTTTACAAACCTCGCATTCACAAGTGTTACATTATATCCTTCTTCTTTAAGACGATTTCTTACATTTACTGCTGTTCTCACCATTGAACCAACTGCTATAATTGCTATATCTTTTTCTTTATATATAAACTCACTCTTACCATACACAATCGGTTCTCTATATTCCTTAAGTCCATCATAGGCTTCTCCTCTAGGATACCTTATTGCAATTGGGTGATTGAAATCTGCCGAATACTTAACAATATCATAAAGTTCATATTTATTTTTAGGTGCGAATATATTCATATTAGGAATATTACTTAAATACGACAAATCAAATATTCCCTGATGTGTCTCTCCATCTGCACCAACAAGTCCCGCTCTGTCAATACAGAATACAACCGGCAAATCCTGAATACACACATCATGAAGTATCTGATCGTATGACCTTTGTAAAAATGATGAATATACTGCAAAATATGGTTTCATTCCACCAAGTGCAAGTCCTGCTGCGAACGTAGTTGCATGCTCTTCTGCTATGCCTACATCAAAAAATCTGTCGGGATATTCATTCTTAAATTTTTTTAGTCCTGTTCCATCAGGCATAGCTGCTGTTATTGCAACAACTCTATTATTATTTTCAGCCAACTTAAGTATCGCTTTTGAAAACACATCTGTATATGTTAGTTTTTCTTTCTTTTTAATAGGTTGTCCCGTTTCTACATCAAATGCATCAACTCCATGAAATCTTGAAGGATGTTTTTCAGCAGGAAGATAACCTTTACCTTTTTTTGTCATAACATGAATAATAACCGGATGATCAAGTTTTCTGGCTTCTTTAAATATTTTAACCATCTGTGATATATTATGTCCATCTACCGGACCTAAATAAGTTATACCCATATCTTCAAATAGCATACCGGGAATTACAAGCTGTTTAATACTACTCTTTGTCTTTCTGATTTTTTCAACTAATTTGTCACCAATAACAGGAATTTTATTAAGTCTTTCTACTACTCCGTTTTTTACATCATTATAAAATTCACCTGCTCTTACATTACTCAAATAAGAGGACATTCCTCCTACATTTTCAGAAATTGACATATTATTATCATTTAAAATTATTATAAAATTTCTTTTTAATCTTGCAACATTATTAAGACCTTCATATGCCATTCCACCTGACAAAGCGCCATCGCCAATTACTGCTACAACAGTTCCCTCATTTCCGTTAATTTCATTAGCCGCAACCATTCCAAGTGCAGCAGATATTGAGGTCGAACTATGTCCTGTATCAAAACAGTCACATTCATTTTCTCGTCTCTTCGGAAATCCACTCATTCCACCATAACTTCTAAGCGTATCAAAACATTCTTTACGGCCTGTTAATATTTTATGAGTATACGCCTGATGTCCTACATCAAAAATAATCTTATCTTCCGGCAAATCAAGTGCAAGATGTAATGCCATTGTAAGTTCAACAACTCCAAGATTAGATGCTAAATGACCACCATTTTTACTAATGTTTTCGATAAGAAAAGTTCTAATCTCCTGAGCAAGAACTACACATTCTTCCTTAGAAATTTCTTTTATATCATTTAAATTGTTAATCTTCTCAAGAATCATAAAACTCCTTTCATACTATATTTTTATAATGCAATTAATTTTTAGATAAGTTGATAAATTAAGAAAATCATGCAGGCACGCTCTCGCTGCATTCGGCTGGTAATGGTACATAAGGTGCCAAAATACGGCACCTAAGTACCAACCACCTCATAGCACCTGCGGTTAATTTTGTTAATTTATACAACTTAAATAATATATAATAAATCTACACATTATAAGAAAATATAGTATTTTATTACGTTAATCTAATTATTTCTATATACTAAACTGTATAATAATTCATATAAGAATTCATTTTCTTTATTAAGAGTTTTTAATTTTAGTATTGCACTATCTGTTAATTCTTTTACTTTTTCACCGGCTTTTTCAATACCAAGTAATGAACAGTATGTTGTTTTATTGTTTTTTTCATCGCTAAGTACCGGTTTACCAAGTTCTTCTTCTGTACTTGTTACATCTAAAATATCATCCTGTATCTGGAATGCACGTCCAATATCAGATGCTACTGACTCAATTAATTCAACTTCATCTTCTGTTGCTCCTGCTAATGTTGCTCCAATCATCATAGAGGCTTCAATTAAAGCACCTGTTTTAAGTTCATTTATATAATCAAGCGTTTCTATATCAATAGATTTTCCGTCATTTTTTATATCAACAACCTGTCCACCAATCATTCCGAAAACACCTGCTTTATCAGCAAGTATTTTAAGTGCTTTAACAGCTTTTAAATCACCTGATAACGCTATTACTCCATTCAAGCCTGTTTCAAAAGCATAATTAAGTAATGCATCTCCTGCAAGCACACCCATAGCTTCACCATATTTTTTATGTGTTGTAGGTTTTCCTCTTCTAAAATCATCATTATCCATTGAAGGTAAATCATCATGAACCAATGAATATGTGTGAATCATCTCAATTGCAGAAAAAAAGTATTTAACATCATCATCTTTCCCGCCAAATAATCTTGAAGTTTCAAGCATTAAAATTGGTCTTAACCTCTTTCCCCCTGCTAAAACACTATATTCCATTGCTTCAAATATCTCAGACTGCTTATATCCAATAATTACCTTAGGTAAAAACTCATTAATATTTTTTTCTACATATTCAATCCTTTTGTTTAATTCCAATTTAAAATCCATAATTTTTACTCATCACCTTCACTTATAATCTCAAGTTGTTTTTCTATTTTATCTATCTTATCATTACATGTTTTACATAATTTAATTCCCTGATTATACAGTTTAAATGTTTCTTCTAAAGAAATATCATCTCTATTCATAGAATCAATTATCTGATTTAACTGTTCAAGTGATTCTTCCAAAGTCTTAGCCTGTGCCATAACTTATTCATTCCTCCATTTCGAAATCTGAAAATTATCGTATCTGCTTTACGGAAGTAATCATTTTTCCGTCTTTAACTACAATTTCAATATCATCTCCAATTTTAACATCTTCAACTGAACGTATTGGCTTTCCTTCACTGTCACTTACATATGCATATCCACCCGAAATCTTATTAAGAGGTGATAAACCATTCAATCTTTCTGCCAATATATTCAAACTATGCCTTCTTTTCATAAGCTTTGAATTCATAAGCTCTGCTAATCTAATCTCTGAATCCGCAACTCTTTGTCTTTTACTATTAATCATGTTCGCAGGAGATAACTTATTTAATTTCCATTCGATATCTTTAATTCTTCTCTTATTATCATTCAATTTATATCTAAAAGCATTTAACATTCCTTGTTTTTTGTCTTCTAATTCTGCTATAAATTTATCATACTCAAACACTGCAATCTCAGCTGCAGCCGAAGGGGTAGGTGCACGCATATCCGAGACATAATCAGCAATAGTAAAATCAGTCTCATGTCCTACTGCTGAAATAACCGGAGTATTACATCCAAATATCGCACGCGCTACTATTTCTTCATTAAATGCCCACAAATCTTCAATAGAGCCCCCACCTCGCCCAACTATAATTACATCCACACCAAAGTTATCTAAAGTTTCAATGCCTTTAGCTATACTTAACGCAGAACCCTCTCCCTGAACTAATGCAGGATATAAATATAATTGAACATATGGATTTCTTCTTTTAGAAATATTAATTATATCCTGAATAGCTGCACCCGTTTTTGCAGTTACTATACCTATCTTCATTGAAAATTTGGGAATAGATTTTTTATATGAAGCATCAAACATTCCCATTTCTTGAAGATTGTCCTTTAATTCAAGATATTTTTTATATAAATCGCCTATTCCATCGTGTTCTATCTTGTTTGCGTATAATTGATATTTCCCATCACGTTCATAAACATCAATACTACCGGTAACAACTATCTTCTGTCCTTCTTTCATTTCAAAATTCAGACCTCTTCTTTTGCCGGCAAACATAACACATGTTAAAACCCCAGTATTATCTTTTATAGAAAAATAAATATGCCCTGACGAATGATATTTACAGTTCGATACCTCGCCACGGACAGAAATACATCTTAATAAAAAGTCCTGCGAAAACATATTCTTAATATATGAATTCGCCTGACCTACACTATATATACTTTCCATTCAAAAGCCTTTCATTATAATTATAACAATTTAGCTAAAACTCCATTTACAAATGATGATGATTCTTCTCCACCATAGATTTTAGCCAACTCAACTGCTTCGTTAATCGCTACTGCCATAGGAATATCATCATCATAATTAATTTCATAATAAGCAAGTCTTATTATTGTAAGATCAACATAATTCATTCTGTTAACCTTCCAACTTGTTGCCTTCTCATCTATAGCTTTATCAATCTCTTCAATTTTTTCCATTACGGCATTAACTCTGTTTCTTACATATTCAGTATCAAAAACATCTATCTCTAATTCAGAATCATCAAAAAACAAATCCTGTTGCTCATTCATTTCTTCCTCTGAATAAAAAAAAGTTCTATATAAAAGTTTAAATGTATATGTTCTTAATTCTCTTCTTGTCATAAAAATCCTTTCACGCCTAAGTATATATACAAAGACAACAATCTACTCAATATCGCAAACAAAGGGTGTCATAAATGACACCCAAGTTATACTAATTCTGTTCAATAGTTATGTTAGCGATTCTAACATTAACGCAAACCACATCAAGTCCTGTCATTGTCTCAATAGCACTCTTTACCTTTTCCTGAACCTTAACAGATACTTCTTTAATCTTGTATCCAAATTTAATATTAAGCGCTAATTCAACAACAACTCCTTCTTCTGTAACAAAAGCCTTAACTCCTTTTGAAAGACTCTTCATGCCAAGCTTTGAAACAAGCTCTTTTGTTATATTGCCATACATATCTGCAACACCATCTACTTCTGTAGCAGCAAGACCTGCTATAATTGCAACAACATCATCAGCAATCTGAACTTCTCCAATCTTACCATCTTCATGAATTATATGTGTATTTCTAATTTCTTCCATGACTTACCTCCAAAAAATATTAACATAGTGTTATTTTGTCCATACTATACTTTATTATATCAAAATAATGTATAATTGCAACTAATTTTCAACACTAATAGGTGTAATAATTATATTGGAGACAGGAATATTAGTCTTTCTTTTAACTACATCTTCTATCTGAGCTCTTTGCTTATCTGTAACATCAATCATACTAACAACTACATCTACTGATGAATCATCTATAGTAACAACTGCACCTGTGAAACCTTTTGCTTCTAAAAGCGTTTCTACTTCATTTTCAAGTTCAGCAATTTCTGTCATATGTAGCATTTCATTAGTAACATCAGATTTTTGACTTTCTGACAAATTCTGATTATTAATCATATCAAGGAGCATTTCTTTATTTTTAGCTCTTAACTGCTCTCTTTGAAGCTTTGCATTAGCCGAAAAAGTACCTACATTTGTAAGTACAGCTTCTCCCGGTGTACTTTCATTTATTGTACTTTCATTTGTTTCACTTTCATTTGCTGAATCTTCATTTTCAACCTGTGTATCATTTTTGTTTTCACTATCAATATTTTGTGGTAAATCATCTGTCCCCACCTCTGTATTGTCTAAATTATCATTTTCGTTCTCTTCATTTTTAATCACATCATTTACAACTATATCTCCTTTTTTATCCTGTAATGTCTGATTAAGCACACTGCTCTTTGAATAATTCAAATATCCTGCTATTGCTATAAGTATAGCAAGCGAAGTAATTATAACCTGATTTTTCTTAACTATTTTCTTCAATTTTCCCTCCTGAATCAACTAATTCCTACTACTGATATTTTATGCACTTCAACATCAAATAATGCCTTAACAACGCTTGTAATTTTTATCATATTTTCAGTCTTTTCAGCTCCTTTTGCAATAATTGCTACCCCTTCAACTTTAGGAACATTTTCTTTCACAACATATGGTATTGTTTCTCCATTAGAATTTTTTTCATATACCACAACCTCTTCCTTTTTATATTCACTTTGCTCACTAACAGCACCATTTTCATCTGTATCCCGCCTTTCATTTTCCTGTATGGAATCTTCAGTTAAAACAACTGATTCATTTCCACTTTTTAATGTTATCATAACATTTACCTCTGATATTCCATCAATTCTGTTTAAAATTTCTTTTAACCTATATTCAAGTTCTTTACTATATTCATTACCACTCATTTCTATTTCTTTTTTATCAACAATCTTTAATTCACTTCTGTTTTTTTTATCATTTTCACCAGCCGGTACTGATAAATAGATTAATGCAATACCACAAATTAATATTATAATCAGTTTTTCCATTCCTATTTTCTTAATAATCCCTTTGTAATCAATTTTCTTCTCCACTCTAACTCCCCCCTTCATTTAACCTCAATAACCTCTTTAGATATAAAGAATTTTTCTTCTATCATGTTTTTAATATATTCATCTTCTATTTCATAATTAATAAATTTCAAATCTATTTTTACATAATCTATTTTTATTTCATTTTCATTAGTAATACTTATCCCTGTTTCTACATCTGATATATCAAAATTACAATTCATAAGATATGATTTTATTTCATTTTCTATATTACTCTTATAAATATCTGCCGATTTATTTAGTGCAATATCATTTGCATCTGACATAAATTCATTCACATCTATTACATCACTTTGAAGAAAATAATTATTAACTGAATCTTCAAAATGATTTATATCACAGTATTTACATATCGGTTCTATTACAACCAAAATTATAATTACTCCCGTAATATGTTTTAAATATTTCTTATAACTATCATTAGGAACAAATTCATAAATTATATTTATAAGTAATACAAATACGACAATTCCTTTAAAATAATCCATATTACCCTCAATTCATACATACAAGCATTATAGTTATCATAAACATCACAAAATTACCAAAAACTGTTTTTAATAGCATTTGCGTTCCACCCGATATATAACTTAAACAATCAGTAATTCTTTTATCCGATATTGGTTGAATAAGTGCATTTAAAAATTGGTACGAAAATTTAAACACAACAATTTTTATAAATGGAACTAATACTATAATGCACAAAACAATAAATCCTCCTGCACCAATTGCATTTCTAATCACACTTCCTGTATTAAAAACTAATTCCGTAACACCATTACCTACAGAAGTCATACCTGATATAGTACCAATTATTTTTCTTGTAGCAGTATTATTTAAATTCGCACTCACAGGTGTTGACAGTTTTTGAAAAATATTCAAGCTAATAATAACTGTAAACATTGTCTTAATCATAAAATTAATAATACTTCCAACAAATTCACAACTCTTAGAAAGTATATCTTCTTTTGTAATATTATTTATCAAGCCAACAATAACATATAATTTTATTGCAGGTATTATAATTTTAAGACATACAAATTCCATTATTGTAATAATAACTAAAACCATTTCACAATATGCAGTTGCATATATTTGTCCATTTGTAATATTTATAGTTGCAAGATAAACAGGAAGCAAAGCCTTCATAAAATCCACAAATATACTAATAATACCTTCAGCTACACCGGACACTATAGAAAAAGAAATTATTATGTATGACATAATTAGTATATAACTTATAAAAAAACCTATTTCCACACATTGTCCATTTTTAACTATGCATGAGAAATCCACAAAAACTACAGTAATTAATACAATCGAAATAATTATTTTAATTGTCTCAAGATTCAATCTTATTTCAGAAAAAAGATTGTATTTCACTATATTTATTATTTTTTTAAATCCATTTTCAACATCACCCTTAACAAAATCATTTACCAATTCTGCAAAAGATATATTAAAATCCAAATCATTTTCGTCAATAAAATCCTGTATTTCTTTATAATCAAATATTTCATCTGACATTTCTAAGGCATAAATTTTTTCATCGGTAAAGCATATCATGCAAAAGCATATAAGCATAAAAACAATCTTTTTCACTTCTTAATTCACCCACTTCTTAAATCATCCACTCCTATAAAATGAAATAATTTATTGTATCTAATAATTTCATAAACACCGGTATACCTAAAATCAAAACAAAAACCTTACCAAATATCTGAACCTGAGATGCTAAAGCGTTAAAACCATTATCTTTACATATATCTGATGCAAATTCACAAATATATGTTATTCCAACAATTTTAATTAAGACACTTATATATTCTGCCGAAAAACCATATTGTCCACATATTTTATTAATAATATTAACCACTTGAGAAATTTTAGAAATACCAATACCTAAAATTATTAGCGACGCAGAAATTATTATTAGTGTTGTGTACTCACTTTTTACAGTTTTAAACTGAATCCCCAACAATACAGCAATTATACTTATAACTGAAATTTGAATAATTGTCATATATATCCTTTCTTAGAGCGAAAATAATGATTTAATAGTTTCAAATAACTCATATATGTATGGAACAATCCAATATAAAACCAATATTAATCCTGCAAGACTAGTTAAAAAAGCATGTTCCTCTCTACCACTATGTTTCAAAATCTGGCTTATAACAGATACCAAAATACCTACTGCTGCAATCTTAAAAATAATATTTACGTCCATTTTTCCCCTTTCTTGTGCAAGAGTTCAATTCACTTTTAATTACTCACACCAAATATACTTTTACCTGTCTATATAGTTAATATTACAATAGCTATTCCGGACAACACGCCAAGACTTCTATATAACTTACAATTTTCCTTATTCTTTTGTACACTCTCTTCTATTTCACAATCCAATCTATCTATAAATAAATCAAAATTAGACATCTGCATCTCTTTATCTAAAAATCCTAAAGTATCTCCTAATTCCTGTAATTTTAATATGTGCTTTTTTGAAAGTTCTGTTTTCAAAAGCTTTTCTTCAACACCTTTTTTCCAAATATCTGCGAATGTTTCGCCTGTTTCATCATCTAATTTTTCTGCCACTTCAATCATCAGACCTTTATACGGCTCACATATTCGATTAGAAATATTTAAAAATGCCTGTCCTAAATAAGAATTGTTATATTTTATTTCACCCCTGATTAGAATAACAAGATGTTTCATTTTTCTAAGTAATTCTAATTGAACATTCAACTTATCACTTACTTTCATACCTATGCATGTACTTGATATAATCACGATCACACTACCGATGATTTTAAAAACAATTTCTTCACTCAATTATTTCATCTCCAATCTTTTTCATATTCCTGTCATATATAGCAACTTTCCTTAATTCACCTTCTTTAATCAAAACTAAATATCTGGCAAAAACTCTTCTCTCTATCAATTCAAAAATAGATGTCTTTTCCTTAATTTCTTCTATATTTTCTGCGTGAACTGTTGTCACAAATCTACACCCTGAATTTATACCATATAAAATAGACTCTACATCTTTGCTTGTCCCTATTTCATCAACAGCAATAACCTTTGGCGACATTGTTCTTATAAGCATCATAATTCCATATGATTTAGGCATTCCATCCATAACATCAGTTCTTATCCCTACATCATTTTGAGGAACCCCAAGATAGGAAGCAGCAATTTCACTTCTTTCATCAGAAACTCCAACATTTTGGCCTCTGTATCCTATACATCCATTACTAATATTCCTTATAATATCTCTTAATAAAGTAGTTTTTCCAAATAACGGTGGTGAAATAATAAGTGTATTATAAATTTTTCCATTTGTTTCATACAGATATTTCATAATCATTTTGGAGCATCCAATACGTTCATGAGCAATTCTAATATTTACAAAAGAAATATTTTTAATTGTTTTAATCTTTTCATCTTCAATTACTGCCCTGCCACATATTCCTACCCTATGACCACCGGATATTGTTATAAATCCATTTCTAATCTCTTCTTCAAAAGCATACATTGAATGATTACTTATAAACTCCAATGTTTCTCTTAATTCATTTTCGTTAATAACTATTCCCTTTTTTTCATCTGTAGTAATTTTATTATCAATAGTAATAAAATATTCCTTTAGTCCTTTAACAAATACAATAGGTCGTCCAATCCTTAATCTTATTTCCTGAAAATCCATCAAGTCAATCTTTCCATCTGCAAATCTTCTTCTAAATTCCAATGAAAAAATATTATGTACTTTTTTTATAGCTATCCCTTCCTTCAATATATTATTTATACTCTAATTCTATATACACTTCTTCCTTCTTCATAATATATGACTTGTCTTATTCTAATATTCTAAAAAAATCCCGAAAATAAACTTTACAGTTCATTTCCGGGATTTTTTACACTGAGCTCATCTACTTATATTTTGTTACAATTCCTAAATCATCAATATTACAACCATTTGACAACCCTCTTAAATAATCAAAATATACTTTCTTAGAATTTTCATCCGTAATTAATGTTGTTTTAAAATCACTTTGCAAACATGGTATAACTTCTAATTCTTTAATTCCATCTATATCAAAACTCAAATTCACCATTGCTGTATATTTCGATTCATAATTGAACCAAAAATCACCAAGACTATAAACAATAGGAACATCATCTATATACTCTATACCTTGTAAAACATGAGGATGTCCTCCAATAATTGCATCTGTTCCCGCATCTATCATCTGCTTTGCAATTTCTCTTTGATATTCTTCATAATACTTGCTATCTTCAGTTCCCCAATGAATGTACGAAATCAGAAAATCACAGTGGCTATCTGCATTTTCAATAACCTCTAAAATTCTTTTCATATCATACATCAAAAATATACCTGCACTATCATCTTTAGCACCTGGTGTAAACCTATACTTCTCAGCTCTGCTTGCTGAAACAATCCCTATCTTCATACCGTTAATTTCATAATAAATAACATTTTCAGCCTCTGAAGAATTCATCCCTGCACCCACTCTTTTTATCTGAGCCTCATCTAAAACTTTTAGCGTATCACTAAAACCTTCAATTCCATAATCATATACATGGTTATTTGCCAGAGAAACTATATCTGTCCCCAACTCCTTTAAAATATCAATACGCCCGGGCATTGCTCTGAAAGTATATAATTTACCAGGTAAAGCTGTTCCTCTTTCACTAAAACAAAATTCATTATTCAACATAAATACATCTGCGTTATTAGTTCTTTCAATAATACTTTCACTTATCCAATCTTTAAGCACATTCGTTGTTTCGTAATGGTCTATTACAAATCCATCTTCTGTAAGACAAATATCTCCCGCAAACATAAAATTAATTTTTTCAGAATTTTTAGATTCCATATGATTTATATTTGTATTACCTATAAATTCATCCAACAAAATAAATAGGGATTTCCCTGTTTCCAAATAGAAATCCCTACTTAAATTTTCCTGACCAATATTACAAATATTCAAAAAAATATCCAAACCATAGTTATCAATAATATATTCTGCAAAATCATCTATTGAATATGATGAATTATAAAATTTCAAATATTCACTTACAGATGTAAACTTCTGAGAAAATTTCTCTTTATTATTATCAACAACTAATTGCTTGTCAAGCAACTGTTCATCTATTTCTTCTGTTTCAGATAAAACATCCGAATCAAAAAAATCTTTTTCATTAAAATTATAATTATTTTTATTTGTACCTGTCTTAGAAATAACAAACCACAACAACAAAGAACTTGAAAGTATTATCAAAAGCACAGCAATAACATTACTTGCTTTCTTCATTAATATCCTCCCATACAATAAAGTTATGTTTAGTTGTTCTCTTAATGTAATACAATGCTTCATCAGCCTTCATAAGAGCCTCATTAATTAATTCAGTTGAACTTCCTGTAGCTCGTGCTATACCAATGGAACATGAGACATATTTTTCTTTTGGTATGTCTATATCTTCCTGCAAATAGCTTTTAACTAATGGCACGAAACCATCACTCATTCTTTCATATATGCATCTGGCAACATCTTTAGCTTTTTTCAAGGTCAACATCTTCCAATATAAGTAGGAACTCGTCACCACCATATCTTACAGCAAAACCAATCCCCTCACAAATATCACTGATAACTTTGGAAAACCGTTTAAGAATAACATCCCCCAAGTCATGTCCAAACGTATCATTATAATATTTGAAATTATCCAAATCTGCATACAAGATAATAATATTACTATTCTTATTAGAATATGACTCTATCATCTTAGTTAGTCCCTGTCTGTTATAAAGACCGGTAAGCATATCCGTTACTGCAAGTTCATTTAATTTCTTATTAATTTCAATAATATTAAACTTATTTCTTACTCTTTCAATACTTGTAAATAACTGATTTATAGCTGTTTTAACTATAACAAGATCTTCTTCATTCATAAGAGTTCTACTAAATCTAAGATTCTTACTCATAGTAATTATACCAACAAATATTCCAATAAGACCTTCTTCGTCATATACCGGAACACCTATACAAGTTACTACCAGACGCTCTCCAAAAATCGAAACCAGCTTATCATACTCAACATACGATTTATCAGTTCTACTAGTTATGAAATCCCTCTTAATAACCATGAAGAAATCCTTAATATCCTTATAGGAATAATTACTATCGATTTCAATATCCTTATACAATTCCTTAATTTGATTATCCTTAATCTCTAAAGCTAAAATACCATTAAAATTAAAATTATTCTGCAATGTAATCATTGCATTATTTATCAATAACTCCGTATCCGAATATTCTTTATTAAGCATCTCTTGCCATACGGACAAAAACCTTATATCTTTTCTTCGTTTATCAAGATTATTCTCGACACCAGCATTATATGAAATCTTTATTAAATCTCCCAAAGAAACATTAACAAATCCTGCTACAAGCGGTCTGGTATTAAATGTCTTCTTCTCAATCTGGCTAATAATGGTTTTTGATTTAAGAATATATCCATTCTTTTCACAAAAATCCACCCCATATTTCAATATCTCTTCAGCCGACTGTTCATCACCTACAAGAAGAAAATAATCATAATATTCTACAATAAATACACCAACAGAATAAAACATTACATTTGAACAAACCTCAAAATACTTTTTCGCTTTTGAAAAACATATTCCTGCTTTTTCATAATCTTCATTCTTCTTAGCCAACATTCCGACCAACATATAATATAAAAACAAGTCTTCTTGCCATTTATACACATCTATATTATTATGTTCCTCAGCATATAATACATGAGATAATAAATTCTCCATACTATCAAGACATCTTAATGCTCTGTAATCATTGCCAAGTTTAAAAAATGATAACGATAACAAACCATATAATTTTGACGCATTACATATCTGAATCGTCTGTAAATTCATATTATCAAGCATCTTAAATAAAGCATTAAGATAATCACATGATGACATATAATCTTCAGCACATATACAATTAATAGATAAATTATATACTGCTTCAATAAGTTCTTCCACTCTCTTTAACTTAAATAAGTATTCTATTGCTTTTACAAAATACTCATTAGCTTTTGCATACTTTTCACTGATAATCGCATTATATCCCATTCCAAGATATAAATGAGCAATTCTTACATTTTCCCCACTTCTATCAAGTATCTCGAACTTCTTCTTGTAAAACTCCTCAATATACTTATGATATCCATTATCAGTAAATTTAACAATATATTTAGTATATGCAGTCTGTAAAAAATCCGAATTATTTAACCTTGTACTAATTGCAACCGCTTCTTCAAACGAATCTGACGAATTATTTTTAATAAACTTTTCTATCGTTTCTACATCATTATCCTTCGCATAAATAAGATAATGAGCCAAAGTATTAAGATATCCGTATTCTCTTAATTTTGAAATAAACTCTTCATCTATGCAGATATTCTCAAAATCCACAACAAATACATCTTTAAATCCACCAAAATAAGCACCTTTAGAAACAATATCTGCTGTAAAATACAAATCATCATCACCAAGTTTCTTTGCCGCTTCTTTTGCCTTTTCAGCTTTTTTGATAGTCAAATCCGCCTGACATAATTTCATATGTATTCTTCCACACAACAAATTATATCTGTAATCTTGAAGAAAATCTTTATTTCTATCATACAATTCTAATAATTTATCTGCCATTAATAATGCATTATTCTCATCATTTAACATCATCTCACATAAAGACGATATATAATAAAAGTCAAACTTTTCTAAATCACTTACAATCAAACGACCTTCTGAAATACGTTCATGAATTATATCTATAAAATGCTTCGCATCCTCATACGCAAACATTTCATATAAATTATTAAGTTTTCGTAAATAATCAGAAAAAAAGCGCTTGTTAGGGACAAATGTTAAATGAAATTTACTCACTTCACATTTTTCTTCTTCGTCCCATTCAAATAAAATATTCTTTTCTTCAGCACACTCAATGACCTTCATATATTTATTTTCGATATACAAAAGTGGTTGTTGTAATTCACTGTAAACAATCATTATCTTCACATTAGAAAATTCAGAATTATTAATCATTCTCTCAAGTATATCTATTGTTGTGATTGAAGAATACTGGAAATTATTAAGTACTATAAGAATCTTCTTAGTTCTTGATATATAATCCAATGTGTTTATTATGGAATCAATAAATCTGTCCTTTTCAAACTTACTTTCAGCTATTATCAGCATCTCAAAACGAGTAGCTTTACCAGTCTTAATATATGTTTCAAAAATCTGCTTATGTAATGAATAAATATCACACTCATCAATAAATTCTTCCACGCTCAAATCTTTCGAATAGAACTTTTGATAATAGTATCTGATACCACTCATAAATGGCTCATACGGTTCTTTTATAACATTTTTCGAAAATCCATGATACAAAAGACCATTTTTATATTCATCACACACAATCTTTTCTAATTTTTCAAGTGATAAATCAAGAGTATTATAATGTTTGATAAACATTAAATTCTCTGATAATGTATTAACATTCTGTAAGAATGAATAAAATAAATTCTGTATATATGATGTATGTTCCAAGGCAATTCCCCCAAACTCTATTCTTATGCTATATTTTACTATACTTTCTATTCTAATTCAACATTTTCTTTACTTGATTTTTCTGTTGATTCTTCATTATTCTCACCATCGGTTTCTGCATTTTCCTCATTGTCATCAGTTTCATTTTCTTCATCAGAAGGTAGTATAATATTAAGTTTTACTATTCTTTCAATCACTAACCCTTCCAAACCTTCATTTTTATATCTTAATTCATATTCCCCTTCTCTAATACATCCATCTGTTCCCAATTCTGGAAGATTATATATCTCACCATCAATAACAATATAATCCTTATCAAAAGACAAATTATACTTTCTCACCTCTATCCTCGAAAGTATTTGCGATTTTAGAATTTCTAAGTTTTCTTCAACACTTATTTTTTTATCATAGATATAATCTACATTTTTTATTTCATCATCACACCATTTTTTCTCATCAAAATAAACTTCCGGAATATCTCTGACATATAAATTAATATTCTTACAGATTTTAGGATTATCTTTATAATAATATGATATTACATATTTCCCCGGATTCACTACCATCTCTTCTATTGTTACCGGTTTTAAATTACTATTATTTATCATATATCCAACTTTATCAGTAATGTTCAATCCTTGATAATCAATGAGTTTAACACCCGATAATACATCATACTTTTTATCATTATAATCAATAATTTTTTCTTCAAAATCAACAGTAAGTACAGGTTCAGGTATTTTTTCAGGCAATATATATATATTCATATCTACAGGTGTAGATATTCCATTAACATAGCCATTCTTAGAATACTGCCATACATTATAATTATATGTTAAATCAGGTATATCTTCTCCATATTTAAACCGGTTCAGACTTGTATCCGATTTTGCATAACATCCAAAATACCATGCAACCCATATCTTATACTTTTGTGACAATTTTTTACCATATACTCTTCCTGTAAAATCAGTCTGACACATATACACCATTGGGTCATAACCATATTTTTTAACCATATCACAAAAAACTGATATAATATCAGTTAATTCATCTTTATTAATTCCTGAATATGTACGATACCCTGGTGCTGTCTCCCAATCAATAACAACCGGTAATGTAATATTATATCCTTTAATATATTTAAGGATTACTGAAGCCTCTTCCAATGCTTCTACTTTGTTAGTTGCCTGTGAAAAGAAATACACACCAACTTCAATATCATTAGCCAATGCTCCTTTTATATTTTTCTCAAATTTGGAGTCTTTAGCAATTTTCCCTGTCTCATATCCTCTATATGCAACTCTTATTATAGCATAATCTATACCGGATTCCTTTACCGCTTTCCAGTCTATATCTCCCTGATGTTTTGATACATCTATACAATTAACAAATCTATCCTTATCATAGTCTTTAGATGACTTCTTTTCGCCCGGCTCAGAATAGATAATCTGTGGTTTTTGAGTAGTAATAATTGCATCATCATATAATTGTTCGTTAACAACTTCAATCTTTTCAAAAGGAATTGTTTCTTTCTCAAAACTATTTACATCAATATCGTTATTTTGAGTTTCTGTAGATACTTCTGTAGAAACTTCAATCGTAGTGGTTTCTGCCATAGTCTCTTTTTTTATCACTACAGTTTCAACCTGTACATCCGCTTCAGTCATTTCTTCTATAGACTCTGTTTCAGCAAGTATGGTTATATCATTACCATCATGCACTTCCTTAATTTTAGACACAAAAATAATTGAGATAAAAACAAGAATCCATGAACCAACTATAATTCCAAATCTTTTTTTATTCTCAATACTTTTCATCTCATTATATAACTCATTAAACCATTCCGTAATCTTCTCTTTTACGCAACAAAAAATACTCTTTATTTTATCCCAATAATTCACTGCCTATAGTTATCCTTTCAGAATGAATTTCACAAAAAATATTATATATAAATTTTTTAGCATTATCCAAAATATATTTTTAGTATAATACTTTAATATATTATTTTCAAGTAACTCTTAATTATATATTAACAAAAAATCTATATATTTATTGCCCCCCAAAAAATATTATGATATAATTCTGATACTTGTACAATTAATTATGATTTTATAAAAGTATATTTTTTACTTTTCTATATGGAGGGTTCTTATGGTTATAAATGAATCAGTTGAAAATTATCTCGAAACTATATATATGCTTAGCAAAAAACTTCCTGTAGTTCGTTCTATAGATATAGTTCATGAACTTGATTTCAAAAAATCAAGCATAAGTGTAGCTATGAAAAATCTTAGAACAAACGGATATATTTCAGTAAACGAAGCAGGTTTTATAACTCTTACTGATGCCGGTTTAAAAATAGCTGAAACCATTTACGAAAGACATGATGTACTTTCACGTTGGCTTATTTCTTTAGGTGTAGACGAAAACATTGCAACCGAAGATGCTTGCAGAATGGAACACGTAATAAGTCCTGAAAGTTTTAAAGCCATTAAAGACTATGTTTCAACTCACAAATAAATTATAATTAAGCCTAAAGTTTTCTTTGAACCTTTAGGCTTTTATCATTACCTTATTGAATACTTTTACCAAACACCTGATATATATTTTAATTCATCAATAAGACTCCTATATTCTGACAGTTTCTTAATCTTTTTAATTTTTTTAGCATATTTTTCACTATCTTCTAACGAATTAACCATATAGAGCCACACTTCTTTCATTTTAAACAAAAGATGAATTTCTCCTGATAAATAGTTCTTATATTTTTCAAATAAATCATCATGAAATTCAAAAATCTTTTTTAAATCCGGACATTTTTCATTATTTTTTATATTATCCACAATTGATGGATTCCTCAAAATCCCTCTTCCAAGCATAACTTTATTTACTTTAGGAAATCTCCTAATTAAATTTTCATAGTCATCATAACTAAAAATATCACCATTAAAACACATGTCATGTTTTGAGTTTTGATAAAACTTTTCAAAAGCATTCAAGTCAACTTTATTTTTATAAAAATCTTCTCTGGTTCTTGGATGAACAATCAATTCATAAATAGGATAGTTATTATATATTTCAATAAGTTTTTCTACTTCACTATCATCATAATACCCTATTCTTGTTTTTACAGAAATCTTTATATCAAGATGTTCAAAAATAAAATCTAAAAATTTATCAAGATAGTCTAAATCAAGAAGCATACCTGCTCCCTTTTTTTTAGATGTAACTGTGCCTGATGGGCAACCAACATTTAAATTAATCTCATTATATCCATAACTTTTCATCTCTTTTACTGCAATCACAAAATCTTCATACGAATTAGATAATAATTGCGGAACAATATTAATGCCCATATTATTCTCAGGCAAAATATCTTTAAATTCTTTCATTTTCTTAATTCCATTAGGACTTGTGGATATGAAGGGTGCAAAGAATTTATCTATATTATTAAAATATTTATTATAAGTATTCCTATAGATATATCCGGCAACACCTTCCATTGGTGCAAAATAAAATTTCATACTATTCCTCATTTTTTATCAATTTTTTCTTACATATCAAATTAAGTCTTAAAGCATTACTTACAACGCAAAAACTCGACAAACTCATTGCTGCCGCACCGAACATAGGATTAAGTTTTAGCCCTAATAAAGGATACCATATTCCTGCCGCAAGTGGAATTCCTATTATATTATAAATAAAAGCCCAAAATAAATTTTGTTTTATATTTTTTAATGTTTCCTTACTTAGCTTAATAGCAGTTGCAACATCACTTAATCTGCTTTTCATCAAAACAACATCCGCCGCATCTATTGCTATATCTGTTCCTGCCCCAATAGCAATCCCAACATCTGCACTTGTAAGTGCAGGAGCATCATTAATTCCATCTCCCACCATAGCAACCTTTCCATTTTTCTTAAGACTACTAATCACACTTTCTTTACCATCAGGCAAAACACCTGCTATGACTTCGTTAACACCTGCCTCTTTTCCTATTGCATTGGCCGTATATTCATTATCACCTGTAAGCATTACAACACGCATTCCCATATCTTTCAATTCATTAATTGCATTTGCACTATCATCTTTAATTACATCTGCGACCGCAACAATCCCCATAAGTTTATCATTTTTAACAAAGAACAGCGGTGTTTTTCCTACTTTTGCAAGATTTTCCATATCACCAACAATACTTTTAGCAATCTCAGTCTTACCCTCAATAAATTTTAAATTTCCTGCATAATAATTCTCGTTGTTAATCTTCGCTGCTATGCCATTTCCAGGCATTGAATTAAATTCTTCTGCTTCTAAACAACAATTATTAATCTTTTCATTATTCTCACAATAATCTATAATCGCTTTGGCTAATGGATGCTCGCTTCTTTTTTCTAATACATATGCACTAATCAACAACTCTTCTTTATCATAACCATTATATGTTATAACATCTGTCACTGTTGGTGCACCTTTTGTTACAGTTCCTGTCTTATCAAGAACAACCACCGTTACTTTGCCTGTTTCTTCAAGCGAAGCTGCTGTTTTAAACATTATCCCATTCTTTGCACCAATCCCATTACCTACCATTATCGCAACAGGAGTTGCTAATCCAAGAGCGCATGGACAACTAATTACTAACACAGATATCCCTCTTGCAAGCGCAAAACCTATTGAATATCCGCAAATCAGCCAAATAACAGTTGTTAATACAGAAATAGCTATTACGATGGGCACAAATACTCCCGAAACTTTATCCGCAATTTTTGCGATTGGAGCTTTAGTAGCTGATGCCTCATTAACCATCTTAATAATCTGAGACAATGTAGTATCTTCTCCTACTTTTGTTGCTTCACATTTCAAATATCCTGATTGATTTATAGTTCCTGCCGATACAATACTTCCCAAATTTTTATCAACAGGTATACTTTCCCCTGTAAGCACCGACTCATCAATAGCGCTGCTTCCTTCTATGACAACACCATCAACAGCTACTGACTCTCCGGGTTTTACTATGAACACGTCCCCTTTTACAACTTCATCTATTTTTACTTCTATCTCTTTATCATTTCTTATAACCAAAGCCTTCTTAGGTGAAAGATTCATAAGTCCTTTTAACGCATCTGTTGTTTTCCCCTTTGAACGTGCTTCAAGCATCTTTCCAACTGTAATCAATGTCAAAATCATTGCTGCAGATTCAAAATAGAACTCATGAAGATATTTATGCATTTGATGTTGATTATCAAAAGAAACGAAAGTCATAGCATACAAAACAAAGGTACTGTATATAAATGATGCACCTGAACCAAGTGCAACAAGAGTATCCATGTTAGGTGCTTTTTTTATAAGACTCTTAAAACCACTTATAAAAAATTTTTGATTAATAATCATAATAATTATAGTTAAAAGCATCTGCGTTAATCCATTTGCCAAATAATTATTCTCAAAGAATTCAGGAACAGGCCATCCCCACATATTATGCCCCATTGAAATATACATGAGCATCGCAAGAAAACCTACAGAAATAAATACTCTTTTTATAAGCTTATTAATTTCTGTATCTTCCAATTTTTCTTCCGATTCATATCCATTTTTATTTATTTTTTTCGCAGAATCATTATCTTTTATACTTACTCCATATCCGGCATTTTTTATAGCGTTTATTATTTCATTATCTTCAACTTCACCTTCTACCATCAATGAATTAGTAAGCAAGTTAATCGAACACGAGTCAACTCCTTCAAGTTTTGAAACTGCCTTTTCAACTCTGGCACTACATGCTGAGCAACTCATCCCTGTTACATTAAAGTGTTTAATATTATTCATGTTTATCTCCATCCTGATATAATTTACAATAAAATTACTTTAATATATATATCATTAGCAAAATTAATAGAGTGAACACTCTCGCATTCACTCTATTAATTTAATATATTTAACTTTATTTTGCAAGTTATTCTACATCTGTATACTTAATATATATATATATGTCTCCTGATGTATCTATCTCCATCAAACATAAATAACATTTATACGTTATAAGTTTGCCCTTTCTATAAAACTGATATTCCATACTGTCTATTAATGGCTCACCTTTATATTTATTAATTAAAATACTTGGATTAAAGAATTTTAAATACTGCTTTTTATATTCTTCAGAAACCTGATATTCACTTACATACTTAACAATATCAGTAAATCTTACTTTATCTTTTCTAAGTACTTCTTTCCATTGTTTTGTAGAATTATCATCATAATCCACAATAATATTTCTTGATAAATTAACAAGCATTTCTTTTACAGAATCAATTTTCATAAATTCCATTATCTTAATTTTATCTCTCATATCAAGAATTTCTTGTTTCTTTGCTGTAACAACTTTATATGTACCAATTAATTTATCAACTTTTCCAGACGTATCAACAATAGGTTTTGACCAAAAACCAATCCAAATATCTTTACCTTTTTGACTTATTAACTTTATTTCATAATATTTTTCTTTAAGATTATTCCATAAACTATCAATATAATCATTAAATATCTGTTGGTTTTCATCATCTATAAACTTCTTCTCGGATAATATATCAGGGAAATTATTAATAATAACTTTTTCTTCATTAAACTTATCACTTAATTTAAGTAATTCAGAGTTAAAATTATTATTATACATACATAATTCTTTATTTTTAAAATCATATTCCCATATATTATGCTTAGATAGCTTAGATACAATGTCAAATTTATCACTCAAACTGTTATATTCATTAACCAGTCCAAGATATCTTTGTTTTGTTAATAAATTATCCATAAACATCTCTATAACTTTAGCAGTTCTTGAAGATATTACATTATCAGGCAACGAGTTATATATAATCTCAGAAACGCCTTCATTAAATACTCTGTCTTCAAACTCACAATTTCTATTAGATGATTCACATAATATAATCACCGGAATTTTATCAACGAATCCTTCATTCTTATAATACTTAAAGATATTATAAATCTCATCTTGCTCACTATCAGCTTCAAAAATTGTGAGAATAATCTGTTCACATTTTCTATTAAGAATACTATTTACCGAATCTAAATCATTACACGATACAACTTTATATTGTTTTTCAAAAATATTCTTAAGTTTACTATTATCCGAATCACTTTTCTCAACAATTAATACTGTATCTTTTTTATCAATAGAAATAATATCCTCAATTGGTCCTTTACTGTCTTTACTAATAATTAATATCACATTACCGGGAGTCCCACATCTACGCTCTCCTACAATTAAATTTATCTTACACCACTTAAACGTATCATCATCCTTACATTTGAAAAGAAGCTCAACATTGTCTTTATCTTTCAACACATTACGAATTCCATTTACCGACAAAGTATCAATTAACTGTTTTTTATCAATATACAAAACCTCTTCTGTTTCTAATTGTTTTAAAATCACATCCGAGTATTTTCCATACTTTACAAGACTATAATTCTCTGGATACAACAGATTAAAAGTATCTTTTTCTAAATCAACGTATAAAAATTCTGTATTTTCTTTAATCTTAGTTTTAATAATAGTATCAAAAATATGAGTCTTTGTTGTATCTGTTGTAATAGCCGCCATAAATCCATATCTATATTGGAAGAAAACACTTCTTAAATACTTGCCGGTTTCTTCTACAAACACTTCAAAAGAGAAACTATTACCTTCGTATGCAACATCTTTACACATCTGTTTGAACTTTTCTTCATCCTTGCTACCAAAAATTCTCTTAAATAGTCTCTTGAGTTTCACAAACTCACAATTAAACAGCTTTTCAGATTCTTTATTTGAATAAATAACGCCAAAATCCTTAACCATTTTCTTATCATCAAGAATAATATTTGCAATAGTAAATCCACAAGGCAGATTTCCGTATAAACTTTCAATCTTTATCTTATCTTCTATTGCTATTGAATTTATCTTTGATATTTTCAAATTATCTACATTTTGTTGCGTTATATTCTCCTCTACTTCCGAATACAAACCAATAAACTGAATACGTTCCTTTTCAGCTTTAAGCATAAAAAGCTTAATATTCAACCATACAGAAGTTCCATCATATTTAGTAAACCTTAGCTTACCAGCAGAACCTTTAATCTGATTATCTTCTGCTTCTCTAAACAACTCCATAATATATTCTTTATTCTTCAAGAAAATATTTTCCCAAAGTTGTCTTGCTTTTGTAATATCATAATCAACATCAGTTCCCAAAAGATTATAATACTGGTCATTAACCTTAGTTATTGAAATTTTTCCTTTGTACATATCAAAGAACGACACAGCACCTAATATATTATTAAACTGCGATTCGCTAAAATCATTCACATTAATTAATTCATTTATATGTACCTGTTCAGATTGATTAACATATATACCTCTGTAATCAATATTATCTTTATCAGAAAGAAGCTTTTCAAATTCGCTAATAGGCATTGGTTTGTAATAATAATATCCTTGTGCAAAATGACAACCCATTCCAAGAAGGAATTCTTCCTGCTTCTTAGTTTCTACACCTTCTACAATAATAGGTATACCCATAGAATTTGACATATTAACAACAGATTCTAAAATACCAATACCTTTTTGCGTCTCATCATTAGATATATCAAGAAACTTCATATCAATCTTGATAACATCAATCATAACACTCTTAAGCATATTAAGAGACGAATATCCACTTCCAAAATCATCCATAAGAACAGTAAAACCTGCACTCTGTATTCTCTTAACAGTTCCCTGAATCTTTGTATCAGTAGTCTCTATACAGGCACTCTCTGTAATCTCAACTCTTAACAGCGAATGATCAATTTGATACTTTTCGGTAATATCAACCAAAACTTCAGGTACGTCCATTGAAACAACATCTAATCTGGATACATTAATAGAAATAGGTATAGGTTTATATCCCATATCTATAATCTTTCGTATCCATTTACATACCATTTCCCACACATATCTGTCCAAATCACTTATAAAACCATTTTTTTCAAGTATTGGAATAAATCTTCCCGGAGAAATCAATCCCTGTGTTGGGTGTTCCCATCTAACTAAGGCTTCAGCACCAATTATCTTACCATTTGAAATATTACACTTTGGTTGTGCATAGAAAATAAACTCTTCTCTCCCAAGAGCACCCCTAACTTCTGAAATAACATTCAATTCTTCCTCAACAGTACTTGTCATTGACTCGTTAAATTCACAACATCTGTTATCAAAATTACCTTTAACCTGAGATAAGGCAAGCAAAGCCATATCATACATGGTGATTGAAGAACCCTCTTTATCTTTTATCTTATATATTCCATATGCAGGTAAAAAGCCAATTCTCTTACCAATATCCAATGCACACTGATTAAGGTCCTCCTGAACTCTTATAAATTCAACAGAACCATATTTCATTAAAATAACAAAGTTATCTCCTCCAAAATAGCCACAGACACCTTGTTTTTCTTCTTCTAAATAATATAAAATCTCCGCAAACTGATTAAGGAATTCATCACCCTTTTTACGTCCATACCATTTATTAAACAACTTAAAGTGTTCTATATCGATAGCAATAAGGCAATATCTGTCATTCTCAATTTCCTTAATAATTTTATCAGCCACTTCAAAAAAGTCATTTCTATTATGAAGTTTTTTTACATAATTAGTGGTTATATATCCTTCTCCAAAATCTTCGTTCATATGTATATTTTCCTCCACTTTATTTCTAACTTTTTTAGCAAATATATTTTTTATCAATTTTTCACAATAACTTATATTATTGTACCATACTTTTCTAAAAAAATAAACAAATTTATGTAATTTATGTGAACAAATCACTCTAAAATTTCCTGCAAAATACTCACTCTGTTAAAAGGAAAAGAAAAATAATACCCATCTGTAAACTCTTTTGTTATACCCATCATTTCTTTTGCAATATCTATTGCTATTTTTTCATTTTCCTCTTTTTCGGCATTTTCCGGATATCTGTTTATTATTTCATCACTTACATTAATTCCTGATATTTCATTTTTCATAAATAATGCATTTTTTCTACTTATAAGTGGCATTATTCCACATAAAATTCTAGCACCTGTCTTATCCTTAATTTTTTTTATTCTTAATGCATCATCTTCTCCAAATACCGGTTGGGTAAAGAAAAATTCCGCACCGGAATCCATTTTCTTCAACACCCTGTTAATCTCAACATCAAGATTTTTTCTTCCCTGATTAATTGCACCACCATACGTCAGTTGATTTTTTGTAAACAATTCCATATTCATATCTTTAGCTATATTCATAAGTCCAACAGAGTCAAAATTGAAAACCTGTTTCACAGTTTGTCTTGCCATGGACGGAACAGGGTCTCCTGTTATTAATAAAAAATTAGATATATCATTAATCATAGCTCCCATAAACAATGAACGCATGGCAATAGCATTTTTATCACGACAACAAATATGTGGCATAACATTTAATCCTGTTTCTTTTTTTACTTTATCAGCCATCAAAACAGAATCAATTCTTGTTCTTCCCGAAGGCGAATCCGGAAATGTTACAACATCAATTTCCATATTTTTTAGTAATTTAGCTGCCTCTAAGACTTTCACATCATTATCATTTGCAGGAGGCGCTAATTCAACTGCTATTAACTTCTTATTTTTTATACAACCTTTATAATCTCTAAAAAAAGATGTTTTTTCAACAATTCTTGACTCGTCGAAACTTTGAACTGTTATTATGCTTCTTTCTTTTTGTTTAACATCTAACTCTTTTTTTAATTGATATATGAAATCCGGATTTGTTCCACAACACCCTCCTACAATATCTATATTATTTTCATTTACCATTTCACATATCTTTTTAGCAAAGTAATCAGTATTATTATCGAATTTAACAATACCTCTTACTCTTTTAGGATAACCGGCATTAGGAAGTGCTATAAAAAACTTTTCTCCTGTGAGATTCATCTTATCAACAATCTTTTTCATATGCCCCGGACCAATTCCACAATTAAGCCCAATTGCATCAATTCCTATGACTTCCTTAGCCTCATTAATCAATTTATATGCGCTAACACCCGCATTACTATATCCATATTGATTTACGCAAAATGAAACCATTATAAATACATCATGTTCTGATTTAATCCTTTTTATAACAGGTAATATACCGGATAATTCATTAAACGTTTCAAAATTAATAATATTTATGCCATTCTCTATGAATAATTTAACAATTCTATAATACTCTTCTTCTATTTTTTGTATATCATCATCCAAATCAAATGGTATCGGTCCAATATCTCCTGCAATAAACATTTGTGAAACAGACTCATTACCTGACTTATTTAATGACCTATCAACTGCAATTTTAGCATTATTTATTCCAGCCAAAATATTATTTTCAACCAATTCAAAATTCGTATCAAGAAATATAGTATTTGAAGCAAATGTATTTGTTCTTATAAGATTTGCACCCGCTTTTAAATATTCTTCATGTATCCGAATTACTCTTTCAGCATATTTTGTATTTGCAACTTCAGCCATTTCATCAGTATTATACAGCATTGAATAATATGTACCAAACGAACCATCTGTTATTATCTTAGTATTCTTCAAAAACTCTTTTATATTAATATCATTCATTATATTTTTTTCTTTCAAATCTTTATTTCAACCTTTTCCTTTCATCGAAAACAAAAATCATTCAATATTATTTATTTCAGCCTTATCAAAACATTTATTTTTCTTATTCATAATATAATTACATATTGACATTATTAATAATATTGTATTTCCTACAACTACAAAATGCATTCCAAAACATATTTCAATATTGTCTTTAAAATTTCCAAGATTGCTATATGTATCATAAAGCTTATATATTTCCCTAATCATATATACATATGAAATTACGCTGCTAATAACTGCAACAAACTTATATTTTGCAAATAAAAATACTATTGTTACTAATGATAAAATTAAAAAAATATATATTGCATTTTCACTTACATCTTTAAAATAAATCTTTTTATAAAAAACTCTTTTAAAAAGATTTATTTTAACCTCAGAAATTGGAGTTATTAAAATCCCATATAATAATAAAAATATTGAACTCAATGCAAATATTACCATAATAATCTTCTGTTTATTCATATAAAAATAATTTCCTTTTTTTGCAAATCAAATTATTATTCCTTCAAAAATATGTTTACATAATATTTTACAACTAAATCAGATATTTTCAAAGTCTTTTTTAAGAACAAAGCGGATGGTTTTTATCATATAGGATTGTGGTGTCAAAACACCCTAATCCCATATGATAAAAAATGCACTATAAACATCAGATAATATCCAATATCTATAGTGCAAATAAATCATTTCTAAACTAAAACAAATATGATTATAGTTACCTTTTAGTAATTCTGTGGTTTCTGCTGGAAATATGCCTGTGGATGAGCACATACAGGACATACTTCAGGAGCCTTCTTTCCAATTACTACATGACCACAATTCAAACATTCCCAAATACAATCTCCGTCTTTAGAGAATACTAAGTCACCTTCAATATTTGCAAGTAATTTTCTATATCTCTCTTCGTGTTCCTTTTCAATCTTAGCAACACCCTCAAATAAAGCAGCTATTTCCAAAAAGCCTTCTTCTTTTGCTTCTTTAGCGAACTTATCATACATATCAGTCCACTCATAATTTTCACCTTCTGCCGCATCTTTTAAATTCTCAACAGTTGAAGGAATACTTCCACCATGTAAAATTTTAAACCATAATTTAGCATGTTCTTTTTCATTTGCTGCAGTTTCTTCAAATATATTTGCAATTTGAACATAACCATCTTTCTTTGCTTTTGATGCATAATAAGTATACTTATTTCTTGCCTGTGATTCTCCTGCAAATGCAGCCATTAAATTTGCTTCTGTTCTTGAACCTTTTAATTCCATATTCCAATTCTCCTTATAAAAAAATTTTCTTATTTATTATACCTTTTTTTATTAAATTTTTCTAGTTATAATAATATTTTTTAATGTATTAATTATAAGAAACGTTATTATTCTCAATTAAAAATTTAATAAAATCCTGTTTCTCCAGTGGTTTCGAAAAATAAAATCCCTGAATATAAGAAATTCCAAGTTCGTTCATTTTCCCAAACTGTTCGCCTGTTTCAATTCCTTCTGACACAATTTTTAGCCCCATCCCATGAATCATATGCATCGCCGCATCCATTACATGTCTTGCTTTTTGATTTGCAAAATATGAATTAATCATACCTCTATCAAACTTAACAATATCTACCGGCATATCCACAATGTAATTAAGATTAGATTGACCTGTTCCAAAATCATCCAGTGAAAAATTAACTCCATAATCAATAAGACGATTCATATTATCAAGAAGTACTTCTTTACTCTTAAGCGACGCCGACTCTGTAATCTCAAGATTTATGTTATTAGGATTAACATCATGTGCCTCCATCTGGGCTATATAATTTTCAGCCAAAGCATAATCACCACACTGCGCAACTGATAAATTCACTTCTACATATTCTATTCCATACTTCGTAATGTTATCCTCTTTTATAAGCTTACATACCTGTCTGAACACTTCATTACCTAAATCAATTATCTTACCGGTTCTTTCTGCTACAGGAATAAACACACCCGGAGGGACAATTTTCCCATCTATATCTCTTATTCTTACCAAAGCTTCAGCTGTAGTAAACATTTTTTTCTCTGTTGAATAAATCGGTTGATAAAAAACTTCTATTCTATCTTCTTTAAGCGCACGAACAATCATTTTCTCAACTTTCTTTTCGTTGCTCATTTCACTAACCATTTCTTTACTAACTTTAATAAAATTACGAGCCTTAGAATCCACATTACTTTGTCTGTGCGATATAGCATATTTAATAAAATACATTAATTCTTCAGAATTTTTAAACCATTCTGAATCCTCAATACTTATCCATAAGCCATTTCTAAGTGCAATCATATCAGGGTCATCAGTTAAATATGTACTTTCTACAAAGTTAGCTCCCCATTCTTTAGCTTCATTAGCGCTTTTAAACACAAGAACAATCTCATCTTCTGTTTTTCTAAATACTACAGTATCATTCGCATCAAGAATTTTTGATATTTTTTTTAATTCAAGCTTATGATTATAAAATCCATCTTCATCATCATTTATAACTACCATAATCATTGAAAATTTCTTATGACTTCCATAAAGTTGTTGTATATATTCCATAAATGCATTCTGATTATAAAACCCACTCTGTCTGTCAATATTCATTCCGGGATTCTCAAGTTTAACATATAAAATCATTACACCTATACTAGTCGCAAATCCTGCCACAAAAATACTAGGAAATATATTTTCAAAAATTGCCACAAAAATCCATAACGCCATCCACAGATTAATTGATACTCTTCTATCAGAATTCATCTTATCACTCTGTACATTAACTCTTATAAGAACCGCAATTATATAAAACAGTGCAACTGCATATGAAAATGTAACACTTACTCCATATGCATACAATTTTCCCGGTTCAGTACTTAAATTCTCAGGTAAAACAAATATTGCTATTCCCGATAATATAAAAATTACAATATATAACCATATTTTTTTTACAAAAATCTTATTATCTTCATAAATATCACGACAAATATAAATCATAGTACAACATAATACCATTATTATAAGTATCTGATATGTTTCACAAAAAAACCTCGAAATCCATAGTGGTACTGATGAATTATATAATAAAACCTGACACAGAATATCTATTACATTCGCAAATAACGAGGTAACCAGTGTTAAGATAAATATTTTCTCCGTATTAAGGAATATCTTTGAACGTTTTAAATAAAATAATGCTAATAAAACACCTAAAACAACTACTCCACATGCCTGTGTGTATACAAACATTAACACACCTCCGATTATATAAATTTTCACGACAAAACATACTTAGATTATATAATAGGTTAAAGGGATATGGCAAGTACAAAGATTAAATATACTTATTCTATTTCATTTAAAACCATTCATTTGTATATTACAAAAATCAATCCATATCACAGATACCATACAAACTAAACGGAATAACTTTAGCCAGGTCATCTAACGTAACTTCAACCTGATATCCTATTTTCCCTCCACTAAATATTATAGTTTCACATTCTTTTGCTGATTCATCAATAACAGTTGTAAATAATTTTTTCATACCTATCGGCGAGCACCCTCCATGTATATAACCTGTTAAAGGTAAAAGCTCTTTTGACTTTATCATCTCAATCTTCTTTTCATCAACTGCTTTTGCAGCTTTCTTTAGGTTAAGTTCACCTTCAACCGGAACAACAAACACATAATTTTTCTTAGAAGCTCCAATCGTAACAAGTGTTTTAAAGACGTGCTTAGGGTTCTGATTTAAAAATGCAGCTACTTCAATTCCACTAATAGCCTCACTTGAATCATATGTATAACTTTTATATGAAATTTTCCTTTGGTCTAAAATTCTCATAACATTTGTTTTTTCCTGTTTCATAATTTCTATATTCCTTTATCTTTTCTTTTGCGTACAAATAACATACTTATTCCAAAACCTATTACACCCCCAAGTGCAATTATCCCTGAAAACAATAATAAAAATTCCATCATATAATGATTTTGTATTTTAATTAAAATTTCGCAACCAAAATAAACAATTAATAGTACAATTGTAGCAATAATTTTTTTCTTACTTTTTTTCACCAATAATCCTATTATAAAGGTTATAATAGTTCCAAATATTAAAAAAATAACCAAATCTGAGTTTAACAACTCATCTAAAATAACAAAATTCTTCATACTTTTATCCATACCTATAATTTTTATTAATTTATGTTTCAATGATGATACATCTAACTTTCTTAAACATTTTTATAAGATATCATAATATGACTAGGTCCAAAAAGAACTGACATTATAATCAACAATACCGATCTCATCATTATTCCACTAAACAAAAAAATACATGATGGAATAACAGATAACGCCAGTGCTCTAAAAACACTATTTTTCTTAAAACAAACTACCCATATTATACAATAAGCCATTATAAGAATCACATTTACAATCAAATATATTGCAAACGCCTCATCAGACCACCATCCAAACCAAGTTCCCGGAATATTAAAAATCATAAAGCCAAAACAACCAAATCTTCCAATTTGTTCTATCATTTCAACCTTCTTATTATTACATTTATTCTCAAAACCCTCTTTACATTTTATGGCATATATAATGTTTGGAACCATTATAATAATGATAAAAATTAATCCAAATATATTTAACCATTCCATAAACATTCACCTACTTCAGTTTCCTATTTATATTCTTTTTCAACAATTAATATTTCTTCCTTAGCTACACATTCTCTACCTTCAAAATCTAATCTTATTATATAAGGCATATAATCAATAATTCTAAGAAATTCCTCACATAAAAAATCATTATCAAAATAATTTAAAAATTGTACTAAGCGCTGTCCCATGAGTTCCTACAATAATATTCTCGTCTTTATGCTTATCTAAAAGTTCAAATAAAGCCTCTATATTTCTATCCTGAACCATTCTTAGTGATTCCCCACCTTCTTCATGGTAATTAAAATCATTCCAACGCTTATTAAACATCTCTATATTATTTCCATTAACACCTTTTTCACGCTCTCTAAACCTTTCATCAGTATCAACTATAAGATTATGTAATTTTACACATTCCTTAATTGTATCAATACTTCTTTTATATGGACTTGATACGGCATAATTTAAATTTACATCAGAAAGTACCTCTGCAACTTGCTTTGCATCATTAATACCTTCTTCTGTTAAAGGTCTTGTTCTATCATCTTCATGGGCGTGATTTGGTTTTGCATGTCTAACGAAATATATACTTGTCATTAATACAAACTTCTCCTTTTACTTTTTCATTTCCATATAAGGCAATACTTCAAATCCACATTTTTTATATACTCTTATAGCTTTTTCATTCTCCTCTTCTACCTCTAACCTAAATATACAATTTAAATATTTCTCTTGTATATACTCAAAAAACTCGCTTCCAATCCCCATACTCCTATATTCTTCTTTTATATACAAATCTTCTATCCAAATACATGGTTTACCAAATTCTGTCGAAAAGCTTTTTGCAATCATTGCATACCCTTGTATTTCTTCGAAATTTTCAAAAACATATCCTTCTAAATACGGACTATCATTTATGCAATTCTCTACATCATTTTCAAAAATTTCTTCTGAACCATTACTTAACACTGCCGGTGAAGTATAAAATACCTTCATCATTTCAATAACAGTATATTTATCTTCTATATTCATCTTTCTTATTGTAGTATTCATTTCTTATTCCTTTTTTAGTTCAAATATTTATATACTCATCAATTTATAATTTCAAATCCTCATCAGGCTGTTGGCCATCGTGTGCCAACCATTTACATTCTGTTACTTCCATATTTGTAAATGTAGCTTTAAATGATGAATTCTCAGGACTACACGCATAAATTCCAAATTGAACCGTACCACCGCCATTCCACATATGACAAATACGCATTTGTTTATAAGTTATTCCATCTTCTGAACATTCAAGGCAATAATCGTCAACTCTACGACTAAATCCGTACCACATTGTTTTTATTGAAGCATCAATCTCTGTAGTTGCCCAATCAGAATAACCATTATTTGTAACAACACTTCCTAAATGTTGAAAGGTTTCATTTTCATATTCTATTGAACCTTTCAACCAATTTTCACTGTCAAGATACATAACCACACCACTCTTTTGATTTATAAAAATCATTTTTTAGTTAAGAAGCTTATATTCTATTTCTTTATCTGGCCAGTATCCCCAAGATTCCACAATTTTCTTATCATTAACTTTGAAATATTCCAAAGCCTCAAAAGAGATTTTCTTGCCCGTTGCCGGTATTCCCATACATATTCCTGTATGAATCCCCTCAAATCGTACCCTTACTGCTACCATATTATTTTCACCAAATACATCTATAACCTCTGCTTTTAATTCCGAAAATTGTTCAGCCACCAATTTTAAGATTCCAACAGTATCTGCATTACTCCTTGCATTGGCAGGACTATGGTCATAGTAATTTTCAGAAACACATCCCATTATATAATCATAATTTTTATTTGTGTAACCTTCATCAAAAAATTTTATTACAATTTCTTTATTATCCATCATATCTTTGTAACCTCGTATATATATATTAAAATTTTAAATTGCTTCCACAATTTCAGCTGTAGTCTTTGGTTTATTCATAGAATAAATATGGATACCATCTACGCCCACTTGTTTTAAATCAATAATCTGTCTTATACAATAATCAATACCTGCTTTTCTCATATCATCAGGATTATCTCCATATTTTGCTATAATATCTGCAAGTGCTTTCGGAACACTTGAGCCTGATAATGAAATTGTGGTTCCAATTTGCTTTGCACTTGTAATAGGCATAATGCCCGCATGAATTGGCAAAGTTATACCTCTTCTAATTGCTTTATCTCTAAAATTATAAAAATCATCATTATCAAAAAACATTTGTGTTATAAGAGAATCTGCACCGGCTTCCTGTTTTAATTTAAGAAATTGTAAATCTGCTTCCAAGCTAAAAGATTCAGGATGTTTTTCAGGATAACATGCTGCTGCAATCTCTAAATCAGTATTTTCTTTTAAAAAGCCAATCATATCACTTGCGTGTGCAAAATCCCTACTTTCAAATTGCTCGTCACTCATATATTTTGGTCTGTCGCCACGAAGTGCTAATACTTTTGATACATTAGCTTTCTTTAATTCCTCATATACACTTAAAATATCTTCCTTTTTATTTCCTACACATGTCATATGTGCAAGCGCAGGTATATGTAATGTATTCTGAATATAAGACGCAATGTCTACTGTTTTTTTTGAATTACTTCCACCGGCTCCATAAGTAACACTAATAAATTCGGGTTTTAAAACGCTGAACTTATTTAATAGCTCATACACAGCTTCAAATTCATCTTCCTTTTTAGGCGGAAATACCTCTAATGATAATGTTTGTTTATAATGTGATGTATGTGTCAAAATCTTTACCTCTCTTTTCTTTTTTCAATATTTGCTATACATTGCGAATTTGTTCCTTGTTACCATCCTACTACTTATTCATTATCTTATTTTAGTTGGATACCTATTATTTGTTACCATCCTATTATTTCTTATTTATCTGTTTTATACTTAATTAATTACAAAATTCATACAATCTATACATTTTCTTGGAAAATCCACCACCAAACACATTCTTAAAAATAATTTTTTCCATACCTTTTAATTCATTCACCAAACTATCAGGTGTCATTTCATATTCTTTTATGTATATAATATTGGTATTCTCTTCTAATACTTTAGGATTATCAATTCCATATACGCTGGTAACTCCAACATCATTAATTGGATTTTTATACTTTGAAGCCTTAGCAGCAAACTCAGTATAACAATCCATTAATATATTTATTTTATTAAAATGTGTTTCTAATTCTTTCAATAATTTCTTAAGCTCAGTGAGCCTAAAATACATACTCACGCCTTCCATTACAATAATTGCGTTCTTGTTTTTAGGAAGCTTTTTAGCTAAATCATTTTCTCGTACATCTGATTTAATCATATGATATTTATCAGTTTCTTTATAATACTTCTTTCTTTCATCAATAACGCTAGGAAAATCGACATCATACCAATCATGATTATTAGTTCCTACTCTATTAATTCTGCTATCCATTCCACAACCAATATGAATAATAATTGCATCTTTGTCTTTGTTCATTTGTTCTATCAACCAGTTATCAAATACTTTTGAACGCATTCCCATATAATATGCAAGCCACTTTGATTTTGATTTACCTTTTAACTTAAATCCTTCCTTCTCCCATATTTCTTCTGCCTTTTTATCTTCCAGAATAATACCTTTATGACTAACATAAGCTTTTCCATATAAAGGTATGTATAAAGTTTTATTAACGTTATTCATATATTCTCCAATATCTTTTGAGATTTTTTACATTTCTATAGTATTATTATTTAAAAACTAAAACCTTGTCTTTTTCTACAAAACTCACTTCAAGTCCCATACACCATAATTTATAATATGGCAAAAATGGATTGTTCATGTTAGGCATATCTTTCACTGACCATGAAATATAATGCGATAAATAATAGTCATTACTAATGTGATATAATGCTTCATCAAATAATGAGTCCAATTCTTCGCCCCCCTCTTTAGACTCCAAGTAAATAAACCAATCTCCTATACCCTCATACATATCAATTTCAGGTAAGTATGGTTCTCCATTAACCCACGCTTCATGTAATTTTTCCTTTATTTCGCCCGCATCTTTGTTTTCAATAAATTCAATAGTAAAATCTTCTGACATTAATGCATCTTCTTCAAATTCTTCTACATATATAGTATTAATTGCTTTAATATATTCTAAAACATATTTCCTTGCCAGTTCTTCATCGCAATTAGATTTCATATAAAAATATCCTGCACAAGCAATATTTCCATCATCATCAACTATTTGCATAGTATCCTTAGTCAATTCTTCTATTTCTGCAAGTTTTTCATACATTTCTAAACCACACTCTCCGTATAACGCAAATATCGGTTTAAGTTTTTCTATATTCCCTCTTAACATCTGAAACAAAAACTCCGGAACTGCTTCATATTCAGAATGATATTCTGTAAAAAGCTCTTTTAAAACTTCATCTTTTTCAATTATTTCTATCCAACTACTTGGTAAATCTTTATGGTATGTACTCATTCTGCTTCTCCTTCTATTATCAAATTATTTCTTATTATTGGTATAATTATCAGTATAATACAAAACTCCCATAAATCCAAATAATACTCCAAAAATAATTGTTGATATTGATTTATCACATATCCCTAAGATAATTTCTGCTAAAGCTCCACACAAAAATACTATTCCTACAAATTTATGATTAATCTTTTTCATATTCCTTCTCTCCTATCTCAATATTTGAGCTATCGCAAATTTTGCGACAACTGAAATCTATATTATTCTTTATTATATCTCAAAACAATAAATGTGGCTACACTTATTAAGCATAGCCACACTGTTAAGTTACCTTACAAACGATTTTAACTAACCCTTAATACAATTCATAACAACACTTATCATCATTTCTTTTTCATCAGGTCTTGACTCAGCAATCATTATTGTCAATGCAACCAAAGTATGGTCATCAATCAATTTTTCACCATCAATAAATAGCACTCCATTTTTATCTAAAAAATACAGAAACATTGTGGCAGCAATTCTTTTATTTCCATCAAAAAAACTATGATTTTTTGTTACGAAATACAATAAATTAGCAGCTTTTTCTTCTAAACTTTTATAAAGTTCCTCTCCTGCATATGATTGATAAATATTACCAATACTTCCTTTAAACGAATCATCTTTTTCTCTTCCAAATAAATCAGATTCAGCACCAAATCGCATTGTCGCAATAACTTCTTTACATTCTTCATATGTAAGAATATATGTGCTTTCATTTCCTTCAGGTCGCATTATTCGTTGATGATCATAATCATCTAACAACTCAAGTGCTGTATTATATCTTTCTATAACATCCAACACCTGCTTGCTATCTAATGAATTACTAGTCCTTTTCATAATTCGTATTACCTCACCTAATTGATTAATACGATTATTATTTACAGCATATCCATTAATAATGTATTGTTTTAGTACCGAATTTGCCCATTTTCTAAATTCTACACCACGTTTAGATTTTACACGATAACCAACAGAAATTATTACATCCAATGTATAAAACGGTACTCTTTGCTTAACACCTTCAACACGCATTTTTTGCGTGTTGTTATCTTTTCCAACCTCTTCTTCTAAAAAAACATTGTTAATATGTTTTCTTATAGTCTTTTCATCTCTATCAAATAGTACAGCCATTTGGTTAGCACTTAACCACACAGTTTCATTCTCTACTGCAACAGGCAAAACTATACTTTTATCCTTCGTCTCAAATAAGACAATTTCATTATTATTTCTCATAACTTTCATAACCTCCAATTCATATTTCAATTACACATATTATATCACTTGATAATTATCATTGTAACCTTTAACATGTTAATTATTTGTTTTTATTATATACCTATCACGTATTCTTGAATTTTCTTCTCCTATTTACTTAAATATATTTTTTATAATTAAATCCATCATTCTTTTATTACGTTCAGGTTATTTTAACATCCGATGCTTGGGAACATCCTTTTCTATCTTGATTATCCTACATTCATTACTATTCATTTAATACACCTCACACTACTACTATCGCATCAATTTCAGTGTCAAATACACTAATATTCCCATCTACAAAAGTAACTCCCAAATATTTCTACATCATCATCCACAACTAAGTGTGGAGAATATCTCCCCTATCAATACAAGGGGGCTCTTTCCTCATACCATTTGAGTAAAATTTTACTTTTACAAAATACAAATCTTGCATATATTCCTCACTATAGAATTCAAATAAACGTATGCTTCCAATTTCTTCGTAAGACTGAATTTTCTTCTCTATCAGCAGTTATATTTTGCTCCTGCATAAATCAGTAACGCCAATCCCATAATAAATCCCAATGCAAAAGCGATAAAACTTAATGCTGAATCTGTTATACCGATTATTATAGCAGTTACCAAAAGACCAATTCCAATAAAGATAACCCC
>JAFQCK010000028.1 GCA_017416465.1 Lachnospiraceae bacterium | reverse complement strand
CGCCCTTCTTCTCTTTCATCTCGTCGATAAGCTCTTCAAAGTACTTCTTACCAACTTCCATAACTACGTCTGAGTACATCTGGATGAAACGTCTGTAGCAGTCCCATGCCCAACGAGCATTTCCTGACTTCTCAGCCATTGTATTAACAACTTCTTCATTAAGACCTAAGTTGAGGATTGTATCCATCATACCAGGCATAGATGCTCTAGCACCTGAACGAACTGAAACAAGTAATGGATTTTCCTTGTCTCCGAATTTCTTTCCTGTAATCTCTTCCATTTTAACGATATATTCGTTAATCTGTGCCTGAATTTCATCGTTGATCTTACGACCATCTTCGTAATACTGTGTACATGCTTCTGTTGTAATTGTGAAACCCTGTGGTACTACGTCAGCACCAATGATTTTTGTCATTTCAGCAAGGTTAGCACCTTTACCACCAAGAAGATTACGCATTGTAGCATCACCTTCGCTAAAAAGGTATACCCATTTGTTTGCCATTTTGTGTTTCCTCCTAATAATATACTTTTATCTTATAAGGTAAAAACCTTATATTACGATATATTCTGACATAAATGCACACAAAAAGAGCATGCACCCGCAGTCATAAAATCATTATATCAATTGAATTACATTTAGTCAATTCTATTTTACCTTGAATTTTTTAAGTATAATTCCATTTTTATAATTCATTATGTTTTTTGCACGATACATGCTCTTACTATTATGCCATGGTAATCTGTCAATAAAAACTATTAATTTGAAATTTATAATGAACTCTATAATAAAATTCTCCCCTCGAAAATTTTTAATCTCTCTTAAATTTCATTTTCGTCTAAACACACACAAATCGGCCTTCTCCCTATGCCACCAAAGCATAATATATTTACCCTCTCCTTTGATACAACCATATCAGTTGTACTTTGTAATTTTATAACCTGTTCCTTATGTCTTGTTTAAGTTAACCTTAATTCTACCTTAATTTTTAAATATTTTTACATATTCGTTGAATAATTTACTATCATCCTAACTCAATTATAAATTCAGTTCCTAAATTTTTTATTGAATTTACTTTAATAGTTCCTTTATGCGCTTTAATTATTTCATATACAATTGAAAGTCCTACTCCCTGACCTTTAATTCTTTCACTTTCTTTACATCTATAATATCTCTCAAATATATGACCGCATTCTTCTTTTGATATTCCTTTACCATTATCTTTTATGCAAATATAAATTTTTTTATTTCTTATTTCTATATTAATATATAACTCAATAGATTTATCATTGTGAATAAATGCATTTTGAATAATGTTTTCCATAGTTCTTTTTATAAGTTTTCTATCGCAAATATAATATATTTCTTGCTTGATATCGAAGATTATTTTTGAATTGCCAATTAAAGCCGAATCAATTTCTCTAATACATTCCCTAATCAAATCACACAAATCTACTCTTTCTTTTTTTAATATTATTTTCCCTTCTTTTAGCTTTTTACTCATTTTTAAATCTTCTATCATATTTTCGATTCTTTGCTCCGCTTTTTTTATCTCAAAACCATACAATTTTAATTCATCGCTTGTAAAACTATATGTTGTTTCCTGTATAATCTCTGCATAGCCTTTAATCGAAGATAGTGGTGTTTTAATATCATGCGACATATCTTCAAACCATTTATCCCTAAACTTTTCACTTAAATTTATCTTTTTCATAAACTGACTCATCGTAATAAATAATGTTTTAAATATAAATATTGAAAAAAATAGATATGATAATAAAAACATAAAAAATCGATTTGAATTAGTATTATTACTGATTTCTTCTTTTGCAAACACAATCAATATTAATGAAAATAAAGCCAACATATCTAAAACTTTAACATAAGTTGCAATAACACTTCTTTGATTACTATACCTTGCATTTATTTCTTTCAAATCTATACCCTCTTCCTTTCACAGTTTTTATGAAACATGGATTTGATGGATTCTCCTCTATCTTTTCTCTCAGATGCCTTATGTGAACCATAATAGTATTATCACAACCATCATATTCATCTCCCCAAACGTTTTTTATAATTTGTTCTTTACTAACAGTAATATTTTCATTTCTAATGAGATAGCTTAAAAACATATACTCTTTTAATGTTAAATCTACAATTTTTTCTTTTTTATATAATTCTTTTTTTTCAAAATTCATAGAATAATCTTCAAATCTGTATATTTCTTTATAATTATTTTTACTTTCATAATATTCCATTCTCTTTAAAATAGCATAGACTCTTGCAATAAGTTCTTTTGGTTTAAAAGGCTTTGTCATATAATCATCTCCACCCATTGCAAATGAAATTAATTTATCTGTTTCTTCCTCTTTTCCTGATAAAAAAACAATTGGAACCATTGAAATGTTTCTAATTTTTCTGCACACTTCATAACCATCCATATCTGGTAAATTTATATCTAATAAAACAATATCAAATTTCATTTTTTCATTCAAAAGAATTGCTTCTTGACCTTTTGTGGTTTTATAAATTTCTTTAAAATTTTCCTTTCTCAATAAAATTTCTAACATATTCAAAATTGAAATATCATCATCAACAATCAATATTTTCTTCCAATATAAATTCATAGTAACTTTCTCCATAACAATTTTTTATTATATAACAAATTTTTCAACAAAAAAACGACTGTATAAATAAATACACAGTCGTTTTGTATTAAACATTATTTACAAACAATTTTTGCCGGTATCCATGCCTGATTTACTTTATCTGACATATATGCTTTTATTTTTTCTACATCTTCTTCTGTCACACCTGTAACATCTGCTCCTACATGCATATTATTATCATCTCCATAATAAGTATAGGCTTCAGCTGATGTAATTCCTTCATATCCGTAAAGAGCCTGTTCTACCTTATATAAATCTATAAAGTCTCTTCCTCTAAGCCCCTCTATCATAACTATTCTTCCGGTACTATCTAAAAATTCTACATTTCCAGCTATAGTAATTCTGGCTTTATATCCTGTCTGATATAATGTTCCATCTCCATATGGATTATCCATTTGGTCCACATAATCTTTTGTAGGATAATCCATAATATATAAATCACCCCAAGCACCAAATGGTTTCTTAAGACAACTGCTATCAAGAACATATGCTTTAATCTTAGTATCCACTGAAACATTCGGGATAAGTTCAAAACCAGCTTCTTCATTAACCTTTCCTGCTTCAATAAAGAAATGCTTTGGTCTTTCACACTCAGGAATATATTTCTTGATTCTTCTAACTGAAGACTCTACCAACATAGCCTCTATTACAGCTTCATAGCAACGTAAGAATAATTCTAACTGGTCTTTATCATAACGATTTTCCCAATAACGAACCAAATAAACATATCCTTTTTTCTCTGCTAATAACTGCATATGGAATGGAAGTGCATCCAAATCCATCTCCTGATACTCAGCTGGTGCTCCACCAATTTCTCCTATATCCAAAATATCACCCTGATATTGGAAAAACATCTCGTCTGCATGCATATTAGAAAGCTGACAATCCATAGTATTCATAATCTGCTTTGCTGACTTCTTAAGAAACTCCGGAACAGTTTCATGTGGTTTTCTTGTAAATCTGTAATAATATGTCGTGAAAAGTGGTCCAATAAGTCTGTTCCAACGGCTATCAGTTCTTCCACTATGAATTGTTGTCGATACAACATCATCATCATCTGCAAACACACTTATACAATAATTAAATGCTGCAAGGAAAAGAACATTTTCAGAAACGCCATATTTATGACAGAACGCCTTAATTTTCTTCTTATTGACGCCCAATTTTCCTTTTAATATCTTATTAATTCCATGCTCTAAATCGTAACTGTCTTTTTTGTTCAAAATACTTTTTCTAATCTTTAGATTATCAGTAAGCTTCATGAAATATTCCTGGTCTCTTTCTGTAGCACCATTACTCTTTCTATCCCAATAATCTAAAACATACTCATACATTGTATATGACTGTTTTTGAACCTCTTTTCCAACATAGATATTATTAATATCTTCAAATAAAATATTAATTGACATACCATCACCGATAATATGTGCTAAATCAAAGAATAAATAATTAGCACTATCTGTCTGATAAATCGCAGCATGGTAAAGTGGTTCGTTTTCAGTATACATAAATAATGTAATCAATTCATTTTTCTTTGTATTCCATTCTTCGTCTGACATTTTTATAATTGGAATATCAATTTTTCTTTCATCATCACGAACATTTACAAAAGCACCTTCGTGTAACTGAATCACATCTTTAAGTTCAGGATGAACTTCAAATACCTGTTCTGTTGCCCATTTTAATTTTTCTATATCAACACTATTATCCAATTTATATAAAAACGGAAGGTTTGATGTTGTATGTCCGCGTAATATATATGCAAAATACTGCTGTAAGCCTGTTAATGGATAAATCTTTCTTACTGAATAATCTACATTACTAACCTTTTTCTCTCTTGCAAATAATTCAAGCTTTTCAACAGTAGAATTCTGACTCAATTCCTGCAAGGTAATTGATATCTGTAATTTATCATATAAGCTTGATAATAATAATACACTACCAAGTGAATCAAGACCTGCTTCATATAAATCAGTATCAATACCAAAATCCTGATGTCCTAAGCTTTCGGAAACACTATTAAAAATTACTTGTTGTGTTTCGTTTTCCGGTTTTCTGTAATTCAATGCAGCTTGTTTTCTCTTTTCCTTCTGTTCAAAGAATTTACCTCTTACAATCTTTCTTGAAGAGTTCTTCTCAAACGGAATATATCTGATATAAGTCTGTAAAATTCTCTTATATGTAGGTAATTCCTGATTATGCTTCTGAACAATATCAAAAATAGCTTGCTCAATATCCTCTATACCTGCTGACTCTGCTGCCTGTAAGTTAGGATAAACTTCTGCACAAATCTTATCATCTTCTCCAAACACAAGAATCTCTTCAACCAATGACTCATCCACAAAAAGATTTTCCAGCTGCTCAGGAGCAACATTTTCTCCATTACTAAGGATAATTAAGTTCTTACATCTTCCTGTAAAGAAAACAAAACCTTCTTCGTCAATATAACCTAAATCTCCGGTTCTAAGCCAACCATCTTCTGTAATTGTTTTAGCAGTTTCTTCAGGATTTTTATAATATCCCATCATTACTGAACGGCTCTTTACCTGAATCTCACCATCCACAATTCTAATCTCACAACGTTTTACAATCTGACCTACAGATGCCACCTTATCTCTTCTTTCCCAAACAGGTTCAGAAATAGTAGGCGCACATTCGCTCATTCCGTAACCTTGTGCCATATCAATTCCTAAATCCCAATAAGCTTTCGCAAGTTCCGGCGCTAAATATCCACCACCACAGATAATTCTGTAAAGTCTTTTACCAAATACCCATGTTGCAATCTCTTTAGGATCTTTATCCGGATACTGATTAATAAGCATTAAAATCTTATTATATAATGTCTTCGCCATCATAGGAACCATATTAATAGTTGTTGGTTGGAACAACTGCATATGTGCCCCAAGCTTAGACATATCCTGATTAAGACATACCATATTACCATATCTTAATCCTATAAAGAAATCTCCTGAAATACAATATACATGATGTACAGGTAATACATTTAAATACACCTCATCCTCAGGATGTTCTCCGTCATCACTTACTCCAAAAATATTATCTATAAGGTTATCCTGCGAAAGCATTACACCCTTGCCTTTTCCTGTAGTTCCGGACGTAAATAATATCATCGCACATTCAAATGGGTCTATATCATCTTTAATCTCATATGTTCTTTCTTCTTTCAAAATCTTTTGTATACTATACACATGTTTTCTGCTTTGCATACAAACTGTTTCTTTTAAAGCCGGACATTTCTCTTTAACAGCTTCAACTATTTCATAATGATCCCAATCATAGAACAAATAATCTAAATCAGCATCATCAATACTCTCAGCCAAACCTTCTACATTAAGCTGAACATCTAATGGCACAACAACATTACCATTCATCATTACACCAAATAATACTGCTAAAAACTGATGACTACTTCCAGCAATAACACCCACTCTTGCCTTTTGTCCATTCTTTTCACTCTTTTCATCCACCCAAGCTGCAACAGACTTACATGAAGCAACAAATTCTCCAAAAGTTACATCCTTAACATCATCATTCTCTTCATAACGAATATATATTCTATCCGAATATGATTCTTCTACCTGTTTTAAAAAATCAGCAACTGTTTTTGTATTTTCGTATGTTACCATTCTTTAAATTCTCCTTTCGATATATAGCCCAAAATACCTGACCTAATTTTTATTATAACATAGTACATTAGTAAATTGCATCAACTATCTAATAGAATTTTTAAAATTTTTTAAACTTTTTATGGTAATTTTCAACAAAATACATTTCTTACTTAAATGCTTCAACAAATAAAAATGACATTATCGTGCTTAATATATTTTTAAACACAATAACGTCATCTCCTCATATTTTTATGAAATCACTAAAACATAAATTTGTCTTCAAAATATGCTTTTAAATCTTCAATTTTTATTCTTTCCTGTGCCATTGAATCTCTGTCACGAACTGTTACGCAACCATCTGTTTCTGATTCAAAGTCATATGTGATACAGAATGGTGTACCAATCTCATCCTGTCTTCTATATCTCTTTCCGATATTTCCTCTATCATCATATTCACAGTTATAATATTTGCTTAATTCAGCATAAATCTTTTCAGCGCCTTCATTTAATTTCTTTGATAATGGAAGTACACCAATCTTAACAGGTGCAAGTGCAGGATGGAAATGAAGAACTGTTCTAACATCTCCGCCTTCTAATTCTTCTTCATCATAAGCTGCACAAAGGAATGCTAATGTAACTCTGTCTGCACCTAATGAAGGTTCTACTACATATGGAATATACTTTTCTTTAGACTCATCATCAAAGTAAGACATATCTTCACCTGAAGTATTCTGATGCTGCATAAGGTCATAGTCTGTTCTGTCAGCAATTCCCCAAAGCTCACCCCATCCGAATGGGAAAAGGAATTCAATATCAGTTGTTCCCTTACTATAGAAACAAAGTTCTTCCGGAGAATGATCTCTTGCTCTCATCTCATCATCTTTCATTCCAAGTGCTTTAAGCCAATTAATACAGTATTCTCTCCAATATTTAAACCAATCAAGATCTGTTCCCGGCTTACAGAAGAACTCTAATTCCATCTGCTCAAATTCTCTTGTTCTGAATGTAAAATTTCCAGGTGTAATTTCATTTCTGAACGACTTACCAATCTGTGCTATACCAAATGGAACTTTCTTTCTTGAAGTTCTCTGAACATTCTTAAAGTTCACAAAAATACCCTGTGCAGTTTCAGGTCTTAAATATACTGTATTCTTAGCATCTTCAGTAACACCCTGGAAAGTCTTAAACATAAGATTAAACTGTCTGATATCTGTAAAATTGTGTTTTCCACAGGTTGGACAAAGAATATTTTTTTCTTCAACAAAGTTCTTCATATCTTCGTTCGACCATGCATCAACTGAACCTTCAAGTTCAAAATTATTCTCTGCTGCCCAATCTTCTATTAACTTATCTGCTCTAAATCTTTCATGACACTCCTTACAATCCATAAGAGGGTCTGCAAATCCTCCTAAATGTCCTGAAGCTACCCATGTCTGTGGATTCATTAAGATTGCACAGTCAACACCTACATTGTATGGATTTTCCTGCACAAACTTCTGCCACCATGCTTTTTTTACGTTATTCTTAAGTTCAACACCAAGATTACCATAATCCCAAGTATTAGCTAATCCCCCATATATCTCTGAACCCGGATATACAAATCCTCTTGCTTTTGCTAACGCAACAATTTTGTCCATTGTCTTTTCAGTATTTTTCATTTTTATTCTTTAATCCTTTCTATATCTATTACTTAAATATAATATAATTCTCTCTTCGATTAGATGTCTTAACTTTTCCTGACTTAACCGTTACATTCTCATTATAAGCTATAACATCTCCACTTAGCTCCATAACAAAGCCTTCATTCGTAAAAACAACCATTGCATCTTCACTTGTTGTACTTACATCATAAGAAGTACTTCCATCATTAGATACATATTTACCGGCAAAATTAAATCCTGCTGCAACTGCATCTTTATATGTTCCAATAAATAATCTTGCATTCCTGTTACTGCTTATATACTCTGATGCATATGTAACATAATCTTCCCAAGAATAAAATCTAATCTTTAATGTTGCAGTCTTACCGGATACCTTAAACGAATCCTTTACAATTCCTTTTGCTTTATCTTTAGCATAGTCATTGTTAAACTCTGTTATCTCAGCATCAATCATTGCTTCAAGTTCAGCTTTGTCATAATATTCTTTATCAAACTCTTCTTCATACACTACAACAAAACCTTTATCAGATTCTTCAAAAAAATTTGTTGTCAACGTTTCCTCTTTTTTATCTTTTTTTTCCGATTTTCCACAACCTGAAAACGCAAGAATCAATGTAAGAACACAAACTAAAAATACTATTTTCTTTACTTTATTCAAATTAATCCTCCATTCTTTCAGAATCATTTTTCACACTATTATAACCCACTATTTTTTTTATTTCAATATTGTATTGAGAATTTTAAGAGAATTAAACTCTTTTTCAATATTAAGATTTAAATATCTTCTAAGAATAAATTCAAATTCGCTAAGAACATTTTCCTTAACTAAAAATGTATATAATTTTTCTATACTTGTGCTGATTATAAATTGCATTGTATACACCGTTGAAGTTTCTATTTCAACAGAATCACTTATCTGATTAATACAATTATTACATATCGTTCCTGATTTTAATGCGCTAAAACGTTTTACTTCCTTTGATTTACATAAAACACACTCAAAAACATTTGGATATTCGCCATTAATTGTAAGCATCTTAAGTTCAAATATACATTTAATTAATCTGTTAGGTATTTTTTTATTAAGTAAAGCTCTTAATGTTTGGTAAAGTAATTTCAGGATTTCAGTTGATTCTACATTTTCTCTTGAATAATAATCTGCAAATTCCAAAAAATAACAACCATAACACATTGCATCAACATCATTTGAAATATCTGTAAAAAAATTCTCAATATCCACCTTATTAAGCGAATATGAATCTTTACCTTCATATAGAGTAAATTCTCCAAATGCAAATAATCTTGTACCTGCCATCAAAGTACTCTTAGGTCTTTTTGCCCCTTTTGCAAAGGCTACTATTTTACCACGTTCTTTTGTAAGAATAACAAGTCTTTTATCATATTCAGAAACATCTGATACTTTAATAACCATTCCCGTAAGAACAACAAAATCCATAACAATCCTTTCATACCTAAGCGATACTAATCTTTTCTCGTAATTTCTTTTTTATCATATCCGAAGTTCTTCAAAAGGAAATCACTGTCTCGCCATTCCTTTTTAACCTTTACCCATAATTTAAGGTTTACTTTCATTTCAACAAGTCTTTCTATTTCATATCTTGCAGCACTACCTATTTTTTTAAGCATAGTGCCACCTTTTCCTATAATGATTCCTTTATGAGAATCTCTTTCACATATGATAGTTGCATCAACATCTACAATACTTCCGTCTTTTCTATAATTCATTCTGTCAATTGAAACCGCAATACCATGTGGTATTTCATCATCAAGACATTTAAGAGCTTTTTCACGAATAAGCTCTGCAGTAATCTGTCTTATTGGCTGGTCTGTAACAGTATCTTCATCATAAAAAGCATGCCCGTAAGGAAGATATTTATAAATCATTTCCACAATAGTATCAACATTATTGCCTTTCATTGCCGATGCCGGAATAATCTCCATAAAATCATATTCTTTTCTATACACATCAATAAACTTAAGAACATCCTCTTTATTAACAGTATCCACTTTATTAATAATTAAAAATACAGGAGTCTTAATCTTCTTTAGCTGTTCAATAATATGTCTTTCACCTGCTCCAATAAAAGTAGACGGTTCAACAAGCCATAAAATAACATCAACTTCCTTTAAAGTTCTCTCAGCGACATTAACCATATAATCTCCAAGCTTATTCTTTGCTTTATGAATACCCGGAGTATCAAGAAAAACAATCTGACCTCTTTCATCTGTATAAACAGTCTGAATCCTATTTCTTGTAGTCTGTGGCTTGTTAGAAGTGATTGCTATCTTCTGTCCAATAATTTTATTCATAAGAGTTGACTTTCCAACATTAGGCCTTCCTATAAGGGTAACAAATCCTGCTTTCATCTGCTGATTATCCATATATTTCCTCATCTTTCTTCTATCTACCATAAATTATTCCAAATATATCTTTTCTCTTATTTCTAATGTTTGAATATTTTATCCCTTAGATTTCAGGTTGTATGAATTCAATAAAACTATAGCAGGTGCTTACGAGTCCGTCACTACTTAGGTGCCGTTTTGTGGCACCTCATGTAGTGCTACGTGACTCGTGCAGCGAAAGCGTGCCTGCGAGTTTTATTGAATTCATACAACCGTCCCATCTAATCCCATAAAATTTCAAACATCCCCTTCTCTATTCAAACAGATTAACTGTTTCTTTAAACAATTCTTTTTCTTTCTCAATAATTCCTTCATTTCCAATTACACAGATATTATTATCTTCAAACACTGAACTTACAAGTCCTGCAAATCCTCTAATCTGTTCCTGATTTGTTTCTAACACTTCTAATCTGTCTTTCAAAAGATTATCAATACTCTCTTCATTGAAATATGCAGACATCGAACGACTTCCTTTAGTTACGGCTGTAAGTGGCATATCCATTCCACTTATAGTACCAATGATATACTTTGTCATATCTCTTTCATCACAATCAAATTTCTCAACAAATTCAACTGTTTTTTCAAACACTTCGTTTGTTCGTGAAAGATTAGGGTCTCTATAGGAAGTAAATGTTACTTCACCTGATTTTGCAAATACACAAGAACATCCATATGCTCCACCCTGTTCTCTGATATTTTTCCAAAGATAATTGCTTGCAAGAATTCTTTTAAGAACCTTTAATGCTCCATTGTATTCATATCCTTTTTTAGAATAATTACCAACACGAGTTACATACTGAACTTGTGCTGAAGTTTTAAATCCTTCATTCTTATTTACAGGTATTATATTTCTCTCTACACCTTTAAACTCATCTTTATATAAATCATTTTCTGAAACTCTCTCAATTATTTTTTCTACCGAATTTTTAAATCCTGCATATCCTTCTTCGTTTGAAGTATAACTTATTACAAGATTATCTTTTCTAAACACATATTTAGCCAGTTTTTTAAGAGTTTCAATTAACTTATCTTTTTCCTGTTCAAAATTGCTTTCTAATCTTTCAACAAATTTGTAACACTCTATACCTTTTAAGCAATCATTAACAACTGCAACCTCTGAAATATATGATAAATTTCTGATAGTTGCTGCAGCATCAGCTGAACGCAAGAACATTCCCTGTAAATTAGATTTACCTTCACAGATTATCTCATATATTCTCTTTGTATCATCAAATTTTGTGTTAAAAATAATTTCTTCAACAAGCTCAAGTGTTTTATTAATTTTGTCAAAGAAAGATTTGCCCTTAATTTCAAACTTAACATTATATTTACTATAATCTTTTACATTTCTGTAAATGTTTATTTCTTGATATATTCCACCTGTATGAATACCGATTTCATTACTAAGCTCACTATAAGAATAATTAAGTGTATCTGAATATCCAAGTATACCCTTTAAAATAACAAGATATGAAAGCATTTCTTTTGGTACATCAGTAACATCAAAACAAAGATTAAAATAACTTATTCCATTTGTAAAATAATCATGTCTCACAATTGTAACATCATTTACCTTTTCAGGAACATTACTAAATGGTTCTACCTCTTTTGATAGATCCTCTCTTTTTAATACCGGAATTGTATCAAGTTCTTCTTTCGTAGAAGGTGTTTCCTGATATTCTTTTAAACGTTTTGTTCTGTTTACAAGTTCCTGCATCTCCCTATCTGACATACCTTCTTTTATCTTAGCAAGCTTTTCCTTAAGCTCATTATCTTTCTTAATAGTCATTCCTTTAACCGGTACAACTACAACTAATGAAGAGTGATTATTATTAAGAAAATATTTTTCTATTAAATTTTCATAATAATCTGTTTCAAGCATCTTTCTTAAGAATGCAAATTGTTCATTCTGTTCAAGATGTCTGAATGGTTCTTTATCATCATAAAGCCAGCTGTCAAATACCTGAAAACTATACATTAATCCTTTTGGATATGAACCAAAATCATTCTCCCTATATTGGAACTCATACATATTAAGAGCTGCAAGAAGCGATGACTTGTCTACTCCGTTTTTAACCAATTCTTCTAATACTTCTCTTATAGTCTTTACAAACTCATCTTTATCTTCTTCATTTGCATTCTTTGCTACAAATGTAAAAAATGGTTGCCTTATATAATTATTATATCTTCCCGAAACATCCTTCCCAATACCTTTATCTAACAATGCTTTCTTTATAGGTGCGCCCGGCATTGAAATAATCGCATATTCAATAACCTGTAATGCAAGATATAATTCCTTATCAAGAATGTCTCCTGTAACAAAGTTATATGATAAATAGGTATTGTCCTTAATATTTTCTGATTCAGAGATAGGATATTCTTCCCTTACTTCCTTCATCTCGTTAAAAGGATTCTGTAATCCTATCTCTGAACCTACTGTTATGCTCTCAAAATTATCAAGATATTCCTTGTCCATCCATTCAAGCATCTCATCCATATTAACATCACCATATACATATATATAACTGTTTGAAGGATGATAATATTTCTTATGAAAATCAAGAAATTTTTCATATGTTAAATCAGGTATATAATCAGGATTTCCGCCTGATTCCACACCATAACACACATCAGGATAAAGTGATTCAGCAATTACTCTGTCAAGCACATCATCAGGTGATGAAAATGCTCCTTTCATTTCATTATAAACAACACCATTATAAGTAAGTTCATCTTCTTCTGACTCAAGACTATAAGTTACACCTTCCTGATAAAAAATCTCCGGTCTTGTATAAATATTCGGATAAAAAACTGCATCCATATATACATTAACCAAATTCATAAAATCCTTATCATTTGTACTTGCTACCGGATATACTGTTTTATCAGGATATGTCATAGCATTTAAAAATGTATTAAGCGAACCTTTTACTAATTCCATAAACGGGTCCTTCACCGGAAACTTCTTAGAGCCGCAAAGTACACTATGTTCAGTAATATGAGCAACACCTGTATCATCATCAGGCGGAGTTCTAAAACCAATTGAAAATGTCTTATTATTATCATCATTTTCAATTAATATAATTCTAGCTCCTGATTTGTTATGTTTTAGAACATATCCCTTTGAATTAATGTCGTTTAATTCTTTAACTTCCTGCAATGTATATGCAATATGATTTTTAATCTCCATAAAAATTCCTTTCTCACCTTTATACTTATATATTTATCTTTTATACTTTTTTATTATTTGGAATAAAACTGTCAAATATAATCATTTGAAAATATTTTTCAGCTTCCATAAGCTCTTCCTTGCTTCTGATAGTCCAACCTGCTTTAGTAACCGGACATAACTTTTTACATAATCTGTATGGCCACTGTTTAACCATTTTGTAATTAACTGAAATAAAATCAGGCCTGATAAACAGATTTAAAATTATACATGATATAAACAACACTTCATATCCTGTAGTTTTAGCCTTCTTCCCTAAATAGCCCATAGAAAGTTGACCTCTAAGCACTTCAGGTCTTATCATTCTATAACGAAATAAAACATATGGATTAAAAGATTTTATACAATAATTTCCTTTATATCCTTCCATTATCTCTGATAATTTTTTTGTAATTTTTTTCACTTTTTTATTAGCCTTTATCTCAACTATCAAAGGAACCTGACCATCTATTTCTTTAATAACTTCTTCTAACTTCGGTATAGTTTCATCCGAATCGAGTAATTTATATTCACTCAACTCATCATAGTTACATTCAACAACTTTCTTATCAATTCTACACATTCGCCTAAGCGTTGCATCATGAAATACTACTAACTCTTCATCCTTTGTAAGTCTCACATCAAGTTCAATTCCATAACCTCTTAAAACTGCTTTTTTGAAAGCTATCATTGAATTCTCAGGTTCTTTTTCATCATTATTAAACAAGCCTCTGTGCGCATAATATGTACCTTCAAATTCTTTCATTCTATCCTGTCTTCTTTCATTAGGCAATAATGAAGTTAACCAAATTATAAATATAAGACAAATTACCACTACTGTCATTATTTAACTTTCTCCATAAAACATTTATGCTTATTTATTTTTATTCTTTTAATACGATATTTATTATATACATTTCCTTAAAATTTATCAACACATTAGTATTACTTAATTTTTTTAAAGTAATTGACACCTAGAGTATTTGTTGGCATAATATAGTAATAAAAACTACTACTTGTATACAAAGCAATATTTAGGAGGAAAAATTTATGAGCAATTATATGATAACAAGTGATACTACTTGTGATTTACCTGAATCATATTTAAAAGAAAATAATATTGATATAATACCTTTATATTATAATTTAGATGATGTTGTTTACGGCGATGAAATTAATCTTGATCCTAAGGATTTTTATAACAAGATGAGAAACGGAAGCATGCCTTCAACTATGGCTTGTAATCCTGATGCTGCGGATAAAATTTTCCGTAAGATATTAGAAAAAGGACATGATATTTTACATATAGCATTTTCTTCAGCTCTTTCAAGTTCATATAATACAGTAGCAGTTGTTGGAAAAGAATTAGCTGAAGAATTTCCTGACAGAAAAATAATAGTAATTGACTCAAAATCTGCTTCTATGGGTGAAGGATTAGTTGTTTATAAAGCTATCGAAAACAGAAATAACAATATGACAATTGAAGATAATGCAAAATGGATTGAAGAAAACCTTTTAAACTTCTGCCACCAGTTTACAGTAAATGATTTATTCCATCTTCACAGAGGCGGAAGAGTTTCTAAAGCTACTGCTATTATAGGAACAATGATTAACGTTAAGCCTGTTTTACACGTTAATGATGAGGGTGCATTAGTTTCACTTAATAATGTTAGGGGAAGAAAAAAAGCTATTAATACTTTAGCTGAAAATATGGGAAAAAATATTGACGGTTTTAACAATGATGTAATTATGATTTCTCACGGTGACTGCTACGATGAAGCTTTCACACTTGGCGAAAAACTCAAAGAACTCTATGGAGTAAAGGAAGTTATGATTAATTACGTTTGCCCTACAGTTGGTGCTCATTCCGGCCCGGGTACTATTGCACTTTTCTTTATGGGTAAGCAAAGATAAGAGGTACATTAATATGAGTAATTTTATTTCTAAAGAGGCTTTTGTTTCGGTAAAACCTCTTTTCATTAATTTATTGAATAATTTATCTGAAACGTATAAAAATATAACTATATTAGTTGAGAAATCTGTTGGTAAAAATTATCGGGTTTCGAAATCCGGTACTACCATAAAAGATAATACATTTGCTTCAACAGGTGCTGTCATTCGTCTAAACCATTCCTATGGTACATACGAATTTTCTTTTAATGATTTTTCAAAAGAATATATTGACTTGATTCCTAAAAAAATCTCTGAAAATCTGCTTAATGCAAAAGCTTTACATAACTCAAAATTTGTTAACAATGATTCAAATGAAAAACACTCAGATAACAATGTATCTAATAAGACAATCATTAATGAGGCAACAGAATTCGAAACTGACCCATTATCTTTATCTGACGAGTATATAAGTAATACATTAACCAAAATACTTAATAAAGCATTAAACTATAATACTCAAATTATTGATTGTGTTTGTATTTTTCAATATCTTCAGATACATAAGCTATTTTTATCAGATAACAAAGACTTAGAACAGCATATTATGTGGACTAATGGTATTGTCGAGCCACTATCTTCATTAAACGATAAAACATACTATTATCTAAAAACTTTTTCAACCTTAGGTGGAGCTGAATTATTAAATGAAATGACTAATAGTGTTGAAGATGCATGCAAACGTGCCCTTGAATTATTAAATAGCGAACCTCCGGTTCAAGGAACTTATGATGTAATATGTATGCCTGATGTTACAGGGCTTATTGTTCATGAAGCCTTTGGACATGGTGTTGAAATGGATATGTTTGTAAAAGACAGAGCATTAGCAAAAAACTTTATAGGAAAACAAGTTGCTTCTCCTCTTGTCACAATGCACGATAATGCAAAAACATATCCTGAATCTGCCTCTTATTTCTTTGATGATGAAGGAACCCCTTCACACGATACTATCATTATAAAAGATGGTATTTTACAGACAGGTTTAAATGATTTACATAGTGCTAATATATTAGGAAGTACCCCTTCCGGCAATGGCAGACGCGAGTCTTTCGAAAGAAAAGTTTATTCAAGAATGACTAATACATATTTTGAAGCAGGAACTGATTCTCTTGATGATATGATTTCTTCTATCGACTACGGAATTCTTCTTGAGAATGGTGCTAGCGGAATGGAAGACCCTAAAAACTGGGGTATACAATGTATGGTAAATGTTGGACGAGAAATTAAAAACGGAAAACTAACAGGAAAGATTTTTTCTCCTGTATGTATTTCCGGTTATGTTCCTGACTTATTAAAATCAATTACAATGGTTTCTGATGAAGTCAAATTAAGCGGTTGTGGTTATTGTGGTAAAGGATATAAGGAATGGGTTAAGGTTTCAGATGGCGGACCCGCAATAAAAGCAAGGGCAATTTTAAGTTAAGATATAAATAAATTAACCAATTATTTTGTATACTTTCACTCCGTTGGTCGTACAATTTTACCTCTTAGTTCGTCTTTGACGTACAAAGCGGTAAAATTGTTCGCCCAAAGTCGCAATTCGTTATACAAAATAATCGGTTAAATTTTCTACATCCCCCCTAAAAATCAAAAAATATGAAAGGACACACACATGAATACTAATTCTGTTTTATTAGATACTATTATTTCGGCGTTAGAGGAAAATAATATTCAAAATTTTACGCTTAATAAAGTTATTACTTCTACAGAAGAATTATTTTTTGAAAGAAAAAATATTGTTCTATCAAGAAATCTCGAAACTGAAAAATGCGAAGTAACCATATATAATGATTTTGAAGATAATGGTAAGTTTATGCGCGGAAGCTCAAGTTTTATTGCTGATCCATCAATGTCTTTTGACACTATTTCACAGAAAATTTCTTCTGCATTTACTACTGCTTTATCAGTACATAATCCTTATTATAAATTACCTGCTTCAAATTCTATATTTACATCTGATGATAATAATGAATCAATCAATAATACTGACGAATGTTTATACTCTGCTTATGATTTAGCAAATATGATTTATACATATGACATTGATGAAAATTCATTCATTAATTCTTCAGAAATTTTTGTTACAAAGAAATTTTATAATATTATCAACTCAAATGGTATTAATGTTTCTTACTCAGATACAACTTATTTTTGCGAATATATTGTTCAATGTAAAACTCCGGCAGATGTAGAACTGTATCAGGATATGAAATTCTCATCACTTGATAAAGATATTGATAAGACAATAAAAGATACCATTATAAAAAGTCTTACTATGGTTAAGGATAGGTCAAAAGCTGTCCCGGTTAATTCTTTAGAATCGAAACCTCTTTTTGACAATATTATTTTAGAAGGAAATTGTGTATATGATTTGTTTAATTATTATGTAAAACGATTAGATGCATCTATGATTTACCCCGGATATTCTTCTTACAAAATCAACGATATCGTTGCTTCTTCCAATACATTAGAGAACACAGCTTCAGATTCAATCAATATTACTTTAACACCAAAAAAACCATATTCAGAAGAAGGAATAAAGTTATTATCAACTACACTAATAAAAGATAATATAGTAAAATGTATAACAGGTAATTCAAGATTCTCACATTATCTTTCACTTCCTCCAGTCGGGGAATATTCAAGCTATAAGCTCGCATGTGGTAACACAAGTTTAGATGAAATACTTAAAGAACCTCATTTAAGAATTGTTAATTTCTCAGATTTTCAAATGGATAATTTTACCGGTCAATTTGGCGGAGAATACAGATTAGCATATTATTTTGATGGTAAAACTACTATTCCTCTTACAAATGGCTCTATATCCGGTAATATCACTGATTTAGTAAAGACAATGAGACTTTCTAAAGAAAAACAAAACTTCTATGATTTCGAAGGTCCGCTTATGGTATGTTATAAAAATACCTGATAATTATTTTTCAGAAACAAATAACATGCATTTAAAGCACAGTTTAGTATCTGCAATTTACTAAACTGTGCTTTATTCTTTTTATGACAACATTAATTTTGTAGCAGTGATTAATTCAAGTTATCAAATACATTCCTAACTTCATCTTTTAATTCTTGAACCTTATCACTTATAGTAACAATACCACGACAAGAATTTAACTGTTTAATACATACTCCTAAACCTACTATAAAAATGGCTAGCCCCATAAATATTGCATTCCATACTACTTCCAATATACTGTTCCATAAAACAATTAAAACCCCTATACATACAAATGGCCATGCTTTAAAAACTGCCAAACATCCCTCATAACCATGTTTCAAATAAACTATTATCATACCGGCTATAAATAAAGTTAATCCTGCATTTATACAAAATATCACACCTGAGCCTGTAAATGATTTCTCTTTATCAATAATAGCTTTGCTAGGATGCTTAGGATTATATAGAATCACCTTATCCTTTTTATCTACATCTCTCTCCCTCTCAGATAGATGATTAGATTCAATAGTATACTTAACACCTTCTACTTCATATTCATATAATGCGTAATAATAAATCTTTAATTCATCTCCCCACATTTCTTCACTCTTAATGACTTGTACACATTTACCTTCTGTTTTTTTATAATCTTTCATCTTGTCCTTATTCTGTTTTATAAAAATCCCACATATAATACTTATCATCACACTCATACATAATACAAATCCTAAAATTACATACAAGACTTTTCTTGTATTTTTTTCTTCCATAGTTAAATCTCCTTTTAATTTATTTCAACATTAATAACTATATCTTGCCATAAGATAAGACAATTTAATATTTATAAAAATTACACATTATTAAATTTATCGTACAAGTAAAACGTACAAATCTGCACCCCTGCAGAGAGTTGTTAGAATATAGGTAAGTTTAAAGACCTTTACAATATGCAAAAAAACTGCTATGGCAGTTACCATAGCAGTTTAATATCAATATCTAATTATTTTATTATAATTATGCTTCCCAGATATCTCTAGCATAGTCAAGGATTGTTCTGTCTGATGAGAACTTACCAGCGTTAGCTGTGTTCATGAAACATTTCTGTCTGAACTTAAATGTATCTGAGTAATCTTTGTTAACCTGTAATTTAGCATCGCAGTATGACATTAAATCTTCTAATAAGAAATAATGGTCAGCTTTATGCCAGTGAGCACCATCAAGTAATGATGTGTGTAATTCTTTGAATAATCCTGTACCATCATCGCTTAATGTTCCATCTACTAATGTGTCAACAACCTTCTTAATTCTTGGATTAGCATTATAAAGGTCTCTTGCACAGTAAGTATCTTTAATTCTTTCGATATCTTCAACTCTGTCACCAAAGATGTAGTTGTTTTCTTCTCCTGCCTGCTCTACGATTTCTACGTTAGCACCATCGTATGTTCCAAGTGTAACAGCACCATTCAACATAAACTTCATGTTACCTGTACCTGATGCTTCTGTTCCTGCTGTTGAAATCTGCTCTGAAACGTCTGCTGCAGGAGTAATCTTCTCTGCATAAGATACACAGTAGTTAGATACGAATGCAACCTGTAATTTATCATTTACTTCAGGATCATTAGCAATCATATTAGCAATTTCATTGATGAATTTGATAATACCTTTTGCTCTCTGATATCCAGGAGCGGCCTTAGCGCCAAAGATGAATACTGTTGGATTGAAGTCTTTGATTCTTCCATCTTTTAATCCATAATAAATATCAAGAATTGAGAATGCATTTAATAACTGACGTTTGTACTCATGTAATCTCTTAACCTGAATATCAAAGATAAAGTTAGGATTAACTTCAATACCTTCTTTTTCTTTAATATAATCAGCAAGCTGCTGCTTCTTAATCTTCTTAATGTCATCAAACTGCTTGATAACTTCTTTATCATCTTTGAATTTCTCAAGTTTCTTTAATTCATCAAGATTTGTTACCCAGCTGTTACCAATCTTATCATTGATAAATCCTGCAAGTTCCATATTAGCAAGCGCAAGCCATCTTCTCTGTGTAATACCGTTTGTCTTATTGTTGAAACGTTCAGGATATACTCTATACCATTCTTTTAATGCATCATTCTTAAGAATTTCTGTATGAATCCAAGCAACACCATTTGTTGAGTGGCTGGCATATATAGCAAGTCTTGCCATATGAATTACCTGCCAGTCATTACCATATGGTGTATCAATAATCTGATACTGGCTCATCTCTTCATCTGTAATTCCCATTGCTGATAATTCTTTCTTCATTGTGTTGTTAATCTTAACAACATATTTGTATACGTTAGGAAGAACAGCTTTGAAAAGTTTAACACTCCATTTTTCAAGTGCTTCTGACATAACTGTATGGTTTGTATAAGCAAATACTTCTTTACAAATCTTTAATGCTTTATTGAATGTAAGTCCTTCTTCTTCAACTAAGAGACGGCATAATTCAGGAATTGAAACAACAGGATGTGTATCATTTAACTGAATAGCATATTCTTTTGATAATTTAGAGAAGTCATTACCATAGTTAGCTTTATATTTCTTAAGAACATCCTGTAATGATGCACTTGAGAAGAAATATTGCTGTTTTAATCTTAACTTCTTACCAGCGTCTGTTGAATCATTTGGATATAAAACGCTTGTAATAGCCTCAGCTTCATTTTTCTCTTTAACAGACTTGTCATACTTCTGCTCATTGAATAAGTCAAAGTTGAACTCTTCAATTGGCTCTGCCTGCCATAATCTTAATGTATTAATCTTAGCTGCACCATATCCGATTACAGGTGTATCATATGGAACTGCCCATACTGACTGTCCTTTAAAATCGATACGTACTTTATCTTCTTCTCTTCTTACTGACCATGGATCACCAAATTTTGTCCAATTATCAGCTGTCTCTTTCTGGAAACCATTTTCAAAATACTGTTTGAAAATACCATAACGGTATCTGATTCCATAACCATTTAATGTAACATTCTGTGTAGCTGCTGAATCAAGGAAACATGCTGCAAGACGTCCTAAACCACCGTTACCTAAAGCATTATCTTCGATATCTTCAAATATTCTGATATCAATTCCATTTTCATTGAAAAGCTCTGTTAACTGATTCATTAATCCAAGATTTAAAAGGTTGTTGTATACTAATCTACCAATTAAGAATTCTGCTGAAAGATAGCAAACCTTTTTACTCTCTGTTTCCCATGACCACTGATTAGCGATGCTCTTCATAGCTGCTTTTGAAACAGCGTTGTAAAGTTCTACTGTTGAAGCATCCTTAATTGTCTTATTGTAGTCAAGATCCAAAATAGTTACAATGTTCTCTTTAAATGTACTCATTCTTTCTTTGTCTCCTATTCTTTAATATCTTAATTATCTATCTCAAGTCTGGCATAGAATTTTGCCAATTCCTTAAGTTCTTTTGCTTTCTTTTTAGTAAGGCTTCCCTTTAACATTCTCCATTTCCAGTTATCACCAACTGTTGAAGGTGTATTCATTCTTGCTGAATTATCAAGTTCAAGAATATCCTGCACTTGGAAAATAGCAATTGCCGATACACTTGCGTATGCACAACGAAGTACTGCCTGAGGAATATCTTTCTTACAAGTTACTCCTAAATACTTATATGCATATTTTAATTCTGCCGGTTTCTTAGCTGCAAAGAATCCTGCAACTGTCTCATTATCATGAGTTCCGCCATATACAAGTGAATTTGGCTTATAGTTATGTGGTAAATGCGAATTGTCTGGTTCACCATCAAATGCAAATTCTATAATATTCATTCCAGGGTATCCTGTCTCAGCAAGAAGTGCTCTTACGTCAGGTCCAACAATACCTAAGTCTTCTGCAATAATACTAGCATCACCGATTGCACTGTCAATAGCGTCTGTTAATTTCTTACCAGGACCCTGTCTCCATTCACCAACCTTAGCTGTATCACTGCTTGCAGGAATCGAATAATATCTTACAACACCAATGAAATGGTCAATTCTAATGAAGTCATATAACTTAGAATTACTTGCCATTCTCTGTTTCCACCATTCGAAACCTCTTTCTTCCATAACATTCCAATTATATAAAGGATTTCCCCAAAGCTGACCATCAGCTGAGAAAGCATCTGGTGGAACACCTGCTACATTAACCTGCTTGAAATCTTCATCAAGTTCAAATAATTCTTTATGTGCCCATACATCAGCACTATCCATAGCAACATAAATTGGAATATCTCCAATCATGTAAATGCCCTTTTCATTAGCATAAGCTCTTAACTTATTCCACTGTTCAAAGAACTTAAACTGACAGAACTTCCAGAATGCAATGTCTTCACTTAATTCATGTCTATATCTGTCCATTGCCTCAGGCTGTCTTGCCTTAATATCATAGTCCCACTTAGCCCATTCATTATTATTAAAATGGAACTTAATTGCCATATAAAGACTATAATCATCTAACCAATACTGATTCTCATTTTCAAACTGCTTATACTCATCAGTATTAGCATAATCACTGTTATTAAATGCAATTCTAAGTACATCAAATCTTGAATTAAAGATTGTTGCATAATCGATATACTCTGCATTGTCACCCCAAGGGAATTTCTTAATCTGTGCCTTTGTTATTAATCCCTCTTCTACAAGTGTATCCAAATCAATAAAATACGGATTACCTGCAAAAGCTGAAAAAGACTGATATGGACTATCGCCATAACTTGTAGGTCCAACAGGAAGTACCTGCCAATAAATCTGACCTGCTTCAACTAAATAATCGACAAACTTGTACGCTTCTTTGCCAAGAGTACCAATACCATATGGTGATGGTAAACTGCTTATTGGTAATAACAAGCCGGCTCCACGTTTCAAAGAATTGCCTTTTTCAACATTCTTCATCTCAGCCATCTTTTCACCTCGTTTAAAATTTTCCGAAATACACTATCATTTTAACATTCGCTAATATAAGCGTCAAGTTAATAATTGGCAAATATTTAGTAAATTTAATTTTTAGCTTATTTTTTCGTAATTTTTCGAAAATTTACGAAAATTACATATTGATAAATTATTATCAATTTGGTATGATTGTATTTGTCAAGTACTATTTTAAATTATTTTCTAATTTATGGTAACAATTTACCCATAATATATTACAGGCAAATCATACTTTCACAAATTTAATTGTAATGAAAATTATGACATTCAAATTATTATAGAAAAGAGGGTCATTATGGTAAGTATTAAAGATATTGCTAACCATTTAGGTATATCCGTAAGTACCGTTTCAAAAGGACTTAACAATGCAACAGATATAAGTGATGAAACCAAGCAGCGTGTTATTGAAGCTGCCATTGAGCTTGGTTATACCCCAAAACGAAAAAACATCTTAAGAAATCAATCTGAGAATTTCGAAAGAAAAGTTTGCGTGTATATAGAAAATATGGATTACGAAAACAGAGATGAGTTTGGTTACGACCTTATTAACGGTTTCAAACAGGCAGCTACATTAAGAAATTGGGCTGTTGATGTAATTCCATCAAACTTAAATGCACAAACAAGAAATGAATATGATAAATTTATGCTTATGAACCAATACAGCGGTGCTTTTATGATTGGCTTCTCAATGCATAGCGATTACAGTGTACAGTTTAGTAAAACAAGAATTCCAACTGTACTTTTTGATAACTATATTCCTAATAATCCAAAAGTTGGATATGTAGGTACTGATGGCAACGAAGGAATTGGACTTGCAGTTAATCATTTGTATGAACTGGGACATACCAAAATCGCTTTTTTAAATGGCGCAAAAAATGCAAAAGTTTCAAACGAACACACAGAAGCATTTCAAAGAGCTATGAAAGAACATGATTTATATGTTGACCCTCATTTACTTGAATCAGGATATTACGTTCCCGACTGTGCAAAATATCACGTTCCTAAATTCTTAGATTACGGTGCCACAGCAATAATATGTGCAAGTGATTTGATTGCAACCGGTGCAATTTCCGAAGTTCAGAAACGTGGATTAAAAGTTCCGGAAGATATAAGTATAATCGGATTTGACGATTTGCCATTATGCCTTAATGTAACTCCTCAACTTACCACCATAAGACAGGACAGACTTAATCTAGGAAGAAATGCCATGAATGTACTTGAGTGTCTGATAAATAATATTCCGGTAAGCAAGTCTATATTAAGAGCCGAGCTTATTGTTAGAGATTCTACCGGCAAAGTTAAAATCAACAAAAAATAGCCAATACAAAGTTGTTAGAATTTGTATTGGCTATATAAATTAATATTAGTTCTCTTTTTTTATAATTTGTCAGACATTGTCTGACAAATTGATATGGTGTGTTTGATTATACACAAGTCCAACCTGAAATTTTCCTATCTATTTATCTTCCCAAAAAGCAAAAAATTATTGTTGTAAAAAGAATCGCTTATCTTCAAACCAAGATACTTCTGTCAGCTCATTAAACATTACTTTTGAAGAAGAATACTTGATACTCATTTGAATAAAATCATATTTCGAATGTGCATCAAATTGTCCAAACAACTTGAGTTTATATTCATTACCATTTGATTCCTTATTAAAATCAAGTACCTCAAAATCAGAAATATCTACACCTTCTATATTGCTCATCGACTCGTCACTTTGCGAAGCGTCTGTAAGCAATATCCCAAGCTCAACAACAGGATTAAGCAAAATAATTTTTCCCTCTGTTGATTGATATGATTTATCAAACGGATTATTCGGATGTGTCGCTAAAACCTCCATCCATTCCATTTCAAAAATCAAAGCCGTATCTGCATAGTATAGCCTTGAACACTGGCAATCGTGTAATGACAAATATTCTATTGTATTTTCACTGATAAATTTATATTCAGCCACAGCCACACCTCAAAAGATTTCTTTTCGTTTCAACTCATAACTAACCATATGGCAGATGGTAGGAATTGCACCCACGAAATCGCCGCAGATACCCCATTGCATACATATCAATCACGCATCCGCGACCGCGTTACTCCTTCGCCACATCCACCGTAGAATTCAAATCTTCTTTTTACTATCTTTCTGTATCTGTTTAATAGCATCCAAGTATTCTCTCTCAACAGAACTGATAGTCTTTTGCTTGTATTTTTTATATTCTGTTTCAGCTTTGTTCATTGCTTGTATATGTGAGATTGAACCATTCCCTTCTAATAATTGTTCTCCTGTAGAAACCAATATTCTATCAAGGTGTTGCGCCCAATCTTTCATGGTCATAGCCACTTCACGTTCCGCCTGTCTCTCAGCAAAATCCAAATAACCTGAAACAAGTTGTCCCATAGCTCGCAATTCTTTCTCATCAAGATAATTTTTTGCTATCTTTGCTTCCTTTAAAGTGGGATGTTCTCCCGAAAAACTCATTAATCCCATAAACTCTTTTTCAGCATCAGCTCTATGATATATAACCTCCGCTGCAGTTTCACCTGATACAGCATAGTGAATTTTATTCTGTACCTTTTTAAAAAATAGAATAGATTCCTCTGCTATAGGATTATAATCAATACTGGTAGCATAAATTTCCAGAATTTGACGATAAAAAACTTTTTCAGATGCACGAATATCTCTAATACGCTCAAGTAACTCTTTAAAGTATCCGCCGCCACCCAATTCTTTTAACCGTTGGTCATCCATGGCAAAACCTTTTCGCATATATTCCTTTAGTATTCCAGAAGCCCATATTCGAAATTGTACTCCTCGTTGCGACCTGACACGATATCCAACCGATATTATCATGTCCAAGTTATAATAATTTGTAGGTTTCGTAGAAAATTCGGAATTTCCGAATTTTCTCATAGTACTACTCTCATCAAGTTCACCATCTGAATATATATTTTTAATATGCTCATTTATCGTTGATTTGGATTTTTGAAACAAATCTGCCATTTGTTCCTGTGTTAACCAAACCGTTTCATCTACAAACGTAACATCAACCTTTGTAATGCCATCTTCCGTTGTATATAATATTAATTCCGACTCCATTCCTTACACCTCATCCCAGGAACATTCGTTCCCACTGTGTTATCATATTACTAAAAATAATTCAATATATCTCATGCGAAAATTCAATCTTCTGTTCTATTCATCCCAATAATCTATCGTATCTTGAAGTGTAGTATCAATTCCAAATAACTGCCACATAAAATCCTCTTTCTCATGATAAAGATTAATTATTCGAATGTATTT
>JAFQCK010000172.1 GCA_017416465.1 Lachnospiraceae bacterium | reverse complement strand
GCTACACTTCGTTAGAATGAAAAGTTGATGAATTTATAGATTTAAATACTTAGCATAATACATATTTTGGACATAGAAGAACTATTTTTTTGCATATATTTAAACATAGCTTTTCACCACATGAGCCATACCGACCGCTCGCAACATAGTTGCTCGTTGTCGCGGCGTTCGTCGTATACAGCTTCGCTCGAATATGTCTGCCCGTGAGCAAGCTCCCGCAGCTAATTCGGCACATCTGTGCATGGCTTACTTTAACACGCAAAACCTGAATTTAATGTAATAATATCTTATAAGATGAATGTTTCACGTGAAACATTTACATTATTCAAAAATTAGTAACATAAGTAATTTCCATATTATCTTTAAAATAAAATACAAAACTTTCTAGCATATCATATCTATTAGTGATATAATCATATACAGAAACAAAAAATTAGGAGGATCAAAATGGGAAAAATAATTGCGATTGCTAACCAAAAGGGTGGAGTTGGAAAAACAACAACATCAATTAATTTGTCTGCATGTATTGCACAAAAAGGTAAAAAAGTATTGGTAATTGATATTGATCCTCAGGGAAATACAACAAGTGGATATGGTATTGAAAAAAATGAATTAGAGAATACCATATATGAACTAATGCTTGGAGAATGTTCAATTGAAGATTGTATAGTAAAGGATGTCATTAAGAATGTATCAATATTGCCATCTAATGTAAATCTTGCGGCAGCCGAGATAGAACTCATTGGAGTAGAGAGAAAAGAGTATATTTTAAAGAATGAAGTAGATTGGGTAAGAGATAGATATGATTATATAATTATTGATTGCCCGCCATCATTAAGCATGTTAACAGTCAATGCTATGACAACGGCTGATTCAGTATTGGTTCCAATTCAGTGTGAGTATTATGCCTTGGAAGGGTTAAGCCAGCTTATTCATACGGTCAATTTGGTGAAAGAGAGATTGAATCCTGATTTGGATATGGAAGGGGTTGTTTTTACAATGTACGATTCCAGAACCAATTTGTCTGCACAGGTTGTTGAAAATGTAAAAAATAACTTGAAACAGAAGATATATAAAACGGTAATTCCAAGAAATATTCGTTTAGCAGAAGCACCAAGCCATGGAGAACCAATCAATATATATGATCCAAAGTCAGCAGGTGCGGAAAGTTATTTGTCTTTAGCTGCGGAAATAATTAAAAGCAATAAGTAGTAGTTCATAATACTAGTGTGAAATAATTCTAGATGGATTGTGACACAAAAATCCTATTTGTACGGCAAATTAGCCGAGGAAATTTGCTGAAGCAAATTTAAGATGGATAAATGCATGGCATCTTTGATGCCACGTAATTATGAAGGTACTGAATAATTACAGTTAATAGTTATAAACAAATAAAGGAGAATAGCAGATGGCTATAAAAGGAAAAGGATTAGGAAAAGGATTAGATACCTTAATTCCTTCAGAATATGTGCCACCGAAAAAAGGAAATGAGGAACAAAAGGGAACAAGTGAAGCAGAGACAATTGTAAAGATTACAAAGGTTGAACCAAATAGAGAACAGCCTAGAAAGCATTTTGATGAAGATGCATTACAAGAGTTGGCAGATTCCATTAAACAGTTTGGTCTTTTGCAACCAATCTTAGTTCAAGACAGAGGTGACTATTACGAAATTATCGCCGGAGAAAGAAGATGGCGTGCGGCAAAACTTGCAGGACTAAAGGAAGTTCCGGTTATAATAAGAAATTATACAAATCAGGAAATTGTAGAAATATCTTTAATTGAAAATATTCAAAGAGAAGATTTAAATCCAATTGAAGAAGCATTGGCATATAAGAGATTGTTAGAAGAGTTTAATTTGAAACAGGATGAAGTTGCTGAGCGTGTATCCAAGAGCAGAACTACTGTTACCAATAGTATGCGCTTACTAAAACTTTGTGATGGTGTTCAACAGATGATTATTGATGATATGTTGTCAACCGGTCATGCCAGAGCTTTGATACCAATTGAGGATGAAGAACAGCAGCTGCAGCTTGCTCAGAGAATCTTTGACGAAAAGTTGAGTGTAAGAGAAGTTGAGAAGTTAGTTAAGACAATTTTAAAACCTGATGATAAGCCTAAAAAAGAAGAAACTCCGAAAAACCTACAATATATTTATCAAGATATTGAGGATAGATTAAAAGAAAAACTTAGTAGAAAAGTATCTATTAATGCAAAAGGTAAAAATGGAGCAGGAAAGATTGAAATTGAGTTTTATTCTAATGAAGATTTAGATAGATTAATAGAGTTTTTATCTACTATGAAGCAGTCATAAGTAGGGAAAAGGGGATTTAAATAATGAATAGTAATTTTTTAAAGATGATAGGACTAGGTTCTGTTGATGTAGGATATTTATTTCTAGCACTATTAATTATTAATTTGATTTTATTAATTATGATAGTAATAGCATTTTTACAAATAAGTGGATTTAAGAAAAAATATAAAAAATTTATGCAGGGTAAGAATGCAGGTAGTCTGGAAACAGATATTATGAAACTATATGAAGATAATACATTTATTAAAAATCAGGTAGAAAAGAATAGAAAAGATATAGCAGAGTTATTTAACAAACAGAAATTAAATTTCCAAAAAATGGGTCTTGTAAAATATGATGCGTTTAAAGAAATGGGAGGAAAGCTTAGTTTTGCGCTGGTTTTACTAGATGAGAATGATAATGGTATTCTGTTAAATTCTGTACATAGCAGTGAAGGATGCTATTCTTACACAAAAAGAATTAAAAATGGAACATCAGCCATAGATTTAAGTAACGAAGAAAAAGTAGCAGTAGAAAGAGCGATGCAGGGAACGGCATTAAATCCTGATGCGGAATAAGAGAAAGGGGAACTCTTTATGAAATTAATTACAGTAGAAGATTTAAAAGTAGGCGATGTACTTGCCAAAGATGTTTTATTAGAAGATTATACCGTATTACTTGGAAAAGGAACGGAAATAAAGGAAGCCTATATTGACAAGCTTCGAGATCTTTCCATTGTAACTGTTTATATTGAGGAGAAGAAGGAAGATGAATCAAGACTGACACTTGAGGAGATAACAATTCTCAAGGATGATGTGGAATCAAAGATTAAGAATAAGGTAAAAGATATCTTAGAGTTGCATGTATACCAGCAGACAGAAGGGTTGAAGGAGATTGCAGACACTGCACAAAATATTATTGTTGATATTTTAGAAGAAGATGCAGTTGTAGAGCGTGTTTATGATATTAAAGAGAGAAGCGCAGATATTTATGAACATTCTCTTACTACTTGTACGATTGCTACTTTGATTGCACTTAAGATGAAACTGTCTGAAAAAGAAGTATATGACATAAGTGTCAGTGCGTTACTTCATGATATTGGTCTGAGATATCTAGTAGTGCGCTATGAGAATCAGGATATTCATTTATTACCGGCAAAGGATCAGGAAGAATACAAAAAGCACCCGATTTACAGTTATACAGCAATTAAAAAGGAAAACTGGATTTCAGAGGAAGCAAAAAATATTATTTT
>JAFQCK010000171.1 GCA_017416465.1 Lachnospiraceae bacterium | reverse complement strand
GTATTATTCCGTATTATTCGTTTAAAATTTGTTGCACCTTTGTTGCAGTAACATGATAATATGCCCTTCAAACCCTTGAAAATACTGGCTTTATTTGTCTAATGACTTCATCGTCGGGAACAACAACACATCCCTAATCGCAGGCGAATCTGTAAGCAACATAACAAGTCTGTCAATACCATATCCGATACCACCTGTTGGAGGCATACCGATATCAAGTGCATTAAGGAAGTCCTCATCTGTTGTGTTAGCTTCCTCATCACCCTGCGCAAGCTGTTCTTCCTGTGCTTTGAAACGTTCTCTTTGGTCAATTGGGTCGTTAAGCTCTGAATAAGCGTTACACATTTCCCAACCATTCATAAAAAGCTCAAAACGTTCTACATAATCAGGATTCTCAGGTTTCTTCTTAGTAAGTGGAGAAATCTCTATTGGATGATCCATAACAAATGTAGGCTGAATTAAATGTTCCTCAACAAACTCTTCGAAGAAAAGGTTAAGGATATCACCTTTTTTATGTCTTTCTTCAAATTCAACATGTTTTTCTTTTGCAATAGCTCTTGCTTCTTCAAGAGTATTGATTTCATTGAAATCAACACCTGAATACTTCTTAACAGCGTCAACCATTGTAATTCTTTCAAATGGTTTTCCAAGGTCCATTTCAATTCCGTTGTAAGTAATTGTTGTTGTACCAAGAACCTCATTTGCAACATGTCTGAACATATTCTCTGTTAAGTCCATCATACCATTGTAATCTGTATATGCCTGATATAACTCCATAAGAGTAAATTCAGGATTATGTCTTGTATCAAGACCTTCGTTACGGAAAACTCGTCCGATTTCGTATACTCTTTCAAGACCACCTACGATAAGTCTCTTAAGGTAAAGCTCAAGAGAAATTCTAAGCTTAAGGTCTTCATCAAGCGCATTGAAATGTGTCTCGAATGGTCTTGCAGCTGCACCACCTGCATTAGCTACAAGCATTGGAGTCTCAACTTCCATAAATCCCTGTGTATCAAGGTATTTACGAATAGCTGTAATAATTTTTGAACGTTTAATAAATGTATCTTTAACACCACTGTTAGTAATTAAATCAACGTATCTCTGACGATATCTTAAGTCTGTATTTGTAAGACCATGGAATTTCTCAGGAAGAATCTGTAAACTCTTTGATAATAAAGTAATTGCTGATGCATGGATAGACTTCTCACCTGTCTTAGTTTCAAATACTTCACCTGTAATTCCAATGATATCACCGATATCAAATTTCTTGAAATCTTTATATACATCTTCGCCAACGCTGTCTCTTGCAACATATGACTGGATATTTCCTTTTAAATCCTGAACATTACAAAAAGATGCTTTACCCATAACACGTTTTGACATCATTCTTCCTGCAATAGTTACTGTCTTTCCATTAAGCTCTTCAAAATTATCCTTAACATCCTGACTATGATGAGTTACATCAAACTTTGTAATCACAAATGGGTCTTTTCCCTCTTCCTGTAACTGCGCAAGCTTCTCTCTTCTAACCTTTAAAAGCTGATTAATATCCTGTTCCTGAACATTCTTGTTCTGTGCATTATTCTGCTGTTCCAATGTTTCCACTCCTTTATCCATTCTTAAATTAAATGCTGTAACTAATTCATTTACATTACTATACAATTTTAATAATATAAATTTTTTACATACACTTAATTGTCTTTTCCATATATATTTATTATGCTATTCTCTGAATATCTAATACTTTGTAATCAGATACTCCTGCCTGTGTATCAACCTGAATTGTTTCACCAACTTTTGCACCGATTAATGCTTTTCCAAGTGGTGATTCGTTAGAAATCTTATTATTAAGACTGTCAGCCTCTGTTGAACCAACAATAAATAATTCTAATTCTTCATCAAATTCAACATCAAAGATTTTAACCTTACAACCTACATTTATCTTATCAAGGTCAATTTCATCTTCATCTACAACTTCTGCATTCTTGAGAATCTTTTCAATATCTTCAATTCTCTTTTCGATATGACCCTGTTCTTCTTTAGCAGCATCATACTCAGCATTTTCTGATAAATCTCCCTGTTCTCTTGCTTCTTTGATTTTATCAGCGATTTCTTTACGCTTTACTACCTTTAATTCCTCTAATTCATTCTGTAACTTCTTCAATCCTGAGTAAGTTAAAATATTTTTCTTGTCTGCCATTTTACTACACCTTTCCACATTTTATTATAATTTAATCATAAACTTTTACACAGTATTAAATATGCCTAAAATTCTATGAATATTTGGCATATTTTTAACATACTTTTACGCATTATTAAATGCCTCTGACTTCAACGAAGTTTTGGCACGCTTTTAACATTATATAAAACATTAAGCTTTCATTATTTTGCCATACTTAAACACCGATTATAGCCTAAAGATTCCCTAATGTCAAGGTTGAATCAACCTTTTTAATTCTTCATAATTCTCTAACTGATTAACTTTATTTCTAAGAGATGAAGAATGAGGCATGCCTTGAGTATACCACGCAACATGCTTTCTCATTTCCCTAATTCCTGTATATTCACCTTTACACTCTATAAGCATTCTCGCATGTCTTAAAATCATTTCTCTGACCTCATCCATAGTCGGTCTTTCTAAAACAACTCCCTCTTTATAATATGCACTAATCTCTTTAAATATCCATGGATTTCCTCTTGCTGCCCTGCCAATCATAATTGCATCACAGCCGGTTGTCTCATACATACGCTTTGCATCCTCTACACCACAGATATCTCCATTTCCGATTACAGGAATTGAAACACTTTCTTTAACAGCTTTAATTATAGAATAATCTGCTTTTCCACTATAATACTGTTCTCTTGTTCTTCCATGCACCGCAATCGCACTTACTCCACAAGCTTCAGCTATTTTAGCTATCTCTACAGCATTTACATTATTCTCATCAAAACCTTTTCTTATCTTGATTGTTACAGGTATACTGACCTTTGAAACAATCTTTTTTAGAATTTCTTCTACTAACTTTGGCTCTTTCATAAGAGCACTTCCTTCATGATTATTTACAATCTTTGGAACCGGACACCCCATATTAATATCTATGATATCGAAACTTCTTTCTGTCTCTATCTTAGCTGCCATATCAGCCATTATGTCAGGGTCTGAACCAAATATCTGAACTGCTATCGGATTTTCAAAAGAATTTGTCTCCATTAAAGGTTCCGTATTCTTATTCTTATATAGGATTGCTTTTGCACTCACCATCTCGGTATATAAAAGACCACATCCCATTTCCTTGCAAATCCTCCTAAATGGCAAATCAGTAACACCTGCCATAGGTGCAAGCACCAGGTTATTTTCAATATTTATATTTCCAATCTGCATCTGTATAATCAATCTCCATTTTATCTATTCTTATTCTTTGAATAAATAAGCTTAAGTCCTTTAAGTGTAAGATTACTATCATAAATATCTATCATATCTGTTGCATCAGAAATTATTTTACCTAGTCCTCCCGTAGCAACTACTTTAATATTCTCTAATCCTGTCTCTTCCTTAATTTTCTTAATAATATATTCAGTCTGACCAATATTTCCATAAACAAGCCCAGCCTGCATACTTGATATTGTATCCTTTGCAAGAATAGAATCAGGCTTCTTAATCTCTATTGCAGGTAACTTTGCTGCGTCCTGCCATAAAGCCTTAGCGCAAATCTTAATCCCCGGCGAGGTTATTCCTGCTGCAAATGCTCCATCTTCAGTAATGTAGTCATAAGTTGTTGCTGTTCCAAAATCAATCACTATAACCGGACCACCATAAGTATCATATGCTCCAACTGCATCTACTATTCTGTCCGCACCAATCTCGTGTGCATTTCCTGTTACCATCTTAATACCTGTCTTAACACCAGGACCGACAATAATAGGTTTTAACTCAAGATATTTTATTACTGCATTTTCAAATGAATGCATTACATCTGGAACCACTGAAGAAATAATTACATCTTCAATCTTTGTTCTATCTATCATTCTGCTATCCAGCAGATTCATAATCAGCATACCAAATTCATCAGATGTTCTCTGAATCTTAGTTGTAATTCTAAATGTTGCATTAATTACATCACCATCAAATACGCCAAGTGTAATATTTGTATTTCCAACATCTACTACTAATAACATTGCTAATTAACTATCCTTTCTTTAACTTATTCTTCCATTCCAAGTACAAATACTTTATAAAACATCTCTAAAGATTCGAGCAATTCTCTCTTTTCGTTCTGTAACTGCTTAATCTTTAATCCACAGCCAATCTCATCATATAACACATCATACTCATCACAGATAGTCTTAAATTCCAAAGTTCCATCTTCTTCAAATTCAAGTGTAAGAATTCCACCTATATCTTCTGTGAATAATACACACATTATCTTTAACTCATCTTTTACTCTGTCAGGCAAATTATCAAAATCAGGGTTTAAGTAATATTTCTGCTCATAATAATTTGAACCACATAACACTACATTTTCATTCATTTTATTTAATCAAATCCTTTATTTATATTAATATCCATTAGTCGTTTCTTTATTAAAAGGCATTCACATTATTATTTTACCAAAATGCCATAAATGATATAACAGTCATTACCATTAAAAATATTCCTGCAATCATAAGTGCAATCGACTTAATTATCTCATGTCTTTTATAGTACTTAATTCCCATACAAATATTCATAAGTGATGCGGATAAAAATGCCGGAGCAAACATCTTTTCATTTTTCTTTAAATTAATAACAATAATAAATGTAAATATAATTACCAATATTCCTAATATAAGATTTATTATATCCAGAGCATTTCCTACTGAATTAACATTTCTAACTCTTCTTTCATTTCTTGAACGTTTTTTACTTGAAAATGACATTATTTTCATTTCCTCTCTTTTTAAACACTTGGTTTAAGTGTTGCTGCCATTATAGCTTTAATTGAATGCATTCTATTCTCTGCTTCTTCAAATACTACTGACTGTTCAGACTCAAACACTTCATTAGTTACTTCTATTTCAGATAAACCAAACTTTTCAAACACTTCTCTTCCTACTTCAGTCTTTAAATCATGATATGCAGGCAAACAGTGCATAAATATTGCTGCCTGCTTAGCATTTGACATAGCTTCTTTATTAACCTGATATGGCAATAATGCTTTAATTCTTTCTTCCCAAATATTATCAGGTTCACCCATTGATACCCATACATCCGTATAGATTACATCAGCATCTTTTGTACCGACTTTAACATCTTCAGTAAGTGTTACAGTAGCACCTGATTCCTTACAATATTCCAAGCATAAATCTACTAATTCTTTCTCTGGGAAATAGTCTTTATTTGTACATGCAACAAAATCCATTCCTAATTTAGAACATGCAATCATAAGTGAGTTACCCATATTAAATCTCGCATCACCCATATATACTAATTTAATCCCTTTAAGTTTTCCAAACTTCTCTTTTATAGTAAGCATATCCGCAATCATCTGTGTTGGATGATATTCATCTGTGAGTCCATTCCATACAGGAACTTTTGAATACTTTGCAAGCTCCTCAACTATCTCCTGTCCAAATCCTCTATATTCAATTCCATCAAACATTCCTGATAAAACTCGCGCTGTATCTGCAATACTTTCTTTCTTACCAATCTGTGAGCTCTTAGGGTCTAAATATGTAGAACCCATTCCTAAATCATGGGCTGCAACTTCAAATGAACATCTTGTTCTTGTACTTGTCTTTTCAAATATGAGTGCAACGTTTTGACCTCTGTAATTGTCAACTCTTTCTCCCTTTTTCTTCTTATCTTTTAACTCCTTTGCATAATCAATTAAATATTCTATTTCTTCACTTGTAAAATCCTTAAGTGTGAGAAAATCTCTTCCTGTTAAATCTACTTTACCCATATATAAAAACCTCTCTTTTCTGTTATATATTAAAATTAGCTTTAATCATTATTCTAATATTGATTTCTGACATTATTTAATATCTTTTAATCTTCCCATATTCATATAATTTTGTCAAGTTAAAGCTATAAAAATGTGGAATCAAAAAAGATGCCATCCACTATTGAATAGCATCTTTTACTACATTTAAATAACCAATTTTAATTCATAATTAATATAATATATCTGCAATATTCATATCAGCAGGACCGGCATTATCTTTTGCTTCTGCCGGAACATCTTTAATCTTATCTTTTGTATTAACTCCTAAGCTCATCTCAAATCCCAAGCTCTCAACTTCTATTGTTTCATCTCCCTCTTCAATAGTCATACTCATATCTACACCAAACTTTGCAGGAGCACAATTTGATTTATCAAATAAAAATTCACATGTAATGGCAAAATCTTTAACTGTATCAAGCTCTTCTTCCATTTCACTTGCATCACCCTCGAACTCTTCATATAATTCTTTGAGCTGTTCCTTATTTAAATTAGCTGATACAACATAACATTCCACACCATCAACTATCTTTGTTTTGTCTTCAAGTCTGATGTAATCCTTATATTCATCAAGCACTGAAAAATCTATCTCTTCAATCATAGTAGAAAGTTCTTCAATATTTTCTTTCAAATATCCAATCTCTTCCATATACTCAGAAACATCACCCGCTTCTGTCATCCAGTCTTCATCATTTATTTTTGCATAAATACTCATTTCTTCATCGAGTGTATCAGCATAAGCCTCAAGGGTATAATCTCCTGATAATTTTGTTCCACTCATTCCTAATTCATAATTCAAAGAACCTGTTGCATTGAATTTAGGCTCATCCACAGCTGCTATTCCTTCAAGCTTAGCGTCTCCTGAAATATCCATATCCATGTCTTCTGAAATGTATTTAAGTTTAACACTTCCACCCACACCAAGCTTTACTGTCTCAATATCTGCTATTGAAATAGCTGCTTCTGATAACAAATCTTTTAATTCAATATCTACCTTTGAAACTTTTACTTTATCATCTTTTTTATCATTATTTTCTTTCTTAGTTCCACAACCTGTAAACATTGAAAGTGACATTATTGAAACCAGACCAATTGCCAAACATTTCTTAATATTCTTTTTCATATAGTTTTTCACCTTTCTTATTTTTCATTAATAACTTCTGTTAAAGCTTTTATATTCCCTGCAAATCCTTGGATTTCTGAAGGAATAATAATCTTTGTAGCCTTTCCATCTGCAACCTTTTCAAATGCCTCAAGACTCTTCAATTGAATAACTGTAGCATCTGCTCCTGCTTCTTTTATTGCTTTTATACCTTCTGCGTTAGCCTGCTGTACAGCTAAGATAGCCTGTGCCTGACCTTCTGCTTCTCTAATAGTAGCTTCCTTCTTAGCTTCAGCTCTAAGAATCTCTGCCTCTTTTTCAGCCTCAGCTGCAAGAATTGCTTCTGATTTTTTACCCTCTGCAACGAGAATTGTTGATGTCTTTTCACCTTCTGCTCTAAGGATAGCTTCACGTCTTTCACGTTCTGCCTTCATCTGTTTTTCCATTGCTTCATGAATAGCTGGAGGTGGGATAATATTTTTAAGTTCCACTCTTCGAACTTTAATTCCCCATGGGTCTGTTGCTATATCAAGAGATTCTCTCATCTTAGCATTAATTGTTTCTCTTGATGTAAGTGTCTGGTCTAATTCAAGATCACCAATAATATTTCTAAGTGTTGTTGCTGTAAGGTTCTCAATCGCCATAATAGGCTTTTCAACACCGTACGCATAACATTTAGGGTCTGTTATCTGAAAAAATACTACTGTATCAATCTTCATTGTAACATTATCCTTTGTAATAACTGACTGTGGTGGGAAATCCACAACCTGTTCTTTTAACATTACTCTTCTCGCAACCTTATCAATAATAGGTGCTTTAAAGTGTAAACCTACTGACCATGTAGTTTTATATCCACCTAATCTTTCAATGACATATGCCTGTGTCTGTGGAACAATTCGTATACATGAACCGATAATCGCTATAAGTACTATTGTTATAATTATTGTTGTTATTAATCCTGCTTCACTTGCTAAAATCATTTTCTCTCATCCTTTCTTCTAACAATTAATTTTACTCCTTCTACCGAAACAATTTCCACGATTTCATTTTCTTTGATAAGTTCATTATTTTCTGACTTTATCATCCAAATCTCACCGTCTAAATTTGCTTCACCAAAAGTTCCGGCTCCCATAATAGCCTTAGTTACCATTGCTGTTTTTCCTATTACTTCATCAATATTGGTATTAACCTTTCCTTTATCTAAATATTTTTTAAAGAAAGGTCTGACAAATATAAGTGTAACAATTGATACCACTAAGAATACTACAATCTGTACAATAAATTCAGCATCAAATAGTGTTGTAATAAATGCAGCTAACGAACCTATTGCAAACCAGATTGTTGTGAGTCCTAATGTCCCAATTTCGACACCAAGTAAAATCAAAAAAACAACCAGCCAACAAATCGAAGCCATATTATCCCTCCATTCCGAAGCAATTAATTTGTAAAGGCACTTCTTTACATATATAAATTTATAATCATAATATGTAAAAAACCTTATATGACTACATAATAATCTATTATATTTCAATTTACAAGTATTTATTTCTGTATCATAATCTTTTTTAATGTAGTGTTTAACATACGATAAAGCATTTGTGCAAGCATCACTTCACTTGCAGAGCTTTTGCTACAAAAAAAGATTGTACCTATTTCTAAGTACAATCTTTAAATAAATCTTAATTAAAAAATACCTGCGAACCAATTATTGTATAGTTATTATAGCTTGAATAATTAGCTACTCTGCATGAACGGAAGCTTGCATAATCAGGAACGTTATTAACTCCTGATACAGCTTCTTGTGCAGCTCTGATTGATTCTGCATTAGGTCCCTGTGCTAAAACCTGAGCAAGTCTTCCCATAGGTACTACCGAAAACTGACCTTTTGCGTAAATTACATCTGAAATAGTATCTCCATAATATCCGCCATTCAATCTGTTCAAGACTACGTTTGCAACAGCAAGCTTTCCTTCGTATGGTTCATAACCTGCTTCTGAATGAACAAGACAAGCTAATAAATAAACATCATCTTCTGTAAGATTATATGGAGAAGTCTGAACTGTCTCAACAAACTGACTTGCAGCTGCTACTCTTTTAGCTTCTGCCTTAGCTTCTTCAATCTTACGCTGTCTTTCTAACTCTTCCTGTCTCTTTCTTTCTTCTTCTATTCTAATCTGTTCTAATTCTTCTTCAATTGTAATACCTGCCGGTATAGATAACTTAACAGTAGCATAATCTGCTGAAATATACCCTGTCTCACCTTCGAAGTTAATAGCTATCCATTCACCTTCAGAACTAACTACTGTATAAACTTCATCTGTAAATACAAGTCCCCATACACCGAAATCAGTTCCTGCACCTTTTCTTACACGAATAGATTCACCTGTTATAGTAGCTTTTATTGCTCCGGATGCTTTAGCCATAGCTTCTACATCTTTATCAAATACTAAATACTGAGTTGATGCATATCCTTCAACATTACCGGAACTAATCTTAGTCCACTCAGCACCCTTTTCTATAACTGTTCCTCCTGTACCTGCATATAACTTACCGATTACTTCTGAATTCTCATCCGCCGAAGCCCTAACATTAAGGTACTCACTGACATTTACCATAAACTTATCAGCATATTCCGAAACTTCTTCTTTTGCTTCTTCCTCTGTTTCTGTTACTTCCAAAGTTTCTTCCTCTTTAGTAACATTCTGTTCTAAAGTATCAAGTAACTCCTGTGGCTGTATCGCCTGAACTATATCTTTTGCTACAGCTTCAATCTGTGCTGTATCCTTTAATACGATATCTGTATCTGCTTCTACGCAAATCTCCTTATCAGCCTTCTCACTCACCTTATCTGTAGGTAATAACTGTGCTGTACCAACAACCATAAACCCTGACATTGTCATTATGGCAGTAGATATTGCAACCGTTGACAATCTACTTAGTTTCATGAAAACCTCCAAAGATTAATTTTTTAATTCATAATTGTTACAAATTTATTACAAATTATTACGAAAGTATTGTAGCAGACTGAATTTCATTTGTCAACCCTTCAAAAATATTTTAACAAAATCACCAAATTCCTTTATTTTTACTATTTTCATTAGTAAATTAGCATAATTTTTACATTAAAAAAAGGCAAAAATATGTATTCTTTTTATAAAAAATACATAATATGTTGCAAAATTTCCAATAAAGGTTTATTATTCTCCTAGGATTTATTCCTAAATTTAAGGAGGAAGATTGTATTATGGCAACAACTAAAGCAACAAAGCCAGAAGCTGAAACAAAAGCTACTGCTGCAAGCACTACAGAAGCTAAAGCTACTACTAAGAAAGCTACAAAAGCTACTACAGAAGCTAAAGCTACTACTAAAAAGGCTACTACTACTAAGAAGGCTGCTACTAAGACAACTACTACAACTACTAAGAAGACTTCTAAGAAAGCTGTTGAGCCACAGGTATCATATTTACTTCAGTTCAGTGGTAAAGAAGTAAATACTGCTAATATTTATGAAACTGTTAAAACAGTATGGGTTGAAAGATTCCAGGGCAAACTTGAAGATATTAAGACTATAGAGATTTATTTAAAACCTGAAGAACACAAAGCATATTTTGTTGTTAATGGTGAATCAAACGGAGATTACTTCGTAGAACTTTAATATTAGTACATAAAGACTACATACATTTGTATGTAGTCTTTTTTTGTAACATTACTTTCCTATATGATAAAAAACACTGGCTTAAACCAGTGTTTTTCAATCTACATCTTTTGTCTCAACGCTTCATATATTAATATAGTAGCAGCATTTGCTACATTTAATGATTCAACTTCTCCAAGCATTGGTATCCTTATATATTCCTGTGCCTTATCTGCCAACTTATCCGTCAAACCATTTCCTTCATTTCCAAGCATAAATGCTGATGCTTTTTTATAATCCTTTTCAAAATGGTTAGATTTCCCTTTTAAATGTGCAGCATATATAGTTACTCCGTTTTCTTTAAGTTTCTTCGTTGCAATTTCCAAATCATCTACATATACAAACGGAACTCTGAATATTGAACCCATAGTTGAACGAACAACTTTTGGATTGTATATATCAACAGTGTTCTTACTCATTATAATTCCTGTTACTCCTCCGGCCTCTGATGTCCTAAGAATTGTGCCCAAATTGCCGGGGTCCTGTATATCTTCTAATATAAGAAACAAACTTTTTTCCGAAATATTCTCTAATATATCATTAAGATTAGTTTCACTTCTCCTAACAATAACCATTATTCCCTGTGGAGTCTTTGTATCAGAAATCTTTTTAAACACTTCATCTGTTACTATTTCATATTCAGATGCTTTAATCTTTTCTTTTACATTATCTGCAGATTTTACAAAAAAGCTCTCAGCCACATATATTTTTATAATATCTGTGGCTGGAACTTCCATAAACATCCTTATTCCTTCAACTATAAAGCAATTCTGCTTTTCTCTTGCCTTTGACTTAGCCTGAAGTTGTATAATATTCTTTATCTGTGCATTACTTGTTGAACTAATCATTTTATATATAGTCCTTTAAAATTATCTTGCAAGATTCTTGCTAACATCAAACTGATAATCATCAATATCTTTCTTCATTGCGAGTGCTTCATCAATCTCATAATCAACATATTCACCATTTGCATATGCAACTACTCTGTTACTTGCACCCTTACATAAAAGGTCTACTGCATACGCACCCATTATTGAAGCATACACTCTGTCCTTACATGTTGGACTTCCACCTCTTTGCATATGACCAAGAATTGTAGCTCTTGTCTCCATTCCTGTCTCTGCTTCAATCTTCTTAGCTAGCGACTGTGAATGTCCTATGCCTTCAGCATTAATTACGATGTGGTGTTTTTTACCTTTCTTTCTTGAATCCTTGATATGCTGAATAAGCTTCTCTTCGTCACCATCATATCTTTCAGGAAGAAGAATATCTTCTGCACCATTGGCAATACCACACCATAATGCGATATATCCTGCATGACGACCCATAACTTCAATTACGCTACATCTTTCATGAGATGTTGATGTGTCACGAATCTTGTCAATAGCTTCCATAGCTGTATTTACTGCTGTATCAAAACCTATTGTATATTCTGAACAAGCGATATCTAAATCGATTGTTCCCGGTACACCTATTGTATTAATTCCTAAATGTGATAACTTCTGAGCTCCCTTAAACGAACCGTCACCACCGATTACAACAAGACCTTCAATACCATGCTTTTTACAAATCTCAGCACCTCTTGCCTGTCCTTCAGCTGTTGTAAACTCTTCACATCTTGCTGTGTATAAAACAGTTCCACCTTTCTGAATGATATCAGCAACACTTGTTGTATCCATATCAAAAATCTCTTCATTAAGAAGTCCTGCATAACCTCTCTTTATTCCTTTTACTTTTAATCCTTTAGAAATAGCTGTTCTTACAACTGCTCTGATAGCAGCATTCATTCCCGGAGCATCTCCTCCACTTGTTAAAACTCCTATTGTTCCAATGTTATTAGACATAATCAAATTCCTTTCTCTATATAAGTTAATTTAAATAATGTAAAATTCCAAAATATTTAATAGCATATCGGAGATTTCTTAATACTTCATATGTTCTCAATATTAAAATATATAGAAATCATTTCCAAAAAGACTACTTTCCAATTTTAATACATTTATCAATGTATTTCAATGCTTTTTTCAACTACTTTTACATTTGTTTCTCCAAATATACCTGAAAGTTTATCAACAAATTCTTTATCTGCCTTTACAGTCATATTTCTAGGATACACTTTCTTTTGCTTTTCTTCCCTAAGATATACTATAACTGTATCTCTGCCATCTTTTAATTTCATCTCATTTAAAAGGATATTTTCTTTTTCCATAAATTCATCTTTATTTTTAAACTGAATCCACAAATCCACAGGAGTACTGTCAAATTCTATAATATCTTCACAAATAAGCTTTACTTGTGTATCATCCGCAGTAACTCTACCCTTAATAAATAATTTTGCATCTGCCTTTATCTTGTATCTGCACTTTTCAAATACATTAGGAAATACCAGTACTTCCACTGTTCCGTACAAATCTTCAACGGTAATAAATGCCATCGTTTTACCTGTTCGGGTAGTCTTCATTGTAATGCCTTCTACCATCCCTCCAATGACAGTTCTTTCATTATCCTTAACAATAGTATTCCCTTCTTCATCCATAATAAAATCTTTTGAATATGATTTAACATTTTTTTTCATCTTTTCTTCATATTCTTCTAAAGGATGTCCTGAAACATACACACTTAATACTTCTTTTTCAAAAGAGAGTTTTTCTTCTTTTTCGTAATCCGGAAGATTAGGATACTTTATATCAAAATCACTCTTATCCTCATCCGAAACTATATCAAACAGACTCATCTGGCCGGTAATCGACTTCTTCCTTTCATCATTCACCCTATCAATTACAGCTCCATACACTGCCATCAGTTGTCTCCTGTTAGGATTAATACTGTCAAACGCTCCTGCTTTTATAAAGTTTTCAACTGTACGTTTATTAACTTCTTTTCCCGAAAGCCTTTCTGCGAAATCTTTAAGACTTAAAAATCTGCCACCTGCATTTCGCTCAGCTACAATCGAATCAATTACAGATTTTCCAATACTTTTAATGGCACAAAGTCCATATCTTATTTTACCATCCTTTACAGAAAATCCGCTTTCTCCCTCATTAATATCAGGAGGAAGTATCTCAATTCCCATGTTTCTTGAATTAACAATATATTCAGAAACCTTTGAGCTGTTTTCAATTACTGATGTCATCAGCGCCGCCATATATTCAACAGGATAATAATATTTAAGATATGCTGTCTGATATGAAACCACTGCGTAAGCTGCTGCGTGTGATTTATTAAATGCATATTTTGCAAAATCCATCATTTCATCATAGATTTTTATAGCAACATTCTCATCTACACCATTAGCCACACAACCAACTACATTTTCTGCCTCATTTCCATATACAAAATTCTTTCTCTCCTGCTCCATTACACTTTGCTTCTTCTTAGACATTGCTCGTCTAACTAAATCACTTCTTCCTAAAGTGTAACCTGCAAGTTCTCTAACTATCTGCATAACCTGTTCCTGATACACGATACACCCATATGTAGGTTTTAAAATCTTTTCAAGCTGTGGACAGTCATAGGTTATACTTGCTGAATTGTTCTTACCTTCAAGATATTTTGGAATAAAATCCATAGGACCCGGACGATATAAAGAAATACCTGCAATTATATCTTCAAGACTTTCAGGTTTTAATTCCTTCATGAAGCTTTTCATTCCGGCGCTTTCAAGCTGGAACACGCCTTCTGTCTTTCCCGTACCAATATAATCAAGTACATTTTTATCATTATAATCTATTTTATTTAAATCTATCTTTTTCCCTGTTGACTTTTCCGCAAATCTTACAGCATTTTGAATAACAGTAAGTGTCCTAAGTCCAAGAAAATCCATTTTAAGAAGACCAAGTTCTTCAAGTGTTGTCATAATATACTGAGTTGTTATTGTTCCGTCTGAAGCCCTTGAAAGTGGTACATATTCATCAACCGCTTTCTGACTGATTACTACACCTGCCGCATGCATTGAAGTATGTCTTGGTAAACCCTCTAATCTTTTAGCCATATTTATAAGATTTTTAATCTCTTCATCGCTTTCGTAGAGATTTTTAAAATCCTGACTTCCTTCAAGTGCTTTTTCAATAGTAATTCCAATTTCAGTAGGTATCATTTTTGCTACTTGGTCTACTGTAGCATAAGGCAAATCCAATACTCTTCCAACATCCCTAATTACATTTCTGGCCGCAAGTGTACCAAATGTAACTATCTGCACAACCCTGTCTTCACCATATTTTTCAACAACATAATCAATAACCTTCTGCCTGTTCTCATAACAAAAATCAATATCTATATCCGGCATTGATACACGTTCAGGATTAAGGAATCTTTCGAAAAGCAAATCATATTTGATAGGGTCTATATCAGTTATGGACAAACAATATGAAACTATACTTCCTGCCGCAGAACCTCTTCCCGGTCCGACTATTATATTATTACTTTTAGCATAATTAATAAAATCCCAAACTATTAAGAAGTAATCAACAAATCCCATCTCATTAATTATTGAGAGCTCATAATCAAGTCGTTCTCTAAGTGTACCATCATCATCAGGATATTTTTCATTCAATCCTCGATTGCAAAGGTAATTTAAGTATTCCCATGAAGTATAGCCTTCAGGCACTTCATATTTAGGCAACTTGTAAACACCAAACTCTATGTCAATATTACATCTGTTTGCAATATCATGAGTATTTTCAATAGCCTCCGGAGCATATGAAAATAATCGCTTCATCTCTTCTTCGCTCTTAAGATAATACTGTCCTCCCTCATATCTCATTCTATCTGTATCTGAAACTTTTTTTCCTGTCTGAATACATAATAAAATATCATGTGGTACTGCATCATCTGCATTTATATAGTGCACATCATTAGTCGCTACAAGCGGTATACCTGTTTCTTTACTGAGCTTTAAAAGGCTGTTATTAACAATCTTTTGTTCAGGTATTCCATGGTCCTGTAACTCAAGGAAATAATTGCCTTCACCAAATATCTCTAAATGCTTTAATGCTGCCTTTTTTCCTTCTTCATAAAAACCTCTTGCAAGATATCTCTGCACTTCTCCTGCAAGACAGGCACTTAATGCAATAATTCCTTCATGATATTTTTCTAAAATCTCATAATCTACTCTCGGCTTATAATAAAATCCGTCCACAAAACCTTTAGATACTATTTTCATAAGATTACTGTAACCTGTATTATTTTCCGCAAGCAAAACAAGGTGATAGTATCTGTTGTCATTAGTTCCTGCCTCTTTATCAAATCTTGAACCTGTTGCAACATATACTTCACACCCTATAATTGGTTTTATTCCGACATCCTTAGCTGCTTTGTAAAAATCTATCGCACCATACATTACCCCATGGTCAGTAATAGCAAGGCTGTCCATTCCCAGTTCCTTTGCTCTTGCTACTATTTCTTTTATCTTACAGGAGCCATCTAGCAAACTAAATTCCGTATGGACATGTAAATGTGTAAAACTCATATCAGTCCTCATTTCTGAGCAATTATATCGCGAAGAACCTTAGTTCGTTGTAAAATAATAAGGTCATCCGACTTATTTTTTACACTAAATCGCTCATTTTTAGTATATTTCCTAAATTTATTTACTCTTACAGTATCAATATTTAGAGATACTATTTTAACATAAAAAAAGAATTATTTATAGTAAAAGTTCATCTCCAAAAATCTTTTTCATTACCGTTTACCAGCAGGTTATCTCCTTCTTTAAACAATAATACGGTAAGGTACGAAAAAAAGCATATTTGATTTCTGATGTACTTTGTAAGACCTTTGAAAAAATTTGTTTTATATTATCCTCTGCCAATGCAACCGTAGTATTAAAAAAAGGTACCCAATATAAAATCTCATTTCTTTTTACAGTCATACTCTCTAATACCAGTTCAATGTAACAGCTCATAATATCCTGATAATTCTTAATTCCTACCGCATTGATAATTCTTTTCTTATTTCCAAACAATGCAGTATTAAACTCCCAACACACATCCCTTGCTATAGGGTTTTCTTCCAAAACACATTCTCTTACACACTTTAAATAAAATGGCAATAAATATTGTAATAGCTGCGGTTGAATCTCTTCTGCATACTTACAATCTGTAGCAAATTTATCTCTTCCTGACATTTCATTCCTAACAAACCACTTGCTTCATTTGACGCACCATACTCTTATAATTTTAGTGCCACTAATTTCTTTCGCACCACTAGTTATTCTACATCATAATCCAAATTAGGTATATGTTCAAAAAAACAAATCACCTATTGTAATAGCACTATATTTTAATTCCCCCGAATTCGGGGGAATTAAAACTATTTTAGTACTGTTGTTGTCTGTGATTCCAAAATGGACATCTGATGTATCGCAATCTTATTCAGCTTTATCAATCGCTCTTTCTGACTTAAGCCATCCTCAATTAATATTGCATTAATATTTTCCATATTTGAAAGACATATTAATTCTGTAACACTTGCATAATCTCTTATATTTCCCTTTTTATCAGGGTTATTATCACGCCATTGCTTTGCTGTCATTCCAAACAATGCCATATTTAATACATCTGCCTCTGATGCATATATAACCGAGGTTTGTTTTGTCGTAAGTTCTTCCGGAATCAGATTTGTTTTTATGGCATCTGTATGTATATGGTAATTGATTTTTGCGAGTTCTCTTTTTGCACTCCACCCTAATAATATCTGTTCCTCTTTTTTTAACCGTTCAAACTCTTTAATCAAATAAAGTTTGAATTGTGGAGACACCCAACTTGCAAATTCAAAAGCAATATCCTTATAAGCATATGTTCCACCATACCTGCCAGCCTTAGCCACAATCCCTTTAGAGTTAGTTCTTGTTACCCACTGTTTTACAGACATAATAAAACGATTAAGCCCTGCCTCCTGCATTATATCATCATAAGCATTAGTATTAAACTCTTCGTTATACATTTTCTCCCAAATGCCTAGGAATTCTATTGTGTTTTTGTTTCTAAGCCATTTCTCAATCAACGCTGATCCATTATCAATTTTTCTAACCATATCAGTTAAAGAAATATAATCATCTTCTTCAATTTGTAATACCTGTATTTCTGTACCATCAACATTAAGCGTTCCCATAGTTCACATCCCTCCTTAGTATCATATACCATATAATAATTAAATATATCTTACGCTTACTTACAGAACATTTGTTCTTATTATATTATCATACTGTTTCAAACAATTCAATATGTCGAATGCGAAATAGAAAGAAAAATGCAAAATCTGTTGCTGAAAAGATAAAATACTATAGAAATATAAAGAAAATGTCTCAGGATGAATTGGCAGATGCATCCGGAATAAGTGTTAATGCTTTTATATCTGATGATATAGAATCAATTAATGATATACTCTTTTTATTAATAAAGCTTGAAAGACAAGCTCATCTAAGTATTAATGGGAATAAGGATGGTAAAACGGGTGCTGACTCTGCTGATATGCCAGTTGATTATGATGCTGTAATTAGTGACTTGGTGATTAATATAGATAAAATTAATTAGGACGAGAGCCTTTCTCGTTAACTGTCTCCATTAAACTGAAAGTTACTTTATTCCGCATTTCTCAATAATGTAATCCATATCCTTATCTCCCCTTCCTGAAAGGTTAATAAGAATAGAACCTTTACCCATCTGCTTTGCCAGCTTCATGCCATAAGCAACTGCGTGGGAGCTTTCAATCGCAGGAATAATACCTTCCATACGTGAAAGTTCAAAGAAAGCATCTATTGTTTCATCATCAGTTACCACATCATATTTCACTCTGCCGAGGTCATGTAAAAAGGCATGTTCCGGTCCCGATGACGGATAATCCAGACCACTGGCTACGGAATATACCGGTGCCGGTTCCCCTTTTTGATCCTTTAACATAATACTGTTAAACCCATGCATTACTCCTTCTTCTCCGTAGGTAAGACTTGCCGCATGATCTCCAAGTGCAGTACCTCTTCCAAGAGGCTCTACACCGTAAATATCAACCGGATCATTTAAAAATCCAGAAAACACTCCCATGGCGTTAGAACCACCACCGACACAGGCAACAACTGCATCAGGAAGTTCTCCTGTCATATCCAGAAACTGTTCTCTAGCTTCAATTCCTACCACACTTTGGAAATCTCTTACCATCATAGGAAACGGATGAGGACCTACAACAGAGCCAATACAGTAAATAGCATCCTTATACTCCTTACAATATGCCATAAATGCCGCATCTACAGCCTCTTTAAGTGTTTGTAATCCATCTGTCACTTCTATAACTCTGGCACCAAGTATCTTCATTCTTGCAACATTAGGTGCCTGTTTCTTAATATCCACAGCTCCCATATAAATATCACATTCAAGTCCAAAATAAGCAGCAGCTGTTGCAAGTGCCACACCATGCTGACCTGCTCCAGTCTCAGCAATTACTTTTTTCTTACCCATATACTTTGCCAGAAGCACCTCGCCCATACAGTGATTGAGTTTATGTGCACCTGTATGGTTTAAATCTTCTCGTTTTACATACAACTGGACTCCGGTTCCTATCTTATCCGAAAGTCTTGCCAGATGCGAAATCGGCGTAGGTCTGCCCTGAAATTCCTTACGAATGCGACGAAGCTCACTGATAAACTTTCTGGACTTACATATGGTCTGATATGCCTCACTAATTTCATTCATCGCTGTCTGTAACTCCGGTGGAATATAAGAACCGCCGTATTTTCCGAAATATCCCTTTTCATCCGGATAGTTTTTAAAGTAAGTGTCAAAGTCAATATTATTATACATCATAGTATCATCCTCCAAATTCTGAATATTGTTTGCCAACTGTCTCTTATCTGTTACATTCATATCTTTCCGGCGCATAAGCGCCACCACAATTTACGCACCATGTTCACACCTCCCAATTTGACTATTTTCTGCCAAAAGAAAAACTCCTTTGAACAATCCGTCAAAGAAGTTTATAAAAACAAAAACCGGCTTCATGGCCATCGACTACGGCCTCTTCGGCGACAAGAAGGAAATCAAGGACCGGATGTCCACCCTGCTGCGGGAGCTGCGGGAAAGCCCCAAGGCCGACG
>JAFQCK010000170.1 GCA_017416465.1 Lachnospiraceae bacterium | reverse complement strand
TATATTGAAAAGGACCCTGCACTTGAGAGAAGATTTCAGCCTGTTATGGTAGATGAACCAACTATTGAAGATACAATTTCGATATTACGAGGACTTAAAGAGCGTTATGAAGTATATCATGGAGTTAAGATTAATGATTCAGCAATAGTTAGTGCGGTTACATTATCAAACAGATATATTTCAGACAGATTTCTACCTGATAAGGCAATTGATTTGGTTGATGAGGCATGTGCATTAATTAAAACGGAACTTGACTCTATGCCTACAGAACTAGATGATTTAAAGAGAAGGGTTATGCAGCTTGAGATAGAAGAAACAGCTCTTAAGAAAGAAGATGACAGATTAAGTAAGGAAAGACTTGAGTTATTGCAAAAAGAGCTTGCTGAATTGAAAGATGAATTTAAGAATCTTTTAGCACAGTGGGAAAATGAAAAAGCAAATGTTGACAATCTTTCGAAGATAAGGGAAAAGATTGAAGAGGTAAATAATCAGATTGAAATTGCTGAAAGAAAGTATGATTTAGAAACAGTAGCAAGACTTAAATATGGAGAACTTCCTAATCTTAATAAACAGCTTGAACAAGAGGAAGAAAAGATTAAGAATAAGAATATGACTTTAGTTCATGAGGCTGTTACAGAAGAAGAGATTGCAAAGATTATTTCAAGATGGACAGGAATACCGGTTGAGAAGTTAACTGAATCAGAAAGAAATAAAACATTACATCTTGATGAAGAACTTCATAAGAGAGTTGTAGGTCAGGATGAGGCAGTTGAGAAAGTAACTGAGGCTATAATTCGTTCAAAAGCAGGAATAAAAGACCCAACTAAACCAATTGGTTCATTCTTATTCTTAGGACCTACAGGTGTGGGTAAAACTGAGCTTGCAAAATCACTTGCTGCTAATTTATTTGATAACGAGGATAATATTATAAGAATTGACATGAGTGAATATATGGAGAAGTTCTCGGTATCAAGACTTGTAGGAGCACCTCCGGGATATGTTGGATATGATGAGGGTGGTCAGCTTACAGAAGCAGTAAGAAGAAAGCCTTATAGTGTTGTTTTATTTGATGAGATTGAAAAAGCCCATTCTGATGTATTTAATATTTTACTACAAGTATTGGATGATGGTAGAATTACAGATTCACAGGGAAGAACAGTTGATTTTAAAAATACAATCTTAATAATGACATCAAATCTGGGTTCTTCATATCTTTTAGAGGGAATTAATGAAGAGGGTAATATTGAAGATAATGCAGTTAACATGGTTAATGAAGAATTAAAATCTCATTTTAGACCTGAATTTATTAATCGTCTTGATGAAATTATAATGTTTAAACCGCTTACAAAGGATAATATTTCCAATATTGTTGATATTCTTATGAAAGAGCTTAATCAAAGAATTTCAGAAAAAGGTATTAGAATAACTCTTTCTGATAAAGCAAAAGAATTTGTAACGGATAATGGATTTGATCCTATATATGGAGCTCGTCCGCTTAAGAGATTTATTCAGAAAAAGGTTGAAACTTTGTCTGCAAGATTGATTCTTAAGGGTGATTTAAACCATGGTGATGAGATTATAATTGATGTAGTTGATAATGATTTGATTGCGGAATGTAAATAATTTTATATCAAAATATTAGTTTGAATCAGGGTGTCCAAGATAATATGAAATTATTAGGATACCCTGATTTAATAGTTTATATTTTTATATTAATAAAATTTCTTGCGTTGTCTTCTTCGATAAAATTCATCGCTTAAAAGAATAGTAATTATATCTTTCAAAATTTTTCTATCGGGACATTTTTTTGCATATTTACATGTACACTCGGCAATGGAGCAGATTTCATTACACTTTTTCAAGAACATAATTTTATCAGGGTATTCATCATATAAAAGACTTCCGGTGTATTCCATTGAATCGCACTCGTTTTTTACAAGGTTTCGCAATTCATTTATTTCTAAAGGATATAGACCGGTAAGATATTCCATATCGAACAATCGCTTGCTATTATTTAAGGATAAATCATAGTCTTTATATTTCTCATAAAAAAATGGATAATTAGAATAGTTGTTCATGTTTATTCCTTTTTTGTTTATTATATGAGTATAATTCCTAAATTGTGAAAAATTACTTGAAAAAAATATTTTATTATGGTATTATTGCAATAATTGAGCAAACAGATGAGAAGTTAAGGAGGTGTCGATTGTGATTCAGACAGTTTTAAATATAGTATTTGTGATTGTATGTATAGCTTTGACGATTGTAGTTCTTATGCAGGAAGGAAAGTCAGCAGGACTTACAGGTTCAATTAGTGGTATTGCTGATTCTTACTGGGGAAAGAATAAAGGACGTTCGATGGAAGGAACACTTGAGAAGATAACTAAAGTATTAGCTATTTTATTGATTGTTCTTGCGATAGTTCTTAATTCGAGATTTGTATAATATGAAGAACATTAGCCTTGGGTATCCATATGATATTCAAGGTTTTTTTGTGTTATTAATAGAATTATTGTGGTATAATATTAACAGGATGTAAAGAAGTGAAAAAATTATTTGATATATTTGAATGGTGATACCTACGAAAGCAAACTGCTCGGGTAAGAAAGGAGTAAGTATGGATAATCAGAAAGAATTAATGAATGAAAGAAAAAAAATAATTATGGATATTGTTAATTCAGATGCTTATGTACCGATGAAAGCAAAAGAATTGGCAATTATACTAAATATTCCAAGAGAAAATAGGGATGAGCTTTTAGAAGTTTTAGATGAGCTTTTAGAAGAAGGAAAATTAAGTGTAAGTAAGAAAGGTAAGTATGGAAAGCCTGAGAACAATGTTTTAGTCGGAAAATTTGAAGGTAATGCAAGAGGTTTTGGATTTGTTGTTCTTGAAGAAGAGGGAGAAGGCGAGGACATCTTTATTTCTGAAAGTGATGTTAATGATGCGTTAAATGGCGATAGAGTATTAGTTACGTTGAAGAATTCAAAAGTAGGAAGACGAAGAGAAGGTCAGATTGTAAAGGTTGTTGAACATGCAATAACAGAAGTTGTAGGAACATTTCAAAAGAGTAAAAATTTTGGATTTGTTGTACCTGACAATGCTAAGATTTCAAAGGATATTTTTGTACCAATTGAAAAAAGTAAGAGTGCTGTTAACGGACATAAGGTCGTTGTTAAGATTACAGATTATGGTAAAAAGAATAAAAATCCGGAAGGTGTGATTACTGAGATAATAGGTCACATTAATGATCCTGGAACTGATATTATGTCTATAATCAAGTGTCTTGGAATACCTGTTGAATATCCTGAAGATGTTATGAAGCAGGTTGAAAATGTTCCGGATGAAGTAGATGGAAAAGATATTGCAGGAAGAACTGATCTTAGAGATGTAGTGATGGTTACAATTGATGGTGAAGATGCAAAGGATTTAGATGATGCAGTATCTCTTGTTAAAAAAGATAATAAATATATCTTGGGAGTTCATATTGCTGATGTATCTCATTATGTTACAGAGAAGAGTTATTTAGATAAGGAAGCTTTGAGGCGTGGTACAAGTGTGTATCTTGTTGATAGGGTTATTCCGATGCTTCCTCACAAGTTATCGAACGGAATTTGTTCATTGAATGCTAATGTTGACAGACTTGCTCTTAGCTGTATTATGGAGATTGATGAAAAGGGTAATGTTGTTTCACATAAGATTTGCGAATCCGTTATAAAAGTTAATAAGAGAATGGATTATACAACAGTTAATAAGATAATTGAGCATAATGATGAAGAAGCTATTGCAGATAATAAAGAATATGTTCAGATGTTTATGGAGATGAATGAGCTTGCGTTAATTCTTAGAAATAAAAGACATAGTCGTGGTTCAATAGATTTTGATTTCCCTGAAACTAAGATAATACTTGATGAAAAAGGTCATCCGATTGAGATTAAGCCGTATGAGAGAAATTCAGCTACAAAGCTTATTGAGGATTTTATGCTTATTGCTAATGAAACGGTAGCAGAAGATTATTTTTGGCAGGAATTACCATTCGTATATAGAACTCATGATAATCCTGATTCTGAAAAGATGCTTAAATTAAGTACATTTATTAATAATTTTGGATATGCGATAAAGGGTGAACAGGAAATCCATCCAAAGGAACTTCAAAAATTATTGGAAAAGATAGCAGGAACAGATGAAGAGACATTGATAAGCAGGCTTACACTTCGCTCTATGAAACAGGCAAAATATACTACACAAAGTACAGGACATTTTGGACTTGCAACAAAGTATTATTGTCATTTCACATCACCAATTAGAAGATATCCTGATTTACAGATTCATAGAATTATTAAAGAAAATCTTCAAAAAGGACTTACAGATAAGAGAATCAGACACTATGAGTCTGTTTTGCCGGAGGTAGCAGATTATTCAAGTAAGATGGAAAGACGTGCTGATGAGGCAGAGAGAGAAACAGATAAGGTTAAAAAAGTTGAGTATATGGAGAAGCACTTGGGAGAAGTGTTTGAAGGTGTAGTTTCTTCGATTACTAACTGGGGAATGTATGTAGAACTTCCTAATACTATTGAAGGAATGATAAGAATTAATGATTTACTTGATGATTATTATTACTATGATGAAGATAAATATGAGCTTATTGGTAATGAAACAAAAAGAGTATTTAAGCTTGGGCAGGTAGTAAAAGTTGAAGTTGCAAGAACAGATAAGAATTTAAGACAGATTGATTTTAAATTATATGAAGAAGATTCTGAAGAATTCAATGAAGAAATCTAATCAAGATAATTAATAAGGGTTGTTAGACTAATAAAAATATGTTGGAAATATAAATATAATTAATAGTTAACATAGAAAAGAGGCAGAAAATGAGTAAGGAATCAATTAAATTGGTTGCAAATAATAAAAAGGCTTTCCATGACTATTTTATAGAAGATAAATATGAAGCAGGGATTTGTCTTCATGGTACTGAAGTGAAATCCTTAAGAATGGGAAAATGCAGTATAAAAGAATCTTTTATTAGAGTAGAGGATGGAGAAGTATTTATTTATAATATGCACATTAGTCCATATGAAAAGGGGAATATTTTTAATAAAGATCCTTTGAGAATTAAGAAACTAATGTTGCACAAGTATGAAATTAATAAAATAGCAGGTAAAATGGCTGAAAAAGGATATACTTTAGTACCTTTACAGGTGTATTTTAAAGGAAGTCTTGCAAAAGTTGAGATTGCACTTGCAAAAGGTAAGAAGTTATATGATAAGAGAGCAGATATTGCTAAAAAAGACCAAAGAAGAGAGGCGGAGAAAGAATTTAAGATTCGTAATCTTTCGTAGAGGGTTTATGTTTTGATACTATAATTTGAAATTTTTGTAAAATTATAATTTTGACATAAAGCGCATAAAATTTTAAACTTGTAGTATAAAATAGAAATTTCCAACAGATAAATGTTGACTTTTTATACTTAAATGATTATTATTAATAAGTATCGTTTGCAAACCGTATAACATTAATGAATAATCTATAATATTATTTATTTCGGGGTTGTACTGGTTTCGACGGGGCTTGTGAAGTTAAGGAAGCCACTCGTGGACTGGGACCACGTTAAAACTCAGAAATTAAAAATAAACGCAAACGACAATTTAGCGTACGCTGCCTAGTGGCAGCAGTCGACCTTAAGTAACTCGCTGCTTAAGAGTTCGGCTTCGACCTTGCGAGGCACTTTGTTACCAAAGCTTTGAGGTTTCAAAAGATTTATGAAGCTACCAAGTTCTTAAGCCTGTTAATGGGCGTGAGGACGAGGGAATGTTAAAACATTAACTGTAGTGGGAGATGCCTTGATGGAGGAGGCTTCGGACACGGGTTCGATTCCCGTCAGCTCCATAGTTGAAGAGCCTTGAAAGTGATATATTTTCAAGGCTTTTTATTATGTCAAGACTTAATATACCCATTTTTTAGACTGCTTTAAATTAAAATAATTGGAGATAAAAATGAGAATACAATATTAACAAAATAAAATTTTTGTAAATTTTCCTTGTGTTTTTAAATTTATGGTGCTATAGTATGAAACTGTAAATATAATCTAAAGGAGAGATGAAAATGAAGAATTTAAAGAAAATTGTTAGTTTACTTATGATTTTAGTTCTTGCAATGTCATTTACAGCTTGTGGAAGCAAAGATTCATCTTCAAAAGAAGATAAAAAGGTAAATGCTAATCTTGCAGAATTAACAGTTGCAGAGGTTTTAGAAAAGGTTGCAGAAGCTTCTAAGAATTCAAAAGGCGCAGCATTTGAAGCAAATTTTGAATTTGATGTTGAAATGGGAGAAGAAGCTATTAAAGCATCTGCTGATATGACAGGTGAAACACTTGTTAAAGATGAAGCTGTATCTTCTCATGTAAGTATGAACATGAATGTTGACGCAGCTGGACAGAAAATGGAAATGCCTATGGAAATGTATCAGGTTCAGGATGGCGATGTGATGAAAATGTATATGAATATGTTTGAAACATGGACTTATCAGGAAACAGATATTAGTGATATGGGTGTAAGCTTTGATATGTCACAGTATGAAGATATGCTTAAAGATTTTGATTATGAAAAAGTGTTAGAATATCTTGATGTTGCTAAAGTTGAGACAAAAGATGGCAACTATGTACTCGATATGGAGATAACACTTGCAACAATAATGGATATCGTTGAAGAGAGTGGATTACTTGAAGATGAAGAAATTGATTTATCTATTTTACCTGAAGCTGTATTAAAGGTTAAATTTGCAGTTGATGGAGAAACATTCCTTCCTGCTTCAATGTCAATTGTTATTGAAATGGATGAGTTTGAAATTGAAGGACAGTCTTTAGCTGTTAATGCATTTTCAGTTGATATGAAGTATACTTCATATGATGTAAAAGAAATTGTAGTACCTGATGAGGCTATTGAATCAGAGACAGCAGAATATGATTTTGAAGATGTTGAATTAGAAGACATAGAAGAATAATCTGTAATTGTTCAGAGCTAAGCTCTTTTATTTTTAAGAGAGTCATCAAACGTTATATTTGAAACGTTTGATGACTTTTTCTTTTATATAAATTGCGTTGTAATAGTAATTATGTTAAAATTAGACTAACAAAAACGTGATTATAGGGTATTAATATAAGGTGTAGAATGGAGTGGTATATATGAAAGACTTTGTTGTAATGGGATATGAATTTGATAATGAAAAGGCATATTTAGCAGCAAAACAAGAGATGGAAGATATATTACAGCTTAAGATTGATTATGATGTTAAAACTTACAATGGTTATTTAGAGTTTTATAATAGTATTCTTGATAATAAGCTTAATAAAACGCCTATAGGAATTGAATATGTAAGAAATATGCAGAGGGAGCTTCTTAAAAATACAAAAGATAAAAGTAATATAAGAAATATTATAATAACAGATTCTTTGAATGAAAATGAAATAAAAGAAAAGGTTATTTCACGAAAAAAACACGAAAAGTTCAAAAACTTAGAGAAAAATTTAACAAAATATAAAGATTTGTATGTTAAAATGATTATCGTTAATGTTATTTTGGTGGCTACAATAATTGTAATGTTTATAATGTCTGAAAAGTCAGAAAAATATGATTTAGACTATTATAGAGAAAGTATTGAAAATGAATACTTGGATTGGGAAAATAATCTTAAAGAGAGAGAATCTTCTATAGCAGATTATGAAAAAGCAAGTTATGAAAATGGAGTTGATAATGAATAAAGTGTCTCATATTGACAAATGAAAGGGTTGGATTTTAATGAATGATTTGAAAATTTTAGTAGTTGATGATGAAAGCAGAATGAGAAAGCTTGTGAAGGATTTTCTTATAAAACAGGGATATATTGTTATTGAAGCTGAAAACGGCGAAGAAGCTATTGAAAAGTTTTATCTCAATAAAGATATAGCCCTAATAATACTTGATGTTATGATGCCTAAGATGAATGGTTGGGAGGTATGTAAGGAGTTAAGAAAAGAGTCAAAAGTTCCAATTGTTATGCTTACTGCAAAGTCAGATGAAAGTGATGAACTAATGGGATTTGATTTAGGGGCAGATGAATATATATCGAAACCATTTAGTCCAAAGATTTTAGTTGCAAGAGTTGATTCTATTTTAAGAAGGACAAATCAACTTGATAGTAATGAACGGATTAAGGTAGGAATTTTGGAAATTGATAAGCCTGCACATCAAATTTATGTTAGTGGAGAGATAGTTGAGCTTAGCTTTAAAGAATTTGAACTTCTTATATATTTTGTTGAAAATAAAGGAATTGCATTATCTAGAGAAAAGATACTTAATAATGTATGGAATTATGATTATTTTGGAGATGCAAGAACTATTGATACACATGTTAAGAAATTAAGAAGTAAGCTGGGAGATGCGGGAGATTATATAAAAACTATCTGGGGACTAGGTTACAAATTGGAGCTTGATGATAAGCATTAAAAAGCTTGAAATTTGATTACATGGACACTTTGGAATACTACCTGAGTGTCTATTTTTTTGTTGTTGTATTGCACAGTTTTCAGATTATCTCATTGACTTTAATTTGAAAAAGGAATAAAATGGTATTGATTTTTTAAAAATAAAAGGAGTGAGAATAGAAAATGAAGAAAATAAAAAGAATATTGTCTATGATGTTGGTATTGTCTTTATTGATTGCTTTATTAGCATCAGAGTCAATAGTAAATGCAAGTAGCAACGTAACCATAACATGTAAAGATCCGGTTATGTATGATTTGTTAGTAAATTATTTCGATACAGATAAAATTATCAGTAAGAATGATACTGCCATGACTTTTGTAATGAGTCAGGATGATGTGAATGCGGTTACAAGAATAAATATCTATTATTACGATACATCAGTAGGTACCACTGTTATATCAGATATAACAGGTATCGAGAAGTTTACAAATCTTGAGAGAATTTATATCCAAAATGAAAATATAAATACAGCAGTGGCAAGAGAAGGTTCATTCTCAGACCTTACGCCATTAAGTGGACTTACTAAATTAAAATCCTTGAGTTTGTTTGGATGTGATAATATTGATTTTTCCATTATATCCAATTTGACACAATTGGAAGAACTTGCAATCTCTGGTGCAGTGAATGCAGATTATACAACGATTGATAATCTTACGAATCTTAACAGTTTATCATTGTTGACATGTGGTATAGATAACACAGAATTTGCAGAAATCTGTAAATTGGATAAGCTTAATTATCTCTCGCTTGGTGGTCCGAATTATGAAAAAAATGTTATATCTGATATTACTCCGATTAGTAATCTGACGAATCTTAGGAGACTTAAATTAGATAATAACCAGATTACAAATATCGCACCATTATCAACACTTACCGGTATTACAGAACTGAGCATCAGATGTAACCCTGTTACAGATATTACACCACTTAGCAGTTTAGTAAATTTGATAGAGTTAACATTGGGAAGAGATGGATATGCAGGTTCAAGGGAAGGTCTTCCAATCAATGGTAATATTGAGCCTTTGGCAAATCTTATCAATCTTACACGACTTAGTATGTCAAATTGTGGTGTGACAGATATTTCGGTATTATCAAGCCTTACAAAACTTGGAAGAATAGATTTTACATGTAATAGTATCAAGGATTTTTCAATACTTGAAGCGATGTCATCATTATATTATATTGATGTAGCAGAACAGAAATATACTTATGATGTTGAATCCGGTGAAGTAGTTTCTCTTCCAACTCCATTGCTAAAAGCTATGTATGATACTTCATCTATACTTTATACAGAAGGACTTGATGTAATAACATCAAACTGTACATTGTCAGATGATGGAAGAAGTGTAATAGTAGGTGAAAGAGGAACAGCAAATGTTTCTGCAAAGTACGGATATTCAGGGTACAAGTTTAATGCAAAAATTACCTATAATATTACAGATATAGTAGCACCCGAAGTATCTGTAGATTACAGTACTACAGAATTAACAAAGGGAAATGTAACTGTAAATATCATAGCAAATGAGGAAATACAGGACATTGAAGGTTATACAAAAGTTACTTCAAGAAAATATAAAAAAACATATACAGCAAATACAGAAGAAAGTATCATAGTAAAAGATACTGGCGGAAATACTGCAGTGGCAAATATTGTCATCGCAAATATTGATAAGACAGCCCCGGTAGTGGAAGTGACATATAGCACAACAGAAACTACTAATGGTGATGTGACAGTAACTATCGAAGCAAATGAAGAGATTCAGTCAATTGAAGGATTTACAAAAGTAGATGCAAAGACATATACAAAAGTATATACAGCAAATGCAGAAGAAAGTATCATAGTAAAAGATATAGCCGGAAATGATGCAGTGTCAAATATCGTTATCACAAATATTGATAAGACAGCCCCGGTAGTGGAAGTGACATATAGCACAACAGAAACTACTAATGGTGATGTGACAGTAACTATCGAAGCAAATGAAGAGATTCAGTCAAT
>JAFQCK010000169.1 GCA_017416465.1 Lachnospiraceae bacterium | reverse complement strand
TCAGTTTCCTTAACAGCAGGTTGAGTTGTAGTTTCGGCTACCGTTGTTGATACTGTTGTTGCTGTGGCTTCAGTAGTTGATGTCGTTGTAGCATTAGTTGTAGAAATTGTTTCAGAGACAGTTGTTTGAGGTGCTGTAGTTTTGATTTCATCAGGAGTGGATGCTTCTGATGTATTATTACACCCCACAAAAACCAGAGAAATAATAATATAAATAAATAATAAAGCAATGATAGATTTTCTCATAATTTTCTTCCTTTCGTTTAATAATTTGGATTTCATTATATAATGGGATATTGATGAATGCTTTGAATTTTTGTATATATGATGATTCTATATTTTGTGTCTAATTTGATTTATTTATATTATACTATCAAAAAGAAATAACCGCCCTCTTGCCAAAGTTGCGGTTATTTCTTAATCAAAACTTAGGCTAACCGTCTATCGGTAGTGCCTTAATATATTTATATCTTTTCTGCTGTTAATACAATGTCAACAGTAAATGTATTGTAGCCACGGAGCACATCGTTATGATAGATTGCTTCGGGTTCAATTGTAATATTTGTTTTCTCAGCGATTTTATATCCATCAGGAACAGTAGTGCTTAAAAGAGTATAGGTGCCGAGTTCAAGCATACCAAGTTCAAAATATAAATCATCATTATCATCATGAGGATTATTTCCTGCGAACATTTCCCTATCAACAACACCGATAAATGAGATATCAGTCATATTATAAGGGAATTTACCGGGGCTAAGCATTATAGCACTGCCATCTTCTTTGTAGAGTTTAAATCCAAAACCATCAAGTGTTTTTCCGCTTTTATCTACAACTGTAACTTTAGCATCGCCAAAGCTAACTTTAGATACAGATGCAGTAATTTCACAAGCAGATTCCTTACTTGCATTTTTTTCAGTAACCTCACACTCTAAATAACCAATCAAAGCATATTCTTTTGGTAAACCGATTTCTTGAACATAGTAAGTTTTACCTACTTCAGCTTCAGCAAAATATACAACTCCATTTTTATCTGTTGTTTCGGAAGTGATCAAATTATCAATTTCCAACCAATTATTAAGATCTCCTTCATTTGAGCCTTCAAGAGTGTCCCATAAACCAACCTTTACATTAGGAATAGGTTCGTCTGTAAGGCTATCCGTAAGAGTGTATTTAATCCAACCAGTCTGAACTTTATCATCCTCAACAGGCTTGCTATCCTCTTCTTTATTCATTTCTACAACTGTACCAATCTTAGTATCCTTAAGCATAGAAGCCAAGAACTTCTGAATTGCAGAAGCATCTTTTACATTAACCTTATCATCTTCATTAGCATCAGCTAAAAACAAAGCAGTTTCATCGAGAGTAAGAAGAGCTGCACAATGCTTTTGAACAGTAGTGGCATCTTTAATATTAACCTTACCATTTGAGTCGGTATCACCGAGAACACCTGTAACAGTTTCCGCAGCAGAAACGCCCATAGTGCCTATCATTGCTACTGAAGCAAAGATAATGAGAGTTAGAGCTAACGATACAATTCTTTTCAATTTCATAGATTAAATCCTCCTAATAAATAAAAAATGAAATATATTAAGCATTGATATGAAAATGTCTAATACAACTTAATTGTACTACCAAATTTTTTGATTTGCAACAACGTTTTGAAAATCAAATCGTAAATATCAGTTAAAACAAATATATTATCGAATAAATACAGTCAGATGATGTTTTCAATTTATTTCTGACAGGAGTTCTCATAATGGTTCACTTAAAAATTCTATTTTATATTATCTAATCAATTTATTCAGACAAAAGAAAAAACATATGACAAGATGATTACTTCGTAAATTTTCTTGTAAATTTTCATTTCATGATGATTTTATTGTCAAAATAAACAAAAAGGCAAAAAACAGGGTAAAAACAGGGGTTTTTCACAGAGAAAACAGGGGTTTTGCAAATTTAAAAATGCTCCACGGAGGTTTTTCACGGAAAAAACGGGGGGTTTTTCAAGGAAAAACAGGGGTTTTACAATAGTATTTCTATATTTATTGTTAAGAAGAGGGAGGTTTTGCAAAACCTCCGTATTTTGATGTTTTTGGCACTTTTCAAAATCAAAATACCCCTATTTTCCCCGTACTTTTCCTGTAAAATCCATGTGTTTTTGGCGATTCCGGAGGTTTTGCAAAACCTCCGTTTTTTGAAGGATTTTCAGGTAGTGTCAAACATAGGAAAAACAGTTGATTTTCAGCACCTTTGTGCAATTTAACGAACGAGTTTTTAACTAAAACTACAGTAATATCAAAGCTGAGCAAGCTTTTTAAATGCTTCTAAATTTCTATCAAGCACTCTTTTAGCTACAACCTCAAAAAGCTCGTCCTCCGTAATATCGGTTATGTATTCCAAATTCTCTTTATCAAACACCGAATACACTTTATTCTCATTTTTATCTGTTGCATTTTTCATATATATATCACCTGTTACAAATCTGACATGCTTTATATAATATTATACTTGTTCAAGACTTTTTGCAATTCAAAATACAGAAATATATTTCTCAATCAAATAAACATATATAAGTACAATCATCATACACTCAAAAACCATTACATCAAAAGAAACACCCAATGCTCAGTAATATAAGCATTAGGTGTTTTTCTCATATAAATCTCCTTCGCATATGGCAAAAATACTTTTCTATTGGAAAAGCAAATAAAAAGCCATTATATATGTGAAAGGAGGTATTCCTATGAATATTGACGATTTAAATGTTCTGACAGTGCCTGATGTGGCTGAAATTCTTAAAATCAGCACAAAATCCGCTTACAAGTTATTCAACAAACAAGGTTTTCCATCATTTAAAATCGGAAACAGTCTCAGAGTTTGTGAAGATAGCTTTCTCAGTTGGCTCAAATCTCAAGAACGAGTTTCCAAAAGAGTGCGAAGATGATTAAGATGTTGAAAATACTATACATATTTTTTAATTACATCCATAAAAACTTCGCCATAGGTTTCAAGTTTTCGCTCACCTACACCACTCACATTTA
>JAFQCK010000168.1 GCA_017416465.1 Lachnospiraceae bacterium | reverse complement strand
AACTGTTTTCAAAAGATCCGGGGTATCAGTTACATGAGAGTGATATGGTAATCACTCCATTACATATTTCAGATGAAGTATCCAGTCTTTCGGCAATTATGTTGAATGATGACTACTACGAGTTTATGGTGAGCGGAAGAATTGTTTTAACAAAAAATATGATTTTAAAAGCAGTAAAGAAGATAAAGTCGAAAGTGAAATTTGATTATGATACATTTGAACAAGATTTTGGGAAATTAGTTTGATTTATATTTATCAAATAAATGAAGAACTATTTGTTGAACTCTTTTATGATTTGAACATAAGTGTTAAGGGGATTACTTGTTTGTTAAGCGAGTTGATATGTAAATGGAAGAATTACTCGGATAGAGTATATCAAAAGAATGATTAAGTATTACGGAGACTAAATATGCAATTGAAAATACTAGAAGTACAGGATAATGAAAGATATATAAGATGTGCGCCAAGTGATGAGTTTCGAATTTTTGATGTTTTTGTAGATAAAGAAGAAATGGATATGTTTGAAATCTTCATTGCAAAAGAACAAGATTTGAAAAAAATAAAACCTGTTTTTGATATGTATATGGATTGGCTTAATAGTTGTGAAAAAGAATTAACAGAATATTTACAGGAACAACTTGGAGAAGAATTACCTATCCATTGGATGAAAGATATTGAAGTGTATTCTGTAAGTATTGTTTTTAATAGTATAGATGATTATGGTGCAACAATATCTTTTGGTGTAGAAGGTATATTTGGAGAACATATTGTTGAAATTAATTTTGAAAAAAATGAGATTGAAGACAATGGATTAGTAGGTTAATTAATAAAATAAAATGTTTGGTTTTACGGCGGATGTGGCGAAAAAGTAACGTTGTAGAGGATACTTTGTAAAGTTGAAAAGTATTGGAATATTATCCAATGTTATACGGAATGAATAATGAAGGTGAAGTTATAAATTTATTGTATTGAAAGGAAAAGTAGAAATTGTATGATAGAGATAGGTATAGAAGATGTGATTGATGTAATTAATGATGGCATTATATATAAAGATAAAGAAGGAGTAACTAATAAAGTTTTGTTTGATGAATGTAGGAAAAATTGGGTTGAACATGTTAATCAAGGCGGTTTTATTGATTGGCAAGGAAATCCGGTGAGAATAACATTCGAACAATCAAGGTATATTGGAGAAAAAAATATGCTTGAAAAGTCACCATATATATTGTTGTATAGTGATGTGAAAATAAAAATAGAACTAAAGCCTGATAATTTTAATATGCTAACTAAGATACAAAGAGAATTTTTATCGGTATTATATAGTGTTGGGGGAGTTAGTGTTTTTGATATGAGTTAAGATGTAGTGAAAAATTAAATTTGAAGTTGATGAAATAAATGATTTGGTTAATGGCTATAAAATCCAGACATATCTTGTCTTAGATAAATAAGGAGAAAATATATGAAATATTTAGAAACACCATTTGGAAAAGTAAAAATATTTATTGATGATATTGAGATGTCATATGATTTTTTAAAAATAAAACCTAATGAAATATTATGTCCAAACATAGTTGGCAGGTATCATATAGATGTGTACTTTATTCCTGATGGTAAAGAACATGAAATTAAGTGTATTATTGATGGAATTTTATATTCTGATAGAGGACCGGAAAGTGGCGAAATGTTGGAATGTCAGTCATTTTATAATATAAATAATTGGAAATTGTCAATTGGTGTAGAGTGTGAAAGTGGGTTTCTGCCAGATGGAAGAAGATGGTCTGAAAGATATGATTATGATGCCAGATATTTAGAAAATGGGATGTCATATGTTATATTAGAGGAAACAAAAGAGGAACATTTTATATTTGGAATTGCGTGGATAGATAATGTTGAAGATGATCATGCTAGGGATGTTCAAACATGGTTTGCAGCAGATGTTACGATAGATTGAAAATATAAAGTAAGTGATTTAAAAGTCCTTGTTAAAATGAAAAAATTAATGAATAGTAGATAAAACTATGATAAAAATTAAAGATTTAAAAGAAGTGGATTTTATTATTACTTGGAGATTACTATATAGAGCTTTATTAAATAAACAACTTAAAGTAGAGGATGTTATAGAATATGCAATTGAGCAACTTGAAATGGGTAATGATAGAATTGAAGTATGTGAAATAGTAGGTTTATGTGATAGTGATACAGATTATTTGCTAAATTTTTTATATGAGTTAGCAAAAAAAGAAAAAAGTGATGACGAGTTTGAAGATAGAAAACTTAGGGCGGTTATTATAAAGGATAGATTAAAAATAAAAAAGGATAATTGTATTGATGGTTTGATGGAATTAACAGATATATGGCTTGAATTTGGTTGTCCTGAAGATTCTCCACATATTATTCAAGGAAGGTATAATAATATTTCACCATATGAATATTATACAGAAGATAACTATAATTACCTTTTTAAGAAAAATTTGGACTGGTTAAAAAATGAAATTTTTTTCTTGAAGAATAATCAGAAATAAAAAGGCTTGTTCATTAAAGGATAACCACCTTGTTATAGTGATGGTTACCTCACTTGAGGTATTTTTAGGGATTTAATAACTGTTATGTCTTTGTTTACGAAACTTCATAACGAAAAAATAAGGAAAAATAAAAAATGAGAAGAGTTATAGGAAGGTGTGCATGTTTAGATGATAGATTATGAATTAATTAAGAAGCTTTATGGAATTGAAAAGTTACAGGGGTGTAAGGCAGAAGATATGGATTACCTGAAAGAAAAATATGGAACAATTCCAAAACAGTTGGTGGATTTTTTTGATCTTGCTGGAGAGACAAAGGAATTAAATTGTGTACAGGATGAGTGGATGTTTCCAGCTAAATATAGAAAATATATTTGGATGGACAGAGATGAGTACAAGGACTATTTTGTACTTTTGAATGAAAATCAAGGGGTATTTCAGATTGTGATAAAAAGGGATGACATGACAAAGGAGAATCCACCGGTATATCTATTGGATGGAACAGAACTTATTGGAAAATGTGCAGATACTTTAACTGAATTTTTGATGGGAATGTTAATTTATCAGTCCGTTTTTGCTATGAAATATTGTCCTGAAGATTTCTTTTCGTATACAGATGAGGAGATGAAGGTCATTAGAAAAACAATGACCATAATGCCATATAAACTACAGAACTGGTATTCCGATACCATTGAGTTTTACTCTAATGCAGAGGATAATATGCTTTATGTTATGAGCGATGGAAATCAGGGAACTTACGGAGCAATGACTAGTTCATCTTATCAAAAAATACAAGTGGTATTAGGCGAAATGGGAGAAGGATAGTAAGGAGACAGTTGTGGATAAAGCGCCAGTTTATGTTGATTTAAATGAATTGGTGGAAGAAAATATTGTTTTATTGTCAAAAGATGATTGGAAGACGGACACTACACATCTACATTTCGGTAGTTGAGTCTATGCTTTCTCGCAAGGGAGAAATACCCAAAGTACAAATCAACGATTTGTTTGAGGGGTGTATTTTGCTCTGCGAGGCAAAAAAAAAGGAGGCGAGTTTGTATTATGGTCGAAAAGATTAGTAGTATTTCCAATAAGGAAGAGTTCATTGAATACCTAAAAGACTTAGCAAATGACTATACAGATAATAAGGATGAGTGGGAAAATCAAACTATTTCGGACTACTTAGAACAGATTGCAAGTTGGATTGAAGATTACTCTATTTCCCCTGCAAATGATATTGAATGGGAAAAGATTGATTTTAAAATATTAGCACAATTGTTGTATATGGGGAAGATTTATGAATGACTTTTCCTTATATGTTTCTTACAAGGGAAAATTTAAGGGAAAAATATGAAATATGAATTGATAGATTTAGAAGAAAGTGAATAGTATTTTGGATATTTTATAGTTTCTAAAGAAATTGTTGTATAAGTCTGCGAATGTGCGAAGTGAATTTGTGGAGGTAGAAATGTTAGTTAAATGTGAAAAAGATTTTAGACATCAGATAAGTGAAGAAAGAGAGATAAGGTTTAATTTAATAAGGAAGATAGATAAAGATAATTCAGAGTTCATTAATAAATCAGTAAGGTGAAATTATGATAGATAGTGTTAGATTAAAATTACAACAAGGTCAATATACAGAAGTAGAAGAAATATGTAAAGAGATGAATTTACTCGATTTTCGAGATGTATTTATGAATATTGCTTATGAAACAGAGAGTATTAATGTATATGGATTTATAGTATATATGATACGAAGTGAAGGAAATAAAGAATGGATAAAATTAGCAATAGATATTTTATTAAATTCATTATGTTTCATAGAGGGAGCTTATTCATTAGCATTATTTCATGTTCGTGAACTTTTAAAAATTGATAGAAATGTAGAAAATTTAGAAAGAATATTATTCTTTTATAATATTCCGGAAAAGTTGGTTGATGATATAGAGGCATATAAAATAGCAGAAGAAATTTTGGCTATAGATGCTGATAATGTAGTTGCTCTAAAAATAAAATATCCTGCAAATTCTTTTGTTTGAATTTATAGAACAATTGGTTAAAGTAAGTCATAACAGATGTTCCACTAAAACTTGCAAAAGGGAAGAATGGTCGGCAAGCATTAATCTGCATTTAAAGAAAAATTATTAATATAGACATTGAAATCATTTATAGCATAAAGAAATAGGAGTAAGTAATGAATATAGAGAATTTAACGGTAGAAAAATTAAGTAATACCATATTTAGTAATTTAATGCAAGGTACAGATAATAATGCAATATATTGTGAAATACAATATAAGCGTGATAGAAGTAGTTTTGCAGGTATGGCTTTTAAACTTAATGAAAGTAAAATTGTGACTGCAAGAGAGTGTAAAGAAAAAATAATACAAGAAAGAAATAAATATGAAAAAGTTTATATAGGTTGTGAGAGTGATTATCTCAATTCAATAAAAGAAATTTTTTCAGAAAAAGAAAGAAATTATGGGATAGAAATATTGTTTCTTGTGTATTCAGATATTCGATCTAGTCAAATTGTTTTCGAGGATTTAATGAAAAAATTCATTATTTTACAGGAGGTGACAACATGAATTCTAAGTGGGGAATATACCCATGGTTTAAAGAACATGGTTCTGATTTGATTCATCCAGACGACATTGGAACTTTTGTTAAAGAGGCTAACAATTGCAAGGTGTTTGAGTGTATAGAAGATGGTGAATATCTGACATTAAAATATAATAGCAATTATTATCGGGTAAAAGATAAGTTATTTAAACGTGTGCCAACTCCTAAATATATTTTTGGAGAAATTGTTAGGTTGAGAAAAAATGACGAAGAAGCTATTATAACAGATATTATGTGGCATTATGGTAAGCAGGAGCACTATTACTTAATATCAATCAGAGGTAAGAAAAAGTCAAAAAGATATTTAGAAACAGAATTTATGGAGGATTAAATACAATGGATTTACCAATACCAACACATCTTAAAGATATTCTTTTTCCAGTAGGAGATGATAATAGTGAATTTGAAGTGACGGGTAAAATAAAATGTTCATGCGGTAATGAATTTTTTGAAATATGGGAAAGTAATGAGAAATTAATAGTTAAAGTTGTGTGCAAGCAATGTAAGAAAGAATTTGTGATATTTGACAGTGGAAAACATGGTTGGAATGGCTTTGTATGTGGAGACGATTTTCTTGATAACGATATGCCATATAAAAAATATTGCTGCTCTAATTGTGAAGAAGATTGTCATAATGTTGTTGTGCATATAAATTCACAAGGTAAGGAAGATTTTGTTGATGAATGTTTATCAAATGATGCTTCATATTCAGTGGAAGATTGGGTAAATGCATTTGAGTGGATTAGTATTTCTTTGACTTGTGAAAAATGTAGATTGATATGTAAAGAATGGTTGGATTTAGAAACAATGTAAACAATTATAGTTTCGCAAATATTTCCGACATCAGGAGAATATAAAAACACGTGAAGTTTTAAAGGAGGTCTGGATAAATGATTGATATAATAAGTGAAATTATTCGCTTGAGTGATAAATATGGAGAAGAATTTAATTGGGGAGTAGTTCCAAAGGAGAATGGATTTGTTGAGGCGCTAAAAAAGGAAGTCAATATTTCACAATATGATGATGTTAAAGCAATTGCACGTAGTTACTCGTGTGACGATGTATTGTTCTTGCTTGATAATAATATTTATAGAATTTATCATTTGACGTATTCAATGAAAAATATAAATGGATTTCCAAGGTACATAGAGTTTTTTGATGTTAAGAAAGTGGTAGATTATATTGAAAATCAATTTATCGAAGAGTATCTTTAAATTTATTTGAGTAAATATGATTAACTTAAATGAGTTTACTTTATTAAGTTAAAATAATTTACATAATAGTTGAATTAGTCTTTGATATGCCTTCATATGCAACTAACCCACCTGAAAAGTGGCAAGAACATAAATGTAATACAGTTATTGTTAGAATTGATTTTGAAGTAATAAGATTACTTGATTTTAATCTTAAAAGTACAAGATTTATTGGCGATATAGATATTTTTGTAGATGAAAATGAACTAATAAATTTGAAGATAACAGGTGATATAGAAGTAAATCTTTTGGCAGAATTTGCATTTATACAAAAAGTGGAAGGATATTGTTTGTATTAAAGAATATAAATTATGAAGAATCAACACAGGACAATGCAGTACAACAATGTGAGAGCATTATGAAAGAAAAGATTGTGAGTGAATATATGGTGCAAGAATTTTATTATTACAAGAATTTATATGTATGTTATGAAAAATATGTAGAATGTGGAAAAATAGGGAATTTTGAGGAGTTTTGCAAAGCTAATGAATTAAAGGAGTAAATTGTGGGATGAATCAATGGTATTTTGATATAGGAATGTTTATGATATTACTTTTGTTAGTTGTTGGAATTTTCATTTGCATTATTTCAATTATTATATTAAGTGCTAAAAAGCGTAATAAAAAGACTGCCATTATTTCAATGAATATAAATTTAATTTTGATGGTAATGACTATTTTGTATGTAGCTTCGCATGGTACATATTATAAATTCAATGATTGGGCTATTTTGCAAAGCAATATTCATGATATTGAAGAAAAGTATGGTAAATTTGATTTGGGAAAAATAAAAGAAAATCAAAAAGGTATAGTTGGATATTACATATATACGGATAATGGACCGATTATGCCAGACTATTTAGAACATTATTATTATATTGAATATGATGAGAGAGGTATTATATATAATGTGTATGATGGATGTCAGCCGGGAGGTTGATAAATTTAATAACAGAGCGAAAGTTCTTGCACTGAAATCATTGGCTTATATCTTTCCAGATAAAGCTGAAGAGTATACAATTGAATTTTGGTGATAAGAAAGCTTGCGAAGCTTTGAATCTTACAGCTGGAACGAGGTGAAAGAATGAGAGAACTTGTCGAAGATAAAATATATGAAATACTTGCTAAAAAGTATGACGAATTACTTCTTGATTATGTTTTGCTGTCTTTTGATGAAGAATATCAAGGGGTAGAATCTCATAAAAAAGCTGTCATGAAAGCAATAGACATTCTTAATACAAGAGTACGAGTAGGAAACAACTTAAAACACCCACATTTTTATATAGATGAGGATAAAATGTATTTTAAAGAATATAGGGTAGAAGATTTCTTTTGTGATAATAATAGAAGTTGGAAAGTATCTGGAAATACAGGAGTTCGTACTACACCTGCTCACATGACTTACTGGTGGGCATTCTTTGAACCACCATATGGGGTGCCCTATTCAAGAGAAGATTTTCATAAGATTAACTATGCCCTTTTTCCGGTTCAATTCAGACATGAACTGGAGATTCTAAGTTGGAATAATGATTTTTCAAATTATTTTGATGATGGAAAAGAATGGTGGGGTACAGCAATGTGGAGTGTTTATGATAAATGGATGAACCGTTTTGTAATTGTTGGAGCTTCATTAACTGATTAATAAACTCCAATTTCTTAAGAGTTTTTTGAGATGCTGTATTGAGATGCTTATATTAAGTAAATGCATTCATATGAAATTATTATTTTAAAAGTTTTTTTAATAAACTTACAATTTAACAAAAAAGAGGTGTGCGGATTGAATGAAATCGTTAAAATAATTGAAATGCTAAAAACAGCACCAGATGATGAATTATGTAATTTGGAATTAGAATTGTTTGGTTTGATTTATGATAAAAAGAAAGCGTATTTTGAGATAGAATGTTTTTTGACGTTATCCAATTGGGTTGGTTTTTCTTTGAGAGATGGGGTTTGGACTTTTTATGAATATACAAATGACGAGTCTGTTGAAAAGGTTAAAGCGTATCTTGAAAGTGAAAATTGGGATGAGCTAAGTGAGATATATAAATTGGGTATACATGATTATCATAATGAAAAATATTTGGAGGATTACAATTATCCGAATGAATGGATTGAAGAATCGGAAATAATTGATAATTGGATATTTGAAAATGAAATTAATATATACAGATTTTTAAAAGAGTTGGTATTAGAAAATGAAGACATTTTTTTGATGTAGTTTAGTTGATTGGAAATGATAAGAAGTGATAAAAGGAGTTTATGTTATGTACAAATATGAATACGAAACTGTAAAATATGATTTAGGAGGATGGGGATTTTGTGATGGTAATGTTTATACCATTGAAGATTTTCGTTCTATAATTAACAAAAGAGCAGGGAATGGATGGAGATTTGTAGGAAGTATTCCAACAAAACAACGAGGAACAGGTCATACACAGGAAATAGATTTGATTTTTGAAAAAGAAATATAATATACTGATTAATATTTATAAAATAGAATGATTTAAGTTGTGAAGGAGATTTATATATGATAGTTGATGTTGAAAAATTATTTGAAGAATTAAGCAATATTTCACAGGTTGAAGCTATTGCACTTGGAGGTTCAAGAGCTACTGGTAGAAATGATGAGAAATCAGATTATGATGTTTATGTGTATTTATCAGATTGTGTTGATGAAGATGTGAGAAGAAGCATATTGGAAAAGTATTGCAAATACATGGAAATAGGAAATTCTTTTTGGGAACTTGAAGATGATGTTACGTTAAAAGATGGAATAGATATGGATATTATTTATAGAAATATGGCAGATTTTGAAAGTATGGTTTCATCTGTTGTAGACGATTGTGTTGCTTGGAATGGATATACGACATGTATGTGGCATAATCTCATAACATCAAAAATTGTATTTGATAAAACTGGTAAATTACAAGAAATGCAGAAAAAATACAAGGTTCCATACCCTAAAAAATTAAAAGAAAATATTATATCAAATAATATGAAATTGCTCAGTGGAATGTTACCTTCTTTTGATGCACAAATAGAAAAAGCAGAGAATAGAAGAGATTATGTAAGTGTTAATCATAGAGTTACAGAATTTTTAGCTAGTTATTTTGATGTAATATTTGCATTAAATGAAATGACACATCCGGGCGAAAAACGTATGCAAAGTATTTGTTCTAAAGAGTGTAAGATTTTACCTAAGAATTTTGATGAAAATTTAGATAGACTATTTAATGGAATGTTTAAGGGGGAAATATCACCTGTGATAAAAGAAATGGTAGAAGAAATAAATAAATTAGAATACGAAATATAGGAATTTTTTTACGATTTGCGATAAAGGAGGCACATGTGAAAATACTTTTTATAAATCTACCATACTATGGTCATGTGGTACCAACTATAGGTCTTGTTCAGGAAATGTGTATGCTGCTGCAGAACAAATTATAGAAGAATTTGATTTTATTATTTATGAACAGTTTTTCTTTTTGGGAAAACATCTTGCTGAAAAATACAATAAACCGGTAGCAAAAAGTGAGATTGCAAAAGTACAGGAATTAATACGAAAAGCACCCGGTAATGCAGGTGGAGCGGAAATGATTATTAGTTACTATAAAAGTTTAGGTTAAGAAATTGAATTTGTAAAGAACGGAAAATAGAATTGAAAAGGAGCATATTGAAATGGAAGAAAAAAATAAAAATGCAGGAAGTTTTTCGGGATTTGTACTTTTAGAAGAAAAGAAGTGGAATAAAGAACAATTTAAGAAGGATTTTATAGAAGATTGGAATTTAAAACCGGTTTATGAAGAGGGTGATGGAGCAAAAGAAGACGAAAACGATACAGATGTAGTTATTATGGAACTTAATGACCAAAAAGTTGTTCTAGGATATATGAGTATACCTGTACCGGATGGAGAAGCAGAGAAGAATGCTGCTTATAATTACACATGGAAGAATGCGGTAGAGGTTACAAAGAATCATAAAGCGTATATGGTTGTTATGATTTTAGGTGTGCATGAAGATATTAAGGCAGATGGAGAATTGTTTGTAAAGGTAGTGTCTACTCTTTGCAAGCAGGAAAATGTTATTGGTGTTTATACCAATGGTGTGGTGTATCAGCCGGAATTTTATTTTGCTATGAAAGAAGCGTTGGAGAACGATATATATCCATTAATGGGTCTGATATGGTTTCATTTGGTGAGAGAGGAGTCGGGTTGCAGTCTTTATACTATGGGAATGAAAAATTTTGGTATGGATGAAATGGAAATTATTAATACTAAAGAGAATCCTATAGAGGTAAGAGATTTTTTGATGGAAATTGCATCCTACTGTATAGAAGAGGAAGTTATTTTACAGGATGGTGAGACTATAGGTTTTACTGAAGAACAGATATGTAAGATTACCCGTTCAGAAGGTGTTTATATAGGGGATATGACATTAAAGATTGATTATCGTGAATAAATGAGGTGATTACATGTTGGAATTTGGAATGCCAACTTTAATTGAAAATAAAACTTTGGAAGAAAATATTGAACTTTGTAAAAAAATGGGATTGTCTTTTATTGAGTTAAATATGAATTTTCCGGAATATCAAATTGATAAGCTTGAAAATATAGATTGGTTTTATAAAAAAGCAGATGAAGCAGGTATTTACTATACAATTCATCTTGATGAAAATTTAAATGTTGCTGAGTTCAATCCATTAGTTAGAGATGCTTATTTAGAAACTGTTAGACGTACAATAGAAGTAGCAAAGTATTTTGTCACACTTAAGAATAAATATGGAAAAAAGGAACAACCACTAACCATTAATATGCATATGCATCATGGAATCTATATCACATTGCCGGATAAAAAAGTTCAGATGTATGAGAGGGATTTTGATGTTTATATGGATTATTTTCTACATTTTATAAAATCTTGCGAAGAGTGGATAGGAGATGCTGATATACAAATTGCGATTGAAAACACTAATGGATTTCGTGAATATGAAAAAAAGGCAATAGAAAGTATGATTAAAAAGGATTGTTTTGTTTTAACATGGGATATAGGACATTCGAAAGCAACAGGTGAAATTGATACGGAATTTATTCTTGGAAATAAAAGTAAGTTAAGTCATTTTCATATTCATGATGGAAGTGAAAATCCACCTAAAGATCATTTGGCGTTGGGAGATGGAGAAATAGATTTGATAAATCGTTTGGATTTAGCAAAGGAATGTAATGCAAGATGTGTATTAGAAACAAAAACTATAGAAGCATTAAAAAAATCAGTGGTGTGGTTAGATAAAAAATCCAAGTAAAAGTAATAGTGTTTTAATGGAATTGAGCTATTTAGAAGGAGTGAATAGAAAATGAAAAAGATTGGTTTAGTTGGAGGAACAGGTCCTGAATCAACTATTATGTATTATAAAGAACTGAATTCAAAAATTGATGAGGCTACAGAATGTAAGGAGATGCCGGAGTTATCAATAGAAAGTGTTAATTTTCGTAAGGCATGGGGATTGGTTGAAACAAAACGAAATGAAGAATTAGCTGATTACCTTTCTGAAAAAGTTAATAATTTAGCTAAAAGTGGTGCTGAAATTATAGCACTAACTGCTGCGACTATGCATATTGTATATGAAGAAGTAAAAAGTAAGACAAATATTTCTTTAGTAAGTATTCCAAAAGCAGTATGCAATGAAGTTATAAGAAAAGGTTATAAAAAAGTTGGATTATTAGGAACTATTTTTACAATGGAACAGGATTTTATGAAAAAAGATTTAATTCAAGCTGGGATAGATGTAATTGTTCCTAATAAGGCTGATAGAGAGATTATAGCTAAAAGGATATATGAAGAGCTTGAAGTAGGCATTGTGAAAGAGTCTACATTGAGAGAGTTTAATGAAATAATAAATAAAATGAAAAAAATGTATGAAATAGAAGCGGTTATTTTAGGATGTACTGAACTGCCATTAATATTAAATAATGAAAATTGTGTACTTCCATGTTTAGATAGCGTGGCAATACATATTAATGAACTAATTGAATTAGCACAATAATTTTTATGGATTTATAGATGAAAAAAGATATTGTAGAATACAGAATATAAAAAACTATAGAAAAATTTTGTGATGATGAGGATTCGGATTTTATTAGTTATGTACTTCCGAATAGAGTGTCAACTATTATGAACGAATTAATGTTGTTTAATATTGATAGTGCTATTGATAAATTTAATCCAAAAGAATTTGCACAAAATGGCATTTATCCTAACATATGGATGAAAGATAATAAAGAGGTATTACAAGAGGAATTAAAGGAACATTTATGTCCGGAGTGTGGCGCAATAATTGATATTATAATTAAAGGGATGTGTTTAAATTGGAGATGTAGAAATTGTGACTATGATATTGTAACTACTGTAAATAAATTATGTTTTTGGGACAATGGTAGTTTTAGAGAGGAATGTTATACAAAATCGGAAGAATGTCCTTATTTTGATTTGATATAATAGTGTTGTAAAATTTAATTAAATAATAGAACGGAGAAAGATATGAGAAAAATAGTAACATTTATAATTGTATTATGTATGTCAACAACGATTGTTGCTTGTGGTAATAATACACAAAAAAATAATTCAAATGAAGTTGTTAATAAAGAGCGCGTAGAAGTAGATTCTAGCAAACTTAATTCTGCAAGTTTTTGGATTGATAAAATTAAGAATTCAGAGGAAGTTGTAATGACAGAAGATGAAATTACAACTTTGAATAAAAATATGATGGATAAATGGGGAATGGATTGGTACGAAGGTTATTATGATGTGTCTAATATTACTGAAAATGTCGATATAAATCAGCTCAAAGAACGCATTTGTTACTTGGATTTAAGAAATTCGGAGTTATATCGTAAGGGTGAGCTTGTAGATGAAGCAGGTTGGGATAATTATTATAGTAATTTAAATCTTGATGGAATAACTGAAGAATTAAGATATGCAATAATAATCAGAAATACATCTGCTTTGGATATGCCTACATATGATATTTTAACCGACAGTAGTTTAGATGAAGCATTTAATTCTTTACAACAGACAACTTTGAAGATGAATGAGCCTGTTGTTGTATTACATGAAAGCAGCGATGAAAAATGGCTATATGTTGTCGCAAATGAGTATATCGGTTGGGTGGAGAAAGACAATTGTGCATATTTTTCAAATAAGCAGGCTTGGATTGATTATATGAGTCAGGAAGATTTTTTGATGATATGCGCAGATACTACTATTGAAGCCTTGGATAGGGAACTTTTAATGGGAACGAAGATATTTATTTCGAATACTGAAGTAGTAGAGGGAAAAGATTATGTACTGCAAATACCGGAAAAAAATGATGAAGGATTTGTAACGTTTTCTTATATTGGTATTTTGAAAAATGAAGCATTTAACGAGGGTTATCTTCCTTATACGAGAAAAAATGTTATTGAACTTGCATTTAGCGAATTAGGTGAACCGTATGGATGGGGAGGAGCTAATGGAGAAAGAGATTGTTCATTATATATTAAAGATATTTACGAATGTTTTGGGATTGAGATGCCAAGAAACAGCCGTCTTCAGATGAATATGGTAAATGTATCGGAAAATATGAGTGAAATGTCTGAAAAAGATAAAGAGGAAAGAATAACAAAAGCAATGCCGGGAGATATTTTAGGAATTTCAGGCCATGTTATGCTTTATTTGGGTGAGGTTAATGGGAAACATTATGTAATTAGTATGTTATCAAGTTATGTACCTGAAACTGTTACTGATAATTTTTCTGAATCAGTTGAAGATATTAGTAAGGTGTTTGTTAATTCGTTAGATGTAAGACGTAGAAATGGAAATACATGGTTGCAGGAGTTAATTGCTATAGTTAATATACAATAATAAATGTATTTCTTATTAAGTGTAATTTAGATTTGTATTTTTTAAATTAACAATCAAAACATAGAATAAAGAAATCTGTGTTTTGGTTGTTTTATTTTATTATTAAGATATAATAAAAAAAGTTAAAAAAATTTGTAACGAATTTGAAATACAAGAGTCTTATATATGAGGAGGTGAAAAAGTGAAGAAAATTGAAGAGCTCTACCAATTATATTTTAAAGATGTATATTTATATATTAAAGCTATATCAAAGGATGAACATATAGCAGAAGAGGTTACGCAAGAGAGTTTTTTTAAAGCAATTAAATCTATAAATTCATTTAAAGGAGAATGTGACATAAGAGTGTGGCTTTGCCAGATAGCAAAAAATACTTATTTTTCTTATTGTAAAAAGAATAAACATATTGTCTCTGAAGAGGAAATAGACTTACATGATACAGGACAACAATCCATAGAAAATCAATTGTTAGATAAAGAACAGGCAGTCCTAATACATAAAATTTTACATAAACTGGATGAACCATACAAAGAAGTATTTCATCTGCGAACTTTTGGTGAATTATCTTTTAAAGATATAGGAGATTTGTTTGGGAAAACAGAAAGCTGGTGTAGGGTGACGTATCATCGTGCAAAAATGAAAATTATAGAAAGTTTAGATAAAGAAGGAGAATGAATATGAAAAATAAATCATGTGATGTGATATTGGATTTATTACCACTTTATGTTGATGGTATTTGTTCTAAAGAGAGTAGAAACCTTGTTGAAGAACATATTGGTGAGTGTGAATCGTGTAAAAATTTATTAGAAAATATGAAGCTAGATATTAATATATTAAGTAAAAATAATGAGTTTAAAGAAGAAGCAAATGTGATAAAAAAAGTAAAGAAAAAAATATGGATAGAAAGAATAGTTATTGCATTAGTTACTTTGTTTGTAACCGGAATAATTATGTTTAGTATTATATTAAATCTATCTTTTAGTAATAAAAATATGAATGATGTAGTTGATTTTGATGAGATATATGTAGAGGAAGATGATGAAGGAAATTTATGGTTAGTTAGAAGTGGAAATGGTGCTATGGCAGGCAGAATTTTTCCAGAAGTATATAATCAGAATGGGGAATTAATGATATCTTCAGAAAAAATAATTAATCAATTAAAAGATGGTGAGGAGTACCAGGTGAGGATTGTATTATATGAGACTCCACTGATTTATGCAATGCAAAAATATATGAATTCAGATTTAAGTTCTATTGAAGAAGAAAAAAGTATGTTATTTTCTAAAGATAAATTAGATAAATATAATGAAATTATTATTGAAAAATCAAATGGTACAAAGAAAACACTTTGGGAAAAGGAGAAATAAAAATTATGAATGAAAAAAATATTGTTGATAAGAAATTATATAGTGTAGGAATGATTTTAGGAATATGTAGCATAGTTGGTTCGTTGCTTATTCCTGTTATTGGATTAGTTTTGGGAATAGTAGGTTTGATTTTGAGTATAAAAAATAAAAATGATTATGGTGTTAAAATTGGAATTGCCTTAAATATTGGTGGAATTATTGTTTCTGTATTTTTTATGGTTTTTATAGTTTTGACTAGTATAGTGATAATTTAAAAAGTAAAGCTGTTGGATTATGATTAAAATCAATCATAGTTCAACAGCTTTTTATGCACTTGATGGGATTTGAACCCACACCCGAAACCGGACATGAACCTGAATCATGCGCGTATGCCAATTCCGCCACAAGTGCAAATGACTTTCGTTATTATATCAATAGAGGTTGAATAAATCAATGATTTTTTAGAAGTTTTCAAAGTTTTGCTTGATAAAAGCATAATAAATGATTATCATATAATTATAATAATTAAGCGGATTTTTCCAAATATTATTTTTCATAACTTGAATAAATGAGGCATTAGGAGGCGATTTGATGAAGAATATACATATTAAAGACATTGTGATTGGTCAAGGTAAACCAAAAATTTGTGTTCCGATTGTTGCTAATGATATTGAAGAGGCTAAAGCACAAGCAGCAGATATTATGACCTATCCGGTTGATATAGTTGAGCTTCGTGCGGATTTTTTGGAAAAATGCTTTGATATTGAGTATACAATAGAAGTTATTAATTCGATTAATGACATTATTTCGGTTCCTTTAATTTATACCTTTAGGACTCATAAAGAAGGTGGAGAAAAAGAGATTTCCATTGAAAATTATATAAGTTTGATTAAAGGTGTCTTGGAGAGTGGAACTGTAGATTTGATTGATATTGAGATGTTTACGGGGGATGAAATAGTTTCAGAGTTAACAAAATATGCACATAAGTGTGGAGTGAGAGCTATTGTATCTAATCATGAATTTACAAAAACTCCGCTAAAGATAGATTTGATTTTAAGATTGGTTAAAATGCAGACGTTGGGTGCAGATATTGCTAAGATTGCTGTAATGCCTAAGAATAAAAATGATGTATTGACACTTTTAGAGGCAACAGCTGAAGCGCACGAAGAATATATGGACATTCCTATTGTTACTATGTCTATGGGAAAATATGGAATGATAAGTAGAATGACTGGAGAGGTGTTTGGAAGTGCTATGACATTTGGATGTGTGGGAAAGGCTTCAGCACCGGGGCAGATTGAAGCGAATCGCTTATCGACTGCATTGGATATAATTCATAGACAGATACAATGATATTGATTTTTATGATTATTTATTGAGAAAGGATATAATGTTTTGTGAATTTATTTGCAAGGCATTGATTATAAAAATGATTAAAAAAATAAATGTTATGTTGATTGGTTTTATGGGAGTAGGAAAAACGTCAGTTTCTAGAGAATTGTCTAAAAAATTAGATATGCCGGAAATTGATATGGATAAGATTATTGTCGATAGGGAAAATAAATCAATCAATGATATTTTCACAGAAAATGGTGAAGAATATTTTAGAAAAATTGAAACAGAATGTCTTATCGATATTCAGAAGAGTAAAGGATATATTGTATCCTGTGGTGGCGGAGTTGTTGTAAAAGATGAAAATATCAACCATATGAAAGATGGAGGGGTTATTTTATTGCTTACTGCAACGCCAGAGACTGTTTATAATAGAGTAAAAGATGATGATTCAAGACCAATTCTTAAAGGAAATAAAAATGTTGAGTTCATAGAACAACTTATGAATAAGCGAAAAGACAGATATTTGGCTGTTGCAGACATAATTATTTCTACGGATGACAAGACTATAAGTGAGATTGTTGATGAAATAACAGATAAGTTGGAGGAATTTGCTAAAAAATAGTTGAAAAAATATCTATATTAGTATAAAATATAAAAAGTTATTGAGCATTTTTAAGGAAATGTGATATTTACAAGTCGCAACACAATTTAAGGAGGAAATATTCATGATATCAGCAGGCGATTTTAGAAATGGTATAACAATTGAAATGGATAGCAATATCTATCAGATTATCGAATTTCAGCACGTAAAACCTGGTAAAGGAGCTGCGTTTGTTAGAACAAAATTAAAAAATATAAAGAGTGGTGGAGTTATAGAGAAAACTTTCAGACCAACTGAAAAATGTCCACAGGCAAGAATTGACAGAAAGGACATGCAGTATTTATATTCTGATGGTGATTTATTCCACTTTATGGATGTTGAAACATATGACCAGATAGCATTAAATTCTGATAATGTTGGTGATTCTCTTAAATTTGTTAAAGAGAACGAGATGGTTAAGATGTGTTCACATAATGGAGAAGTATTTGCTATTGAGCCACCATTGTTCGTAGAATTAGAGATTACAGATACAGAGCCTGGATTTAAAGGTGATACAGCAACAGGTGCTACAAAGCCTGCAGTTGTTGAAACAGGTGCTACAGTTTATGTTCCATTATTTGTTGAACAGAATGATAAGATTAAGATTGATACTCGTACTGGAGAATATCTTTCAAGAATCTAGGATTTATTAAATTATTTAATATCTACTTTAGGTGTAGATGGTTGTCATTATAGCATAAAAATTAGGGCTATATAAAATTAAAGAGATTTTAGCGCTACATTCCATAGGGGTGTAGCGTTTTTGTGTTTGTTAATATCTTTATGGACAGTTCTGTGCATATAATTTATAATAGTATTATCATAATAGGTAATTGTGAAAATGATTTAATAACACTTTGTGCATAACGAATTGAAAGTATGCACAAAGTGTTATGAATTAGAAATTTGCAAATACCTTGAATTATCTTAAAATATGGAGGTATAACACATGGCAAAAATTATTATTAGTCCGGGAAAATATGTACAGGGTTCAGGAGAAATGAAGAAGTTAGGGGAATATGCTTTAACATATGGAAAGAAAGCATTGATTCTAATCAGTGAGGGTGGAAAGAAAAGAATTGCTTCAGTTATAGAAGAGAGTTTTTCAGATAAGGAAATTGATTTTGAATTTGTAATATTTAATGGGGAATGCAGTAAGAATGAAATTGAGCGTTTGAGAGTTAAAATGAAAGAGTTGGAATGTGACTTGGTTATTGGTATAGGTGGTGGAAAGATATTTGATACAGCAAAAGCAGTAGCTTATTATGAAAAAACACCTGTAATTATCTGTCCGACAATCGCTTCAACAGATGCTCCGTGTAGTGCACTTTCTGTTATTTATACAGATGACGGAGTATTTGAAGAATATTTGTTTTTAACTGCTAATCCTAATTTGGTGTTAATGGATACGGATATTATTGCTAAATCACCGGTTAGACTTACTGTTGCAGGTATGGGTGATGCTCTTGCTACTTATTTTGAAGCAAGAGCATGTGTTAGAAGCGGAGCAGGAACTTGTGCCGGAGGAATGAGTACAGAGGCGGCGTATGCACTTGCAAAGCTTTGTTTTGATACACTTATGGATGAAGGTGTTAAAGCTAAGGTGGCCCTTGATGCAGGAGCTTGTACAACAGCTGTTGAGAAGATAATAGAAGCTAACACTCTTCTTTCTGGTATTGGCTTTGAAAGCTGTGGTCTTGCAGGAGCACATGCAATTCATAATGGTCTTACTGTACTTTCGGAATGTCATCATATGTATCATGGAGAGAAAGTTGCTTTTGGAACAATTGTACAGCTTGTATTAGAAAATATTCCTGCAGAAGAGTTAGAAGAAATTATTGATTTTTGTATAGAAGTTGGATTACCTGTTACGTTAAAAGAATTAGGTGTAACAGATGTTACGGATGAAAAGATTATGGCAGTTGCTAAAGCTGCTTGTGCAGAAAATGATACACTTCATAATATGCCGTTTAAAGTCACTGAAGAAAGTGTTGCAGCAGCAATAAAGGCGGCAGATGCTTACGGACATTATTTTCTTGGAGAATAATTTATTTTATAACAGTTAAACAGATAATTTATATAGCAGAGACTTGTACGGGTTTCTGCTATATTTTATAAATCAAACAATGTAAAATAATAAAATCACATTGACAAAATGTTGAATAGTGGCTATAATCTGTATCAACATTCTCTTTTGATATTAAATAAGTTTTAGAAAAATTTTTATGAATTTATATATTGACAAAAATAAACTTATGTTTTAAGATGTATACAGTAACGAACGCTTGTTCGAAAGAAGCGGATTGAGAAAGGAAAAGTGTATATTATAATTCAGATGTGTAGGTTTGTTTTATAATTGTACATAGGTGATAATATGGATAAGAATGATAAATTGAAAGCATTGGATGCGGCAATCTCACAGATAGAGAAACAACATGGTAAAGGAGCCGTTATGAAACTTGGAGACCCTAAGGCGGCTATGAATATTGAGACAGTACCTACAGGTGCATTAAGTCTTGATATTGCTCTTGGTCTTGGCGGAGTTCCTAAGGGAAGGGTTATTGAAGTGTATGGGCCTGAATCAAGTGGTAAGACTACAGTTGCATTACATATGATTGCAGAAGTGCAAAAGAGAGGCGGAATAGCAGGTTTTATTGATGCGGAGCATGCGTTAGACCCTGTATATGCGAAAGCTATTGGAGTAGATATAGATAACCTTTATATATCACAGCCGGATTGTGGTGAACAGGCACTTGAGATAACAGAGACTTTTGTTCGTTCAGGAGCGGTTGATATAGTTATTGTAGACTCTGTTGCTGCTTTAGTTCCAAGAGCGGAGATAGAAGGTGAGATGGGTGATTCACATGTTGGACTTCAGGCAAGACTTATGTCTCAGGCACTTAGAAAGCTTACAGGTATTATTAGCAAGACTAACTGTATTGTAGTATTTATTAACCAGCTTAGAGAAAAGGTTGGAATAATGTTCGGTAACCCTGAGACAACAACAGGTGGTAGAGCACTTAAGTTCTATTCTTCAATAAGACTTGATGTTCGTAGAGTTGAAACTTTGAAGCAGGGAGGAGAAGTTATTGGAAACAGAGCTAAAGTTAAAGTTGTAAAGAATAAAGTTGCCCCTCCTTTTAGAGAAGCTGAGTTTGATATTATGTTTGGCAAGGGTATTTCAAGAGAAGGTGATATACTTGATTTAGCGGCTGAAAGTGATATTGTTAATAAGAGTGGTGCATGGTATTCATATAAAGGAGAGAAGATTGGACAGGGAAGAGAGAATGCTAAACAGACTTTGATGAATAATCCGGATTTGATGACAGAGATTGAGAATGCAGTTAGAGAAAAGTATTCTTTTGATGGTGTGACTGATAACACGGAAGAAAAGGTTGAGGATAAAGAATAGATTTCTTATGATAATAACAGATATTAAGAAAATTGATTCAAAGAAATGTCTGGTTTGTATTAATTACGAACCGGCATTTGCTTTATATAATGCAGAAATACGTAGATATAAGCTTAATATGAATGAAATCATATCTAAAGAAGTATATGAAGATATACTTTGGGAAGTTCTTTTTAAGAGATGTAGAGAAAGAGTGGGATATATTCTTGGTAAATCGGATAAATCTGTATATGAGCTCAAAGTTAAATTAAAACAAGGATATTATCCTAATGAAATAATTGATACTGTTGTTGAGGAATATATAAGATATGATTATATTAATGATGACAGATATAGTTATAATTATTTAAAGAATAATATTAGAAGTAAAAGTATTAACAGAATCAAGAATGAACTTTTGATGAAAGGAATTTCAAAAGATAGAATTATTAATGCAATAGATGAAATAAGAAAAGATAATGTTAAAGAGTCTGAAGAGAATAATAATGTCTTTGAAAATGTTCAATCTCAGATTATTGAGAAAGAGTTCATTAAAAGAAAGTATGATTTTAATACAGATGATAGAGGACTTCTTAATAAGATAATATCTTCGCTGATAAGAAAAGGATTTGAGTATGATGACATAGTTAAGGTGTATAATTCAATGAAAAACAAGAAAATTTGTTAATTTTAATAAATAATGCATAAAAAATATATTAGTTTTGCATATAAATCTTTCATCTTTACTTGACATAATTAGTAAAACAGTATAAAATTTAAATGTTGTATTTGTACAATGAAAACTAAATAAGGAGGTGCTCCTGTGAATACACCCATAATAGTAGCTATTAGTATTGTTGTTACTTTGTTGGTGGCTTTTCCGGTAGCTTGGCTCCTCGCAATTGCACATCGTAAGAAAACTTATGAAGCAAAGATAGGTAGTGCAGAAGAAAAATCAAGAGAGATAATTGATGAAGCACTTAAGGTAGCCGAGACAACAAAAAGAGAAGCAGTTCTCGAAGCAAAAGAAGAGTCCTTAAAGACTAAGAATGAGCTTGAGAAAGAAACAAAGGAACGCAGAGCTGAGATACAACGTTATGAGAAGCGTGTACTTTCTAAGGAAGAAGCTTTGGATAAGAAATCAGAGCAGATTGAAAAGAAAGAAAGTGCATTATCAAAGCGTGAAGAAGAATTAGCTAAGATGCGTGAAGACGTTGCTAAATTAAACGAACAGCGCGTACAGGAATTAGAAAGAATCTCTGGTCTTACCTCCGAACAAGCAAAAGAATTTTTGTTAAAAACTGTTGAAGAAGAAGTGAAAATTGATACTGCAAAGATGGTTAAAGAACTTGAAAGCAGAGCAAAAGAAGAAGCAGGCAAGAAAGCTAAGGAATATGTTGTTAATGCTATACAGAAATGTGCAGCAGACCATGTTTCAGAGACAACTATTTCAGTTGTACAGTTGCCTAATGATGAGATGAAAGGTAGAATAATTGGTAGAGAGGGAAGAAATATTAGAACTCTTGAGACAATGACAGGTGTTGATTTAATTATTGATGACACACCGGAAGCAGTTATTCTTTCCGGTTTCGACCCTATAAGAAGAGAAATTGCAAGAATTGCATTAGAAAAACTTATAGTTGATGGAAGAATTCATCCGGCTAGAATTGAGGAAATGGTAGAAAAGGCTCAAAAAGAAGTTGAGACTATGATGCGAGAAGAAGGTGAAGCAGCCACTTTAGAAGTTGGTGTTCATGGAATTCATCCTGAACTAATTAAGTTATTAGGAAAGATGAAATTTAGAACAAGTTATGGTCAGAATGCTCTTAAACATTCAATTGAAGTTGCTCAATTATCTGGATTATTAGCAGCGGAGATAGGTTTGGACGTAAGAATGGCTAAGCGTGCCGGTTTGTTACATGATATCGGTAAATCCGTTGATCATGAGATGGAAGGCTCACATATTCAGATTGGTGTTGATTTATGTAGAAAATATAAAGAGTCACCACTTGTAATTAATGCAGTTGAAGCTCATCATGGAGATGTTGAACCACAGTCATTAATAGCATGTATAGTACAAGCTGCCGACACAATTTCAGCTGCCAGACCTGGTGCTCGTAGAGAGACGTTAGAAACATATACCAACAGATTGAAACAATTAGAAGATATTACTAATACATTTAAAGGTGTTGAGAAATCTTTTGCTATTCAAGCAGGTAGAGAGATTAGAGTAATGGTTATTCCGGAACAGGTAACTGATGCGGATATGGTACTTTTGGCTAGGGATTTATCTAAACAGATAGAACAGGAATTAGAATATCCTGGTCAGATAAAAGTAAGCGTAATTCGTGAAAATAGAGTAGTTGATTACGCAAAATAATTTATATTAAAAATGAAACTAAAGGTTAAGAATTACTAGATGATTCTTAACCTTTTTTTGTAGAAAAATTCTTGAAAGCGAAGTAATATTTACTTTAATTGCTGTTCTTAATTGACAATATAAGGTTAAAGTATTAAAATTTTTTGTTGTAAAAAACTTAATAAACAATTAGAAATTAAAGGAGTAGCTATAAGTGTTAAAAAAATTATCAAAAAGTATAAGAGAATATAAAACAGCATCGATTTTATCACCAATTTTTGTATCTTTAGAAGTATTTATGGAAGTACTTATTCCTACTATTATGGCATACTTAGTAGATTACGGAATTGAAAAAGGTAATATGAAATATATAGTTTTATGTGGTCTTGTTTTAGTGTTTATGGCAGGATTATCACTGATATTTGGTGTTTTGTCGGGGAAATACGCTGCATTTGCTTCGTCCGGATTTGGGAAAAATTTAAGAAAAGACATGTACTATAAAGTACAGGAATACTCATTTTCTAATATTGATAAGTTTTCAACATCAAGTATAGTTACAAGACTAACTACTGATGTTAATAATGTGCAACATGCATATCAAATGATTATAAGAGTTGCAGTTCGTTCTCCTATTATGCTCATTTTTGCAGTGATTATGGCTCTGAGAACAAGTGTAAAACTAGCATCAGTAATTATTTGTTTTGTTCCTGTCCTTGCAATAGGTTTATTTTTGATAATTAGATATGCACATCCTATTTTTGAACATGTATTTAAAGTATATGATAAATTAAATAGAGTTGTTCAGGAAAATTTAAGAGGAATTAGAGTTGTTAAATCTTTCGTAAGAGAAGAGTATGAGAATAAGAAATTTAAAAATACTTCAAAAGAGATATTTGATGATTTTTGTAAGGCGGAAAAAATACTTGCATTTAATGCACCACTTATGCAGTTTTGTACGTATTCTTGTATAATCTTAATTTCGTGGATAGGTGCTAAAATGATAATAGTGTCAGGTAATAATCCAGAAATAGGATTTACAACAGGACAGTTATTATCATTTATGACATACCTAATGCAAATTCTTATGAGTCTTATGATGCTCTCAATGATATTTGTAATGATAACAATATCAAAGGCATCTTGTGAAAGAATTGTTGAGATACTTGATGAAGAGAGTGATATAGTAAGTAAAAAAGAATGTGTAAAAACTGTTAAAGATGGCTCTATTGAATTTGAAAATGTTAATTTTAGTTATAGTAAAAATAAAGATAAATTGTGCCTTAAGAATATTAATTTAAAGATTAATTCAGGGCAGACTGTTGGAATTATTGGCGGAACAGGTTCATCAAAATCAAGTCTTGTTCAATTGATACCGAGACTATATGATGTTACAACAGGAAAAGTAATGGTTTCAGGAGTAGATGTAAGAGATTATGATATTGAAGTTTTAAGAAATGAAGTTGCGATGGTTCTTCAAAAAAATGTATTATTTTCCGGTACATTAAAGGAAAATTTAAGGTGGGGTAATGAAAAAGCAACAGATGAAGAAATAATTGAAGCATGTAAATTGGCGCAAGCACATCCATTTGTTGAAAACTTTGAAGGTGGATATGATTATTATATAGAGCAAGAAGGAGCAAATCTCTCGGGTGGTCAAAAGCAAAGAGTGTGTATTGCGAGAGCGTTGCTTAAAAAACCTAAAATTCTCGTTTTGGATGATTCTACAAGTGCAGTAGATACAAAAACTGATGCACTTATAAGAGAAGCAATGCTAAATATAATTCCTGATACAACAAAGATTATAATAGCACAAAGAATTTCTTCAATTCAAGATGCGGATATCATTGTTGTCATGGAAAACGGAGAAATAAATGGTATAGGTACACATAACGAACTTTTGGTTAATAATGAGATTTATAGAGAGGTATATGAATCTCAGGTTAAGGAAAAAGAAAAGGAGGATGAATAATTATGAATAAAAAGACAGTAAAAAGACTAATGTCATATATTTTAAAATATAAAGTTCGATTTATCCTCGTTTTTGTATGCATTATAATTTCATCACTTGCAAATGTTTCTGCTTCTTTATATATCGGAACATTAATTGATGATTATATAACACCTCTTTTGATTGAGGATAATCCTGCATTTGACGGAATGATTAAAGCTGTTATTACAATGGCTGTAATATTGTTAATTGGTGTAATAGCAACATTTTTATACAACAGATTAATGGTTAATATTTCTCAGAGTGTTCTGAAAAAAATAAGAGATGATATGTTTGAACATATGCAGACTTTACCTGTAAAATATTTTGATACTCATTCTAACGGAGATGTTATGAGTTATTATACAAATGATGCAGATTCACTCAGACAGGCGATTTCACAGAGTATTCCGCAGATGGTATCATCATTATTTACAATTGTGTCTGTTTTCTTTGCAATGATTGTTTCAAGTATATGGCTTTCGGTATTTGTTTTGATATTTGTGTTCTGTGTATTACAGATAACCAAGAAAGTTGCCGGAAAAAGTGGAAAATATTTCTTTAAACAACAAAAGGCTATAGCGGATTTAGATGGGTTTATTGAAGAAATGATTAATGGGCAAAAGGTTGTTAAGGTGTTTAATCATGAAAATAAATCTAAAGAGGATTTTGACAAAAAGAATGAAGAATTATTTAATGATGCCTATAATGCTAATAAATTCGCAAATATTCTTATGCCGATTATGAATAATATGGGATTTTTACTATATGTACTTGTGGCTATAGTTGGTGGTGCATTGGCTATAATGGGAATAAGAAACATAAGTCTTACAGGGACAGGAATGTTATCTCTAGGAGCAATTGCAACATTTCTTCAGCTTTCAAGATCATTTGTTAATCCAATTGGACAGATTTCACAACAGGTAAATATGGTAATTATGTCTTTGGCAGGAGCTGAAAGAATATTTACTCTTCTTGATGAAGAAAGTGAGGTTGATAATGGTTATGTAACTTTGGTTAATGCTGAAATTGTAAATGGCAATATTGTTGAAACTGATAAAAGAACAGGGAAATGGGCATGGAAACATCCTCATGGTGATGGAACAATTACTTATACTGAACTTAAAGGTGAAGTAACTTTAGATGGTGTGGATTTTGGTTACAATGAAGAAAAAATGGTTTTACATGATGTATCAGTATTTGCCAAAGAAGGTCAAAAAGTAGCGTTTGTAGGTGCCACAGGAGCCGGAAAGACAACAATTACAAATCTTATAAATAGATTTTATGACATTTCTGATGGAAAAATCAGATATGATGACATTAATATTAATAAAATAAAAAAAGCAGATTTAAGACATTCGCTTGGAATTGTATTACAGGATACGAATTTATTTACTGGCACAATTATGGAAAATATTCGTTACGGAAGACTTGATGCAACCGATGAAGAATGTATAAATGCGGCAAAATTAGCTAACGCACATAATTTTATTTCGATGTTACCAAATGGTTATGAAACAGTTATTTCAGGTAATGGAAATGATTTATCACAGGGACAACGTCAACTGCTATCGATTGCAAGAGCAGCTGTTGCAGACCCGCCTGTAATGATACTTGATGAAGCTACATCAAGTATTGATACAAGAACTGAGGCTATTGTACAAAAAGGTATGGATGCACTTATGAAAGGAAGGACTGTATTTGTAATTGCTCACAGACTTTCAACTGTTAAGAACTCAGATGTAATTATGGTTCTTGAAAACGGAAGAATTATTGAAAGAGGAAATCATGAAAAATTGATTGCTGATAGAAAAAAATATTATCAGTTATATACTGGAGCATTTGAATTAGATTAGTAAAAGACTGTTTTATATTATAATGAAGAATTATACTTCCAAAATCAGGTCTGATGTGATAAAATACTAGAAGTGTAAAAAATTCATCTGAGTATGATAAAATCGAAAGGATAATAGAGGTATTACAATGGAAAAATTAAATAGAGTATTACTTAAACTTAGTGGAGAAGCTTTAGCAGGTGATAAGAAAACAGGGTTTGATGAGAAGACTTGTGTTGAAGTTGCAAAGCAGGTTAAGACACTTGTAGATGCAGGAACACAGGTTGGAATAGTTATTGGTGGTGGTAATTTTTGGCGAGGAAGAACCAGTGAAAGAATTGACAGAACAAAGGCTGATGCAATCGGTATGCTTGCAACAGTTATGAATTGTATATATGTTTCTGAGATATTTAGAACAGAAGGAATGATGACACAGGTTTTAACACCATTTGAATGTGGTTCATTTACAAAATTGTTTTCTAAAGACAGAGTTAATAAGTATTTTGAAAAAGGAATGGTATGTTTTTTTGCAGGAGGAATTGGACACCCGTATTTTTCAACGGATGTAGGTATGGTTCTTAGAGCTGTAGAGATTGAAGCTGATTGTATATTAGCTGCTAAGGCAGTTGATGGTGTTTATGATAGTGACCCTAATAAGAATCCGGATGCTAAGAAGTATGATAAGCTTTCAATTGAAGAAGTTGTAGAAAAGAAACTTGGTGTTATTGACTTAGCTGCATCTGTTATACTTATGGAGAATAAGATTCCAATGAAGATATTTGGTCTAAATGAAGAGAATAGTATAATTAATGCTGTTATGGGTGAATCTACAGGAACAATAATTGAATAAAATAAAATTTTAAAATAAATGGAGAATTGATTTACGAATATATCTCCTAAAAAGAAAGGATTATTATGGAAAATTTAACACAATTTGAAGAAAAAATGAAAAAATCATTGGATAACTTATATGGAGATTTCTCTACTATAAGAGCAGGAAGAGCTAATCCGCACGTACTTGATAAGATTACAGTTGATTATTATGGAACACCTTCTTCGTTACAGCAGGTTGCTAATGTATCTGTACCTGAAGCAAGAATGATTCAGATTCAGCCATGGGAATCAAGTCTTATTAAAGATATAGAAAAAGCTATTCTCTGCTCAGATTTAGGTTTAACACCTACTAATGACGGAAAATGCATCAGACTTGTATTTCCTGAACTTACAGAGGAAAGAAGAAAAGAACTTGTAAAAGATGTTAAGAAAAAAGGTGAAAATGCAAAGGTTGCAGTTAGAAATATTAGAAGAGACGCTAATGATTTAATTAAGAAGCAGTCAAAAGCATCTGAGATTTCAGAAGATGAGTCAAAACAGCTTGAAGATAAGATTCAGAAACTTACTGATAAATATATTAATGAAATTGATAAAGCTGTTGAAGAAAAGTCAAAAGAAATTCTTACAGTGTAAGATTATAAAAATGTAAAAGGGAGGCTTATTAGTTTAAGCAATCCCTTTTAGCATATAATGGAGGATAACAAACTATGAAAAATAGTGTTGATTTAACCGGATTAAATATACCCAATCATGTAGCTATTATATTGGATGGAAATGGAAGATGGGCAAAAAAAAGATTAATGCCTAGAAACTATGGACATTTACAAGGTGCAAAGGTTGTAGAGCAGATTTGTGAAGACGCTGACAGTATAGGTATAAAATATTTGACAGTATATGCATTTTCAACAGAAAATTGGAATCGCTCCAAAGATGAAGTTGATGCACTCATGAAGCTTCTTAGAAATTATTTGAAAGATTGTATAAAAAGAGCAAATAATAATAATATGAAAGTAAGAGTGATTGGGGAAAAGTCAAGACTAAGTGACGACATAAGGAATAAAATAGAAGAACTTGAAGAATGTTCAAAAGATAATACAGGTCTTAATTTTACAATTGCACTTAATTATGGAAGTAGAGATGAGATTAGAAGAGCTGTAACAAATCTTGCAAAAGATGTGGATGATGGAATAGTTAAACCCGAAGATATTAATGAGGAAATTATAGGTAATTATCTTGATACAAAAGGTATTCCTGATCCGGATTTGCTTATTAGAACCAGCGGTGAAGAACGACTGTCTAATTTTTTGTTATGGCAGTTAGCGTATACGGAATTTTACTTTACTGATGTGTTATGGCCTGATTTTAATAAAGAGGAACTTATAAAGGCTGTTGAAAAGTATAGTAAAAGAGATAGAAGATTCGGAAAGGTTAAATAAGGTACGATATGTCTGCGATAAAAAAATTACTTACAAAGTCTTTTTTGGAAAGATTGCTTAGTGGAATAGTCCTTCTTGCAATTGCACTTTTTACAATCATTATTGGTGACGATGTTCTATTTGTAACAATTGCAACAATTTCATTTATAGGTTTATTTGAGCTTTTAAGAGTTTTTAAATTACAATGGAAGCCAATTGGTATTGTAGGATATTTAGCAACAATTATTTATTATACCTTAATCAGAACGGAATTATCTGAATATTTAATCATATTATTCATTGGATATCTTATCTGTTTGATGGCCGTTTATGTATTAACATTTCCAAAGTTTAAAGCACTTGATATGATGGTTGGCTTTTTTGCCTTCTTTTATGTGGTTATAATGCTTTCTTATGTATATCAGATAAGAATGCTTACTGATGGTAAATATGTAGTATGGCTTATTTTCCTTTGTTCATGGGGATGTGATACATGCGCATATCTTGTTGGAGTAATGTTTGGTAAGCATAAGATGGCACCTGTACTTAGTCCTAAAAAATCTATAGAAGGTGGAATTGGAGGAGTAGTTGGTGCAGGTTTACTTGGTCTTTTATATGCAACAATTTTTAAAGATAAGCTTATGATTGATAATGCGAATATTGTATTTCCAATTGTTTGTGCAATTGGTGCTATAATTTCACAGCTTGGAGATTTATGTGCTTCTGGAATTAAGAGAGACCATGAGATAAAGGATTACAGTAAGTTAATACCTGGACATGGCGGAATTTTAGACAGATTTGATAGTGTAATCATAACAGCGCCGATTATTTTTTATTTAATTTCTTATCTTGTTAAGCTTATGTAATGGTTTTGAATTAAAAAGGTTTATAAATTAAATAGCTTGTATATTAAAAAGAAAGGTTAGAGGTTACGATAAATGAAAAAATTATCTATATTAGGGTCTACAGGTTCGATTGGAACACAGACTCTTGAGATAGTAAGAGAGAATGAGGATATTGAAGTTGTTGCATTAGCAGCAGGAAGTAATATTTTGATGCTTGAAGAACAGGCAAGAGAATTTAAACCTGAATTGATATGTGTATTTGATGAAGCTAAAGCTAAAGAGCTTGAAGTAAAAATTGCAGATTTGAATATTAAAGTTGTATCAGGAATGGATGGTCTTATTGAAGCTGCAACTATCAAAAGTGCTGATACCGTTTTGACAGCTGTTGTTGGAATGATTGGAGTAAGACCTACAATTGCAGCTATTGAAGCGAAGAAAACAATTGCACTTGCTAATAAGGAAACTTTGGTTACTGCCGGGCATATAATTATGAAACTGGCAAAAGAAAAAGGTGTTAGCATCTTACCTGTTGACAGTGAACATAGTGCGATTTTTCAGTCATTACAAGGAAATAAAAAATCACAAGTCAGTAAGATAATTCTTACAGCGTCAGGTGGACCTTTTAGAAATTCTTCTATTGATGATTTAAAAAATGTTACTGTTGAAGATGCATTAAAACATCCTAATTGGTCTATGGGTAAAAAGATTACCATTGATTCTGCTACAATGGTTAATAAAGGATTGGAAGTTATTGAAGCAAAATGGCTTTTTGATGTGGAATTTGATGACATAGATGTTGTTATACAGCCTCAAAGTCTTATTCATTCAATGGTTGAATATATTGATGGTGGAATTATGGCACAACTTGGAACGCCTGATATGAAATTACCGATTCAATATGCATTGTTCTATCCTGATAGAAGAGTTTTAGGTGGAAAAAGAGTTAATTTTGCTGAAATAGGTAGCATAAGTTTTATGAAACCTGACACAGAGAAATTCAAAGGATTTGCACTTGCATATGAAGCCGGAAGATGTGGAGGAACAATGCCAACTATATATAATGCAGCAAATGAACTTGCAGTAAGTAAGTTTTTAAATAAAGAGATTAAATATCTTGATATAGCGGAACTTATAAAAGGAGCAATGGATAAACATAAAGTTATTGAAAATCCGAGTCTTGATAAAATTCTTGAAGCAGAAAAAGAGGCTCATGAAGTTGTTAGAAGTTTATCAGAAAGGTTATGTTAATATATGAGTATAATTTTGTCATTAATAGTTTTTAGTGTATTGGTTTTGATTCATGAATTTGGTCATTTTCTACTTGCGAAGAAAAGTGGTATTGGAGTTACAGAATTTTCTCTTGGAATGGGACCTAGAATTTTAAGCTTTGTTAAAGGCGAAACAAGATATTCATGGAAACTCATTCCATTTGGTGGTTCATGTATGATGGTTGGTGAGGATACAGATGAGATTAGTGTTAATTCATTTAATAGTAAATCAGTTTGGGCAAGAATTTCAGTTGTTGCGGCAGGACCAATATTTAATTTTGTTTTAGCTTTTGTTCTTGCAATTGTATATATTGGTATGCAGGGATATGATGAACCACGTATTACTGCTGTTGGAGAAAATGTACCTGCTGTTGAAGCAGGATTAAAAGAAGGGGATATTATCACTGAATTTAATGGTAAAAAGATAGTTATTTGGAGAGATTATTGGCTTCATAATTATTTGAATCCGTTAGATGGTAGTAAAGTAACAATAAAATACGAAAGAGATGGCAAGGAGTACGAAACAAAAATTACTCCCAGACAATCTTATAGTATGGGAATTTCATATTATGCAGATGAAAATGAGTGTGTAATAGAGGTAAGTGAAGGAACACCGGTATATGATGCAGGGATACGTTCAAAGGATGTAATTGTATCAGTTGATGGTAATAATGTATCAACAGGAAAAGAACTTAATGAATATATGGAAGCTAATCCACTTGATGGTTCTGAAATAGAAATCATTGTGTTAAGGGATAAAAAGGAACAAACTTTTAAAGTTACTCCTAAAAAAGCAGGTTTTACATTAGGAATGAATGTTGGAACCTACGTTAAAGCCTCACCTATAGAAGTTATAAGATATAGTTTTACTGAACTTAGATATGATGCATGGGCAACCTGGTCAGGGCTTAAGATGTTATTTACAGGAAATGCAACTAAAGATGATGTATCAGGTCCTGTTGGTATAGTTAAAATAGTTGGTGATTCCTATGAAGCATCTAAAGAAGAAGGATTTAGAGAAGTATTTTTACAAATTGCATATTTAATTATTATTTTAAGTGTTAATCTTGGAATAGTTAATCTTTTACCATTCCCGGCATTAGATGGTGGAAGACTTGTATTCTTATTTATTGAAGCGATTAGAGGAAAACCAATTGCAAAAGAAAAAGAAGCAATTGTTCATTTTGCCGGAATGATTTTACTTATGATTCTAATGGTAGTAGTGTTATTTAATGATATAACAAAGTTGTTCTGATAAAAATATATTATTTGTCAGATGTTGTCATTTAATATATGTATAATTATTTTGGAAAATTAATTTAACACTACTTTGTACATTATAAAATATTTTTTAAGAAAGGAATGTGTATTATGATTTATCGCAACAATACAAAAGTAATTAAAATTGGAGACAAAGTTATAGGTGGAGGAAATGATATTCTTATTCAGTCTATGACTAATACTAAGACAGAAGATGTTAATGCAACAGTTAATCAGATTAAGGCTCTTACAGTTGCAGGTTGCGATATAATCAGATGTGCAGTTCCGACGTTGGAAGCAGCTAAAGCTATTAAAGAGATTAAATCACAGATTACAATTCCATTAGTAGCAGATATTCATTTTGATTATAAGCTTGCAATTGCTGCCATGGAAAATGGTGCAGATAAGATAAGAATTAATCCTGGAAATATTGGAGATATATCTAAGGTTAAGGCTGTAATTGATGTTGCAAAAGAAAGAAATATTCCTATAAGAGTTGGTGTAAATAGTGGCTCATTAGAAAAAGAAATTCTTGAAAAATATGGTCATGTAACGGCAGAAGGAATTGTAGAAAGTGCTCTTAATAAGGTTAAAATGATTGAAGAATTAGGTTATGATAATCTTGTTATCAGTATAAAATCATCTGATGTAATGATGTGTGTAGAAGCTCATGAACTTATTGCAACTAAGACAAATTATCCGCTTCATGTTGGAATAACTGAATCAGGAACTCTTTACTCAGGAAATATTAAGTCTTCAGTTGGTCTTGGCATTATATTAAATAAAGGAATAGGTGATACAATAAGAGTATCTCTTACAGGTGCCCCTGTTGAAGAAATCAAAACGGCTAACCTTATTTTAAAAACTTTAGGAATCAGAAAAGGTGGTATTAGTGTAGTATCATGTCCAACTTGTGGAAGAACTCAGATTGATTTGATTTCTTTAGCAAATAAAGTTGAAAAGATTGTTGAAAAATATGATGCGGATTTAAAGGTTGCTGTAATGGGCTGTGCGGTTAACGGACCTGGTGAAGCAAAAGAAGCAGATTTGGGTATAGCAGGAGGAAAAGGTGAAGGTCTTATTATTAAAAAAGGTGAAATAATAAGAAAAGTACCTGAAAATGAACTTTTAGCACAGTTTGAAATGGAATTGAAAAATATGTGCAATTAATGAAGGTATACAAGTAGAATAGTTGAAGGTGATTATGTGGAATCAAAGAATTTCTTTGAAGTATTTACTCATTTTGAAAATAATACGGAGATAAAAGATATTTTTAGAGATGTTATGGTAAAAAGAATTGTAAATAACCGTTCTAAAAATCTTATTCGTATTTACATAGAGTGTAACAGACTTATTCATAAAGATGATATTTATAAGGTTGAAAATGAACTTGTAAAAATATTCAGAGGCAAAGTTCAGGTTAAAATAATTGAAAGTTTTAATCTCTCAAAACAGTATAATTCGGAAAATTTATTTGATATGTATAAAGATAGTATTCTGAAGGAGATATATAATTATAGTCCTATAGAATATAATTTGCTAAAAAAAGCCGACGTGTATTTTGATGAAGATGTAATGACTATTAAATTATCTGATAGTGTACTTTCTAATGATAAATCAGATGAACTTAAAAGGATTTTAGAAAAAATATTTAATGAACGTTGTGGGGTACCTACTGAAATCAGATATGATTTTGTAGAGATGAAAGAGAGTAAGTATGAAAAAATAAGCCAACTTAAGATTGAGCAGGAAGTTGAAGCAATTATTGCAAATGTAAATAAAAATCTTGAAAATAATAAAGAAAAATTAGAAAAAACAGATGAAAAAACTGATAATTCTAAAGAAAAAGTATCACAGAGTAAAACAGTAAGTGACAACAAAAAGTCTGAAAATTCAGGGATTGATAAGAATAGTGGAAAAAGTAAATTTGGTTCAAGTAACTTTAACAGAAATTATAAAAAATCAGACAATCCGGATGTTATATATGGTCGTGAAATAATGGATGGTGATATAACACCATTAAAAGATATTGAAGGAGAAATTGGACAGGTTGTTATTCGTGGACAGATTATGTCTGTTGATGAAAGACCTATTCGTGGAGAAAGAACTATTTTATCAATTGCTATTACTGATTTTACGGATTCTATAGTAATAAAATTATTTATGCAGGATGAGAAACTTCCTGAATTTAAAAAGGATATTAAAGAAGGAGCTTTTATAAAGGTAAAAGGACTTGCTGTTTTAGACCACTTTGATAATGATGTAGTAATTAATTCTGTTGAAGGAATTATGAAAACTTCTGATTTTACCGTAAAAAGAATGGATACCAGTCCTGAAAAGAGAGTAGAACTACATTGTCATACAAAGCTTAGTGATATGGATGGTGTTGCAGATGCAAAATCACTTATTAAGCGTGCGAAGGATTGGGGTCATACGGCTATGGCAATAACTGACCATGGTGTTGTACAGGGATTTACGGAAGCATGGCATGCACTTCAGAAATTAGAAGGTAAATTTAGTTTTAAAGAGCCGTTTGATTTTAAAGTTATCTATGGTGTAGAGGCATATCTTGTAGATGATTTAAAGGAAGTTGTAACTAATTCAAAGAATCAATCATTAGATGGTGATTTTGTTGTATTTGATATTGAAACAACGGGATTTAGTCCTATTTCAGATAAAATTATAGAAATTGGTGCGGTAAAAGTAAGTAACGGTGTTATAACAGAGAAATTTAGTTCTTTTGTTAATCCTGAAAGACCTATACCGTTTAAAATTGAAGAATTAACAGGTATAAATGACAATATGGTAATTGATGCACCACTGATTGATGAGGTATTACCAAATTTTCTTAAATTTAGTAATGACTGTGTTATGGTTGCACATAATGCAGATTTTGATATGAGCTTCATTATTAATAATGCTAAAAATCAAGGTATAGAAAAAGAATTTACTATACTTGATACAGTATCTCTTGCAAGACTTTTACTTCCGCAGATTAGTAGATATAAGCTTGATAGTGTTGCAAAAGCTCTTGGGGTATCATTAGAAAACCATCATAGAGCAGTTGATGATGCAGGATGCACAGCAGAAATATTTGTTAAGTTTATTGAAATGCTTAAGGAAAGAGATGTGTTTAGTCTTAATGATATTAATACTCTTGGTGGCAGTTCGGTAGAGATAATAAAAAAACTCGCAACTTATCATGCAATTATTTTGGCTAAGAATGAAGAAGGAAGAAAGAATTTATATAGATTGGTTTCTGACTCAAACATAACTTACTATAATAGACAACCAAGAATTCCTAAAAGTAATTATCTAAAACATAAAGAAGGCCTAATAATTGGTTCTGCATGTGAAGCAGGAGAGTTATATCAGGCTATTATTAAGAAAAAAAGTGATGAAGAGATTGCAAGACTTGTTAATTTTTATGATTATTTGGAAATTCAGCCTACCGGAAATAATCAGTTTATGCTTAAAAGTGATAATTTTGAATTTACTACGGTAGAAGAATTACAGGAAATTAACAGAAAGATTGTTAATCTTGGAGAACAGTTTAATAAGCCGGTTGTTGCTACCTGTGATGTACACTTTTTGGATCCGCAGGATGAAGTATATAGAAGAATTATTATGGCGTGTAAGGGCTTTAAAGATGCAGATGACCAGGCACCATTATATTTCAGGTCAACAGATGAGATGCTTGATGAATTTAAGTATCTTGGAAGTGATAAGGCATACGAAATAGTTGTTACTAACACTAATATGATTGCAGATATGGTAGAGAATATGTTCCCGGTTAACCCTAACAAATGTGCACCGGTTATCGAGAATTCGGACCAGATATTAAGAGAAATATGTTATAACACAGCACATAGTATGTACGGAGAAAATCTTCCTGAAATAGTTGTTGAACGACTTGAGAGAGAACTAAATTCAATTATCTCAAATGGATTTGCGGTTATGTACATAATTGCACAGAAATTAGTATGGAAATCTAACGAAGATGGATATTTAGTAGGTTCAAGAGGTTCGGTAGGTTCTTCTTTTGTTGCAACAATGTCAGGTATTACAGAAGTTAATCCATTAAGTCCGCATTATTATTGTAAAAAGTGTCATTTTTATGATTTTGATTCTGAAGAAGTTAGAAAATATGGTGGTGGTTCCGGTTGTGATATGCCTGATAGAAAGTGTCCTGATTGTGGTGAAGATTTAGTTAAAGCAGGATTTGATATACCATTTGAAACATTCTTAGGATTTAAAGGAAATAAAGAGCCGGATATTGACCTTAATTTTTCGGGTGAATATCAGAGTAAGGCTCACGAATATACAGAAGTTATTTTTGGAAAGGGACAGACTTTCAGAGCAGGAACTATTGGTACATTAGCTGATAAAACAGCAGAAGCTTATGTTAGAAAATATTGTGAAGAAAGAAATATTAAAAAGAGAAGATGTGAAGTAACAAGAATAGCTAAAGGCTGTACCGGTGTAAGACGTACAACAGGACAACATCCGGGAGGAATTATAGTTCTTCCTCTTGGTCATGATATAAATGAATTTACACCAGTTCAGCATCCTGCTAATGATATGACAACAAAGACTATAACAACACATTTTGATTATCATTCAATAGACCATAATCTTTTGAAACTTGATATACTTGGACACGACGATCCTACAATGATTAGAATGTTAGAGGATATTACGGGAATTGATGCAAAGGATATTCCTCTTGATAATAAGGAAGTTATGTCTTTATTTAGAAGCTGTGATGCGTTAGGGATTAAACCTGAGGATATTGGAGGATGTCCTTTAGGTTCACTTGGAATACCGGAATTTGGTACGGATTTTGTTATTCAGATGCTTATTGATACTCAGCCGGGAACATTCTCGGATTTAGTTAGAATATCAGGGCTTTCACATGGTACAGACGTATGGCTTAATAACGCACAGTATTACATAAGTACAGGTGATGCAACGATTTCAACTGCCATTTGTACTCGTGATGATATTATGGTTTATCTTATCTATAAAGGTCTTGAGTCTGAATTATCGTTTACAATTATGGAATCTGTAAGAAAAGGTAAAGGATTAAAGCCAGAGTGGATAGAAGAAATGAAGAAATTTGATGTACCTGACTGGTATATTGAGTCTTGTCAGAAGATTAAGTACATGTTCCCTAAGGCACATGCTGCTGCATATGTTATGATGGCTTATAGAATTGCATATTTTAAAGTATTTTATCCTTTGGCATATTATTCAGCGTATTTTAGTATCAGAGCATCCGGATTTGATTATGCTCATATGTGTATGGGAAGAGAGCGACTTGAGTTCTATATTGCAGATTTTAAAAAACGAAAAGAATCAAAAGAGCTTTCGGCAAAAGAAGAAGATATGCTTAAGGATATGAAAATTGTTCAGGAAATGTATGCAAGAGGTATTGAATTTGAACCGATAGATTTATTTAGGGCGCAGGCACACAAATTCCAGATCTTTGGCGATAAAATCATGCCTTCATTTAGTTCAATTGACGGAATGGGTGATAAGGCGGCAGATTGCCTTGTGGAAGCAGCGATGGATGGTCCATTTTTATCAAAAGATGATTTAAGGGACAGAGCTAAAATAAGTAAATCTGTTGTTGATACTATGCAGGATTTGGGAATACTTGGAGATATGCCAGAATCCAATCAGTTTTCGTTGTTTGATATGATGTGATAGTAATAAACTTTTGACGAAAGGAAAAAACTATGAATCAGGAAAGATTTGAATATGCCAAACAAAAAATTATTGGTTTAGACAGACAGAGAAATGGTATAGGAACTCTTTCTGAAAAAACAATGCATGCAATAATAAAAAATTATTTAGAGCTTAATGAGGATAATCATGAAATCCCTGTAAATGGTTATGTTGCTGATATATATAATAATGGAAGTATAATTGAAGTTCAGACTGCAAATTTTAATAAATTACGTTCTAAATTATCAGTATTTTTAAATGATTATGAAGTTACAGTTGTTTATCCGATTGCGTATATGAAATGGTTAGGTTGGATTGATGTAGAGACAGGTGAACAGGGGAAATTAAGAAAATCACCAAAAAAAGGAACTCCTTATGAAGCTTTTATTCAACTATATAAAATAAAACAATTTTTAAATAATCCTAATTTTAAATTCAAAATTTTAATGATTAATGTTGAAGAATTAAGATTGTTAAATGGTTGGAGTTATGATAAAAAAAGAGGCTCTACCAGATATGACAGAATACCTAAGGAATTAGTAGAAGAAATAGATATTGAAAATGTTAGGGATTATTTAAGATTTGTGCCAATCGATTTACCGGATAAATTTACTGTAAAAGATTTTGCAAAAGAAGCAAGGATAAATGACGGACTTGCAAGATTATGTCTCAATATTTTGACTTATACAAATACAGTTAAAAGAGTTGGTAAATCAGGTAATGCTATAATATATAATGTAGCAGAGTGAAAGGATTTATATGAGAAGAGAAATAGATATTAATGAAATTTCAGATGGAAAACTATATACTGCAAATGATCTTGTAAAAGTAGTGTGTAACGATTGCAAAGGCTGTTCGAAGTGTTGTACAGGAATGGGAGAATCTATTATTTTGGACCCTTATGATGTATATAGACTTTGTAGTGGTCTTAATACAACATTTGAAGTATTGCTTGCTTCATATCTAGAACTTAATGTTGTTGATGGAACAATTCTACCTAATTTAAAGATGAATAAGGAAACTAATGCATGTTCATTTTTAAATAATGAAGGAAGATGTTCAGTTCATAGTATTAGACCTGGAATATGCAGAATGTTTCCGCTTGGAAGAATATATGATGAAGAGTCATTTAAATATTTTATACAGGTTTATGAGTGTCCAAGCAAAAACATAGGTAAAGTAAAAGTTAAAAAGTGGCTTGATACACCTGATTTAATTAAGTATGAAAAATATATTAATGATTGGCACAGATTATTAAAGAGAATAGAAGAGAAGATTTATTCTATGGAGTTAGATGAACAAAAGAAGATTAATATGGCGATTTTGAATGTATTTTTTATAAATAAGTATGATTATGAAAAAGATTTTTATGCTCAGTTTTATGAAAGAATTAATACTGTAAAAAAAGAGTTAAAGTAATTGTCAATTCAAGTATGTATAAAAATATAAGGGGTAGTCGGTTAATAACGATTTTCGCCCCAATTCTAACAAAAATTGATATCCTACAGAAATACAAGCCTTTTGGTGATAAAATTTCTGTTAGGGTATCTTTTTAGTTGTATTTATTTAAAATATATCTTTATTTT
>JAFQCK010000167.1 GCA_017416465.1 Lachnospiraceae bacterium | reverse complement strand
CTACGTTTTTCGATTCTCTTTTCGCCAAATATAACTACTATACATCACAGTCTACGGTATTATTATAGACCTTCATTGAATATTATGGTTTGAACATCTACCATCTCTACATCATTTTTATTACATGCTTTAATGTATATCTATTGACTACATAAAATTAGCATGTAAAATAACCCCTTTCAACCATAACTCCTTGAACGGTCGCTTAACTCCTTTAACGGCAAAAAGAGACCAGCAATTTGCCAGCCTCTTCTTAATCACTTACCTATTTTGATTCAATAACCATCCTATACGTAACAATTGGAATTAATAAAGATAACGAAATAATAATCATGAGTATATACATCGCAGGTTCTAACGTAAACTGATAACTCCATGTTTCTGAAATCAACAAAAACTTACACATATATGCCATCAATATTGTACAACCAATGCTTACGATGGATACTATTACAGCATATAATCCTCCCTCTGCTAATAGCATTCGCAAAATCTGTTTTTTTGATATACCTATTTCTGACAGGATTATAAACTCGTTCTTTCTTGACATGAGAGATACTAAAATCGTATTACAATACACAAATATTCCAATACCTACGCATGCTATACCAAAATATTGAGCAACCATTTTAATCTTATTTGCATCTTCCTCATACCGTTCTCGCCACATGTTACACGACTCGTATCGCAATGCTCCCATCTCTTTCTCCATTGCTTCTACATCGGTTACATTGAACAGATACCGCATTGCATAATCATTGCCATAAATTAAATACTCATTTGTCGGAAGATAAAATGTCAATTCATGTCCCGGATAAGCATAATTATTTTGTTCTGCATATGAATGATTCACTACACAAACACAGAGTATCTCATATTCCTGCGTTTTGCCACTTCCACAGAGCGTTATGTTATCACCAACATGAAAATATTTCCATTCATCACTGATTTTACCAATGTATTCTTCTGCTGTCGGTTTTCGTTCAAGTCCATATATTATATATTTTCCTGACTTAAGTTTTTCCAAATCAATATTACCTTCGACAATCTCCATTTCTTTGAATACAAAATCATCTACTCCATATAAATTCAAATAATAGTTTCCATCTAACGCCCTTTCAAATTCACGTCCATAAAAAAGTTCAAAGGATGATGCTTCCGGTAATTGTGTTGTCTGTAATGTAACTTTTTCTCTATTCAGATTGTGAAAAAGTCTTCCTCCATCTAAAAAGTAGTTACTCCTTTCTACCTGTAAAATGTCTTCTTCTAAAACATATTGCTCTTCTTTTCTCATCTCATTTTCACTTGTATCTACAGCAGAAAGAAAAAAATCAACACAAATTGCTTTATCGAAATATATATCACTCTGATCGCTCTTTAACACAATGATAATTGTATTAAATATAACAACTCCAAATGTAATAGTCATAACTATAAAATACAATTTACTCTTTTCTCGAATCACATTTTTAACAGAAAGAGGAATACCTTCTCTTTTATACGCAATATCGTATCTATCTACAGGCTCCTTATACCATATATGAGAAAACATAAATTCCAATTGCAGGAAAAAAGCTATCAAAAACACTATCACAATACACAGTATTATCACTACATCTAACGTAACCACATTTATAGTAGGTTGATATAAATGATAAATGATCCAATTACCCAAAACACTCCCCAACACAGCTCCAAATGTTATTAATACAACATCCTCTATCACAATCATTCTTGCTGCTTCTTTCTTCATCATTCCCATTTCATGATAAATAGACCAAATACTTCTATTCATTAATATCTGCATTTTAAACATTACAGAAAAAATCATACTGCCATACAATAACCCAATTAGCATAATTGCTGCACTTGTGCTTCCCTGTATTTCCATAGCAATTGATAATGCCATCTTGTAAAATCCAACAACTACAGTATATATCATGATATATATTATGCTTTGCATCCATTTACTTTTTAAATGTGAAATTACTAATAACTTTATCATGCCATTAATTGTTCCTTTACTATTTTTCCATCTTGTATTCTTATTGTATAATCTGATTGTTTTGCAATGTTTTCATCATGTGTAATCATAACAATTGTTGTTCCGAATTGGCTTCGAATTTCTTGAAATAAATGAATTACTTCTTTGGAATTTGCCTGATCTAAATTTCCTGTTGGCTCATCTGCACAAATTAACATAGGTTTTGTAATTAACGCTCTTGCAATTGCTACCCTTTGCTGCTGCCCTCCGGAAAGTGACGTGATTTTCTCTTTCAACTTCTTTTCTATTCCCAACAAATTGACTATCTTATTATAGTATTCCATATCCGGCTTCATCCTATTGAATTTCAACGGAAGCAAAATATTTTCTTGTACATTTAGAATTGGAAGAAGTGAATATTGTTGAAATACAATTCCAATATTTTCCCTACGATATTTTTTTCTTTGCTCCTCATTCATTTCGGTTATTTCAGTATTACCTATAAATATCTTTCCTTTATCTACACCTTCTATCCCACAAATACATCTTAACAATGTCGTTTTTCCGCTTCCTGATGGTCCTAATATTGTCAAAAATGCTCCTTGCTCTACTTCAAAAGACACATTATCTATTGCTATAACTTTATTTTCTCCCGTTCCAAAACACTTGGAAACCTCTTCTATTTTTATTTTTTCCACAATATACTCCTGTTCCTTTTTT
>JAFQCK010000027.1 GCA_017416465.1 Lachnospiraceae bacterium | reverse complement strand
GGTGAACGGAGGTAAACAGTTGTAAACCGTTGTCGCCTTTCTACACGATGTGACTATCATCACATATCGGGGCGGAATTTGTCTCTCGTTGTAAACGGATGTAAACCCTTGTCAACTATCTACACGAAATGACAAAAAATAAGCTCCGCAAATTCTCCACGTCAGAAATATGTCTCAAAAATATGTGGAAATTTGGGAACCATCAAAAAGCAGCCTGAATGTGTTAAATTTTAGAATGTATTGATAATTAAAGGTTTACAAATGATTATTTCTGGTTGTTTTTGGTTGTTTTGGGCTTCTAAATACAGATGTATTAACTTTTACACAACCTCCCACTGCTTTAATTTTGGAATCGTAATAAAAAGGTATCAATATTTTTTCAATAGCATCTCTATCTAAAGAAGAGTCTGCATCTAAATGAACAATATACTTTCCACGGGCATAATGAACTCCCAAATTTGCTGCACTGGCCTTTCCTCCGCGAACCTCTGAACGTAAATATAAATCAATATATCCTGCTTTTTCTAAATTTCGACATATTAGTGGTGTTGCATCATCTGATCCATCATCTACAATAATAATTTCATAATTTCGATAAGTTTGTTCATTGAGTGATTTTACCAATTTATAAATATGTTTTCCTTCGTTCTTGCCTGGAGCCAAAATGGTTATTAATGGATTTTCTAGATATAACTTCATTTTTGCTATAGCTCGTTTTTTTTCACGACTCCGGAAAGTAATTTTGTACCAAATAGCAATGATGAACTCTAATAAATAATAACGAGGAAATTCTATTACAAACAAAAACCAATAGGTACTAAGTGCTGCATTCCACGAAAGATTTCGTGTAAAACAAGCAATAATGTTTTCTATTATATCAAAACAGAAATCCATCATACTGTTTTTATAAGTTTACATTACAAATCCTTTTAATAAATGCATTACTGTTTTCTTCTTTTTCCTGAGATAGATAAATTTGTTCTGTTAATATAATACCTGCATACTTTAAGTCTATAATTTTTAAAATATCTTCATAGTCTTCCTTCATATGTTCCCATGATTCTTTTGCTATATTGATAGGAACTTTGATGGCCATAAATATATAATTCCCTTTATAAGATAAATTATTATAATGATATCTTTTATGTAAATCGCTGACTATTTGCATGATACTATCCTTGTTTGCATTGTTCCCCTCTACCTTAAAACGATAAATAATAATCGTTTCTTCCTTTTCTTGAGAATAAGAAAACAAACGTATTTGTGATAAGAATGATTCAAAATTGGAATAGCCAGCCCAAATATCTTTACTAACAGCTATCACTGCTTCATTGGATGATAAAGCCAATATCCCTTTAGGGGTAAATTCGTAACTGTATATATCATAAGCTAATAACTTTGAAGGACGTAATGTCTTTTTACATGAAGAGCAATAAACTTTCATTCTGGTATGAATAAATGTATGACTGCATTCCAAGCAAGTATATACATTTGAGGGTCTATCATAATCAACTCCAATATGACGAAGAAAATGATGACACTTAGGACAACGTAATTCTCCATCATATGCATAACTGGATTCTGGAGATATGTTGGCACAACGGAAATGATGCAACATTGGTTCTTCTTTTAAATGTGAAGAATCACATTTAGGACAGGCTTCCATATAAAAAAGACGAGAACTTAAACAGTGTGGGCAAACATGGATACGTTCTATGAATTTTTTCTGTTTAGCATATCCTAACTCTACAAGAACATGATTGAAACGAATAAAATCGTCTCTCATGTTAAATGTGAAATTGTTCTGTTTGGCCACAAACAATTTCGTATATCCTTGAGCATATGCATCCTCTACTGATAAGGTAAAAGTAAAGTTCCCTCGAGATATGGCATATTTACATAGTTTGATGAAATACACGTAATTGTTACTTTTTACCTCTGAAATATCAAGCGTATCTATGAGTGCTAAATTTTCATAAATTTCATCCACTCGCTTGTTTATATCTTTGTCTTCCCAAGTTGTTGCGAAACCGTCTATTAAAGGCTCAAGATGTAAAACTCTGTTTTTTAAAGTTGAGGCCAAGAAACAAGGTTTTAAATGACACTTTAAACTATGGAATGGTGACATGTGTTGTAGCTGGTAAGATAAATCATAATGTGATTGATTGAAGTCTTCAACATAAATCACATCAAAATCCTCAGCATTCAGTTCTTTTATATTATCAATAGATAAAAATCCTTTTATAATTAAGACGTTTCGTCCGTTAGAACTAGTCTTAATCTGATAAATATTATTCATTTTTTGTTCTTCTTTTTTCATATAAGTACTTCTTAACAATATCAGGGACTTCTAATCCTTTTGGTGTTTTCAGTTGTAAATAATCATTAGGAAGAACATCTTCATAATCCATGTTCTTGAAACGTATTACAACAGGCATGCCGTTTACCAATGACCAAAAAGGAATTTTCTGTCCGTCATCTATTCGAAGAACAGCAATGGCTGCAATATGGTCTTTTGATAAATTATTTCGATAAGCTTCTGGAATTTCTTCTGTACGTGCACCCATTGAAATAACAGTTGCTGTATATTGTATGTCGTCGTTGACTATAATTGTAGCTTTGAATCCACGATTTAATTTATTTGCTTTACGGGGAGTGACATAAGCCATTATATAAGTATTGTCTCTATCCAAATCAAAACTTTGTGTTTCGATGATATCTTCACCTCGTAAAACTAATGAAAGTTCTGAAATCCAGTTTTTAGTAACTAAACTGGAATCTGCAGCAATGGTGTAGTGTACCAATCCCAAATCTTTCATCTTTTTTTGATTTCGGACGTGCTGAATAGAAAATCCTCCATCGTTTATCAATCCTAAACGATTAACTGCCTCTTGAGATTCACCAATGGCTTTTTGTAATACGTGTAGTTTTCGTTGCTCAGCTTTTAATTCCTCTTCGGTTTCCTTATAATCACGTTCTAAATTCAGTTTATGAACATTGTCGCTTAATCCAAAACGGATATTATGGTCTTCCAGTTCTATCTGTCGTTTGATTTCTTGCATTTTTGCTCGTAGAACAGCTAAATTCTGATAGGCCAATCCATATTGTAATTTTAAATCACGTGATTTGACTATTACAGATGATTCTGTATTAATGTTTCCAATTTCGTGAAACCAATTCAATGATACATATGAATAGATTGTATCTCCTGGCTTAACCAAATCTCCGTTATGTTTGTATATATCATATACAAATATATCTTCCGAAGCCCGAAAACGCACGTTATGCACTACTACATATCCATTGAATTCAGTATAAATGACCATTCGGAAACAATATAAAATAATAATAGCGATAATGAACAAAAAGATAGCTAAGAAAGTTATTTGTTGTGTAGATCTCTTTTTCTTTCTTTTT
>JAFQCK010000166.1 GCA_017416465.1 Lachnospiraceae bacterium | reverse complement strand
TATGAATGGTCTTGATAATGAAGGGGTGGAAGAGATGAGAGTCATACTTAAAGGACTAAAGGAAGAAGGAAAAACAATATTGTTAGTAAGCCATAATTCGGAAGATATATCGATTCTAAGTGATGAAATCTATTATATGGACAAAGGAACTATGGAAAAAGGTAAGAAAAGTTAATTAGACTATTATTAGTTACTCATAATTTCTCTCATGGAAAATGCTACAAATATATTTTTAGAAGAATGTGTTTGTAGCATTTTTGGTAATGAATATAAAGTGGGTTACGATATTGTGTTGAATTAGTATGATTTGATTAAAAGTTGATTAAAGGAGTATGCCTATGAAAAGAACAAAGATATGTGCAATAGCATCTGTTTTTATTATCATTTTTTTCTACATTTCTTTTAATGTATATCATAATAATAAAAAGATAGAGGGACTTGATCTGTATAGCAATAATTATATTGATACACCATTAGAAACTATTTCATTAGATGAACTTAGAAGTGTATATGAAGAGAATGTAGAAGAAATTAAGAATGGCAAGTATGACAATTTGAGTGCAGATAATCCAGTAGTTACTATAACACAGGCAGATAGTGTGTGTAATATAAAAGAAACTTCAAATGATTGGTATAAGGATGTTGATATGTTAGAGCTTGTGGAAGAAGAGTTAGGTGTGATAAAACAGCTTATTGGGGAAGATATAAATATGGATTATGTAGTTGATGATACAAGCTGGTATTATACAGATAAAAGGTATAATATGCATTATCCTACATATAAAGAGACAGTAGAAAGTATTAAGACCGGTACATATACACCAAATGAGGTTGTGGCATCGTATTGTACATATCCTTACCTTGCCTACACAAGTAATATGTCCATGAGTGAGGACCATAGGTATTGTCATGTACCATGTGATTTGGATTATGTTGTTTTTATTAAGGGGAAATTTAATAAGTTATTATTTGATGCAGGAGTAGAAGTAGAAAATGACCTAAAGATAGTAGGTGAGTATTATAAAAATGGTGAGGGACTTGAAGATGAATATGAATTATTAAATGGAAAAATATCAATTAAGGAAGCAATTGATTTTGTGGAAAATTTCTTTGAAAATAAATACCCTTATAACATAAATAAAGGTGTGAAACAGAAAGTGTATAAGGTCAGAGTATATGAGTTGGAAAATGGAATATATGCATTACAATTTTTACTGGTAAGAGAATTTAACGGATTATTGACAGATTGGAGTGATAATTCAAGTGGCGTTGATAATGAAGTTTTAACCTACGGGACAGATAGTGCCAGAGTAGTTATGGTTGAAATTAATGACATAGATATGAGGGAGGGGAGTGGTAATGCAAAACGTATGCAATATGTAGGAAATCCTATAACAAAAGTTGTTTCCTTAGATAGTGCTCTAGAGAAGATTTCTAACAGTTTAGGTAAAAACTCAAAATACAAAATAGAAGAAATCTCAATGATTTTTAGAAGAAAAATAGTTAATGACACATTATATCAACAGGAATATACAGGAATTCCATGTTGGAAGATAAGGTGTACAAATATTGCAGATGGTAGAGAAACAAGATTCTATATTAATTTGAAGGATGGAAAATTGGAATATTATTTATCATAATAGTTTTTTAAATTAATTTAGGAATGGAGGGTTATTATGTTTGTACAGGAATTAGAAAAGATGATAAAGAGTCCTGCATTTTATTTAGCAATAATTTGTACAGTTATTCTATTAATGACAGGAAGTTTATATCAGTCAAATTTGACATCAGAAGAATTTTCAACATTTGATTTTATTTTTTCAGAAGATAAGGAAGAGTTAATTAATAATAGTGGTCTTTATTCTTACGATATTATAGTAAGGGAAGTAAAAGGCTATTTTACAATGTTTGTACCTATAATAGTTGCGGTGCCATTTGTGTCTGTTTTGTGTGGAGAAAAGAAGAATAATAATACAAGATTTGAAATATATCGTGTGGGTAAAAACAGATATACCTTAGGAAAAGGTTGAGCAGCCTGTTTTGTAGGCGGAATTATAACTATGACAGGTTACATTATTTTTAGTGTTATTATTATAAAAATCTTTCCTAATGGTATGAGTGAAGTGAATATGATTCAAAATGACTACCTCTCACAAAATAGTGTGGTATGTAAATTTATGCTAAAACATTTTTCACTATTTGGACTTGCAATTGTAAAGTTTTTTAGAATGTTTTTATATGGAGCATTTATGTCAGTACCTACATATGGATTATCCGTTATAATACATAATCGTTACATAATACTTTCAATACCTTTTATGATATTTTATTTATTTTCTAAAGTTGTTGAAAAGCATGGAAGTAAAATATTGTATATGTTACGACCTGATAATATTGCAAATGTTTATTCGTTGGATAAATTGAAATTATTTTTAATATTTGGAGGAATGGTAATATTTGCATTTATATTTTACAGATTCTGTTTAGAAAGGAAGTGTGATTGTGGTGATATCTAGAATTAAAAGTAATAATAAACTTTCTTTCCATATGATTAGAAATGTTGCATCAATTGAGTATGTAAAATGGCTTATAAATCCAAGAATTGTCATAATGTTAATACTATATGCATTTATTTATGATTATGTTATAGATGAATTGTTAAAAGGTGCAGAAAGAATGGATAGTTATGTAATGTTAGTAGAGCCATTTATTGCAATTGCTAATTCAGAACTTCTTGTTATGGTAATTCCAAGTGTATTTTTAGTGTTAATGAGTGATTTTCCTAAAACGGATGGAAATACCATGTTTTATATTCAAAGAGTAGGAAAAAATAATTGGATATTAGGACAGATTGTATTTGGTATTATGTCAGCAATTACATATCTTACATCTGTAATTATTGTATCATTTGTTATGATTGCACATAAAGGATTTCTAAAAAATGTTTGGAGTCCGGTGGTAACTCAGTATGTAAAAAATTTTCCAACAGAAACTAAAGCGAAGATTCCAAGCCTTATTAATTCAAAGCTTTATAATAATTTGACACCTTTACAGGCATTTTTGCTTACAATATCCTTAATGCTCTTATATCTTGTATTAATGGAACTTCTGATGTTAATTGGTTTTTCAACTGGAAAAAGAATAGTAGGTATGCTTATTGGATATACAATAATTGCTGTGGGAAGCAGTCTTGTTGTATTAGGTGTAAAAAGTATGTGGTGTTTTCCAACCTCACATGCAATAGCATGGCTTCATTTTGATGATGTACTAAGGATACAAAAATTTGATATAGGATATTCATATTTGTACTTTTTAGTAATAATTGCAGTAATGACAATATTAAGTTTGGTATGTGTAAAAAGATACGATTTTTCAAAAGTAACGGATATGGAGGATTAGTGTATGGCAAATGATGATTTTTTATAGTACAATAAGTTTTTAAGACTATTAAATGTTTACAGAGAAAAATGTAGTTATTAATAATATAATTGTTTAGAAAAGAGGAAATCATGAACTTACTTACTATAAAAAATTTTTCAAAATCAATTACAGATAAAGTATTATTTAATGACACCGATTTTTCAATTAATGAAGGAGAGAAAATCGGTGTCATTGGCGTGAATGGAACAGGTAAATCAACGCTTTTAAAGATTATTTCAGGTATTATGGATACAGATAAGGGGGAGGTTGTTAAATCTAATAAGGTTAAGATTAATTATCTTTCGCAAAATCCTGAATTTGAGCCCGGAATAACTATATACGATTATGTTATTTCAAAGAATATGAATGAACATAACCAGTGGAACGTAGAAGGAGAAGCCAAAAATATTCTTAATATTCTAGGTTTTGGTGATTACAATTTGCAGGTAGATAAGCTTTCAGGAGGTCAGAGAAAGCGAGTTGCACTTGCAGCGACGCTTCTTAGCGATTGCGATATACTTATATTAGATGAGCCTACCAACCATTTAGACAGTTATATGTCAGCGTGGCTTGAAGATTATCTTAAAAAATCAAAGGCTGCACTTGTTATGGTAACTCATGACAGATATTTTTTAGATAGAGTGTGTAACGTAATTGTTGAAATTGATGGTGGCAAGGTATACAGATATATTGGCGGATATGAAAAATTTCTTGAAGAAAAGACCTTAAGAGAAGAGATAGCAATTGCTTCTGAGAGAAAAAGACAAAGTATTTTAAGAGTGGAACTTGAATGGATTAGACGTGGTGCAAGAGCAAGAAGTACCAAACAAAAGGCGCACATTCAAAGATATGAAGCACTTAGAGATATGGAAGGACCAAAGGAAGCAGAAAAACTTTCAATGAGTTCGATTAGTAGCAGACTAGGAAACAAGACAATTGAACTCTCAAATATTTCGAAGTCATTTGATGGAAGAAGTATCATTAAAGATTTTAATTATATATTTCTTGCAAATGACAGAATTGGTATAGTTGGAGAAAATGGTTGTGGCAAATCAACTCTTATGAAAATTATTATGGGAGAAATTACTACTGACAGTGGAAGTGTAGAAATTGGTCAAACTGTGAAAATCGGATATTTTTCACAGGAGAACGAACATCTTCCACAGAATATGAAAGTTATTGATTATATAAAAGATACTGCAGAATTTGTACAAACAGTTGACGGAGTAATTTCCGCATCGAAGATGCTTGAAAGATTTTTATTTGACAGTACATTACAATACCAGATGATTAACAGACTTTCAGGTGGAGAAAAAAGAAGATTATATTTGCTTAAAATTCTTATGGAAGCACCTAATGTTCTTATACTTGATGAGCCGACAAATGACCTTGATATTTCAACAATGATGATACTTGAAGATTATCTTGATTCATTTGCAGGGATTGTAATATCCGTTTCTCATGACAGATATTTCTTAAACAGAATGGCTAACAGAATATTTGCTTATGAAAGAACAGGCATTTTAGATGGGACAGTGATTAATCAGTATGAAGGTAATTATGATGATTATATGAGTAAAAGCCCTTATTATGAAGAGGGAATGAAGCTTAGAAAAGGCGAAAACAAAAAGAATGATTCAAGTGACTTTGACAAAAAAGAAAAAACTGTAAATGTAAAACCGAAAAGTACAAAACTAAAAATGACATATAAAGAAATGCGTGAATTTGAAACAATTGATGATGATATCGCAGACCTTGAAGAAAAGATTGAAAATCTTGAAAAACAGATTACACTTAATGCTACGGATTTTATAAAATTAAATGAATTTACAAAGGAAAAAGAAGAGACAGAAAAACTTCTTGAAGAGAAGATGGAGCGTTGGGTGTATCTTAATGATTTGAATGAGAAGATAAATAGTCAGTGATGAACTTAAGTTATTCATTCTTGCACCTTCTTTACTACGAAAATTGATAAAATCATTATATCAGATTTTTATAAAAATTCAAAACATAGTATATTATTAAAAAATAGACAAATACTATTCGGGTAATTTAAAAATTATAGTAGCTGTTTAGAGCCAAGCACGAAAACACTAAGTGGCTCTGAACAGTTATAAATGTTTTGGCAAAAGGAGGAGTATTATGTCACAGTTATCAGAAAAAGAATTAACTACAATTAAAGGTCTTCTTGCAGGCGAAGAACTTTTAGTTAAAAAATTTCAAATGCTTGCTGAACATGCGGATGATGAAGAATTAAAAGGTAAGATGTTAAGTATTGCAGATAAGCATCAGGGACATTTTAATGAGCTTTATGCAAAATTATCTTAGTAGAAGTTTAGGTAATTATGAAACTAATTTCAAAACATTATTAATTAGAATTTCGCAAATGACGATTTTCAGATATTTTTTAAGGAGGTTAGGTTATGCAGAGTGTTTATACAGAAAAAGAAATTTTAGGGGATGCATTAACAGCACAGAAAACTGCTACAAGTGAGATGAATATTTCAGCAAATGAATGTGTACATGAGGATGTTAGACAGACAATGTTACACATTTTAAGTCAGGAACATGATATTCAGCAGGATGTGTTTAATATGATGCATGAAAAAGGATATTATCCAACACCGATGGCAGAACAGAAAAAGGTTGATGAAACAAAACAGCAGTATTGCCAGTGTGTTAAATAGAGTGGAAACTAACAAATTAAATAAGAAACAATTAGAAGATCTTTGCTAATGCAAAGGTCTTCTTTTGTGAATAATAGTTCTTTAAAGAAATATTAAGATATATGGTTATATTTTACTTGTTATATGATATAATTAAAAATTAGTTGAAAATTATTGAATAAAGAGGTTGTAAAAAAATATAAAACTACAAATGGAGGTATCAAGGTTGAAAGAAACAAAATTAAAAATCTTTGAGATGGTAGGTAAAATTTATTATGCATTACTATTTACCATAATTATCAGTACATGTTTTACACAGAATATTAAAGCAGATTCAGTAACTACTGTTTCTAAAAAAAATGAAATCGTTGTATTGTATACAAACGATGCACATAATGCATATTTAAAAGATGAGGGATGTTTAGGCTATGCATCAATAGCAGCTTATAAAAAACAACTTGAAAGCGAAGGTTATCATGTAATCCTTGTTGATGGTGGAGATGCTATTCAGGGTGGAGTTATTGGTGCTTTGTCAAAAGGTCAGTATATAGCAGATATTATGGAAAAAACAGGCTATTCGATTGCAATTCCGGGAAATCATGAGTTTGATTTTGGAATGGATAATTTCTTAAATATAGCCGGTAATTCAGATTACGAATATATCTCATGTAATTTCATTGATTTAAGAACAAATGAAACTGTTTTTGAGCCATATAAAATGGTTTCCTTTGGTGATGTAGATGTAGCTTTTGTAGGAATTACAACACCTAAGACTTACACAAGCTCAACGCCTAAATATTTTCAGGATGAAAACGGAAATTATATCTATGGATTTTGTGAAGGTGGAAATGGGCAGGATTTATATGACGCGGTACAGGAAAGCATTGATGATGCAGTAGCAGAGGGTGCTGAATATGTAATAGCAATCGGACATGCAGGAATTGAAGAAGAATGTAAGCCATGGACATCAGAAGATATTGTAAATAATGTAACAGGACTTGATGCATTTTTAGATGCACATTCACATAGTACAATTGAAGGTGATATTTTCTCTGACAAGGAAGGAAATGACGTTAAAATCTGTTCAACAGGAACAAAACTTGCATCACTTGGTAAGCTTGTAATAAAAGAAGATGGAACCATTGAAACAGGTCTTGTAACAGAGATTGAAACTGAAGATGAAGAAACATTAAAATTTGTTAATAATATTACAAAAGAATTTGAAGATATGGTTAATGAAATTGTTGCCACAACTGATGTTGATTTGGTTATTTATGACCCGGCAACAGGGGAGCGTATGGTTAGAAGCAAAGAAACTAATCTTGGAGATTTGTGTGCTGATGCATACAGAATAATTATGGGAGCTGATATAGGATTTGCAAATGGTGGAGGAGTAAGAGTTGATGTTAAAAAAGGTGATATTTCGTATGGAGATATTATTAATGTAAATCCTTTTGGAAATTCAATCTGTATGATTGAAGCAAGTGGACAAAAGATTTTAGATGCACTTGAAATGGGTGCTTTATCTGTAGGAGTAAGTGAAAATGGCGGATTTCTTCAGGTATCAGGTTTAACTTATGAAATCGATACAACAATAGAATCCACAGTTGAATGTAATGAGAGAGATGAATTTGTTAGAGTTAAAGGCGAATATAGAGTAAAGAATGTAAAGGTTGCAGGACAGCCATTAGATGTTAACAAAACATATAAATTAGCTGCCAATAACTATATGTTAAAGAATGGCGGCGATGGATTTACAATGTTTATGGACTGTAATATTTTAAAAGATGAAGTATTACTTGATAACGAAACACTTATTATGTATATCAGCGATAACCTTAACGGTCATATTAAAGCTGACAGTATTTATGCAAATCCTTATGGAGAAGGAAGAATTAAGATTTTAACAGAGGCTGATAAAGAAAATAAAGATGAGAATGATTTAGAAAATAATGGTCAGAATAATAATCAGGATAATAACAACGCAGGAAATGATGTAAATAACGGCAATCAAAATAATGGTAATCAGAGTGGTGATAAATCAGATGAGTCTGAAAATTCAAATAAAGCACCGGTTACAGGCGATGAAAGTAATTATATATTGTTTGTATTATTAAGCAGTATGGCAGTTGTAATTATTTACGGAAATAGAAAACTCGCTAAAATTAAATAATGTAAAAATGGTTCATAACTGTTACTTTTTTGAAATCTTCAAAGCTGGAAACGGTTACAAATGGAGGGTTTAACGTGGTATATACAGTAACTTTTAATCCGTCACTTGATTATGTGATGAATCTTAATGAATTTAATCAGGGAAAAGTAAATAGAACACAATCTGAAAAGATTAATGTTGGTGGAAAAGGAATTAATGTTTCAATAGTCCTTAACAATCTGGGGGTGGAAAATACCGCACTCGGATTTGTTGCGGGATTTACGGGGATTGAGATTGAAGAGAGATTAAAGCATATTGGTTGTAATACAGAATTTATCCATTTGAAAGATGGATTTTCAAGGATTAACGTAAAGATAAAGACTGAAACTGAAAGTGAAATTAATGGAACAGGTCCTTTAATTTCTTCTGATGCATTAAATGATTTGTATAAAATTCTTAATAGAATTAATGAAGACGATATTCTTGTTTTGGCGGGAAGTATTCCAAAGTCATTACCCGATTCAATATATATGGATATATTAAAAAGGTTTGAAGGAAAGAATATAAAAACTGTGGTGGATGCAACAGGAAAGCTTTTGGTAAATGTATTAAAATACAGACCATTTTTGATAAAACCTAATAATCATGAGATTGAAGAGATATTTGGTGTGACAGTGGATAGTGAAGAAAAGATTATACATTATGGTAGAGAGCTCATAAATATGGGAGCGAAAAATGTTTTAGTATCAAGAGGTAAAGATGGGGCAATACTATTTACTGATGATGGAAGAGTTTTAAGTTGTAAAGCACCGGATGGCAAAGTTATTGATACTGTTGGAGCAGGGGACTCAATGGTTGCAGGATTTATAGTAGGATATCTTGAAAAAAAGGATTATGATTATGCATTAAAAATGGGAATTGCTACAGGAAGTGCAAGTGCATTTTCAAAAGAACTGGCAACGAGGGAAGAGGTGGAGAGACTAATTACAAAAACTTTTGGTAAATTATATTAAGAGTTTGTAAATTGGCTAAGAGTATAAATTAACTAATAAGGGGATTTTTATACCCTAAAATAAGAAAATATTTCTGGAAAAATGGGAGAGTATAAATGAGGATAACTAATCTTTTAAATATTGATAGTATTAACCTTGATGGAAAACCAAAAACTAAGACGGAAACGCTTGATATGATGGTTGATCTTATGTGTAAAGGCGGAAATATTGAAGATAAAGTAGCATATAGGAATGGTATTTATATAAGAGAAAAAGAAGGAACAACAGGTATTGGTGAAGGGATTGCAATACCACATGCAAAAAGTAGAGCGGTAAAATCTCCGGGACTTGCTGCAATGGTTATTAAAGAGGGAGTTGATTTTGATTCTCTTGATGGAGAACCTGTAAGGCTTGTATTTTTAATTGCAGCACCGGATAGCAAGGATAATGTTCATCTTGATGTGCTTAGCAGACTATCAGTTCTTCTTATGGATGAAAATTTTACTATGAAATTGAAGAATGCAAAGAGCAAAGAAGAGTTTTTAAGTATTATTGATGAAGCAGAAAGAATGAGAGATGAAAAACATTTTACAAGAATCCTTGCAGTTACAGGTTGTCCCACAGGGATAGCTCATACCTATATGGCAGCAGAGGCACTTCAAAAAGCGGCAAAGAAGAAGAATATCCAAATTAAGGTTGAGACCAGAGGTTCAGGCGGGGCTAAAAATGTTTTAACAGAGGAAGAAATTAATGATGCAGATTGCATAATTGTAGCGGCTGATACTAAAGTGCCTATGGACAGATTTTCAGGAAAAAAAGTAATCAATTGTCAGGTTTCGGATGGAATAAGTAAGGCTGAAGAATTAATTGATAGAGCAATAGATGGAGAAGTTCCTATTTTTGAGTTAGGCAATAAAGAATTATCATCAAAGAATATATCAAAAAATATATCAAAAAATATATCAAAGGGTGAAAAACATTCACTAGGTCATCAGATTTATACCCATCTTATGAATGGAGTTTCTCATATGCTTCCATTTGTAGTGGGTGGAGGAATTCTTATTGCACTTGCTTTTTTAATTGATGGAATATTTGTTGATTTGGATGCACTTTCGGAAGCTGAAAGAGGAAACTTCGGTACGATTACAAAATGGGCTGCAACTTTTAAAGAAATTGGTGGCTATGCATTTAGTTTTATGCTACCGATTTTAGCCGGATTTATTGCGTTGAGTATTGCTGACAGACCGGGGCTTGCACTGGGTATAGTTGGTGGTTATATTGCTTCGGTAGGAAAATCAGGTTTTTTAGGTGCACTTGTAGCAGGTTTTTTAGCAGGGTTGATTATTATATTTTTAAGGAAAGTTTTTTCAATATTGCCTGATAGTCTTGAGGGAATGAAACCGGTTCTTTTGTATCCGGTATTTGGTATTTTACTAATAGGACTGGCTATGAGATTTTTTATTGAGCCACCTGTTGGAGCATTAAACACATCACTAAATAATGCATTAAGTTCAATGTCTGGAACCAGTAAAATATTTCTTGGAATTGTAGTTGGTGGAATGATGTCTATCGACTTTGGCGGTCCTGTTAATAAAGCTGCTTATGTATTTGGAACAGCATCTATCGCAGCAGGAAATTACGATATTATGGCAGCAGTTATGATTGGAGGAATGGTTCCGCCTTGTGCGATTGCTCTTGCAACACTTTTATTTAGAAACAAATTTACAGTGGAGGAAATAAAAGCAGGACCTGTAAATTTTGTGATGGGACTTGGGTTTATTACAGAGGGAGCAATTCCATTTGCGGCAGCGGACCCGTTAAGAGTAATACCGGCTTGTACAATAGGTTCAGCAATCGCAGGAGCATTGTCAATGTTGTTTAATTGTACTTTGATGGCACCTCATGGAGGGATATTTGTTGTGCCTGTAATGGGAAATTGGTTGTATTATTTGGTAGCTTTGGTTGTGGGAACTGTTGTTGGTGCAGTGTTACTTGGGGTGTTTAAGAAAAATGTGGTGGATTAAAAAGGTGCAAAAAAATTGTTCTTTGCAAATAAATTGCGCAGAAATGGAGGAGAATATGAAGAAATTTAGTTATGTCATAAAGGATTCAGAAGGGATTCATGCAAGACCAGCAGGAGAATTGGTAAAATTATGTAAATCATTTTTATCAGATATAACGATTGAAACTAAGGGGAAATCAGCTGATGCAAAAAGGATATTTGGTATTATGTCATTAGGTGCCAAGATGAATGACGAGATTTATGTCACTGTTCAGGGTGAAGATGAGGAAAAAGCAGCTGAACAGATAGAGGAGTTTTTGAAGAAAAATTTGTAACCGTTTGGAGATATGCAGATTTTAGAAAATAGTTGTTTCTCATTTATGTGATAACGGATGTTTTCTGAAAAGTTGCATATAAATGAGGTAGAGTATGGAGAAATTTCAAGGGAAAAGTGTATTTGGCGGAATTGCTATCGGTAAAATTAAAGTATATGGTAATATTGATAGTACAGTTAAGAGATATCACATCAAGGATGTAGATAGTGAAATCAACCGTTTTGAAGATGCGAAAAATAAAGCTAAATTACAGCTTAAAGATTTGTATGATAAGGCAGTTGTTAATGTTGGAAAAGATAATGCCGCAATTTTTGAAGTTCATCAGATGATGTTAGAGGATTTAGATTACATTGAGTCTGTTTTTCATATTATTTCATCGCAGAAAATTAATGTAGAATATGCCGTTGCATGTACAAGTGATAATTTTTCACGAATGTTTAGTGAAATGGAAGATGAATATATGAGAGAAAGGGCAGCAGATGTCAAAGATATCTCAAACAGAGTAATTAATATTTTGTTGGGGATAAACGAAAATGTTGATAAGAAGTTTGAAAAATTTGAAGAAAATATAGTTGATAATAGTGATGCTGTAATTATTGTGGCTGATGATTTAGCACCTAGTCAAACAGTTCAACTTGATAAAAAAAAGGTACTTTCATTTGTCACAAGAAAAGGTTCAGCTAATTCTCATACTGCAATTTTAGCAAGGACGATGAATATTCCGGCTCTTATTGGAACTGATTTTAGTGATGATATTGAAGGAATGCCGGCGATAGTAGATGGATACGAAGGAATATTAATTATCGAGCCTGATGAAAAGACAATTAAAAAGTATAAAAATATGCAGGCTAAAGCTAGAGAAAAGAAGAGGTTACTTTTGGAATTAAAAGGAAAACCAACAGTTACTTTGGATGGAAAAGAAATAATGCTTTATGCCAATATCGGAAGTGTAGCGGATGTGATGAGTGCAATGTCTAATGATGCAGAAGGGATTGGACTTTTTAGAAGTGAATTCTTATATTTGGAAAGCAATGATTATCCAACTGTAGATGAGCAATTTAATGCATACAAAACAGTTGCAGAAAATATGGCTGGAAAACGTGTGATAATAAGAACACTTGATATTGGTGCAGATAAGAAGGCGGATTATTTTAATATAGAACCTGAAGAAAATCCGGCACTTGGATATAGAGCAATAAGAATATGTTTAGATAGAGTTGAAATCTTTAAAACACAGTTAAGGGCAATTTACATGGCGAGTGCATTTGGAAAGATTTCAGTAATGTTTCCTATGATTACATCAGTGTCAGAAGTGAAACGTATTAAAGAAATTATTGATGAAGTGAAGGAAGAATTAGATAATGCGTCTATTTCGTATGGCGATGTTGAAATTGGAATTATGATTGAGACACCTGCTGCGGTTATGATAAGTGATTTGCTTGCTAAAGAAGTAGATTTCTTTAGTATTGGAACAAATGATTTGACACAGTATACATTGGCGATTGACAGACAAAATCCTAAGCTTGATGAGTTTTACAATCCACATCATGAGGCGATTTTAAGAATGATTAAAATGGTTGTGGAGAATGGGCATAAGGAAGGATGCTTTGTTGGAATATGTGGGGAATTGGCAGCAGATTTGGAACTTACGGAGGAGTTTGTAAAGATGGGAGTGGATGAGTTGTCGGTATCGCCGGGGATGGTACTTGAGGTTAGGGATAGGATAAGGAAGAGTGGGGAGTAGTGAGAGAAAAAGGATTCGGTATAGAGTATTTTATATCGAATTTTTTGAAAAATAATAATGAGTCTTGTTCTGGTAGGTCTAAATAAAAACGCTTAGACTGTAGTGGTTAGATTGTAGTGGTTGTGATTTTTTAGTTCCAAAGCAACAGAGAAAATATTTGATGCAGCGAACATTTTGTTTGACGCACTTGAACTAAGGTGCTATAATTAAGTTATCTTAATTATAAAGGAGTAGTAACGTATGAAAGCTTGTTATGATAAGCTATTGAAAATTTTGATAGATAGGAAGATGACAAAGACAGATTTGCGTCAACAGGCAAAAATTAGCAGCAGTACTCTTGCAAAAATTGGCAAGCAGGAAATGGTTAGTTCAGATGTTCTTGTAAAAATTTGTGATACCTTACAATGTGATATCAGTGATATTGTTGAACTTGTAAAGGATGAAAATGAAGAGTTTGTTGTTCAAAATGACCCTAATAAACTTAAGGTTGTTTCGATGTTCTCAGGAGCTGGTGGAATGGATATTGGTTTTATTAATGCGGGATTTGAGATTATTTGGGCAAATGATTTTTTTGAGGAAGCAGTAAATTCTTATAGAAAAAATGTAGGGAAGCATATTTTACATGGTGACATTACGAAAATTTCAAGTGATGATATTCCAGATAATCCGGATGTTATAATAGGAGGTTTCCCCTGCCAGGGATTTTCTGTAGCTAATACAAGACGTTCCATGGAAGATAAGCGAAATTTCTTATATAAAGAAATGCTTAGAGTGATTTCTGATAAAAAGCCTAAATTCTTTGTGGCGGAAAATGTAAAAGGACTTTTGTCTATCGAAGGTGGAAAAGTATTTGATATGATTAAAAAGGACTTTGAAAACCTAAAAGATAATGAGGGGAAAGTAATTGGTTATAAAGTTGACGCTCGTATATTAAATGCGGCTGAATACGGTGTTCCGCAGGCAAGAGAAAGAGTTGTTATTATAGGCAACAGAATAGGAGTAGAAAATCTATATCCGGTGCCAACGCATTATGTGGAAGGTGTTTCTGAAAGTCCAGAAGGATTGTTACCAGCAATAACTACAGAACAAGCAATAGGATTCTTGTCAAATAAAAAATTAACCAAAAATGGAATTACTATAACACGTAGAGAATTAGAAGAGCATATAAAGAAAACTAATATAGTGGATGTAGACAGTTTTTATTCAATTCTTGGAATTGACAAGGAATGTGATGAGTTTACAGTAAAAAATCATATTGCATCTGAAAATGTAGCAGATACATTTTGGGGACGCAAATATGAAGTTAATCAGCATGATATATGTGATTATCTGAGATATTGGAGAGATAAATCAGGATGGACTACAAAACGTGTAGATGAACACTTTGGTTATTCTCATACGGCAGGTCATTGGTTCAGAAAAGATAATAATTCAGGAAGTATCCCTAAACCAGAAGATTGGTGGGAATTAAAAAAGATTATGGGATTTGATGACAAATATGATGAAGTAGTAACAACATTGGTTGAAAAAGAAATTAAATTTGAACAATCTTTGAGAATTACAAACTGGGATAGACCAAGCGATACAATTACTGCAACAAGTCCAGAAATCCATGTTAATAAAAAACGTAGATTGAGTGCGAGAGAATGTGCGATACTTCAAACATTTCCTGTGGAATATGAGTTTACAGGTAGCTTAAATAAGATGTATACACAGATTGGTAATGCTGTTCCAGTTAAGTTGGCAACTAAAATTGCAACAGGTATAAGTGAAGCAATCATACAACACAACGAACTGCAAAATAATGAGTGATGTAGTATTTGGAGGAATGAAGTATGCCAAATTATTATATGAATTTCACCAACGAAATTGATTATGAATGGGACAGTGATAATCAGTTTTCATGTGCTGGATTTCCTGAACGAAATAAAAAATCATTACAGCAGATGGAAATTAGTGACAAGATAATATATTGTGTGACAAAGCAATCGAAGTTTATGGCGGCGGTTGAAGTTGTAGGCGAATATTTTTACTCAGAAAAACCTATTTGGGATGACCTTTATGAATTATGGCCACATAGAATTCATACGAAGCCAATTACATATATAGATGATTTTGCAGAAGGTGTCTATATAAAGGATATATGGGATGGCTTGGAGTTTATCAAGAACAAAGTGAAGTGGGAAAGTCAGGTACAAGGAAGTTTCAGATGCCTAAGTGAACATGATTATAATGTAATATATCAAAGAATAAGAGAACAGAGGGCATAAAACACCTCTGTTTATTTATCATAAGTTGAGGGAGTAACATGAGTACATCTTTGAGTTTAAGTGTTCGTTACTTCCTTTTAAAGAGCAATTTTACTCTCCATCCTTGTCCTCTTTTTTTGATTATTTCATCTGTCAGAAATCGTATATTTCCTAAGGTGGGGGCGCCATTATAACGATCTCTTCCTTTTTGAAGAATATCATCCTTAAAAATATTGTACAATTGTCCATGTGGAATCGAAATGAGATATAATTCCTCTACTAGATTTGTATTTGAGTAAATAGCTTTAAAAATATATGTTAGGTTGGGAATTTCGCCAAAAATTTTATGTTTTTCATATGTTTTTAATTTTGGTTCCCAAGTCCTTGTATGGCCTGTCCCAGTGAATGAAATAGTTCTTCCATGTGAATAGGATGTTTGTGTTCTTTGTAAATTTACTTTGTTTCCAGTAGCATCACCATCAGTATCTTTAATAGATTTTGCGTCTATATTAACTATGGCATCCCCAACTTCAAAACATGAATCTGAAGAAACGGGTAATGAACATACTTTCCAACCTAGCTGGGAAAAAATAATTCCTTCTACAATATTTTCAACGGAATGTTCTATTGTATTAGATTTTGCTGTTGCACTAGGTGTGATAATCGATTCTTGACTGTAAATTTGAGTAATTATTTCTCCTAAATTTCTGCTAAACAAATCACTCAAAATTTCAAAGTATTTTTTCTCTAAATATTGTATATCTGTATTTGCTAACATATTCCACCTCGTATAGAATGTTTGTTTTTGTTTAATAATCATTCGTCAATTTGTGGGTCAAAGTTTTCTAAGTAGAAATTCAATTTACCTTTTACATAATCTGACATATTGGGGTTTTTGTGTATTATACGCACACGTTTTTTATTTCCTTCAAGTAGTTCGAAAGTAGGAACTTCACTGAAATTATATCTTGCTTTACCGGGATTTTTGCCGGCTTTCAGAGGTCTTGAACCATAGTGTTCCTGTAAGCGTCCATTAGGCAAACTCATAATAGATATAAGTTCACATCTTTGGGTGACGGAACTGTTAAGCAGACATACGAAATATGTTAATGTTATTTTTTTGTCTCCGTTGGATTTACTATAGTAGGTAGGCAAATTTGGAGAATATTCTTCGTGATATTCAGTAGGGCGTCCTCCGTTTTTAATTATTGTTCCAGCATAGGAGTTTTGATTTTCTCCAACAAAAATACAAGTGTTAAAATCACCAATATTGTCTTGTCTAGTTGTACCTTCGCTAGTGGTAACACTTTTTAAATCAATATGGATATAAGCATCTTCTACTTCAAAGAATAAATCAGAACTAACGGGACAAGAGTTAGGTTGTCCGGCAATTTTTCCATTAAGTAGAGCGTAAACGATTCGTTCGCTACCTACATCAAATTGCGAAATTCCTCCATCTTCGTTTCCATATAAACCTTGCCAGTCATTTCGAATGTCTTCCATTGATAACATCCCTCTAACAATCTCATCCTCTACGAATTTTAAGAAATACCAGTATTTCATTAGGTATTTATGCTCTAGTTTCTCAATTTCACTAAGAGTCATATTTGAATTATCAAAAGCCATAAGAATTCTCCTTTGTAAACAAAAATATTTGTCGAAAATAGACAAAATAATTATATCAAAGAATATTAGCAGTGTAAGCAAAAAAATTATTGACAAAACATATGTTCGAATGTATTATTTTAAATAAAATTAAGATTTATGTTGGGGTGGTAATATTGATAAAAATGATACTATATAGTAACAATAATTATGAGATACAAGGAACTATAGTGATGTTTATGAAGAATATTTAATGGGAGGTATTTGTATGTATGCGATGAATTTAGTAGATGTAGTAGATGTGAAAACTACTTATGGTATTTTATTTTGTGGCAATGATGATATCACAGAGAATATAATTCAAAAGAAAATATGTGAAATAAAGGAACAATTGGAGAATGAGGATATGGAATGGATTATTGATGATATTATAAAGATGCTTCCACAAGAATGGAAAATGGAATTGCAATGTAACACAAAGCAAATAACTATATGAGGAAAGAAATTTGTAAAGGCTCAAATAAGGAGTAATCGAAAGGTTACTTCTTATTTTCAAGCTCTAAATCAGCAATATGAATTTTTAAATATACAATAACCCTAACATAAATAGGAGGCTTGTATTCAGGGGAAAGCAATTGGGACGGTAATAAAAATGTCATAGAAAATGTCATGGAAATGTCATAGACAAGAACAACCTGAAAATAGTCAGTTGTGAATGCAAGCAGTTCAACTTCGGTCAAAAAAATGACCGAAGTTTTGACCGAAGTTAACCCCACCAATTCCTGGTGCAAATTCCTCAAAATACACCAGCCTTGTCCATAGCCAAGCTCCAAAAACTATAGTATGATACTCCTGCAAAGAGAAATTCATACTGAAAAGAATAGTTTTTTGCGAAAATTGGTCTTTTCAGGATATGTACAAGCATCAAGTTTTGTTTTATGCTTTACATAGGCTCTGAAAAGCCGTAGAAATTTGACAACTGAATAGCAGTTACAGATGAGTAGAATTACGGTTCATATACCCGCAGGATGAAAGTCACAGTTATCATATCAGTAGGCTGATGGATTGAGAGATGAAGGCCGAGAGGCTGGGCGGAAGTCCGGAACATGTGGGAGCAGGTATGTTGCGTAAGGATAATAACCCATGAGGGGCGAGAAAAGAGTTTCGTCTCGGTCCCCGAAAGGCAAGCAGGGGAGATAGTGCTTCTCTTATGAGAAGGGCGTCGTGAACACAATTGAGTGGCCGTCTGTAATTCCCGGAGGTGTCTGACCGGTAAAATGATATGCGGTAACTGTGGGCATCGTTTGTCCCATTCCTATGCCGGTCGCCCGAAGTATTACTGTGCCAAGCATTATCTGGATAAGGCAGATGGCAAGTGCAATATCAGCGTTCTTGATTCGACTATGGAAGAGGTGGTGATGAAGTCCCTGCAGCTGTTCATTGATATGTGGGTGGACTCCAGAAAGATTGTGGATATGCAGAGCGAGAAGCTGGCACAGTGCCTGGCGCTGGCAGAAAAGCATCTGCTTGATATGGAGAAAAGCTATGAGCGTATCAATAAGGATTTGCGTGATGCTTACGAAAGCTACAAGCTTGGCATGACCGACAGAGAAACCTACCTGGAACATAAAAAGACCTACGAGCAGTTGCTTGTGCGCATGCAGGATAATATCGAAAAGCAGAAGGCAGCAGTCAGCAAAATGGCTCAAGTGGACCTGCCGGAAGTGACCGGTTTTGAAATGCTGGAAGGACAGATGAAACTGCAGAAACTGAACAAGGAAATCGTGGATGCTTTCGTGGCGGAGATTGTTGTGTATGATAGGGAGAGGGTTGAGATTAAGTGGAAGTTTCGGGATGAAAATTTTAAGGAATATAATGACAAGCAATATAAAAAATGATAAAATTATAATATATGTATTCGTTTAAGAAGGAGGAAATAAAATGGACGTTAAGGATGTAATTGGATGGATTGTAGCATTGGTAGTTGCAATTATAGGTGTATCATCTATTGTTATTAAAAGAAATCAAAAAATTAGTAATAGAAACATGAAAAATACGATAAATCAAACTATAACCAATGGAGATAACAATGTACAAGCTGGCGGAGATGTTAAGCAAAATGTACAAGGTGATGAGGAATAAAGATGTTTAATTCAAGTGAACAAACGATATCGAATGGGAATGGCAATGTACAAGCGCAAGGGGACGTTAATATAAAAAATTATTTTCAAAATCATGAACATATACATATTAATGTGTATGAGAAAGATATATTTAATGTAATTGAACAATTTGAAGAAAATATAGATTTGTTTGATGAATTTGATGATGGAGAGAATAATGATTTGGAATTCGATCTTGTTGAAAAGGAAAGAAAAAATGAATTGAATAAGTTATCACCAGAGTATTTTCAAGTTATATGTGATGACTTTCTTCCGTTATTTTATAAGATTGATGACTTTTTGAAGTCGCCACAAAATAAAGAGGCTTTAAAAAAGTACAGAAAGGTAGCGTGTTTTCTAAAACATTCAATAACAGCAAAGCGAGATAAATTTGGTGCTTTCGAAGAAGTCTTAGACGATATAGTTAGCACATTAGTAAGACGTATTGCTATTAGTGGTGTTACGATTGATGCAGTAAATATTGTAGTTTTTCTTAATTACATGTATTGGAACTGTGATATAGGAAGGAGAAAGTGAAATGATAACGCCAAATAAATATACAGATTACAATATGAGCATACTAAATGTTGCGGCAATAATAATAAAAGTTTTAGATGAAAATGGAGCTATGCGATACAATGCTACTTTGAAACAGGTACAGAATAAAGTCGGTGAAGAAAGCAAGCATGTTTTTCAAAATGCATTAAATTTTTTGTTTTTGTTAGGTAAGATAAATTATTCTAGTAAAGAAGATTTGTTGGAGTTGATAATATGAAATTAAGTAAGTTGTATTCATCCGATGCTAAGTTTAAAATGGTTAAATTTAATACGGAATTCAATGTCGTTTTGGGTGAAGTGACAAATGAATCAAATTTAAGTCAAGATGCACATAATTTAGGAAAAAGTACATTAATTGCATTAATTGACTTTATGTTATTAAAAGAATTGAAAAAAGGTCACTTCCTGAAAAAAAGTATTTTTAGTGATTATGTATTCTATTTGGAGATACTTCTCAATTCCGGTAAATACGTAACAATAAAACGAGCGGTTGCTAAGAATACAAAGATTTCAATATTGCTACATGAAGAGTCTCTTGATGCAAGAGAGTGTATTTATTGGGATTATGAGGATATGCCATTAACTGGAGCAGATGAAAATAATCCTAAAATTATTTTAAATAGATTATTGAACTTTGATATTTTATCTAATCAAGAATACAGAAAAACTACAGGCTATTTTTTGAGAACACAGGATGATTATAAGGATATATTCAAGTTGCAAAAACATCAAGGAAAAGATGTTGACTGGAAACCAATTTTATTTGAATTACTCGGCTTTAATAGCGAGCACATGATTAATAAGTATAATATTGAAACTGAAATTTCAATAAAAGAACAATTAATTGACAAGGTAAAAGATGAGTTTAAGGTTGATGCAGGTGAAAGAGATAAAATAAATGGTTTAATAGATATTGCAAATGAAAAGAAACAAGAAATTGAAACTTGGCTAGATAAGTTTGATTTCTATCAAAAGGAAGTAGGATTAAATAGGGAAGCAATTGAATTAGTAGAAACGTCAATTGCTAAGCTGAATACAGAACGTTACAATTTACAATTTGAAATACAGCAAATAGAGGAATCCTTAAAAGTTAAAGTAAATTATAATTTAGAAGAGGTTCTTAGTATATACAAGGAAGTTGGTATACTTTTCCCTGAACAGTTGGTAAAAAAGTATGAGGAATTGATTGAATTCAATCAAAAGGTTTCGGAAGAACGAATGAAATATTTGGATATTGCTAAGAAATCAAAAACAGCTAGACTTTTGCAGCTAGACAAAGAATTAAGTAGTCAGAATGAAAAAAGAAAAGAACTACTAGCTGTTTTGAGAGGAACAAGTACCTTTGAAAAATATAATATTTACAGAAATGACTTGATAAATGTTGAAAGAGAAATAGAAAGGTATCATGCAGAGTTAAACAGTATTGATAATGTAAAGTTGATACAAGAGGATATTAATAAGTTAAAAGGACGTTTGGAAAAAGAAACGGCACTGTTGCATCAACAAATAGAAGAGTCGACATCAATATATAAACGCATAAGAAAAGATTTTCACGATTATGTATTCGAGATATTGGATAATAATGCAATGATTTCGTTAAATATAAACAGCAGTGGTAATGTCGATTTTATGACCTCCTTTTACAATTTAGATAATGAAGAAACAGAAGAAGGATTAGGACACACATATAAAAAATTGCTGTGTGCATGTTTTGATTTAGCAATTATTAAAAATTATATGGGGAATTCATTCTACAGATTTATTTACCATGATGGTTGTTTAGAGTCATTAGATCCTAGAAAACAAAAAAAATATTTAGATTTGGTAAGACGAGTGTCAAGAGAATATAATATACAATATATATTGACATGTTTGTCGAGTGATATACCAAAGGATGACAAATATAGAATTTCGGGAAATGAAATAGCAGTAGAATTGACAGATGCAGAAGATGACTCGGGAAGATTGTTCGGATTTTCGTTTTGAGTGAAATTTATAACGGTGTAGCCTAAAGGTGATTGAAAAGCAGGAGTCATATCCTGCCACCGTTTTCAATTGTGGGTTAGTTCTTACAGAAAATAATAGTGTTACCTATCTTGTGGAATACCATATCTTTTTTGAAAAAATCTCAAAAAAATCCCCTTCACACCCTTGACACGAGCGGGTACCGGAAAAACCTATGCCTCAGCCTTCGCTTTACGTGAAATAAACCCTAAAAGAGCATTATTCCTAGTTCATAGAGAACAGATTGCAAAACAAGCCCTAAAAAGCTATAAAAAGATTTTTGGTAAAACAAAATCATTAGGTATAGTATCTGGAAATAGAAGAGAATTTGACGCAGATTTTATATTTGCAACTATGCAAATGATGAGTAAAGAAGATATATTTACTATTTATGGAAGAAATGAATTTGATGTTATTGTTTTAGATGAAGCGCATCATGTAGGAGCGGAGAGCTATAAAAAAATAATGAGTTATTTCAAACCGAATTTCTGGTTAGGGATGACGGCATCACCTGATACAAATCAATATGATATTTATTCTATATTTAATCATCAAATAGCATATGAAATCAGGTTACAACAGGCACTCGAAGAAGATTTGTTATGTCCGTTTCATTATTTTGGAATTACTGAATTAGAGATTAATGATGTGGTATTTGATGATAGTGTAGGGGTTAAAAACTTTAATAGGCTTATATCTGATGCAAGGGTAGATTATATAATTGATAAAGCTAATTTTTATGGTTATAGTGGTGAACGTGTAAAAGGTTTAGTATTCTGCAGCAGAAAAGATGAGGCAAGAGAATTGTCTGATAAATTTAATCAAAGAGGATTTAGAACAGAAGCTTTAACAGGTGAAGATACTCAAGAAAAAAGAGAAAGAGTTATTGAAAGATTAGCAAGTGATAATGATGTAGATAATCAGTTGGATTATATTTTTACAGTAGATATATTTAACGAGGGTGTAGATGTACCGGAAATTAATCAGATTATCATGCTTAGACCAACAGAGTCGCCGGTTGTATTTGTTCAACAACTAGGTCGAGGTCTTAGAAAGTTTGATGAAAAAGAATATGTGGTTATATTAGATTTTATAGGAAATTATTTGAACAATTTTATGATACCGGTAGCTTTGTCAGGAGATAGAAGCTATAACAAAGATACTATTAGAAAATATGTCACAAGTGGAAATAATATAATACCGGGAGCTTCGACAATTCATTTTGATGAGATTTCAAAAAAACGTATCTTTAATTCAATTGATGTTATGAAAGGTGTTAAGGATATAATAAAAACAAGTTATAGAAATCTGAAAAATCGTCTTGGAAGAATTCCGTATCTTATGGATTTTTATGAGAATGGTGAAGTGGATCCAATGCTTATTCTTTCTAACTACAAAACGTTTAATGTGTTTTTAGATAAAATGGAAAAAGATTATTCTTTGGAAATGTTTACAGAAAAAGAACAAATTACATTAGAATATTTATCAAAAACAATTGCTAGTGGAAAACGTCCTCATGAGTTAGAAATACTAAATCTATTAACTAATAACGAGCAGATTAGTAAATCACATATACAAAGAAGTATAAGTGAAAAATATGGATTCATTGTGAATTATCAAGAGATAGATAATGCTATAGATGTGTTAGAAGGAAAATTTGTTAGTAAAGATGATGAACTGATTAAATATAGTCAAATGGAATTAATAGATGTTGAAAAATCTAATGAAAGCTTTTTAAAAAGAATAAGTTCATTTGAAGAAAAAATGAAGCACACAGAATTTTCTAAACAGATAAATGATTTATTAAAGCTAGGACTTAAAAGATATCAGGATATTTACTGTGATGAAAAAAACAAAAGAGGAGTTTTTGTATTATATGAAAAATATTCAAGACGTGATGTCTGCTTATTACTAAATTGGGGAAAGGACTTTTCTTCAACAATGTATGGAATGAAACGTGTTGAAGATAATGTATGTATATTTGTTACATATCACAAGGCGGAAGCTGGAGAAAATGAAGAATATGTAAGTGGTAAGCCGGATTATGCAGATGAGTTTATTAACAATCAGATATTTATGTGGGATTCACAGATTGGAAAAGGTCCTGACAGTCAGTATATGAAAGATGTATGTGAAGCAAGATATAAGCATATGTTTGTGAAGAAAAGCGATGCAGAAGGTACAGATTTCTATTATATGGGGCAGTTTGATATTGAAAAAGTAGAGAAAAGTGAAAAGAAAGATAAATCAGGTAAAATGAAAGAGATTGCAAAAGTACAGATAAAAATGCATGATTTAGTAAGAGATGATTTATTAAAATATTTGAAAAGTAATGATTAAACTTAGATAAAGTGGAAAGTATGGTTAAATAATATGAAGACGATAAAAGTAGTGGCAGCTATTATAAAAGATAATGATAAAATATTTGCAACAAAGCGTGGATATGGAGAATTTAAAGGTGGATGGGAATTTCCAGGCGGAAAAGTAGAAGAAGGTGAAACAGGGGAACAAGCACTAAAACGTGAAATATTAGAAGAGTTAGATACAGAAATAGAAGTTGGAAAATTAATTGATACAGTAGAATATGATTATCCGACATTTCATTTGAGTATGCAATGTTTTGTGTGTGGTATTGTTTCGGGAGATTTGGTTTTGAAGGAACATGAATCGGCAAAGTGGCTTACAAAAGATGAGTTGTATAGTGTGGAATGGTTACCTGCGGATGTTGGATTGATACCGAAGGTGGAGAATATGTTGGAGGAGTAATTAAGATATATTAAAAGAAGACAGTTTGTGGAATATAAAATAAATCGGAATAGTTTTATTAAGGTCAATATGGTTTTTAATAGAGAAGGAAACTCAGGTTTGTCATTTTTAGATTTTTCTTGGCAATTTCTGAAAATAATATGACAAAGAAGTCTGTTTATATGGTATCATAGTATCATATAACTCCTTTTGAAAGTAAAATGAGTAGTGTCTATAGTATGTATGAGAAAATTATATATAACGAAAGCAAAATAGTAAGTGACTAGTTTTATGAAACGGAGTGATAATATGTCTTTTTTTCAGTATGATAAATCAGTAAAGGGGGCTGAATATTATGAGATTCTTGAGAGTTTAATGGAACGTTGGGAATATGAAACAGTTGAATTCAAGGAAGCAAAAAGTAATTATGATACAGACAAAATAGGTAGATATTTTTCGGCATTAAGTAATGAGGCTAATTTAAAACAACAGCAATATGGTTGGCTTATTTTTGGTGTGAGCGAGAAGAATAAAATAAAGCATTTAGTGGGCACATCATATAAACAAGGTGATTCAAGTATACTTGAAAGATTTAAATATGAAATTTCAAGAGATACAACAAATGGAATGACGTTTTATGAAATTGTTGAAATTTATCCTGTAGCTGATGGAAAGGAATATCGTGTATTGATGTTTAAGGTGCCGGCAGCAGCTACAGGTATTCCTACTGATTGGCGAACAAATTATTATGAGCGGTCTGGTGAAAGTCTTGTGCCTTTAAAACAATATAAAATTGATGCAATAAGGTCACAGGAGAGAAAAGATTGGTCTAAGCAGGTTATTGAGAATGCAACTATAGATCATCTTGATAAAACTGCAATTGCATTGGCAAGAGAAAAGTATAAAGAAAAGATGAATCAAGAACACATTTCAAAAGAAGTAGATGAAATGAGTGACGAACAATTTCTTTCGAAAGTTAAATTGATTATTGGTGGGAAAATAACCAACGCAGGAATGGTGCTGCTAGGAGATTCAGATTATGATTATTTACTATCTTCTGTACCAAGTATTATGTGGAGATTATATGGGGCGGATGGAATGGACAAAGATTATGAAATTTTCAAGATTCCATTTATCAATGTGGTTGACAAAGTGTTTGCAAAAGTCCGTAACTTGACTTATAGATATATGCCCAATCAGATGACGTTATTTCCAATGGAGACAGAACAGTATAATAGTTGGTTAATTCGAGAGTTGTTGAATAATTGTATTGCACATACTAATTACCAATTGGGTGGAAGAATTTATGTTAATGAATTTGAGGATAAGATTAAGTTTACGAATCCTGGAGATTTCATTCCACAGAAGATTGAAAATGTTTTGGAAGTAAGTTATAATCCGCCTTTTTACAGAAATCAACTTCTTGCAGAGTCTATGGTTTCATTTCATATGATTGATACTGCTACGTTAGGAATAAGACGTGCTTATAATATTCAAAAGGCAAAGTATTTCCCAATGCCGGATTATAATTTTTCAACAGGGATGCAAGTTGAAGTTACTGTGTATGGAAAAACATTAGATGACAATTATATGCATATTTTGTATGAACATCAGGATTTGGATTTGCAGACTGTATTCTTGCTTGACCGTGTACAGAAGGGACTTCCGATTGATAAAGTGGATGCGGATAAACTAAGAGTGGCGAAACTTGTTGAAGGAAGAATTACAAGTTTATTCTTATCAGCATCAGCAGCAAAGAGTATTGACGATGGTACAAGTTATATTAAGAATAAGGGATTTGATGACAAATATTATAAGGATTTAGTTGTAGAATATTTGCGTCAGTACAAAATTGCGAAAAAGAAAGATATAAGAAAACTTCTTTGGGAAAAGTTGCCGGATGCACTTTCAGATACGCAAAAGGAAAACAAGATTCGTAATTTACTGACATCCATGAAAAAAGCTGGTGTGATTGATACGGATTCAGATAATCAGCAAAAATCAAATTGGATTTTAAAATAAGATTGTTTTAATTCTTGTTTAAATAAATAAGTTTAAACAAGACGAAATAAGATTTTTAAGAGATAAACCTTGTTTAAATTCTTGTTTTAAAACAAGAATTTAAACAAGATGTTTTTGGTAATGAAGAATTCATTAAATTGTAAGATGAAAATGCTGAACATAAAATGAATAGGAGGTATCATCATAATAAGAAGTCGTAGTTTTATTGCAACACCACCGGGAGCAACAATTAAAGAGCAGCTTAATGATAAAGGTATGAGTCGAAAAGAGTTTGCCCCAAATCTTGATATGTCAGAAAATTATATTAATAAACTTATAAATGGAGAGGTTCAGCTAACTGCTGAGTGGCTGTTAGATTAGAATTTGTACTTGGAATACCAGCTAAGTTTTGGAATAATCTTGAGGCAATTTATAGAGAAAAGTTGAGTAAAGTTGAAAAGGATAATGCTATCTTTGAAAGAACATTATGAAGTTGTTATATATATAACATAAAAAAATATCAGTTTAGACTCTGATGTTTTATTACATAAAATTCCTTAGAAAAAAACAGAAAAGAAAGGATCAACCATGCATTTCGTAAACGCTAAGGGACTTTTATCCCACACAAATGGTATGAACATATACAGAGGTTGTACACATGGCTGTATCTATTGTGACAGTCGCAGTACCTGCTACCAATTTACCCACGATTTTGAAGATATAGAAGTTAAGCAAAACGCACCTGTTCTTCTTGAAAAAGCATTACGTTCAAAGCGAAAGAAATGTATGATAGGAACAGGCTCAATGAGTGACCCTTATATGCACTGTGAAGAAACTCTTAGAATTACCAGAAGGTGCTTAGAGCTTATTGATAAATACGAATTTGGTGTTGCAATTCAGACCAAATCCGACAGAATATTGAGAGATTTAGATTTACTAAAAAGCATAAACGAAAAGGCAAAATGCGTGGTATCAATGACGTTAACAACATATGATGAAGACTTGTGTAAGATAATTGAGCCAAATGTATGTACAACAAAGCAGAGGTTTGAAGCACTAAAAAAATTGAATGAAAATGGTATTCCAACAATCGTATGGCTATCTCCAATTCTTCCTTTTATAAACGATACAAAAGAAAATATAGAAGGAATTTTAGATTACTGTATAGAGGCAAATGTATATGGAATCATATGTTTTGGTATGGGGGTAACACTTAGAGAAGGTGATAGGGAATATTTTTATTCTTCACTCAATAAACATTTTCCGGGAATGAGTAGAAGATATCATGAAAAATATGGTAATTCATATGAAGTAACAAGTGATAATCATAAAGAGTTAATGCAGATTTTACATAAAAAATGTAAAGAAAATGGAATTGAAGATAACATAGATAAATGCTTTCAGTATTTGGGAGAATTTCCGGAAAAATATGAACAACTAACATTATTTTAAATTATTCAGAGCCAAGCAAACCATAGAGTTTTCAAGCTTGGCTCTAAACAGCAATATAATATTTATAATTATTTAAGTTTAGTTTTATTATTTTTTAACTTTTAGATAGTATAATATAAAAAAACAATGTGAATTGCATATGATAAAGTGAAAAATTATCCCAAATTACTTATGCATGAAAGGATTGTTATGGAAGAAGAAAGCATTGGTATACGACTGTTAAAGAAAGGTAAGCATGGAATATATAAAGGAATATTCAGCAGAATAGGTATTATTCTGTTGTTTTTTTTGATACAAACTTTTATTTTAGTTGGAATTTATGTGAAATTCCAAAGCTTTATTCCATATTATACAGTAATCAGTAGTAGCTTTGTTATTATTATGCTTTTATATTTATTCAATGTTGAAATGAATTCATCGGCTAAGATGACTTGGATGGCGGTAATAATGATAGTTCCGATTTTTGGTGCAGCACTTTTATTGTATACAAAAATGGATTTAGGTCATAGAGCTTTAAAATACAGATTAAACAAAATTATATCTAATACTAAGAAAACAATTCCACAGAATCCTGCTACTATTGAAAGATTAGCTAAAGAGGATGAAGGAATGGTGGCAATAGGAAAATACCTTTCAAGGTCAGGATGTTTTCCGGTTTATGAAAATTCAGGGGTTACATATTTTAAATCAGGTGAAGAAAAGTTTAAAGAACTTTTGGTACAGCTTAGAAAAGCAAAAAAATACATTTTTCTTGAATACTTTATTATTGATGAAGGAGAAATGTGGGGAAAAGTCTTAGAAATTCTTGCAGAGAAAGTTAAAGAAGGGGTGGATGTAAGAGTAATGTATGATGGAACCTGTGAAATGTCATTGTTACCACATAATTATCCTAAAATGCTAAAAAAGCTCGGAATTAAGTGTAGAATTTTTGCGCCGCTTACACCATTTTTTTCAACACTTTATAATTACAGGGACCATAGAAAAATATTAATTATTGATGGGCATACTGCTTTTACAGGTGGAATTAATCTTGCTGATGAATATATAAATAAGATAGACAGATTTGGACATTGGAAAGATACAGCAGTAATGATTAAAGGAAATGCTGTAAAAAGTTTTATATTAATGTTTTTACAGATGTGGAATATGTATGAAAGAATCCCGGAATTTGAAAAATATCTTAATTACGATATAAAAAAGAAGTATGCTACGAAAGGTTTTGTTATCCCTTATGGAGATATACCATTAGATGACGATAAAGTTGGAGAAATAGTATATATGGATATATTAAATCGTGCGACTAAATATGTTCATATTATGACGCCTTACCTCATATTAGATGGTGAAATGGAAACAGCATTAAAATTTGCTGCTGAACGAGGAGTAGATGTAAAAATAATTCTTCCGGGAATACCTGATAAAAAATATGCGTTTGCACTTGCAAAGACTCATTATGCCTCACTTCTTGCTTCGGGTGTAAAGATATATGAATATACCCCCGGATTTGTACATGCAAAAGTATTTGTTAGTGATGATATAAAAGCAGTTGTAGGTACAATTAATTTAGATTACAGAAGCTTATATCACCATTTTGAGTGTGCGACATATATGTATAAGACAGAATGCATATCAGATATAGAAGAAGATTTTAATGAAACGCTTAATAAATGTAAACAAATAACTAAGGAAAATGTTAGAAAAGAGAAAGCTAGAATTAAAATCGTTGGAAAATTGTTAAAAATTATATCTCCATTGATGTAATAAAAAATAAATAGCTAAACATAATAGTTGTTAAAATAAAAAAGTTTTAACAACTATTTTTTGCAGATGAAAATCTATGATTTTCATCGCAGTGTCTATGCAAATAAATTGCTCCGACATGAAAGGCGTAGTATGCAATTAAAAAGGGAAGGAATTTTAAGAAAAATTAATATTATTTCCGAAAAAGATTTCCTCAAAAAATATGGTGAGTTATATGCAGATGTTTTTTTGGGAAATTTGAATAGCCATATTAATTTTTGCAAAATAGAGTATATTGATGAAGCTTATATTGGTACAATTGTAATTCCAAAACAGAAAAATGAAATGTCAAAAAAGGTATGCTTTGGATTCTATATATCAAAAGAAGCAGTTACATTTTTTGATGATAATAATGTTGTAGAAAAGTATCTGAGTAATATGAAAAAAGAAGAGGAATCTGAAAATGACATAATAGAAGGTTTTCTTTTAAATTTGTTGGAAAATATTGTAAGAGATGATATTATTTTCCTTCAAAAATATCACGAAAAACTAACAGCTTTGGAAGGCTTGATTATTAAAAAAGATTTAGATAAATTTGAGCAGGAGTTATTCGTTGTAAGAAAAAATCTTTTATCACTAACTTCATTTTACAGACAAATGTTTGATATATGTGAAAAGCTACAGCAAATAACAACAAAGAAAGATGATGAAAAAAATGCACACTTATTTGGAATACTTTCTGAAAAAATAGAGAGAATGAATTCATTTGTTCAAATGCTAAATGATTACTCAATAAGACTTAGAGAAATGAACCAGACAAAGATAGCAATGCGACAAAATGAAATAATGAAGATATTTACGGTTATAACAGCGATTTTTATGCCATTAACTCTGATTACAGGGTGGTACGGAATGAATTTTCAAAACATGCCGGAGCTTGTAAGTAAGATAGGATATCCACTGGTAGGTATAGTTGCAGTGTTGATAGTAGTAATAGAAATTGTATATTTTAAGTGTAAAAAATGGTTTTAATTGTGTAAGATTAGGATATCAAACGGTTGTTTTCAGAATAATAATTACCAATGTGAAAAAAGTAACATCCGGGGCATAAACTAATTCATACCACGAAGATGTTACTTTTTTATTTGATTAAGAAAATATTTAAAATCTAAGCATTTTTACATAACCATCTGCTGATGAAATCTGTTTTTTCATAAGCATTAGTTTATACTGTTCAAGTATACGACTTTTCTCTTTCTCTGATACCGCTTTAGCCATATCTAAGTCTTCAATATTACTCTTAGAAGCTGTTAAGTTATATGAAGCATATGAATTGAAGTTCATCGCACTATCAAGTCTGTTAGTTGTTGCTCCTAATTCGCTTCTCTGTGATGTTACTTTTTCAAGCGCCTTGTCAATAACAGATATATCAAAGTCTCCGGTAACATCAAAATCTTTAATACCAAGAGATTCTAATGTGGCATCAGGCATATCAACTTTCATTCCACTTCCATTAGGGTTGGTTGCTATGTTTGAGTCTGGCATAGAACCGTCAAGAAGGTTCATTGTGTTAAAAGTTGTATTCTTAGCAACATCTGAAATCCCTTGTTTAAGCTGTTCGATTTCACCTTGAATGGCATTTAGTTCTGAATCACCATAAATAGCGGTATTAGAAGCCTGAACACTAAGTTCACGAATTCTTTGTAAGGAATCTGTAATAGAGCCTAAGGCACCTTCAGCTACATTTATCATATTCTGTGAAGTAGCTGCATTGTTTCTGCCAACATCATATCCGTTACTCTGAGTTTCTAATTTCTCTGCTATCGCAAGACCGGCAGCATCATCAGCAGCTGAATTGATTCGCTTTCCACTTGCTAATTGCTGATAACTTTGATATGTGTTTTGGCTGTTGATTGATGAAATATACATAAGCATCCTCCTTTCTAAAGTGAGATTATATAGTGTAATAAAACTAGTATTTCGTAAATTATTAATATGACTAAATAAATTATTAAAAGTATCATATTCTTATGTAAATTTTAATTGCATATTTCTAAGTAAATTATATCAGAACTTAAACTTGGTAGCAACAAAATTTTTGAGTAACGGCTTTGATTTTACTCACAATCTGTAACAGTTAAGCCATAATATTAGGTGTCGCTTCTTGACAAAATACTTAAAAATAGATAACATAAATCGGAATGACTATTTATTGGAGGATTTAATAAATACGAGATGAATAAACATATGAGTAAAATCTTTTCGAAAGATTTTTTTGAGGGAATAAAAGACGGAATACCCATCTGTCTTGGATATTTTTCAGTATCAATGGCATTTGGACTTACAGCAGTTTTATCAGGAATACCAATTTGGGCAGCAGTTTTGATTTCTCTTACAAATGTAACAAGTGCAGGACAGTTTGCGGGAATAAATATTTTAGTTGCGCAAGGAACAATGATAGAGTTGGCACTTACTACCTTTATAATTAATATAAGATATTTTCTAATGTCTCTTACAGTATCTCAGAAGGTTGAAAGTAAGATGAAGATGAGAGAAAGACTTGGAATTGCATTTGGAATAACAGATGAAATATTTGCAGTTTCTGTTCAAAGGAAAAAGGATTTATCCGGAGATTATATGACAGGATTAATTCTTACTCCGGTTATGGGATGGACATTAGGTACACTTACGGGGGCAGTTGCAACATCATTTATGCCAAAAACTTTATCGGATGCTATGGGCATTGCATTATATGGAATGTTTATCGCAATTATTATTCCACCTGCAAGAGAGAATAAAAACGTATTATTTACGGTTGTGCTTGCAGTTATTTTAAGCCTTTTGTTTACATATATTCCGGGAATAAATAAGTTATCAGGCGGATGGTCAATTATTATAATTACAATAGTGGTAAGTATGATAGCAGCGTTATTATTTCCAATTGAAGAAACGAAAGAAATTGAAAGTTAATTTTTAAAGAAGTAAATGAATATAACTAGTAGGTTATTGTATAAATAAAGGAGATAAAATAATATACGTGAAAATGCAAAGCTACGTGTGAAAACTTGGTTTGAAAAGAAAGGAAATGAGTAAGATTGAGTACATCATATATTTTAATGGGAATTGGTGTTATGTCTGTAATGACATATTTAATTCGAATGATTCCTATGGCAGTATTTAGAAAGAAAATTACAAATGTAAGGATTAAGTCATTTTTATACTATGTTCCATATGCAGTTTTGGCAGCAATGACATTTCCTGCGATATTTTCCAGTACAGGCTCGAAAATGAGTGCAGGTATAGGTTGTATGGTTGCTATAGTTTTAGCATATTGTAAGAAGGGGTTATTAACAGTGGCTATGGGTGCAGCATTAAGTGTGTTTATAGTACAAATTTTACTATAAAGATTAGGAGCAATAAGTCTTTTGGGAATAATAATTGCGAGTATTATATTAAAAAAAGTTTTTATGACACTTGAATCCTATAATTTTTAAAAATATCTTGATAAATATAATAAATGCAATCATAATAGTGAGTAGAAGTAATTATAAATTTTAATAATTTTATTAAGGAGATGAGAGAGAATATGTTGTTTTTATGTTATCCAAAGTGCAGTACTTGCCAAAAGGCGAAAAAATGGTTAGATGAGAATGGTATTGAGTATGAACTTAGGGATATTAAAGAAGATAATCCGAACATTGATGAAATAAAAAAATGGTATGAAAAAAGTGGCGTTGAAATCAAAAAGTTCTTTAATACAAGTGGACTTATATATAAATCAATGGCTTTAAAGGATAAATTACCATCTATGACTGAAAATGAAAAAATTGAACTTTTGTCAACTGACGGAATGTTAGTAAAAAGACCACTTCTTATTACAGAAGATAAAGTGTTAATTGGATTTAAAGAAGCTGAATATGAGAAAAATTTAAAATCCTAATTTGAAATGGAGAATTTACTGATGAAAAAGAATTATATTACAATAACTTTGCTACTAATTTGTATGGCATTATGTATTACCTCTTGTGGAAATAAAAAAGAATCAAGCAATAAAGAAAAAAGTAGTGAAACTAAGCAACAAACCGAATTACAGAGTGAGCTAAAAACCGAATCACAAACCGAATCACAGCCAGAACCGCAGACAGAGTCACAGAGTGAGCCACAAACAGAGCCACAAACAGAACCACAGACAGAGCCACAGAGTGAATCACAAACAGAGCCACAGACAGAACCTATAACAAATAAACCGGTAAATAATAATTATGATGTTGAGAATAGAAGTGGCTATTTGGTTGTAATAGATGCAGGACATCAAAGACATGGTAATTATGATAAAGAACCATTAGGACCAGGTTCAAGTGAATTGAAAGCTAAGGTTTCAAGTGGAACAGCAGGTTGTGTTACAGGACTTGCTGAATATGAACTTAATCTTACTCTTGCATTTAAACTTCAAACAGAGTTACAAAAACGTGGATATCAGGTAATAATGGTGAGAGATACTCATGACATAGATATAAGCAATTCGGAGAGGGCAGCAGTTGCAAATAATGCTAATGCTGATGCATTTATAAGAATTCATGCGAATAGTATTGATAACCAGTCAGTTCATGGGGCAATGACAATATGTCAGACATCATCTAATCCATATAATGCTTCATTATATTCTAAGAGTAAAGAATTGTCTGAAAATGTATTAGATGAATTAGTAGCGGCTACAGGTTGTAATAAACAAAGAGTGTGGGAGACTGATACAATGAGTGGAATTAACTGGTGTCAGGTACCGGTAACAATAGTTGAAGTCGGTTATATGTCTAATCCTGATGAAGACAGGCTTCTTGCAACAGACGATTATCAGAATAAATTAGTACTTGGAATGGCTAATGGAATAGATAAATATTTTCAATAAAGTTTAGGGAATTTTATAAAGAAAGAAGACTTATATTTAAATTTGATTTTTTAAATATAAGTCTTTTTCTTTATATAGTAAAGTGGTAAAATATGTGTTAGATATATGAGGCGAAAAATTTTAAAAAATAAAAGCAAAGGAGAAGATTTATGGAGAATAACAAAGAACTAAGTGAAGATGAAGTTGAAGAATTAAAAGAAAGTATTAGCGTAGAGAAGAATAAAAAGAAAAAAACAAAAAAAGAAAAAATTGTTGAAGAGAAGGCAGAAAGGAAAAAAGAAGTAAAACCACCTGTATCACAAGAGAAGATTTTTAAAATAATGTTAATTATGACATTTTCAGTCGCAGGAGTATTTTTTATCAAGAATGTGTTAAGTAAAAGTTTACAGGGAGCAATTGTAATTGGTGTTTGTCTGTTTGTTTTCTGGTTAGTACAATTCTTAATGAAAAAATTACACGTGTCACAATTAAAGCAACAGTTAGTTATGTGTATATGTCTCGTGTTTTTGACTTTTATTATATCTATAAGTAGTGGAGCTTATTATAGTGACGATTTTCCGTTGTTTTTAGCAGTGCTTGCAATTTCAGGACTATATTTAGAGCCATTATACACAAAGATTCAGACAGTACTTATAACAATTATTTTAATCGCTTTATATTTCATTAATCCGGATAAGGCAGACCCATTATCACAGTACATAATGTGTATAGCATGTTTTGATGTTGCAGCCTTTGTTATTAATCTTGTTATTAAGAGAGGTCGTGCTTTCATTGAAATGAGTATGGTAAGAGCAGAAGAGGCAGAAAAACTTCTTAACTCTATTTATAAAGTAAGTGAAGAACTTAATGAAAGCTATAATAATTCATCAAGCAGAATTGATGGTATGAGAGTTGTTAACGATAAGTTAGAGGAAAATGCGTTGGAGCTTAGAAAAGGTTCTCTGGATATTACACAGGGAACAAAAGATGTTGAGCTTACTTGTGCAGATGTACACGAACGTATGAAGGTTACAGAAAATCATATTGGCGAGCTTAACCGAGAAGTTAAGAATGTAGAAGTTTCTCTTGAAGAAAGTAAGAATAATATTGCACAGATGGATTCATCAATGAATATGGTTAAGAAAACGATAGATGAAACTAATAGTGTATTTACACTTTTACAAGAACAGATTGAAGAAATTTCAAAAGTTGCGGAGAGATTAACAAATATAGATGCCAGTACAAAAATGCTTGCTTTAAATGCTTCAATTGAGGCAGCAAGAGCAGGAGAATCAGGAAAAGGATTTGCGGTAGTTGCCGGAAAAGTTCAAGACCTTGCTGTTGATAGTAACAGTTGTTCAACACAGGTTATTAAAGTTGTAAAGAATATGAAGACACAGATAGAACAGACTAAAGAACAGTTGTTAGAAAGTGTTTCTGCGATTGATGAATCTATTAATGCAATGAGTGAACTGACAGATGGTTTTGATGGTCTTATTAATCAGTTTGATTCATTGTATGAAAATATTGAAAGACAGAATGAAAATGTGTCAGATGTTGATAAAATATTTGAGCGTCTTAAAGATAAGATTGCAGAAATGTCAGCATCATCTGAAGAAAATCAGTCAGTGGTTGAATCAATTGTGGATGCTATGGAAAGCTATAAAAATCATATGAATTTGGTTGTTGAAGATGCAAAACAACTTCAGGAAATTTCATCAACAATGATAAAATAGGAATATATTATATCGAAAAATTAAATTAAAACTATAAAAAATTAACGCTATACCTTTCTAAGATATAGCGTTGATTTTTTATGCTTTTTTGAATTAATATTTAAATAAAGGGTATTAATCTGTAAAGTTATCGAAGTAGCCCTGAACTAAGATAATTGGTGTTCCCTTATCTCCTGAACCACTTGTAAGGTCGCATAAAGAACCAATTAAATCTGTAAGCTGTCTAGGTGTTGTTCCCTGAGAAGCCATATTTCCAACAAGGTTAGAATCTTTAGCTTTGATGCTGTTTGATATAGCTTCTTTAAGTTCTGCACCACTTAAATCCTTGAAATCATTATCTGCAAGATATTTAAGCTTTAATTCATTTGGAGTTCCAATAAGTCCACTTGTAAATGCAGGTGATACAACAGGATCTGCTAATTCCCAAATCTTACCCTGTGGATCTTTAAATGCACCATCACCATAAACCATAACTTCTACATGCTTACCTGTCTGTTTAAGCATTTCTGCCTGAATAGCTTCAACTAAGTCCTGACATTCCTGTGGGAATAATTTGATTTTATCTTCTGTAGACTTGTTAGAGCCTAATAAACCATATTTTGAATTATATCCACTATTATTTACAGGAGCGTTTAATATATCATCAAGACCACATACTACTTTGGCTCCGGCAGCCTTTAAGATGCGTTTTGTTCTTGCGCGTGTATGGATATCGCAAGTTAATACACAATCTGTGTAATCTAAAATAGTTTTAGCCTGATTAGCAAATACTACTTCAACTTCTGCACCAGCCTCTGTAATTATGTCAGAGTAGTACTGAACATAGTCAACACCTGTGAATTCATGTTTGTTTTCACCAAATAATTCGCGGTATCTTTCTAAAGATAATACGTCACTGTAAGGATTAATTCCTGCATCATCTAACTGGTCATAAGTTAAAAGAGCATTTCCTACTTCGTCACTTGGATAGCTTAACATTAAAACTACTTTTTTAGCACCCATTGCAATACCTTTTAAACAGATTGCAAAACGATTACGGGATAAAATAGGGAAAATAACACCAATTGTTTCTCCACCTAATTTGTTTCTTACGTCATCTGCGATATCCTGTACAGATGCATAATTACCCTGTGCTCTGGCAACAATGGATTCTGTTATTGAGATGACGTCTCTGTCATTGAATGAGAATCCTTCGCTTGCAGCAGCCTCCATAACACTTGTTACGGCAATGTCAACTAAATTATCGCCTTCCCTGATAATTGGGCAGCGAATACCTCTTGAAACTGTTCCTACTCGTCTTTCCATTTTGTTTACCTTCACATTCTAATTTAGTACATTATAAAAAATGCATATTTATTATATATGCTTGTCTTCTATCTTTCAAGAGAAAATTTTCACAATATGAAAAAAAATCTTGAAAAAATTATATAATATTTGACTAGAATTTATAGAAAGCGGAAAAATTTTTTATACGAATTAATAAATGTTGAATATTGACTGATTAAAGAATGAATGTTAAAATGTGATAAATAAATACCTGTGTATTGAGTCTGAATATTTAACTAATGGAGGTCGAATGAGAAGTAAGAGTACAAGTATAGAAGAGGTTATAGAAAAACTTAGACCTATAGATGACATATTTTTTCAGAAACTTGCAGAACAGGAGGGATTCTGTGAGGAATTGTTGCAGATAATTTTACAAAATAAGAGTTTAAAGTTATTGGAAATAAAACCACAGAAAAATTTAAGAAATGTAATAGCAAAGTCAGTTGTTTTGGATGTTTTATGTAAGGATTTGAAAAATAAATATTACAATATTGAAGTTCAAAGGTCAGATGATGATGATCATATTAAGAGAGTAAGATATAACAGTGCTAATATTGATACATATATAACAGAAAAAGGGATAGAATATAAATATTTACCAAATATATGCATAATTTATATTTCTAGCTTTGATATTTTTGAAAAAGGAAAAACAGTTTATTATGTAGAGAAAGTATTAAAGGGAACAAATTATATTGTTAATTATGGAATTGATGAAGTGTATGTAAATGCTAAAGTAGATGACAAATCAGATATAGCAGATTTAATGAAAATTTTTGTGAGTGAAGTTATACCAAATGATGAAAGATTTCCTAAGATATGTAGAGCAATTAGGGTATTAAAAGAGAAGAAAGGTAGTGGTGATATGTGTAAGTTAGTTGAGGAATATGGAGAAGGAATGCAACAAGATTTGGTAACGGTTATCCTCGAGTTAAGAAATGGTGCATCAGAAGAAGAACTTTTAAATGAGGGATTTACGAGTAAGACGATTGAGAATGCGAAGATAGCATTGAATAGATTAAAGCTAGGTATTGGATAGTATTAAAAGTTTTATTAATTATTCTTTTTTGCATCTGATTCTGTTAAAGAGTAATAATTATTAAATAATATTATAAAGTCTTTGGAACTAGGGAGGGAGTATGTGTACAGCAATAGCTTATAAGGGACATAAATCTTTTTTTGGAAGAAATTTAGACCTTGAATATTTTTATGATGAAACAGTTACAATTACACCTAAAAACTTTGAATTAAAGTTTAGAAAAAGAAAAGAGATAAAATGCCATTATGCAATTATCGGGATGGCTTATGTGGTTGATAATTATCCGCTTTATTATGATGGAATGAATGATAAGGGACTTGCAATGGCAGGTTTGAGTTTTCCGGGATATGCAAAGTATAATAAGTTTGATGACGAAAAAGAAAATATTACACCGTTCGAATTAATCCCATATATTTTAGGAAGTTGTAAAAATATTTACGAAGTAAAAAAGCTGTTAGAGAAAATTAATATAGTTGATGTTAATTTTAGTGAAGATTTACCACTCACACCAATGCATTGGCTTATATCAGATGGAGAATTATCAGTAGTTGTAGAAAGTGAAAAAAGTGGGTTAAAAACTTATGATAATCCGGTTGGTGTACTTACTAATAGTCCTACATTTGATTATCAATTATTTAACCTTAATAATTATATGACTCTAAGTAAAGAGACACCAAACAATTTTTTTGATAAAAATCTTGATTTAAAGGCTTACAGTAGAGGAATGGGAGCAATGGGATTACCGGGAGATGTATCTTCTGTCTCAAGATTTATTAGAGCCTCATTTATAAAATCAAATATTCTTAAAGGTGGTAATATAGAAGAAGATATTAGTCAGTTTTTTCATATTTTGACTTCAGTTGAGCAACTAAAGGGTTGTGTTCATATAGAGAATGATAAATATGAGTATACCATTTACAGTTCATGCATGGATTTAGAAAAAGGAATATACTATTACAAGACATATGATAACAGTCAGATTACAGGGGTAGACATGAATAAATGTAATTTGAACAGCAGTAAATTAAAATCTTTTGAAGTAATAAAAAAATCTAATATATATTGTCAAAATTAATACTTTTTTTGGTATAATAGTAAAAAATATATAATTATAAATACTAAGCATCGTGAAACAAATTATTAAGACTTAGTGCATAACGAATTGCGACTTTGGGCGTACAATTCGGCGTTATTTGTACGTCGAAGACGAACAAATGAGCTGGAATTGTACGATAGGCGGAGTGAGAGTATGCACAAAGTCTTATTAATTAAATTTTCAAAAGCTTAATTTATAGATACAATTGCTACGAATAAGGATTGGTGAAAAATGAAAATATTACATTGCGCAGATATACATTTGGATTCAAAGATGGAAGCCAATTTATCAAAAGAAAAAGCAAAGATAAGAAAGAATGAATTATTGCAGACTTTTGTAAGAATGGTTGATTATGCTTACAATAGTGGTGTTGATGCTATAATTATTGCAGGAGATTTGTTTGATTCTAAAACCGTTTCAGCAACTGCAAGGAATATTGTATATGATTCTATATGCAAATATCCTGAAATAGAATTTTATTATTTGAGAGGTAATCATGATGAGAATAGTTTTTTAAATGCTTTAGATTCTGTTCCTGATAATCTCAAATTATTCAAGGAGAACTGGACAGAGTATTGTCCAAAAAATAGCGACATAATAAGAATCTGTGGGGCAGAGCTTGGCAAAGAGAATTCTAATTCACTATATAATTCATTAGTACTTGATGCTGATAAATTTAATATTGTAGTATTGCACGGACAAGAGTCAGAATATCAGGGGAAAGATAAAACAGAGATTATTAATCTTAGTGCATTAAAGTACAAAGGAATAGATTATCTTGCACTTGGACATATTCATGCCTACAAAGAAGGAAGTCTTGATGCAAGAGGAAAGTATTGTTATAGCGGATGTCTTGAAGGTCGTGGTTTTGATGAATGTGGTGAGCATGGTTTTGTTATTTTAAATATAGATGATGAAAAGAAAACAGTTGTAAGTGAGTTTGTACCTTTTGCATATAGAAATATTTTCACAAAAGAAGTTGATATTACCGATTGCATGACTACGACAGAGATTATGGATGTAGTAGAAAATGAACTTGACGAAGAAGCATATTCGGATAATAGTCTTGTGAAAGTAGTGCTTATTGGAAAAACGTCGGTTGAATGCGAAAAAGATATAGATTATATTTGGGAAAAAATAAAGAACAGATACTTTTTTGTGAAAATATATGACAATAGTAAAATAACTGTAAATTATGATGATTATATGCTTGATATGTCATTAAAAGGAGAATTTGTAAGAATAGTAAAAGCTTCTTGTGAACTTGATGAAGATATGAAAGCGGAAGTTATAAGAATGGGTATACAGGCATTGGCAGGAGAAATGGAGGAATAACATGAAGCTTATTAATTGTCACATAGAGAATTTTGGTAAGTTAAGTGATTTGGATATAGATTTTTCCGGTACTTCAAATGTTATTAATCAGGAAAACGGTTGGGGAAAAAGCACTCTGGTAACATTTATTAAAGTAATGTTTTTCGGATTTTCTAACGAGACGGCAAAAAAAATAATTGATAATGACAGAAAGAAATTCAGACCATGGCAAGGTGGAACATACGGTGGAAGAATTACTTTTGAAGCTAATGGAAAAAGATATGAGATGTATAGGGTGTTCGGAACTAAGAAGTCGGAAGATACTTTTTCATTAAAGGATGATAATACCAATTTAGATTCAACGGATTTTAGTGAAAATATTGGAGAAGAACTGTTTAAAATAGATGGGGAATCTTTTTTAAGAACAGCTTGTATTTCACAAAATGATTGTATAACAAGAGTTACAGACAGTGTTAATTCAAAGATTGGAAATCTTACAGACAATACTGATGATATCAATAATTATGAAAAAGTAGCAAAACTACTTGATAATATGAAAAATAAACTTTCAGAGAAACGTAAAACAGGAGAGATACATAAACTTAAAGAACAGATACATACTATTTCTTTAGGGATTGAGAGTGGGAAGGAAATAGAAACTGCAATTATTAAAAATAATGAACTATTAGAAAATGAAAAAAATAATAGAGAAAATTATAAAAATGAATTGATTCTGATTCAAAATAAAATTGAGCAGGCAAGCAGAAATAGTGAAATGCTTGCCAAATTAGAAAATTATGATAAATTATGTGAAAGTTTAGCTGATAAGAAAAAAGAAGCAAATGATTTAAGTGTTGAATTTAAGAACGAGATACCAAATGAGTTTGATTTAACAGATATGATAAGAAGAGCAGAAGAATTAACTGTTCTAAAAACAAAGATGGATAATGCCATTCTTAGTGATGTTGAAAAAAATAATTTATATAATTTAAACAGGATTTTTGAAAATGAAATACCAAGTGAATCAGATATCTTAGAATGTAAGGAAAAAGCTGATAAGCTATCAAAACTAAAGCTTTGTATTGCATCAGAGAATTTATCAGACGAAGAAATAAAAGAAATTGAATTTTTAAGTGATAAATATTCTAAGACAGAAAGTAATGATTTGAGCTATGAAGCTTTTGAGGCAAACATAAGAGCTTGGAATACAAGAAATGAGATTAAATCAGGTTTGGGACTAAAAAAAGCTGCATTTGATAATTTTAAAATTCAGAATGAAAGTATTCTTAATTCTAATGAAAATATTGGTAATAGTAATTCGAAGGCTTTTTTTATTGGTGGAATAATTTCCGTTATTATTTCGATTGTATTATTTATGGTAGGAGATTTAAATATTATTGTTCCAATACTTTGTTTGGTTTTAGGTTTTATTGGAGTAGGGATTTATTTTGTTAATTCAGGTAAGGCTAAAGAACTAAGAATTGAAAGAGAACGAATTTTTAAGGAAAAATCCGAAAGTTTAGTAAAGTATGAAGAAGAAATAATAAAAGATGAAAAGATAATATCGGATACGGAAGATAAAGTGAAAAGTTTTATTGGAGGATTTGGAGAAACTTATTGTGAATCAGAAGTATTAAATATTATTTATAGTCTTAAGTCTCGTTATGAGAGATATAAAGAGCTCCTTAAAAAGAAACAGATATATGAGATGAAGGGCTATGAAAGTGCGTATGAAACAATCAATTTGGATATACAGAATATTCTTTCAAAATATTTTTCGGAAATCAGGATTAAAAGCGAAGATTATGTGAAATTATTACAAGAGCTTCAGATGAATTTAAGAGATTATATATTATTAAAAGACAAGAATACAGATTATATAACATCAAAAGCTAAGTATGAAAAAATAGAAAAAGATATTAAGGAATATATAATTAAACTAGGAGCTACACCTGATGAAAATCTTGTAAAACAATTGAATGACATTAATATTATTTTGAAAAATTATCAAAGAGTTACAGAAGAAATTAAGAGGATTGAAAAAGATAAAAATATATTTGAAGAAAAGAATGATGTAGAAAATATAAGAAAATCTGCTCAAAGTGACAATTCTGAATCTATTGAAGAATTGAAGCAGAGACAGGCAAATATTAATGAAACGACAACACAGGTTTTAGATAATATTAATCATTATCAAAGTGTTATTGATTCACTTACTAAGCAACTTGATGAACTGATGGAAGATACATCGTTACTGGCAGAACTTAAAGAAGAAAAGGACAGACTTTCTAAAAAGCTTAAAGTGGCTGAATATATAAGAGAATATCTGCAAAAAGCTAAAGAAAATCTTACATCAAAATATATGAATCCTATTATGGAAAGCTTCAAAAAATATTATGAAATTCTTTCAAATAAAGAGAGTGATAACTGTAAAATTGATGCTAAGATTAATATTAAAGTTGTAGAAAAAGGTGAGCAAAGGGATACAGAATTTTTAAGTACAGGTTCTCAGGATTTGATAGGGATATGTATGAGACTGGCTTTAGTAGATGCAATGTATGAAGGTGAGAAACCATTTTTAGTATTTGATGACCCGTTTGTGAATTTAGATGAGGAAAAAATTTTGGGAGGAATAGAACTCTTAAAAGAAATTTCTAAAGAATATCAAGTGATTTATATGACTTGTCACAATAGTAGAATTTTGTAGATAATATAAGGTACTAAAGAAAGGAATTCTAATAGTGGAGATTTTTTGTAAATATGTTTTAGAACAAATAGATTTTGGTACACTGGTAATTTTGTTTTGTCTCATGGGGGTAGTTGAAGGATTTAATAAATTGGGTTATCTTAATTTGTTGTCAAATAAACTGGTAAGTATTGCAGGAAGTTATAAGGTTCTTATGGGAACTTTAATTTATGTATGTTTTTTTCTGAGTATGTTTGTTACAAATGATGTAGGATTGATAATAATTGTTCCGTTTACAATTCAGATTGTTGGTAAAATAGTTGAAAGTAAAGCATTAATTAAAATAATAGTATTAGAAACCATTGCAGCAAATCTTGGTTGTATGGTAACACCTATTGGTAATCCTCAGAATTTATATTTATACCAATATTATGATTTGGATTTATCTGTTTTTGCAAAAGTAATTATGCCATACGCGATATTAGCAGCAGTTATTCTGTTTGTATTAGTTATGTTTGATAAAACAAAGGTTGATATTAAGACAGTAAAAGTAGATGACAATTGTAACGATTTATTATTAGGTAATAAAAAAGGCAAGATAATAAAAACTGTTATTTATTCTATTTTGTTTATTTTATCTATCCTTACAGTATTAGATGTAATTCACTATGCCGTTTGTTTTTTCCTGGTTATAGTTTGTATGGTTTTATGTGACAGAAGTTTGTTTAAAGGAATTAATTATAGCCTTTTGATTAAATTTGTAATTCTATTCCTTATTGTCGGAAATTTGGCTGAAATTCCGATTATTAATTCAAAGCTAAAAACTATAGTGGTAGGAAATGAATTTATATCCGGTATAGTTCTTAGTCAATTTCTTAGTAATATGCCAACTGCGATAATGTTATCAAAGTTTACGAAAAATGGGACAGAATTATTATTAGGTGTTGATATAGGTGGCCTTGGAACACTTATTGCTTCTATGGCAAGTATGATATCATATGATTATTATGTAAAGGCTGAGGGCGCTGATAAGAAGAAGTATATTCTTAGTTTTACGGGATATAGTATTATATTTTTATTAGGGATGTTATTGCTCAAATTATTACTATAATGAGTGGTATCACTTTGAAAAATAATTCTTAAGAAATTAGATTAAAAAACTTATAATTGTAAAAAATACGAAAAAAAAATCGAGCAGTAATTCTATGAATATTAGAATTCTGCTCGATTTTTGAAAGTGAGGATATTTATTTTTTGTTTTCGGCAATTATCTTTTCTGCGATATCGTGCATATTAGGGTAAATATTATTATTTACAAATTCAGGTCCTACTGTAGTTGCAATCTGATATCTTGCACATTGTAATTTATCGCCTTCACAATATCTTCTTTTGTACATACGGCCCAGACCGGATTCCATGCTCATCTTACCTTGATAGAATGGGCATTTTTCGAGTTTTTCACATGTATCCATAATGCATCCTCCGTTCACGAATTATATATACAAATATGTTAACACATGTTAAATTTATAGTCAAGTTAATCGTTTCTGCGACCACCTGAAACAATTAGAATAAGCCTTAAAAGGTTAGCAAGTGTAGTGATTAATGCAGCAACATAAGTCATAGCTGCAGCGCTTAATACTTTTTTTGCGCCGGATAATTCCTGTTGACTCAATATACCATCATTACCAAGTGTCAAAAGTGCACGATGGCTTGCATTAAATTCAACAGGCAGAGTAACCAATTGAAAAACGGCTACTGTAGAAAAAAGTATTACACCCCATACTGCAAGCGATTGCATACCTAAAAGAATACCTAAAAGTATTAAAATTGGAGAAAGTCTTGAGCCAAAGTTTGTTATAGGAATGATAGCGGTTCTGATTTTTATAGGTGTATATTCTTTTGCATGCTGAATTGCATGACCTACTTCGTGAGCCGCAACACCAATGGCGGCAACAGAACGACTGTCATAAACTGATTCTGATAAACTTACGGTTTTAGTTTGAGGATTATAATTATCTGTTAGGTTACCGCTTGTTCTTGTGACTCTTATATCATATAATCCGTTTCGTTCTAAAATCATCTTAGCTACTTCGCTTGCAGTGTATCCTCTGCTTGAAGCTACTCTTGAATACTTTTTAAAAGTTGAAGAAACCTTGTATTGTGCTATCATACCTAAAATAAGTGTAGGAACAACAAGCACAAGATACCAATAATCTAAAAACATAATATACCTCTTTTCCGAGCGATTTTATCGAACTTAACTTCTTTTTAAATAATCTGGGATTACATATAAAATTTAAGTTTATATTTATTATATCTATTTTATATAAAAAAACTATGACTTTATAAAAAAATAATATTTAAGTAGCGGGAAAGCACTTTAGTGCGACTTTGCGAATTTTCGGGCTGAACTGTTACTTATTTAGCAAGTAGTAAAAAAGTACATTAGTCCGACTTTACGAAGTTTTTTTTGTGTGATACAATACGGATTAATGATTTATTAGCAATAAATCACTATGAAATGGAGATTAGAAATCGTGAGTGAAAATATAAACAATTATGTGAATGAACAGGAAGATAAGCCCCATAAGAGAAGAGTGAGATATAAAGGAACTCATCCAAGAAAGTTTAGTGAAAAATATAAGGAGCATAATCCTGAAAAATATGCTGATACGATAGAAAAGGTTATCAGTAAAGGAAGTACACCTGCAGGAATGCATATTTCTATATGTGTAAAGGAAATACTTGATTTTTTAAAAATTCAGCCGGGAGAGAAAGGTTTGGATGCTACATTAGGATATGGTGGACATACAGAGCAGATGTTAAAATGTCTTGATGGTAACGGGCATATGTATGCTTTGGATGTAGACCCTATTGAAAGTAAGAAGACTAAAAAAAGACTTGAAGCATTAGGTTATGATGAGAAAATTCTTACAATTAAGAATATGAATTTCGCAGATATTGCAAAGCTTAAAGAAGAAGCAGGAACATTTGATTTTGTTTTGGCAGATTTAGGTGTATCATCAATGCAGATTGACAATCCTGAGAGAGGATTTTCATATAAAGTAGAAGGACCACTCGACTTAAGATTAAATCCTGAAAAAGGTGTTTCGGCAGCAGAAAGATTAAAAGAAGTATCACAGGATGAATTGATGGGAATGTTGATTGAGAATTCGGATGAGCCTTATGCAAAAGAGATTTCAAAAGCAATTATTCTTGAGATGAAAAAAGGTAATGAAATTAAGACAACAACTGATTTGAAATTAATAATAGAAAAAGCGCTTCGATTTATTCCTGAAAAAGATAGAAAAGAAGCAGTGAAAAAATCCTGTCAAAGAACATTTCAGGCACTAAGAATAGACGTTAATTGTGAATTTGAAGTGTTAGATTCGTTTTTAAATAGTTTACCGGATATTTTATCACCGAGAGGAAGAGTGGCAATACTTACATTCCATTCGGGGGAAGACAGAATGGTTAAGCAATATTTTAAAATGCATAAAAAAGATGGATTGTATGCTGATGTTGCAAGGGATGTTATTCGTCCTTCGACAGAGGAATGTGTAAGGAATCCAAGAGCAAAATCGACAAAGATGCGTTGGGCAATTAAAGCATAAATAGTTAAGATGATAATATTATATATGAAAAAGATAAAGAAATTTAGGTTACTAATATGATAATTTATATATGATTAATAAATAACGAACAGATGAAAGGAAGAATTAACAATGGAATTTTGGGATATTTATGATGAAAATAAACAGAAAACAGGACGTACAATGAAAAGAAATGACTGGAATCTTAAAGAAGGAGAATATCATTTAACAGTTTTAGGTGTTATTAAAAGAACAGATGGAAGATATTTAATTACACAGAGAGTTATGACAAAGTCATGGGCGCCGGGCTGGTGGGAAGTTTCAGGCGGTGGAGTTATGGCTGGTGAGGAATCAAAAGAAGCTGTAATAAGAGAAGTATTTGAAGAAACAGGTTTAGATGTATCTAATGCAGCTGGTGGATATGTATTTTCATATAAAAGAGTAAATTTAGAAGAGGGAGATAACTATTTTGTAGATATCTATCGCTTTGAAATGGATTTTGAAGAAAGTGAGTTGAAAATGCAGGAAAAAGAGACATTAGGATATAAGCTTGCTACAAAAGAAGAGATTGAGGAACTTGGAAAACAGGGAATATTCTTGCATTATGATAGTATAAAGGAAGTATTTGTATAGAATAGAGGAATTATTTATGAATACGCCTATGTTAAAAACTGAAAGATTAATATTACGACCATTTAAATCAGAGGATGCTATAAATGTATTTAATTGTTGGGAAAGTGATCCGGATGTTGCTAAATATATGTTTTGGACAAGTCATAATGATATAGATAAAACAAAAGAGTGGATAGCATTTGAACTTGGACAAATTGAAAAACAGGATTGGTATAGATTTGCTATTGAGTTGAAAGATACAAATGAGTTAATTGGAACGGCTCTTATTTATTATGAAGAGGAAGTTAAATGTTGGGAGATAGGTTATAATCTTGGCAAAAAATTTTGGGGGAAAGGTTATACAACTGAGGCAATGGAGAAAGTTATTGAATTTGCAAAAAATAAGTTAAATCTTACTCAAATAGTTGGGAGATATGCAAAAGAAAATTTTGCTTCAGGCACTGTTATGAAAAAACTTGGTTTTAAATATGAAAAAGATATACCATATGAATGTAATGATGGTATGGTTAGACGTGAAGGGATTCAGTGCAGATTGGTTTTGAGTGATAATTATAAGTATTAAACAGACTTTTTATTTTAGTAAAATTTATTTAAAAGATATCTGATAAAAAAGATATCTTTTTTAAAATGAAATACTATTGGTTGGAATACTGATTAAAATTAGCAAATTATCAGGTTTAAAGCTGATGTGACGAATAGTGTCATAGATGTGATAAGTCGATACTTTATGATTTTTATGTCCTTTGTTATTTTTAAATTAGTCAAAAGACAAAATTAAAAAAGAAAGGACAAGCAAAATGAAAGAGAATGTAAAGGAGTATAAAGGAGTATTGTTAGTAGGGAGTATGTTGATTATTTTATTTGTAGCATGGACAGTATTGATACAGATTGTGGATGTGCAACCACTTGGGCAAAATAAAACAAATATTGGATTTGCTACTTTTAATTGTTGGTTTCATAAGTTGACCGGAGTTCATATGACAATTTATACTATAACAGATTGGTTGGGACTAGTACCGATATTTGTATGTATGGTATTTGGGGGAATTGGATTTGTGCAGCTAATTAAGAGAAGAAGCCTTTTTAAAGTGGATTATGATATCATAATTTTGGGAATTTATTATATTATAGTAATACTTGGATATCTAATTTTTGAAATGATACCGATTAATTACAGGCCTATACTTATAAACGGAATTATGGAAACATCTTACCCGTCATCAACTACATTGTTAGTTCTTTGCGTGATGCCAACACTTATTGAGCAGGTGAATAGAAGAATTGATAATGAAATTGTTAAACGTATTGTACAGTTTTTTTCGATTGTTTTTTCGGTATTTATGGTAATAGGAAGAATGATTTGTGGTGTGCATTGGTTTATGGATATTGTAGGTGGAATTTTGCTTAGTGCAGGATTATTTTGTTTGTATAAAGTATTTGTGTTGATATTTAATAAAGAAAATATACACGATAAAAGTGCTAAGGAGTGAAGGTTAATATGGAATTTTATGAAAAACTTCAGGAATTAAGAAAGAATAGAGGGCTTACGCAGGAAGAATTAGCAGAGGCTTTATTTGTATCAAGGACTGCTATTTCAAAATGGGAATCGGGAAAAGGATATCCGAGTATTGACTCATTAAAGGCAATATCCGGATATTTTTCAGTATCAATTGATGATTTGTTATCGGTAGAAAAATTGCTTTTTATAGCGGAAAAAGAAAACAAGTCCAGCATTCGTGGTATCTGTGATTTGTTATTTGGAATAGTAGATATATGTTTTTTATTACTTATTGTTTTACCACTTTATCCGAAAACAATGAATGAATATATTTATTCGGTTAATTTATTTGATTACACAGAAATAACATTAATTAATAGAGTTGTATATTGGTTTATGTTTGTTTCTATTATTATATTTGGAATTATAAAAGTATTGTTGGTAAAATTTAAAACAGAAATTAAGTATAAATTTTTGACATATATTTCTATGGGGATTAATATTTTTATGGTGTTGTTTTTAGCAATTACAAGAGAACCATATGCGATAACTGTGGCGTTTTTGTTATTGGTAATAAAAGGAATAATACTCTTCAAGAGTGTAAAAGAAGAGAGTGTTGTAATATAAATGTAAAAAATGAAAAAGTTGGTATAGGGAAGAAAAAAGAATTTACATTTTTGCATATGGTACTCTGCCGTATCGAAAAGAAGCAATGTAGGAGCAGATTTGAGGTATAAGTCTGAACTGTTTTGTTTTTGTTGAAATAATATAAATTAAGAGTTGAGAATTACATTAAAAAGTATTATAATACTCGCATTGGGAATGAGGCTCTCCTATGGGTAATAACCCCTAAACCGCAATTTTGCTGATGGCTTCTGCGAATATTACGCAGAGACTATCAGCTTTTTTAGTGTGTATAATAAAAACATTGTAAAAAAATTTAGAAAAGAGGAATTATATGTTAACAAGTATTGCTATTATTTTATTACTGGGTTTATTAGCAGGATGGATATTTTCAAAGATGAAACTGCCAAGTATTTTAGGAATGATTATTACAGGAATTATAATTAGCCCACATTGCTTTGATTTGGTTGATGAATCAATTTTATTAATATCAGCAGATTTACGTCAAATTGCTTTAGTAATTATTTTAACAAGGGCAGGATTGTCACTTAATATTTCAGATTTAAAGAAAGTCGGAAGACCAGCAGTGCTTATGTGTTTTGTACCTGCATGCATTGAAATGATTGGAAGGAATTGTTACGATATCAGGACTTCTTGCTATTATGAGTATGGGAATAATTATTAATCAAAAATATAATGTATTAGCTAAAAGATTATCTGTTAAATATAATAAACTATGGCTATTTGCAGAAGTATTTTTATTTGTATTGGTAGGAATAGCAGTAGATTTAAAATATGCTGTGTCAGCAGGAATTATGGTTATTATTTTAGTAATAATAGCTTTGGTTTTCCGAATGACAGGAGTAGCAGTATCACTTATTAAAACAAAATTAAATAAAAAAGAGAGATTATTTTGTGTAGTGGCTTATACACCAAAAGCGACTGTACAGGCAGGAATAGGAACAATACCGCTTGCAATGGGATTAGCGTGTGGAGAGTTAGCTTTGACGATTGCAGTAGTGTCTATTTTATTGACTGCACCTTTTGGAGCCATTTGTATTGATAGATTATATAAAAAATTGTTAGAAATGGAAAATGATGACTAGAGTAATACAATTGTACTTAATACGATTGGAAAAAACAAAAATGTGACAAAAATAATTTGACACAACATAAAATTAAAGTTATTATAGTATCAATAAAATATGGCACATTGGAGCAAGTATGATTGATACATTAGAAAAAGCAATGAAGTATATATCAGAATTGGAAACAGAGAATAGGATATTACGTGAGGAATTAGAAAAATATAAGAACACAAAACCGGCCGGACGTAAGAAACATAATGATGCATGGATGACTTCTTATAATGATTTTGTTATGAAATATGAAAAAGGTATGACTATTATGGAGATTGCAAATGAGTGTGATATTAGTAGGAGAACAGCATATCGTTATAAGGCGTGTTATGATAAAATGAATAAAAAATTGAAAATTATTTGACTAAAATAATATAGAAATAGTATACTATCTGTAGAAGGTGATGCACAGCCTTATAAATGAGCAAGTTATTAGTGGGTGATGCACAGCCCTAAAATGAGCAAGTTAGCAGATGGCAGAGACTATTAGTCTCTGTCATTTTTTGGATAAGGGGATTATTATGAATAATATGATACCGGTCCCTAGTAGTCAATTAGTGAAAATAGATATTAATAAAGAAAAAAATATGAATTATAAATATTTATTGCAAGCTGAGAGCAGAGAGGTTAATAGACAGAAAAATAGAATAATAAAAAATGCCGAAATTGTATATAGACATAAAATACACAATGGTAACTTAACAGCGTTAGCAAAAAGAACTAACAATTTTGAGTTGTTAGAAAAGCTATGTAGAGAGTATTGACTTCGCTAAAAATGTATTGTGGGAGTATAAGTAAAAAGATAATGAAGAAGATGTTAAAGAAAATTTTAAATTATTAAAAAGATATTGAGGATAAAATGAATATACAACTTTCAGACCATTTTACATATGGTAAACTTATTAAATTTACATTACCGTCTATAGGAATGATGATTTTCACATCAATTTATGGTGTTGTTGACGGATTTTTTGTTTCAAATTATGCAGGGAAAACTGCTTTTGCAGCAGTTAATATTGTTATTCCTTTGCTTATGATTTTAGCAACAGTGGGATTTATGTTTGGTACAGGTGGTTCTGCAATTGTAGCTAAAACATTAGGAGAAGGAAAAAGTGAAAAAGCTAATAAATATTTTTCATTATTTGTATATGTAACCCTGATTTTAGGTGTGATTTTTGCAGTTTTAGGAATTGTTTTTATAAGACCAATTGCTTCACTTCTTGGAGCAGAGGGCGAAATATTAGAAAATGCTATAATATATGCAAGAATTATTTTGTGTGCATTGCCATTTAATGTATTACAGTTTTTATTTCAAAGTTTTATGGTTACAGCAGAAAAGCCACAGTTGGGGTTGATAGTGACTCTCTTTGCCGGTGTAACTAATATTATATTAGATGCAGTTTTGGTTATTCTTTTACCACAGCAGTATAAGTTAGTCGGTGCGGCTATTGCGACTGCGATGAGTCAGGTGGTTGGAGGAAGTATACCATTTATATATTTCTTTAGGAAGAATAGTAGTATACTAAGGCTTGGTAAAACAAATATTCACGGTAGAATAATATTTAAAGCGTGTATCAATGGTTCGTCAGAATTTATGAGTAATGTATCAATGAATATTGTTGGTATGTTATACAATATTCAGCTTTTAAAATATGCAGGAGAAGATGGTGTTGCTGCTTATGGAGTAATGATGTATGTTAGTATGATTTTTGCAGCAGCTTTTATTGGTTATTCAATTGGAACAGCACCGATATTTGGATATAATTATGGGGCTGGTAATCATAAAGAGTTAAAGGGACTTCTTAAGAAAAGTATCATAATGATAGGGATTTTTGGAATTGGTATGGTTATTGCAGGAGAAATTTTTGCAATGCCATTTGCTAATATTTTTGTTGGTTATGATAAGGAACTTATGGAGCTTACTGTTTCAGGATTTAGAATTTTTGCACTCTCATTTTTCTTTATGGGATATGCAATATTTGGTTCCGGATTTTTTACGGCATTAAATGATGGGATAACATCTGCAATTATATCATTTCTTCGTACACTTGTATTTCAAATAAGTGCGGTAATGTTATTGCCTTTGATTTTTGGAATTGACGGGGTATGGATATCGATTATTGTTGCAGAAGTGATGGCAGTAGTGTTTACGGTTATCTTTTTGGTAGTAAAGAGAAAAACTTATCATTATTAAAAAATGTAGCTCTAATTGATTTTTTGAAATCATTAGAGCTACAACTATTTAAGAAGGATTTTTTATCTTCTGTATTAATATCTTAGTTTGATTTTTCTGCTTTTGATAGAGCAGAGCTAATAGCATCAAGAAGTACCATATAGGTATAACGATTTTCACTTGAGTAAGTAATATTTTCAAGGGACTGCGAAGCAATAATCTGCTTTTCCAAATCTTTTATGGAACCTGACATAAGCGGATACATCGTAGTTATAGCTTCGTCCATATTTTTAATTGAGATAGAGTTAATACTGTCTAAATCAACACTGACCTGAACTTCAAGAGCACTGTTATTTAACACCAAAGATGATGTATATACACCGGGAGAATAATTTCTCTTTGGTGTTTTTTTAGGTGGTGCTGTTTCTGGAGAAGTATTTTCAATAGAAGAACTACTTGAATTATTTTCAGAAGTTGGATTAACAGTAGTATTATCAGTTTCAGTGTTATTTATATCTGATTTACTTGTTTCAATTTCAGAAGTATTGTTATTCAAGTTCTCAATAGGAACGGTATTTTCTTCATTATTCCCTTCTGATTTTGAAGCTTCAGCATTTACTGTTTCATTGTTATTATCGTGCCCTTTTTTATCCGAATTAAACATTTTAACTAAAAAAACAATTAATAGTATAGCAAGAAGGATAAATATAGCAGTATAAATTAATTCTTTCAATCTGAAAACCATAATTTTAGGTGTGTTACTCATATATGTACCGATTTCCTTTCATAGATTAATTTTATTAAAAGACCATTACTAAAACATTATAAATTATATTTATATATATTAATTTATTTCAAATAATATGCTAAAATGTAGATAAGAAAATTAAATAGTTCAGTTTACTTTATTCGCAAAATCATGCAAAAGTTCAGCTTGAACTATTATTAAATCGAAGTAAAGTCGGAGGGAATATGGGATTACAACTGATTATTGGTGGAAGTGGAACCGGGAAAACTACATTAATGTATAAAAAACTGCTTGAGAAAAGTGAGAGTGTGGATTATAAGGATTCACGCTTTTTTGTGATTGTACCTGAGCAGTTTACAATGGAAACTCAGAAAACAATCGTGGATTTATCAGATGCAAAAGGAACTATGAATATTGACATTATCAGCTTTAAGCGTCTTGCAAAAAGATTATTTGATGAAGCAGGAGTGAATATTTATACAGTTTTGGATGATACCGGAAAATGTTTAATTCTTAGAAAGATAATTGAAGAAAATAAACAGAGTTTATCTGTATTTGCAAATAAGACTAAAATGACTAATTTCATTGATGAGATGAAATCAATGATAAGTGAGTTTTATCAGTATGGAATTAATGATGATAAATTTGAAGAAATTTTTCAAAAGATAGCGAATAAACCACTTTTAAGTGCAAAATTAAAAGATATTAAGATTGTTGCGGATAAATTTAAGGAATATATAAATGAGAAGTTTATCGTAAGTGAGGAGCTTCTTACAAAAGCATGTGAACTTATTCCTAAGTCTAAAATTATAAAAAACAGCCACATAACCTTAGATGAATATACAGGATTTTCTCCTGTTCAGTATGAGGTTATAAGAGGATTATTAAAGTATTCTGAAAGTGTTACAGTTACTGCTACTATTCGTGATACAGAAGGAATTGATTATCTTAAAGAATCTGAAACGGATATTTTTAATATAAGTAAAAAGACTATTAACAGAATTAAAAATATTGCAAAAGAAGAAGGGGTTGAGGTTTATTCGGATATTATTCTTAATGATTTGTTAAGACTTAAGGATAGTGCAGAACTTAAATATCTTGAGAATAATATTTTTAAATATGGAGTAAAGCCATATTTTAATGAAGAGATAGAGGATATAAGTATACATATATGTGATAATATGCTTAAAGAATCAGAATATGTCGCTTATAAAATCTGCACATTAATAAGAGAAAATGGATACAGATATAAGGATATTGCGGTAATAACAGCTGATATAGGAAGTTATAATTACAGTATTACCAATGTTTTTAATAGATATAAAATACCTTGTTTTATAGATGATAACAGAAGTGTTAATACCAACCCAATGGTAGAAACAATCAGAGCATTATTTGAAATAGTGGAAAATAATTACTCATACGAAAGTGTATTCTCATATTTGAGGGCAGGAATGTCATCTCTTTTAAGAAATGAGATAGATATGCTTGAAAATTATGTAATAAGCCATGGAATCAGAGGGCATAAAAAATGGAATAAAAATATCGAAGATGAAAATGAAATCTATGAAAATGCAAGGATAAAGCTCATAGATGACACAGAAGACTTTTATAATTTATATAAGAAAAATAAGCAGGCAAAGGTTAAAGATTCCATTGAAGGACTTAGAGAGATTATACTAAAGTTAGATATTAAAGGAAAAATGGAAGCTATTGCCAAAGCATTTTATAGTAATGGTGATATTTCAAGAGGCAACGAATACCGACAGACTTATGAGATTGTTATGGAATTATTTCTTAAGATGGAAAATCTTATAGGTGATGAGGAGGTTACACCAAAAGAATTGTCTGCAATGCTTGATTCAGGATTTTCAGAGATAAAGGTAGGACTTGTTCCGCCTACTCTTGATAGAGTAGTGGTTGGAGATATTGAAAGAACAAGACTAAATAATATTAAGGTGTTGTTTTTAATTGGCGCGAATGATGGAATGATACCAAAAAATGATGGTAGTTCAGGTGTATTAACAAGAGCTGAAAGAGAGTTTTTAAAAGAATCAGGAATTGAGCTTTCACCAACTGTCAGGGAAAATTCGTTTATTCAAAAATTTTATTTATACTTACTGTTAACTAAAATGTCAGAGAAATTATTTATCTCATTTTACAGAACAGGAAGTGATATGAAGTCAGCAAGACCTTCATATTTAGTTAACAGTATAGTTCATATGTTTAGAGGCATAAATGTAATAGATGAATCAAAGACAGATAATAAGACAGTACCTGAAAATATTACGAATAAGGATATTGCAGCTTCATATATTTCAGAAAATATTTATGACTATATTTCAGGGAAAATATATGATAGTCAGATGAATTTGTTTAAGGAAATATATGTAAAATGCTTAGAACTTGGAATTGATATGCAGCCTCTTATTAATGCAGCTATTTATAAAGCAGAAGAGTCGCAGTTAGACAGGGCAGTTGCTAATGTAATGTATGGAAAAGAAATGAAAAATTCTATTTCAAGATTAGAAACATTTGCAGCCTGTGCATACAGACATTTTGTTTCCTATGGACTAAACCTTATGGAAAGAAAAGAGTATGTAATACAGCAAAATGATATTGGAAATATTTATCATAAATCCATAGAGCTTTATTTTACAAAGGTTCGTGACAGGAAAATTGCCTATAACAAAATTGATGATGAATTAAGAACTTTGCTTATAAATGAGAGTGTAAATGAAGCGGCCGAATTAGAAGGTACGAATCTTTTTTCGGATAGCGGAAGAAACGAATATATGCTTGATAAGATAAGAAGAACTGCTAACAAGACGGTATGGATTTTAGGTGAGCAGATTGTTAGAGGTAAGTTTAAACCGGCTCTTTTTGAATGGAGATTTTCAGATAAATCAGGTATAGAGAGTGTTAATTTTGATTTTGAAGACGGCCGAAAAATGGGACTTAGAGGAGTAATTGACAGAATAGATTTTTATAATAATGGTGATGACATTTATGTAAAAATCATTGATTACAAATCCGGCTCTAAAAAGTTTGAAATCAATGATGTATATGAAGGCCTACAGTTACAGCTTGTAATGTATATGGAGGCAGTGACTAAGTATCTTGAAAATAAGAACCCTGATAAGAATGTAATTCCGGCAGGCTTGTTTTACTATAATATTGATAATCCGATTATTAAGGCAGAAGATATTAAGCTAACTGAAGATATAGAAAAGAATAAAGAAATTCTTGCTAATATGATTTTAGGCAGACAAAAGCCGGATGGCATTTTTTCAGATAATGAAAATGTACTTTCAGCATTTGACAGGGATATAGACGAACTGATTAAAACAGGTGGGAAATCATTGGTGATTCCGGCAGGATTTAAGAAAACAGGCGAGTTTTTGAAAACTAGTGGAAATGTTACTGATTTATCAATGAAGTGTCTTTTGGATTATGTTCATGATAAAGTGAAAGAACTTGGAAGTGAAATGATAAATGGAAAAATTGAAGTAAATCCATATGTTAAATCAGGTTCAAATTCTTCAGCATGTGATTATTGTCCTTACAAAAATGTCTGTGGTTTTGATAAAAGAATAAAAGGATTTAAGACGAGAGAACTGACCAAATTTGATAATGAAAGTGTTTGGAATGAAATTAGAAAAAAGACGCTTAATGAAGGAAATGATTAATATAGTTTGTTAATTATTATGAACGGATAAATGGATAGAATAAATGGAAAGGCTGGTAAATAATGGCTAAGTGGACAGATGCACAACAAAAAGTAATAGATGCCAGAGATAGAAATATTCTGGTTTCGGCAGCGGCAGGTTCGGGCAAAACTGCAGTGTTAGTTGAAAGAATAATAAAAAGAATACTTGATAAAGACAATCCAATAGATATAGATAAGATTCTTGTTGTTACATTTACAAATGCTGCCGCTTCTGAGATGCGTGAAAGAATTCTTATGGCAATTGATAAAGAATTGGAAAATGAGCCGGATAATGCTCATTTACAAAAACAGCAGACGTATATTCATAATGCTAAGATAACAACTATACATAGTTTTTGTCTTGATTTAATAAAAGAGCATTTTAACGAGATAGATTTAGACCCGGCTGTAAGGGTTGCAGAGAGTACGGAGATTGAGCTTTTAAAATCAGATGTTGTTAAGGAAGTTTTAGAAGAATTCTATTTATCAGGTGATGAAGATTTCTTTAGATTTGTGAGACAATTTGAAAACAAACGTGGTGATGAATCGATTGAAAATATGATTTTAGATTTATACGGAGAGACAATTAATTTTCCATTTCCCAATGTATGGTTTGATGAGATAATTGCCAAGTATGATTTTGAAAGTAAAGAACAATTTGAAAAAAGTATTTATATGGATTTTGTTTTAAATCACACTAAGGAGCTTTTAAAAGAAATTGTTAATTCGTATAAATATATAATTGATAAATCTAATGAAGACGGACTTGATAAATATGTTAATAAATTTAGCGAAGAACTTAATTATATAGAGAGTGCAATGTCAAAAGAAACATTTGATACGATTAGAACAAGTCTTAATTTTGATTTTGGAAGAATGCCTACAGAAAAAAATGTTGATGCAGGGTTAAAGGAAATAATTAAAAAGACCAGAGATGGTTGTAAAGATAAAATTGGTAAGATAAAATCAAGATTTTTTAAAGGTACGTTATCAGAAAGTTTTGAGGAAATGATAAAATGTAAAAAGACTATTGAAACATATATTAAAATTACAATAGCTTTTATGGATAAATTTGCCAAGAAGAAGAAAGACAAAAACATTATTGATTTTAATGATTTTGAACACTATGCCATTAATCTTTTAATAGAAAATGATGGAAGGGAAGTTAAGACTACAAGGATTGCTGATGAACTTTCTAATAATTTCGAGGAAGTAATGATTGATGAATATCAGGACAGTAACCTTGTGCAGGAAATTATTCTTAGAAGTGTTTCAAAAGAAAAATTTGGAGTATGTAACAGATTTATGGTTGGTGATGTAAAACAAAGTATTTATGGATTCAGAGGTTCTAATCCTAAGATTTTTGTTGAGAAATATAACACATATGAATTAGGTGAAAATGCAAGTAATTATAAAATCATTCTTGATAAGAATTTTAGAAGCAGAAATGGTGTTATAGAAACAACTAATAAAATCTTTGAGCAGTTGATGAGTAAAGAGTTTGGTGGAATTGATTATGATGATGAGAATAAACTTTACCAGGGAGCAATCTATACTGAATGTGAAGATGAAAATTTATTCTCAAGAATTGATGATAAATCAGAATTAATATTAATAGATACGAGAGAAGAAGCAGAACAAAATGATTTAAGTTCTGATAATAGTTTTGATTCTGAAAATGATGAAGAAAATGCAATAAAAGAAGATGATGAGGATTTATCAGCTACGGATAGTGAAGCGGAAGCAAAGGTTATAGCAAAAAGGATTAAAGAATTAACAGATGAAAAAAACGGAATGGTTATCTGTGACAAAAAAACAGGGGAATACAGAACGGTAACTTATTCTGATATAACAATTTTAATGAGAAGTTTAGGCAAAAATGTTGATGTAATGCAGGAAGAATTTACAAAACAGGGTATTCCTCTCTTTGTTGAATCAAGGTCCGGATATTTTGAGACACCTGAGATTAGGACTATAATTAATTATTTAAAGATAATAGATAATCCGATTCAGGATATTCCGCTTGCTTCATCATTGAAAGCTGTTTTTGGTGGTTTTACGGATGATGAAATAGCAAATATAAGAGTTTGTACAGATAGGAAAGTCAGTCTTTATGAAAGTCTACAGATGTATTTAAATGAAGGCGATAAAATTAAAGAATTTTGCAAAGAAAATAAACTCGTATACAAAGAAGATTTGGTTGGAAAAATTGATGCATTCTTTAATACACTCAATGAGTTTAGGGATAAGAGTATGTATCTTTCTATTTACGAGCTTATCAGTAATATTATTGAAAAAACAAATTACAATAATTATATTCTTGCCATGCCATCAGGAAAGGTTAGACTTGCTAATGTAGAAATGCTTAAGCAAAAGGCTGCTGACTATGAAACAGGTAGTTATAAAGGATTATTTAACTTTGTAAGATATATTGAAAAAATGAATAAATACAACATAGATATGGGTGAAGCTTCATTAATTAGCGAGAATGATAATACAGTTAAGGTTATGTCTATCCATAAAAGCAAGGGTCTTGAATTTCCTGTTGTATTTATTGCAAATGTTAAGAAGAAGTTTAATTTTATGGACGCTTCTAAAAAAGCAGTTATCCTTGATGATATGGGAGTTGGCATCGAATATTTTGATGATGATACGAGAATAGTTTCTAAAAGTTTTGCAAAGGAGGCTATATCAGAAAAGATACGTTTAAATGTTATTGAAGAAGAATTGAGAATCTTTTATGTGGCTTGTACAAGAGCGAGAGATAAGCTGATTTTTACAACTTCAGGAAAAAGCCTTGAAGATTTTGAAAAGGTTTCTGTTGCAATAGAGGAAGACAGAGAATATTTAGGCTATGGAAATGTATGTAATATCAAGAGTTATTTTGATATTCTTGCCATGACACTTAGAAATAATAAAAATATTTTAGCAAATGTTGATATTAGAGAAATGACTTTAAATCAGATATTTGAAAATGAAATAAAGGAAAGATATCTTGAAGATGTAAGTGCTAAAAGTCTTGAAACAATTAAAACAGAGTATGTGTATGATGAGAAGGTTAAAAAGATTTTAGATGAAAGATTATCATTTGAGTATTCATATAAAAAAGAAATATATACACCGGCAAAGATGAGTGTATCCGATATTAAGAAGATTAGTTATGATATAGAAAATAAAGACGGTTTGGAAGAACAAAAAGAGCTTAGCTTTGATTTTATGGAGTTTTATGAGAAAACTTTAGAGATGAGTAATACAAGCATGGAAAATGTAAATCAAGATGAAAATTCGGTAAAAATAACCGGTGCTATGCGTGGTACAATTTATCATTTGATTTTTGAATTATTTGATTACAGGATGGAAGCTAATGAAGAAAATATTATAGCATTTTTAGATGATTTACAAAGTAAAGGAAAGATTTCCGAAACGGAAAGAAGTTGTATTGACGTAAATGATTTTGTATGTTTTGCAAAAACTGAATTATATACAAGAATGAAAAATGCATATGACAGAGGAGAGCTTTTTAGAGAAGCACAGTTTGTTGTCGGATTTGCTGATTCGGAAATTGAAGAATATAAAAGAGTTGCAAAATTAATTGGTGAAGAAAATACTGTAATCAGACCAAACGATGTGGAAAAGACAGGAGATACAGTTTTAATCCAAGGTATAATTGATGCGTATTTTATAGAAGATGAAAAGGTTGTAATTCTTGATTATAAAACTGATAGGATAAAAGAAGAACAGGAATTAGTTAAACATTATGTTTTACAGCTTGAAATGTATAAAAAAGCTGTGGAGCAGATATTAAGAAAAGAAGTGAAAGAAACTGTTATTTATTCTGTTGAGTTAGGAAAAAGTATTGAAGTGTAGGAAGGTGTTAAAAAGTTATGAGATTTCCAAAGTATTTATCAAAGGGAGATATAATAGCAGTAACAGCTGTTTCAGATGGTGTTAGTGATGAACTTGATGTAAAAAGATTTAATAATGGAAAAAAGAATTTAGAAGAAAAAGGTTATAAGGTAATATTTACTGATAATGTGTTTAAGGTAGCAGATAAAGGAAGAAGCAGTGATGGTCTGACAAGAGGAAAAGAGTTTAATGCTCTTTTAGATGACAAAAATATTTCTGCAATTATTTCAGCAAAGGGTGGAAATTTCTTAAATGAAATGTTAGGCTATGTGGATTTTGAGAAATTTGTAAATAATCCAAAATGGTTTCAGGGATATTCTGATAATACAGGTTTAATTCATACATTAACTACTAAGTATGATATTGCCACAGTTTATGCAGGCAATTTTGGTGATTTTGGAATGGAGTGCTGGCATGAAAGTATTGAGAATAATTTAAGTTTGTTAGAAGGTAAAAAGGTTGTTCAAAAGTCTTTCAATAAATATCAGGATGGATTTTCAGACAGAGTAACAGGTCTTGAAGGATACAATGAGGATGCGGATGTACTTCTTAAACTTGATTCAAAAACATTGAAAAACGGAGATGAAACCACATTTACCGGAAGATTAATAGGTGGTTGCCTTGATGTTTTATTATTTTTGCAAGGCACTAAATATGACGGAACATTGGAATTTATCGAAAAGTATAAGGAAGATGGAATTATATGGTATCTTGAAAGCTTTGACATAAGTGGTGAAAATCTTATGATGTTTTTATGGCAGTTAAATGAGATTGGTTGGTTTAAATATACAAAGGGATTTTTATTTGGAAGACCATTGTTTTATAAAGATTACACAGATACCTCTTATGAGGAAGCCGTAATGTATGGTGTTGGAAACTGTGATGTTCCGGTGATATTTGACTGCAATTTTGGGCATAAGCCACCAAGGCACACCATTATAAATGGGGCAATGGCGAAGGTTACTTATAGTGGCGGTAAAGGAATGATAGAATATTTATGATACTTCTAATAATTAAATTTTTTTAGGGATTTTAGATTCATAGGTTTTGTGGTAAAATGTAGAAAAGAAATATTTTTCAGGTTGCACTAAGATGTTTGCACATGAATATTGCGGACGTTTGTGGTGGAAATTAGGTTGGATAATATTAGTTCCTTCAATCATAATTCAAATTCCTTTTATTAACTCTACAGAAGATACTATTGGGATTGTAGGAGGCATCATTTGTACTATACATATGGTTGTATTAATGGTTGCGATTTTTCTGACTGAAATGGCACTAAAAAAGAATTTTAATAAAGATGGTAGTAGAAAAATATAATAGTTACGAATATTTATAGGAAAGGTTTAGTATGAATAGTTTTACGAATGACACAAAAGGATATGAAGAGTATTTAGCATATAAAGCATTTAAGACTTTTTTTGACAGTTATTTAATTGATAGAGATTATGAAAAAACAATTTCTTATATAGACGAAGATTTTTTGAGTTTTGGAATTGGTAGAGAAGAAGTTGCCGTAGATAAATCAGAATTTATTGATTTATTAAGAGCAGAGTTAAAGGTATTTGTTCAATCGTTAGGATATAATGTTAAGAATATTGCGGGAAAAGAAATAGCAAAAAATTGTTGGATTATATTAGCAAATGTTGATATTATTATTACCGTGAATAGTAAAAATATAATATATGAAACAAGATTTACAGGTAGTTTTGTACTAACAGAGAATAGTTTTAATATTACTTCAATGCATATATCTGAAGCAAGTAAAAGCGTCGAAGAAAGAGAACTTTTGACAGTGAATTACTTAAGTGGCAAGGATTTAATTGATAAGTCTAAAGCAGAAGAGATTGTATTTGATATTATGAGTAAATCAATGCCGGGAGGTATTATAAGTGGTTATGCCGAGGATGGTTTTCCTTTGTGCTTTATAAATGATAAGTATTTAGAGATGTTAGGATATACGTCTTATGATGAATATTATAAGGATGCTGATGGATTAGGTATGACACACATCCATCCGGATGACAGGGACATGGTTAATAAGGAAGTAATGAATAGTTACAGTACAGATACCCAATATGGAATTGAATATCGAATAAAACATAAAAAGGGACATTATATTCATGTGTATGATATTGGTAAAAAGATGCTTACACCTGACAATAAAGAAGTGATAGTATGTGTGGTTTATGATATGACAGAAGATGCTAAATTAAAGGAAATTCTTTTTAAAGAGTCAAATTATGATGCGCTTACAGGGTTATTTAATCGAGGTGGTGGTATAAGAACAATTGAGCATGATTTGGAAAGTGTAGACGCATATTCATTTGCTTTTTTTGATATAGATAATCTGAAATTGATAAATGATGTGTATAGCCATACGGCAGGAGATGAGTCTCTTAAATATTTTGCAGCACAACTTACTAAAAACTTTGAAGAAGGGACAGTGCTTGCGCGTGTTGGTGGAGATGAATTTGTTGCATTCTTTAGGGAAAGATTTAGTGTTGAGCTAATTGAGTCAACATTTAAAGAATTGGAACAAAAGTATTGCGAATATATAGAAGAGAATTATCCGAAAAGTCATTCTTCGGTATCTATTGGATGTATAACAGGAACTAAGAAATATAGTTTTGATATATTATATCAGACAGCAGACAAATTGATGTATGAGATAAAGAAGAGCGGAAAGAAAGGATATAAGATAGTGGAGTTGGAATAGATATGTATTTTAATGGATTTATAATTCAAGAATGCAAGAATATTCCTATAAAAAGTATATATAATAATATAAAAACTTGACGTACAGAAAATGGTACATTATAATAAAAGTACAGAAAACTGTACAGAATTCGAGTGGAGGTGTATTTATATGTTAGCAGTTAATTATACAAATCTTCGTGATAATATGAAGGCATATATGGATAAAGTAACAGATGATTATGAGACAATGATTGTTACAAGAAAAGATAATAAGAATGTTGTTATGCTATCAGAAGAGGCATACAACAATCTCATGGAAAATGTTTATATCATGGGAAATAAAGCAAATTATGATTGGTTAATAGAATCTAAAGCACAGTTAGAAAGTGGAAAGGTTTCTATCAAGAATCTTGTAGAGGTAAGTGCGGATGAATAAAGTTTTTACAAATAATGGTTGGAAAGACTATGTTTATTGGCAAACAGAAGATAGAAAAACATTAAAAAAGGTAAACGGGCTGATTGAGGATATATGCAGAAATGGAAATGAAGGTATCGGAAAACCTGAACCATTAACCGGAAATTTGTCTGGATTTTGGAGCAGACGAATTAATGATAAGGATAGATTGATATATAAAATAGATGGTAAGAATGTCTATATTCTTGCTTGTAGATATCATTATAGTGATACATAATATAAAGTGCTAAAAGAAGGTAAATGATTGAGTTGATAAAGAAGAAACTTTGAATTTTACGAAGTGTATAGATAGAAAAGACTGTAGCCGGCTGGAGAAATCCAGTCGGTTTTCTTAGCTATAATAGATGTGCTATAATTTATAGAAAAATAATTTTATTAAAAAGTGTAAGATTTTGATTTAGAAGTTGTCTATATAAGTGAACGGGATAAAAGAAAAGGAGATTTGAGAGTGAACGATAAGGATATTATCCAGTTGTATTTTAATAGAGATCAGAGTGCATTATCTGCAACTGCAAAGAAGTATGGTAAATACTGCACATCTATTGCAAAAAATATCCTAGGTAGCAATGAAGATGCGGAAGAATGTGTAAACGATACCTATTTAAGTGCGTGGAACTCAATACCGCCAACAAGACCAACGATATTATCTGCATTTCTCGGAAAAATCACAAGAAATTTGGCGTTTAATAAGTATAAACATAATCATGTGATGAAACGAGGAAGTGGAGAAATCGCGGTTGTTCTTGATGAACTTGCAGAGTGTGTATCCGGCTTGGATGATGTAGAGCAAGAAATTGACAGGCGGGAACTTGTCGCAGAAATCAATTCTTTTCTGGATACCTTGTCACCGAAAAAGAGAAATATATTCATTTGTAGATATTGGTATTCTGACAGTATTCCATCAATTGCGAAGAGGTATGAAATGACAGAAAGCAATGTCTCGGTTACATTAAATCGATTACGTTCTAAACTTAAAGAATACTTATCGGAAAGGGGTTATGTATTATGAAAAAAGAAGATTTGTTTGATACGATTGGTGACATTAACAATCAATATATTAAGGAGGCTCATATGAACAACAAGAGAAAAAATAATTTTGCGTGGGCTAAATGGGGAACAATTGCAGCATGCTTTGCCTTATTGGTTTTATGTATTTCTATGGTAACCCATTTATCACCAGTAGAGGATGACAACACACCAACAGTTGAGTCATTACCAATCGAAAGCAATAATAAGATTGAGGATTTACAGAACAACAAAGAAGAATCTGCAAACATTCAAGATGAACTTCAGTCAAGAATTGAAGAATTGTCATTGTCAGATAGCCTTGGTTGGATTGTATATAATAATGAAATTTATATACAGGACTTGAATATTGATACTATTGGCTTAGAAAATAATCAAAATAACATTGAGTTAAGTGAGTGTTTAGGTAGAGCTAGTGATTATACGGGATTATACCAAAACACAGACGCGTGTGACGGTGATGTGTATTTAGTTGTTGATAATTCGGATATAATGTGCATTAAACTTTATAATGGGGGAACAATTTGGCTGGGTGCAGAAGGAGCTACGAGCACGACCTATAATGAAAATTTAGAAGATGTTCCTGCAGACAATAAGGGAGAATATAACGAAGAAGTAAATAGCAGTGACTTAACCAAAGATACCTCAGAGTTTTTTGGTGGTTCCTATACAGATGCTAACGGAAAATTTGTAATCGTTCTTACAGAAGATACACCAGCTAATAGAACAGCTATTTGTAAGGAACTTGGCAGAAGTGAACACAATACTACTTTCGTAAAAGGTACTTACACATTAGCATATCTCACAGAGTTACAGGCAAAGATAACAAATGCAATGGTAAATAAGGAAATACCATTTGTTGTATCATCTGGTATATATGAGACCACAAACAACCTCATTATTAGAGTAACAACAAATGATGAAGCAGAATTGGAAAAAGTATATGATCTTGATACAATCGGTGGAGCAATTAAAGTAGAGTTTAGCACTGGTGTTGTAATTGAAGAGTTATTGCTTCCACTTCCTGAAGCTGAATAATAAATAGTAACAATTATAAGTTCTGGGATAATATAGGCATATCTTTCATGTGCGAAAATTTCAGGTTTCATTATTAATATGGCAGGAATAAGCATATTTATTATTGTGACAAATGAAAAAGTAAATTCTACATAGAACTCCCAAAGTTTAACAAAACAGAAACATTTCATAAAACATTTAAAAACATTGTAATTCTATAATCTCATTAAATTAAGAGAAAAGAGGTAATTACAATGGATAATAATTCACAGAACTTTATGGTAGAAAAAATTCGTACACAGTATATGGAAAAAGAAAACACAGAGCTTGATGTATTAAGAGCACTCGATGCAAAAGTTAATAGACCGGCTAATATATTTGCTTATGTGTTTGGTAGCATTGGAGCAATAATTATGGGCAGTGGGATGAGTCTTGTAATGACAGATATTGGTGAAACAATTGGAATTGGTGATTCAATGGTTCCAGGCATCATAATTGGTGTTATCGGTATGGTGATGGCTATAATTAACTATCCTATTTATAAGAATATTTTAAGTTCGCGTAAAAAGAAATATGCTGATGAAATTATTAAACTCAGCGATAAGATTATGAAGAAATAAAATATTTGAAAAAGAGGATAGAAATGAAAAATTAAGTAATAAAGCGAGGCAATAATTGCCTCGTTTTATTATGAATAAAAATGTAAGAAATATAAAACAGAAACAAAACTTTAACATATGAGTGTTATGATATAAAATATCTTAAAGATGTTTGTGAGGTGTAAATTTATGTTCAAAATATTAGTAGTTGAGGATGATAAGGATTTAAACAGAACAGTTTGTTCATTCTTAAATCACAGTGGCTATGAAGCTATTAGTTGTATGAGTGCAACAGAGGCATATGATGAACTTTCTGATAATATAATTGACCTTATTGTATCTGATATAATGATGCCGGGAGAGGATGGCTTTGAATTTGCAAAGAATGTTCGCGAGCTTAATGAAGAAATACCTATTTTGTTCATGACGGCTAGAGATGATATGGCATCGAAACAAAGAGGATTTCGAATTGGAATAGATGATTATATGGTTAAGCCTATAGATTTTGATGAGCTTTTTTTAAGGATTGGAGCTTTGCTTCGTCGTGCAAAAATAGCGACAAGCAGAAAGTTAGAGGTTGGAAGTTTTGTAATGGATGCTGATGAGCATACAACTTATCTGAATGATGAAGAGATATCTTTGACTAATAGAGAATTTAGTATCTTATATAAATTACTTTCTTATCCTAAAAAAACATTTACAAGAACTCAGCTTATGGACGAATTTTGGGATGCAGATACTGAAACTGCGCCAAGGGCTGTTGATGTATATATGACAAAATTACGTTCGAAGCTTGCAGAGTGTGATTCCTTTGAAATTGTAACAGTTCATGGATTAGGGTATAAGGTGGTATTACTGTGAAAAATAAAAAAATTTTACATAAGATAATAAAAGGTATTTATAATTATTTTTTGTTTTTTATGTTAGTTGCATTTCTTGTTACCTGTACAAATATGCTGTTTATATCAGTATTGTCAGATACATTGAACATTAAATTAACAGGTAATAACCTAGGTACAGCGGCCAGGCTTACTTTTATAAATGTTATTTTTTTGAGTGCATTAATAACAGGACTTGATTATATTCGTAGGAAAATTACTGTAGAAAGAATAACAAAACGTATAACAGAGGCTGCAAAACAAGTTGTAAAAGGAGATTTTAGTGTTCGCCTAACCCATGTGAATAATTTGAGTGATGAGAATTTTAATGAGATTATTGATTGTTTTAATAAGATGGCAGAAGAACTTGGAAGTGTTGAAACTCTAAGGACAGATTTTATTGCAAATGTATCTCATGAGATGAAAACACCGTTATCTGTGATTCAAAATTATGGAGTGCTTCTGCAAACACCTGACTTATCTGATAAAAAGCGAATGGAATATGCAAAAGGTGTAACGGAGGGTTCAAGGCGTTTAGCGTCTATGATGACTAATATTTTAAAATTAAATCGTTTGGAAAATCAGCAGATTTATCCGGAGAGTACAGAATTTAATCTTAGTGAACAGATTTGTGAATGTCTATTGCAATTTGAAAGTGTATGGGAAAAAGAAGAAATTGAAATTGAGGCAGATATTGCAGATGATGTAATAGTAAAAGCAGATGCAGAGTTATTAGGTTTAGTATGGAATAATTTGTTTTCCAATGCATTTAAGTTTACCGACAAAGGTGGAACTGTGTCTGTATCGCTTTTTAAAAAAGAAAATCAAGCTATTATAAAAGTAAAGGATACAGGATGTGGAATGACTAAAGAAGTAGGCGAACACATTTTTGAGAAATTTTATCAGGGTGATACCTCACATTCGACTTCAGGTAATGGACTTGGATTAGCACTTGTTAAAAAGGTAATTGATATTTTGCAGGGAGAAATTGGAGTAGAAAGTATACTAGGGCAAGGCTCAACTTTTACTATAAAGATAAATTGCGCTGAAATGGAGGTTTAGTGTGCCTAATCAGAATAAAATAGAATGAAAAAAATATGGAAAAAACTTATTTTTCCGCCAATATGGCTAATGATAGTGCTTACTGTTATAAGCACGATTTCTCTCATATACATTTTTTTAAAGCGATTAAAAACATCAATTATCGCCTATTATTTGTCACTTGCGGCTAATTTGGTATATGTTGGAGTTAATATCATTTCATTTATTTTTAGTAGGTCAATGTGGTTTATAATTTTGGCAGGTTACTATGTTATTCTTGCTATTATGAGATTTCTACTTACACGTTATATTAGAAGAGTAGGGACTTTGAAAAATCGTATAGGTGAATTAAAACGCAGTATTCTTTGCTCAGTGATACTTTTATTAGTAAACTTCATTTTATCAGGTGCTGTGCTAATGATTTTGTATCAAAACAAGGGATATGAATATAAGGGTATACTTATATATGTTATGGCAGCATATACTTTTTATATTACAACAAACGCAATAATAAATCTTATAAAATATAGAAAATATAATAGTCCTGTTATGACAACAACGAAGGTTATAGCTTTATCAGCATCACTAGTGTCTATGCTTGCACTTGAAACGGCAATGTTTGAGCAATTTGGACAGGATATGTTGCCTAAAAATAAATGGTTAATGGTTGCTTTAACCGGTGCAGATGTTAGCATTATAGTTATTACAATGTCAGTATATATGATTGTAAAATCTTATAAAGAAATTAAGAAAATTAAGGAGAAAAGCTATGGAGAATAAAGTGAATAATGATTCTTTTAAATATACGTATTCTGCAAAAGAGCAGGAAGAAATTAAAAAAATCCGTAAAAAGTACGTTGAAACAGAAGAAAATAAAATGGAGCAATTAAGAAGACTTGATGAGAGTGTTACTAATAAGCCAACCGTTATATCTTTAGTACTTGGAATTATAGGAACACTTTTATTGGGTGTAGGAATGTGCTGTTGCATGGTATGGCAGGGAATTTGGTTTATACCTGGAATTATAGTAGGTTTAATTGGGATAGGAATTATTGCAATTGCATATCCTATGTATAGTTATGTTTTAAAGAGGGAACGTGAAAAGATTGCACCGGAGATTATTAGATTAACAGATGAGTTATTGAAATAGTTTGAAGATAATTTAAAAATAAATAAGGGGTAGTCGGTTAATAACGATTTTCGCCCCAATTCTAACAAAAATTGATATCCTACAGAAATACAAGCCTTTTGGTGATAAAATTTCTGTTAGGGTATCTTTTTAGTTGTATTTATTTAAAATATATCTTTATTTT
>JAFQCK010000165.1 GCA_017416465.1 Lachnospiraceae bacterium | reverse complement strand
TTATCTGCTCTATAGACCTTGTCCGGATATTTACCTGCTTTCAAACAATGTCTACACCAAGCAGCACCGCATTTTTCGCACTTAAACATATTAGCACCGCTTGTTTTACATAATGGACAATATGCCAATTAAATCACCTCCATAAAAATTTATCCATATATTTTCGTGATTTCTGCAATTTCTTTTCCATTCTTTTTAGAGACTTTAAAATTAAATCTATCATTTTGTCCTATTTTCCTGTGTTTTCCATCTTGTTGAGGAAAATATAAAAGTTTGTTTTTAAATTGTAAAATTTCAATAGGGATATCAGAAGGAGAGGCAATGAAACAATACCTGTTTTTCCAGTCATCGAAATCATTACCTATTACATCATACATTTCTTTAACATCAAAAGATGGGGTGCTTCCACAAAAGGACTCTGCATCTTCTACTGAATTCAATGATTTTAGTGCTTGTGAATACTTCCATTCTCTTTCTCGTACAGCAAGTGGATATCTGGGGAAACTATAATCATCCGGTAGATTTTTTCGCTGGCACCATGAACTTTTGTCAACCTTATATATCCCAACAACCTGAGAATTGTATAATGCAAATACATATTCCACTTTATCAATTTTATCTTTCCCTATTTTCCACGCAGCTCTTGAACAATCGTATATGGCTTTTTCTTGTTCGTCAGGTGACAAATCTTTGCAATCTGGATATGTTCTACTAATGTTGACAAACATTACATGTGTATTAGATAGTTCTGTTATAAAAAATTCCTCAATAGCACAGCAATCCAAGAATTCTTCAACGCTACGTGCTTTTGTTTCGTGCGATATGTTTTTCTTTTCTCTTTTACTCATATGACCATTTACTATATTTGTCAGAATTTTTTCGTCATGATGCAGTTTTTTATTTTCAATGTTAATATTAGTTTCATTGATATAATAATACATATTCATCAGTGCTGATTCAACCATAAAGGATTCTTCCTCAGTAAGTCCCCACTTTACGATAACTTTATTAATTTCTATTCCTTTTTCTTTCAAAGACTTGATTTTCGAATATTTAGCACTAATATCATTTGTGATTTGTTCTATCAAATATTTCCTTTTTTCTTTAAGAGATAAAATGAGTTCTGTGTCGCCCTTTGCCTTAATAATGTCTCTTTCTATCATATTGTTGATCTCATCAACGTGGTATGTTATTTCTGCTTGCTTTTCTTCCTCGCCACATTCGTGTTGCCATACGCGATTTCCTTGTCCTTTTCCAATGTAAAATGGCTTATGCCCTTCACATAGCATGTATACATAGAATCGATCTTTTTCTAACTCATCACCTAATGTGGTAGTGATTCTTGTAATTTCATTTTTATTCATACCTTCATTCTCCTCAGACATTGTATTTATTATTTTTAAGTTTATTGATTACTGCCTCTCTTAATTCAAGAGGTTCAATAACTTCGCACTTGTCCGCAACTCTTTCCGAATTATCTGCCATTAAGATTACATTTAAAAAATTGTAAGTTATCTTATTATTGTACATTCATCAGAAATTTTCTTATATACCCAAGTAATGTGACCATCTTCGCTTTTGCTTTTATCAAGGGCAAAGATTCCAACAAATTTATAACCATCGTTCCCAAGATAATCTTTATCTTTGGCAAATACGATTTTCTTTTCATCTGGGGAGTGTTCATCTACCCTTGTTGCATGATATTCCTCAATAATAGCACTACCAATAAGTTGGTTATACCATTCTGTGCGTGCAAGTTTTTCGCCATTTGGCTTTGTAATAACTAATTGTGGATACCAAACTATATGATTGTCAAACAGCGAATTGCCTTCAAATGTTGGGAGTCTGTAACCACCTTTCTGAAGAGCATAGTCTGCGTTGAATATGATGGTGTTTATTTCCTTCTGTGTTTTAAAAATTACGTTTTCGGATGTTTTGATTTTTGTTTTATCTTTGAAGTATTCAGCAGGCCAAAGAATATTCCAGTCATGTTCTATTTCTTCATCAGAAATTTCTTCTAGCCTTTTGTTGATCTTTTTTACAGCATTGTCAATTTGTGCTTCCAATTCTTCGTAAGAAAGCATACGATGGGTTTTCTCGCCATCATTACCTTCTATTTCTTCATAAATTTTTACATGGCATACTTCATAATTATCATTAAGTTTTACCTTGCTTAACTCGTGTTGGATTGTAAATCCTATTACACTTTCTCTTTCTATATCGTCATCACAGTTAGCAATATGCTGAAGCTCATCACATTCAATTCCCATATTTATTAATGGAAAGTAGAGGTCAATAAAATAATGTCTGCGTTCATCGTATGGATTAGAAACATATTGTTGTGTAACAGGACGAATTTTTTTTGAAATTCTGTTCCATATTGCATTCACAACATAGTTTTCATAGTCTTTGCGTTTTGTCCTTGATAAAGTTTTAATTAAGTATCTTGTTTTTTCATCGTTTCTTTTTATTTCGCTGTTCATATGCATGTTCTCCTTTACACTCCGTATTTATTATTTTTAAGTTTATTTATTACAGCCTCTCTTAATTCAAGAGGTTCGATTACTTCGCACTTGTCGGGGAAGGATAGCGCCCATCGTGAAATTGCATCAGGCGTGCCGTACACTTCCACAGTAAATGTTTTGCCGTCTTCTGAATAGACTAGTTTCTTACTCTTTAGTATAAAGTTGTCAAAGGTATCAAGAAAAATATCCTCTATACTCGTGCTGCATTCAAGCTTTGCATTTATGTAGTTGAATTCTATTCCGGTTTCGTTTAATTCTGTATATCCCTTAAAATACGTATATGGTCCTGCATCTTCAGTGGATTCTAGTAGATTTTTCATATCCTTAACACGGAAGATGATGTTTTGCTTTTCAGGATGATTTGAACAGATAACATAATAGTGGTAGTTAATTTGAATGATTGTCATTGGCGTTACGACAAAGTGCGTCAATGTGTTATCTTTTGTTAAATAGTCAAATTCAATCTTCTTTTTCTTTTGCATAGCAAGATCAATTGTGTCGAGCATATAGAATAGAGTCATGTTCTTTTCTTTTTTTAGAGAACCTACAAGTCTATTCATAACGTGCCTGTTATCTTCGTTTGGAATAAGCTTCATCAGTTTATTGACAATATCTTTCTCGTTTTGCTTTGGAACGACAGTGTTTAACTGAATAGAATCAATCAATAGCTTAATTTCCAGTGCATCAAATGGCTTATCAGTTAAGCAATATCCGATGCCATTCTCGTCATAGCTTTCGATAGAATAGCCGAGCTTTTGCAGAATGTCGATAGAAGAATATACTGTTCGTCTGTCAACGTGCAGACCATATACACTGTCCATAAGCTCGATGATTCTTGATGTAGGAAGTATGATGTTCCCATCAGAGTATTCCTGCAAAATCTTTAATATACATACTGTGTTTGCCTTACTGTTGTACTTGCCGTCATTTCTTGGTTCTTGAGTGTTCAATTTGGTCACCTCTCTAAAATTATATCATATAATTTTGTTTTCTTCAATGATTTAACCATATTTTAGCATAGGTGCTGTACAAAATTTTGCACAGGTATTGGCGTGCTGTATGATTATAAACCCTATAATTAAAATATCATGGTCGATGTTCCAAAATTTCCACATCCTATATTGTAAAATTATAGTAAAGGTGATATAATATATTAAAAGTATAAATGTTAGGAGAAAATATAATGGCAATTCAAGAATTAAATAAAAATGTTAAATTTGATTTAGAAAGAATAGTGAGAGAGGAAGCACTGGAAAGAAAAGAAAAGGCTAAATTCTTCAAGTGGTGTGAAGAAGAATATGGAGTTAGCTATGCTGAAAGCGATGATATTTTTGAAGTGTTTTATCATTTTTCTCAGGATGCAAAATGTCATTATGAAACATTGGTTTCTTCGTACATAATTCTAATGGATGATTTAAAGACAGTTATGAAAGCGAGACTGCAGACCTATGACAATGATAACAGTGAGAATGAGCCGGACAAAGTGGAATTGAATATATGGAAAGAGAAAGCATTGGGAAATAAATGCTTTATAGAGAAGGAAATTATAGCGGGCAAAGAAATGATAAAGAAAATAGAAGAGTTCCTTTCCTTTTGCGAAAAATATGAAGAATAATCTAATTGAAGTGATTAGTTCCTATAGATAGAAGCGGCTACAGAAAGGTGTCAATTGATATGAACGACAAAGTATTAATTCTTAATGAGTTTGAAGAGAATGAAAACATAGAAGAAGTTTTCTATGATTTAGACGGAATAGTTATAGAAGATATATTGAGCATAAAAAAAGATGATGGAACACTTCCTTTGGATGAAATCTTTAATGTGTCGGAACTTATTGATACCGTCAAGTCAGAAAGCGTTCTTCTATGCAAAAAAATATCAAAAGGTCAGTGTGAAACAATTGCCTACATGAGAAATGTAACATGGCATAAAAATCCATATTATTATAATTGGGACTTTTACTCATACAACCTTGAATGCAAAGTGGAAGATGCTTTTTTAATACCTAAACAAGATAGGATTGTTTTTGGAACTTTTACAGGACATAGATTTGATGACAGTCCAAAGATGAGAAAATACATAGAGCAGATAAGTAAAGAAGAAAACTGCATTAAAGTTGATGTTACGGCAATTGATAAAAGAATAAAAACAGCAGTTACATACAAAGAGTTAGTTGATATTAGTGCTGAATATGATTCGCTGCACCAATATAAGAAAGGGCTTGCATTATGGGAAAAGGAATATAACAAGGATAAAAATAATCCGGACATTATATTTCAATATGCAATATCTAATATGGATTGTAACAATACCAAGCTGGCAAGAAAGTTGATGGAATCAATTTTTGAAGAACGTAAAAATGATGATTATTATTTGTCGAGACTTGCCATTTTATATTTTGTTGATAATTATCATAGTAATGCAAAAAACATTTTAGATATGATTAAAGACAAATCGTATCTTGAAGATTGGGGATATTCTTACGAACATATTATGTCCTATGCACCTGTACATTTTGAATCAGATAATGTGTTAGGAAATAATTTTATTAAACATAAAGTAAATCTTGGCATTACTGAAATGCCGTTACCCGAAATAATTCAGAATGGTAAAGCGAAAAGATATTTTGATCCTATTAGAAAAAAAGGAATTAATGTAACCAAAGAAGAAACGATTCGCCAACAGGTATTAAGATATTTGCTTGATGTTATTAAGGTCCCGGAAGAAATGATTGTCAGCGAAGACCACATGGCTCATTATGATAGGAGCGCAACAATTAGGGCAGATATTACTGTTAGGAACAGAAACGATACATTGTTAATTGTGGAATGCAAAGAGCCAAATGTCCCGATAGATGGAGAACCTATTAAACAATTGTTTGGATATAATGAGATAATGAAAAGCAAATATCTATTATTGACAAACGGTGATGATTCTTATGTTTTTCAAAGAAACGAGAAAAATGAATATGAATCTATAATGAAGTTGCCCACATTTGATATTATGAACTCAGGCGAAAAGGTAGATGTAATTAAATTTAATAAAAAGGCTGTTAAAAGACCTAAAATTTCTGAAATGAACGACCAGAAGGTCATTGAACAATACAGAAATGATGGAATGTATTTAGGTGTTAATACCAAAGACGATATAGCACCATTTGCTCTTAATTTGATGTGGGGATTTGTAGATGATGAACACAAAATAGAACACAAAAAAGCATATGGCATAGAGATAATGCAGGATCTTGGATTAACTGATATGACTTTAACAAATGCATCTGGCGGAAAATTTCCCGGAAGATACAGGCATTTTGTGGTCAGGGACAGAAATGGTGATGATTGCTTACTTTCTTTTGCAGTTTTAGGAACATATGCCGAAAGTAAAACAAAAGGTGGTTACACATCACTGGTATGTGGAGTTGATCGTTCTTCACAACCTATTGCTAGACTTGAACTTAGAGTGGATGCTTGTTGCAATATAGGTAGGCACTCAACATATTTATTTCACAATGGAATTCGCTCCAGAAAGAAATGTAAAACAACAATTGATTATGTATCGTCAATTTGTGATGCACTTGTCAAGGATAACATGATTGAACTTGGTTATTTTCCGAATGATAAGTTAATTAAAACAAACGATGAAAATGTTCAAGACTTTATTGCGAGACTATGCGCTTATACTTTATTAAGGGATGAAATGTCTCGAAAGGGAATATAGGGGGAAAGTAATATGTACACTATACCGCCAAAGAAAATGGTAACAATAAACATACTGAATATCCTGAAAAAATATTCAGATATAGAGCATAGAATGACTCAGCAGGATATTGTAGAG
>JAFQCK010000164.1 GCA_017416465.1 Lachnospiraceae bacterium | reverse complement strand
GTTATAATACCACCAATAATTAAAAAAGGAAGATAATAACCAAGTACAAATACATCCGTTAAAAAATAAGCAGCTATAAGTTGACCTATATTATGAAAAACACCTCCACAAATACTGACGCCTACAATTGAAAAAAAACTTGTCTTCTTTGCTATAATCATAATAGTCAGACTTAATATTGCTCCGGAAAAAGATATTATAATCGAATATATATTACCAAACATCATTCCTATAACTAATATTCTGATAAAATTGATTAGAATTCCTGCTTTATAATTAAGAGAATAAATTGCTAAAATAATTACAATATTAGCAAATCCCGGCTTTATACCGGGTATTGCAACATTAATAGAAATTAATGATTCAAGATAACTGATTATAATAGCAAAGGCACTAAACATTCCAATATATGCAACTGTTTTTGAATTATTATTTTGCAATGTCATCTATCTCACCGACTTTACTGTCACTATCATCAACACTTTCTTCAATTTTAACAACCAGACGATTAGGAATACATATAATGGACTCCTTAGAATTAGAAATAGCCTTATGATTAACACAAATCTGATTATCACAGGATGCTGATTCAACAAATACTTCATTATCTTTAATTTTAATTATATTAGTTCCATATTCAGTGCTAATGTTCTTAGACTGATTAACACTTAAATCTAATTCTTTATAAAGTTTCTTATCAACATATATTCTTACCTTCGTCCCCTTTTCTGCAAAAAAAGAATATCCAATATATATTCCGATAGAAACTATAATTAAAACTATTATTAAAATTAAATCTTTATAATACTTCTTCATAAATCCCTCTTATTCGAACATTCTTTCGATTGATAAATTTATTATAACACCTTTTCTTAAAAAAACAACATTAAATATATTTAATTTTTATCTTGTTAACAAACAAACTGCCTCAATAGACTCAGTAAAAGGAAACATATCAAAAGGGCATACTTCAATCATTTTATATCCATTCTTTTCAAACATTTTCAAATCTCTTTCTAATGTTTCCGGATTACATGAAATATATACAACTCTTTTTGGTTTTAGTTTTGCAACAGATAATATAAAATTCTTGTCACTTCCGCTTCTTGGAGGATCCATAAATACTACATCTGCTTGTTCGTTCTTTTCTGCCATTTTAACCATAAATTTTCCTGCATCATCACAAACAAATCTTACATTTTTTATTCCGTTAGATTTTGCATTTTCTATAGAATCCTTTACAGCCTGTCTGTTAAGCTCCACACATAATACTTCTTTAGCTTTCTTTGAAGCAGTCATTCCGATAGTTCCGATTCCTGAGTATGCATCTATTACTCTTTCATTTCCTTTAAGATTAGCCAGTTCTATTGCTTTTTTATATAGTTTTTCAGTCTGAATGGAATTTATCTGATAAAACGACTGAGGTGATATTCTGTATCTGATTCCACACAAAACATCTTCAATATATCCTTTACCATAAATAACAATATTTCTATCGCCTAAAACCATACTTGTTTTTTTATCATTTACATTTAACACAACTGTTGTAATTTCAGGATGTAATTTACGTATAGCTTTAACAAAATTGTTTTTAGACGGAAAAATAGGAGATGCTAAAACAAGAATAACCATTATTTCTCCTGTAATATGACCGTTTCTGATTAAAACATGTCTAAGTAATCCATATCCTGTATCTTCGTCATATGTTTTGATTTTAAACGATTTAAGCAATCCTTTTATATCATTGATAATTTCATCAGATTTCTGATTTTCGATTAAACAATTATCTATATCAATAATTTTGTGCGAATTTACTTCATATATACCTTTAACTACTTCGCCTTTTCTATTTCGACCAAATACTGCATGGACTTTGTTTCTATAATAATATGGATATTCCATTCCAACAATTTTTTTTACTTTACCATGAGATGATAATAATTTATCAACATAATTTTGTTTTATTTTAAGTTGTTCTTCATTTGTTTTGTTTATATATGAACAACCACCACATTTTTTATAGTATTTACATATTGATGTATTATTATTTGTCATAAAATCCTCATTTCTACTTATTATAGACAATAATTGCCTATAATGTTAAAATAATTTTCTAAACTAATAAACATTATAATCGCAAACAATGTCGGAGGTCAATTTGAAAATTACTATTATTACGGTTGGTAAAATTAAAGAAAAATATTTAACAGAGGCAATTAATGAATATTCCAAACGTCTTTCAAAATATTGTAAATTAGAGATAATTGAAGTTGCAGATGAAAAGACTGATGAAAATGCTTCTGAAACAATGAATAAAATTACTAAAGATAAAGAAGGTGAGCGTATCCTAAAATATGTTAAAGACGATTCTTATGTTATTACACTTGAGATTCTTGGTAAAATGCTTACTTCGCCTGAATTAGCTGATAAAATTGATAAAATATGTATAAATGGCAGCAGTCATATTGTATTTATTATAGGTGGTTCGCTTGGATTATCCGAAAATGTAAGTAAACGTTCAGATTATAAGCTTAGTTTTTCTCAAATGACATTTCCTCATCAATTAATGAGAGTAATCTTGCTTGAGCAGATTTACAGAGCATTTAGGATTAATAATAACGAGCCGTATCATAAGTAAAATGTTAAAAATAATTTTCAGAAAAGAGATAAGTATAATGACTGAAAAAATCAAAGAAATTCTACCCGCAATTAAATTCTTTTTAATCATATTTGCATTGGATTTAATAATAAGATTTATAAATTATAAATATAGCCAAAACTTAGAAATTGAATATTTATTAATTATCAGAATTATAAATTTATTTATCACACATATATCTGCATTTTTTTATGTTGTAGGATTTTTTTTATATTGTATTATATATGTAAAATTTTCTAATTCCTTTAAAAACAATAAGTTCTTACATATCGGCGTTATTATTAGTGTTTTTGTATTTATATTAGTTATCATCAATTTATTAGTGGATGAAATTTATGTGGTTGATGGAGATAAAAAGAATCGATTTGAAGTTATAGGTCTTATTGCAAAAGACTGTATTGAAAAAGATACTGAAACAATTATAGTCGATAATTTTGATATAGAAAGCCTCTCTGAATATTACAGTGGTGGAAAATCAAGTCACGGATATAATCATACCACTTTATATATAAATATTAATGATAAACATATTTCATTGATTGATAGTAGCTGTAGTGATGTTCTATCAAATAAATCTGAAGTTGTTGGAAAAACAGAGTTTACAATATATAAGAACAGTAAGATTTTAGTAGCAGTTGATGGTATTCCTCTTACAAAATACAGATATACTACTATTAAAACTGAACCTGAATTTAAAATAACTATGTATGAAGATGGTCATATTGATATAGAACAATCTGTAATGCTAAAATGTTTAGGTGATATTTCTCATAAATGTCAAATTTGCTTTGTAAAAGATGGACAGATACACGCAGGTTTTTCACTAGAAAGTGTACAAAGCAATAGACGAGGTGCTGATTGTCTCACAGATGGAATATATGAAGTTTATATATCATATTTGGGTGAACATTGTAGTAATGTTATAAAATACGAAAGACAAGGCGATAGGTTTATTGTGTTAGAATAAAACATTTGCCAATATCTATATAATGCTTTATAATAAACTTTGCATTAATCAAAGACTTACGGAGGAATAGACAATGTTATTTTGTCCGAAATGTAAATACGAATATGAAAATGATATAAAGATTTGCCCGGATTGTGGTAGTGAACTTGTATCAGAACTTATTAATACAGATGAACAATTTAATAATCAGGTTTATTATGATGAAAATAAAGACTATTTAGAACAGCTAAAATACTTTCTTATAGAAAATGGAATTGAAAATGTATCAATCAATTTTGAAGAAGACAGAAACCTATATTCACTATGTACAGATACTTCTTCTAAATTTAAAGCTACTACCCTACTAAATATTTTATTTAAAGAAGAACTTGAAAAAGAATCAACCGAAAATAATGAAGAATCAGATATGTCAGTACAGGAAGTTAATTCAGATAAAAAAACAAATAAAAGGCAAGGAAAATATAAAAATGCGTTAGCAAAATACAATGATTATTTTGGAACAGGTATTGTAAATACAATCATTGGTGTTATTGGTGACTTGGCTTTTATATTTGATTTCTATAACATTCGTTCTAATGGTTCAATAATTACCAATGTCGGAATGATATCTATATTTAGTTTCTTTTTAGGTAGTGGCATATATTATTTTGTTAAATCTCAGAAGTTTAAGCCTGAAATAGCAAAAGAAGGCAAACTTACTGATGATATTATGAATTTTATAATTCAGAACTATAATAATACATATATAGATGATAAAATAAATGAAAAAATACAAAATATTGACGAAAATACCATCTATTTTATACGTACTGCTTTCATAACTAATGAAATCAAGAACAGATTTAATGAGATTGATGATGAATATTTAGATAATCTTGTTGAACAACTATACGAAAAAATATTTGAGGAATAATGAAATTCATTATTCCTCATTTTAATCTGCATTTTATTTTTCACACTAATTTCATTATAGCTTTACATAATTTAATTATAGTTACTCTTGTAACAATGTAATTAGTTATTCTTGTTTTACATCTCCAAATACTTCATTACAAAGATTTACACAAAAGTCATATGAGAACCTTTCATCTCTTGTTATTACTTCATTTTTAGATGCAAGCTCTTGATTATAATCTTCAAGTTTATATGTTGTTATCTCGGCAGTTCCAAAAAGCATCTGTGTTACAAGTGGTGTTACTGAATAATCTGATATAATAACACTTCCATCAGATGCTTTTTTTATTGTAACATTTGCTATTGCTCCAACCATTCTGTCAGCAACTGTATTTCCGTATTCACTTGTACAATTAATAAAATTTCCTATTGAATAATACACTAATGCTTTGTTACCATTCGAAGCTTCTACCCATTTAACCGGTTGTATAACATGAGGATGCGTTCCGATTATCACATCTGCTCCTAATTCAGCAAAATATGTTGCAAGCTCTGTTTGATTTGAATTTTCTGTATGTGTATATTCAATACCCCAATGTGGACAAACAATAGTAATATCAGCATTTGCTTCTGCAATTTCAATATCCCTTGCAATTTTATTTTTATCTATAAGATTTACAGCAAATGGCATATCATCCGGCATAGCAATTCCATTTGTTCCATAAGTATAGTTTAATATAGCAATCTTTATTCCGTTTTTCTCAATTATAAATACTGTATCTTGTTGCTCTTTAGTTCTGTTAATACCTAAAATAGCAATATCAGGATATTTGCTTTCCCAAAAATCAAGACAGTTTATAAGTCCGTTTTTACCTCTGTCAATTGCATGATTGGTTGCATGCAATACAACATCAAATCCGGCATTTACAATAGAATCCCCCACCTCATATGCACCATTAAATGCAGGATATCCTGAAAGTCCCATTTCCGTACCACCTAAAATTACTTCCTGATTAACCAATGCAATATCCGCACTACTTATGTCTTCTTTAACGTTTTTAAATAAATGGTCATAATTATAACTTCCATCAGACATTTTTCCACTATCACTTACAGGTGTATGAAGTAAAACGTCTCCAACCATCTTAAGCGTAACAAAGGATTCTTTATTTTCTTCATCTTTTATAACTTCTTCTACATTTGATTCTTGTTCATCATTTATATTACTTTTGTTTGTATCTTGTTTTTCATTATCAGAGTTAATATCTCCGATGTCGGATGAACTCTCTTGATTTTCGAGTACTTTATTATTATCAGAATTATTTTCAGATGACTTATTTAGAGAATCCGGTAAAATAAATATTGTTCCTAAAAATATTACAAGAAACACTATAACTCCTATTATCTTTACAAATTTGTTTTTCATATTAATCCTCATTTCTGAGCGATTTTATCGCGAAGAACCGCACGAGAAATCTCGAAGAGTTTCTCGTGTCGGATAAGCTATTTGCTTTCGCTCAGAAACAAATAGCTACGAACAAATTGTTCGTTGTGAAACAATAAGGTCATCAGACTTATTTTTCACACTAATCCTTTCTACCAGAGCAATCATAACTCAAATATTTAATTACTAACTACATTCTTTGGTTGTCCATTAATAAATGCCGAAAGATTATCTTCAACTATATCAAGAAGTCTTTTTCTTGTTTCATAAGGTGCCCAAGCAACATGTGGAGTAATTGTAAGATTTTTTGCATTTAACAATTTGCATTCTGTGAGCATTGGTTCTGTATCAATTACGTCTAAAGCAGCTCCTGAAAGTTTCTCTTGTTCCAAAGCTTCAAACAAATCATCTTCATTAATAACTCCACCTCTTGAAGTATTTACTAAAAATGCTCCTTTTTTAAAATCCATTAAAAGTTCTTTATTAATTAATTTATCAGATTCTTTATTTAAAGGACAGTGTAAAGTAACTATGTCACTTGATTTCACTAAATTTTTCAAATCCTTAGCAATAATCTTTTTATTTTCTACATCTGCTTTAGAAAATTCTTTATTTAGTGTGACTTCAACGTTATCTAAATTTCTCGAATATGCTATTACATTCATATCAAATGCTCTTGCTATTTTCGCAACCTTAATTCCTATACTTCCAAAACCAACTATACCTATGGTTTTATTACACAATTCACCCATAGAATAAATAAAAGGAGAAAAAGTTTCACTACAAATCCATCTTCCTTCAGAAGTAAATTTAGAATATTCATTAATTTTATTAAAATGATTAAGAATCAAAGCAAACGTATGCTGAGCAACAGATTCAGTTGAATAACTTCCTGCATTAGATACAACAATATTTTTTGAATTAGTATAATCTAAATCAACATTATTATATCCTGTAGCAAACAATCCAATATACTTTAAGTCAGGAGCATTTCTTAACGTACTCTCATTTAAAATTGTCTTATTACATAGAACAACATCAGCGCCTTCTAATCTTTCTGCCAAATCCTCTGTCTTAGAAGTAGGAAAAGTTATAACTTCGCCATACTTATTAAATACACTTAAATCCAAATCACCATAAGTAACATTCTTTACATCCGGTAAAACAATCCTTAATTTTTTACTTTCCATATACATCAAACACTTCCTAAACACTAAAAGGAGCTGAAAACTCCAGCTCCTAATATTCTAATTAAACTTATTTTGAAAGAAATTCATGAATTCCTTTTGCTCCGGCTTTTCCTGCTTCCATAGCTAAAATAACTGTTGCTGCACCTGTAACAGCATCACCACCGGCATAAACGCCTTCCTTTGTTGTCTTTCCTGTTTCATCTGCGATGATACATTTTCTTCTGTTAACATCAAGACCAACAGTTGTTGAAGAAATAAGTGGATTTGGTGATGTTCCAAGTGACATAATTACTGTGTCTACATCAAGCTCAAATTCTGAACCTTCAATTTCAACAGGACTTCTTCTTCCTGATTCATCAGGCTCACCAAGTTCCATTCTGATACATTTCATTCCTTTAACCCAACCATTTTCATCTACTAAAATCTCTGTTGGATTAGTAAGAAGGTCAAATATTACTCCTTCTTCTTTTGCATGATGTACTTCTTCAACTCTTGCAGGAAGTTCTTCTTCACTTCTTCTGTACACAATATGTACCTCTGCACCAAGTCTTAACGCTGTTCTGGCAGCATCCATAGCAACGTTACCACCACCAACTACAGCGACTTTCTTACCTGCAACTATAGGTGTATCATATTCATCTAAATATGCTTTCATAAGATTACTTCTTGTTAAGTATTCATTTGCAGAAAATACTCCGTTAGCACTTTCACCAGGAATGTTCATAAATCTTGGAAGACCTGCACCTGAACCGATAAATACAGCATCAAATCCTTCTTCTTCAAGAAGTTCATCTATTGTTGTAGACTGACCGATTACAACATTTGTTTCAATCTTAACGCCTAACTTCTTAACATTTTCAATTTCCTGTTTTACAACAGTATCCTTTGGAAGTCTGAATTCAGGAATACCGTAAACCAAAACTCCACCAGGCTCATGAAGAGCTTCAAAGATAGTTACATCATACCCCATCTTAGCAAGGTCTCCTGCACAAGTAAGTCCTGAAGGACCTGAACCGATAACCGCAACTTTCTTACCATTCTTAGATTCAGGCATCTCAGGTTCAATACCATTTTCTCTTGACCAGTCAGCAACAAATCTTTCAAGCTTGCCAATTGAGATAGGCTCTCCTTTAATACCTCTGATACATTTTCCTTCACACTGGCTTTCCTGTGGACATACACGACCACAAACAGCAGGAAGTGCTGATGATTTTCCAATAATCTTTGCAGCTTCTGCTATATTTCCATCTTCAACTTCTTTAATAAATGCAGGAATATCAATTGATACAGGACAACCCTTCTGACACTGTGGATTCTTACATTTAATACATCTGCTTGCTTCTAACTGAGCTTCTTCTAAATTATATCCTAAACATACTTCATCGAAGTTAGTTGCTCTTACTTTTGGTTCCTGCTCTCTAACAGGTACTTTCTTTAATACGTCCATTATTTGTCACCTCCGCAGCCACATCCGCCACCGTGATGAGTATCTCCCTCACGAAGCTTTAATAAGGCTCTTCCTTCTTCTGTCTTATACATCTGTTGTCTCTTCATTGCCTGATCAAAATCAACCTTGTGTCCATCAAATTCAGGACCATCTACACAAGCAAATTTAACTTCATCTCCAACAACAACTCTACATGCACCACACATACCTGTTCCATCAACCATAATTGGATTTAATGAAACAATTGTTGGAATCTCTAACTTTTTAGTTAAAAGACATACAAATTTCATCATAATCATTGGACCGATAGCTACACATACATCATACTTATTACCATTGTTTACTAATTCCTCGATAGCACCTGTAACCATTCCTTTGAATCCATATGAACCATCATCAGTAGCAACTGTTACATTACCAACCTTTTTCATCTCTTCTTCAAGAATAACTAAATCCTTTGTCTTAGCACCAATAATAACATCTGCTATTATTCCATGCTCATGTAACCACTTAACCTGTGGATAAACAGGAGCTGTTCCTACACCACCTGCAACAAACAAGAATTTCTTTTTCTTTAATTCCTCAATATCTTCTTTAACAAACTCTGAAGGCTGACCTAAAGGTCCTGTAAAATCTCTGAAAGAATCTCCGGCTTTTAGGCTTGTCATCTTCTCTGTTGATGCTCCAACAGGCTGGAATACTATTGTGATAGTTCCTGCCTCTCTATCATAGTCACAAATTGTTAGAGGGATTCTCTCTCCTTTTTCATCCATTTTTACTATTATGAACTGACCTGGCTGACATGACTTTGCAATTCTAGGAGCCTCAACGTCCATAAGATAAATGTTACTTGCTAATTTTTCTGCTTTTAAAATCTTGTACATACTTATCTCTCTTTCTCTTTTTTTTAGCTAATATTTATAGCATATTCATTTTTACTATCAGGTTTTAAAACTAACACAACAGGTTTACCATCTGTTAATCCACTAACAGAATCAATACCATATTCTTCTCTTGTTAATATTTTATCATCAACATCATAAGTAATTGCTTGAATCACCCAATATTCTGCATTATCAACAGTTGTAATTGCTACATATTCAAATTTGATAGTTCTATCACCACTTACAACTTCACTGTCATTTACTTTGTTACATGAATTGTGCTCAACGAAATATTGAACCAAAATATTAAGAGCACTATCATAATCATGAACTCTGTTTAACGAATAATATTTCTCAGTTGGTTCACTTACTGCACCAGTCTCAGAAACTAATATGGCTGTAAAATAATTTTTACCTCTCATCATTTTAACAGGCTCTGTATATTCTTTATCTTTTTCATTCGGAACTTTTGCCTCCGTTCCATAAGTATAATAACACTTCATACCATCCGGAACTTCAACCACAATTTCTTGAGGAGTATCATACTCAGTGTTGTCTGAAGGTGTTATAACCGGTCCCTCAATTACTGATAATTCAATATCAAATGTATATTCTACAACTTTACTTGTAATTCCACTTTCATTAACAGCAATCGCTTTAACTACTGTTTCACCGTTTTCAGTTATCTTAATTTCATCTAAATATTCAGTACTTGAAACAGTTGGTTCAGTACCATCAATTGTATAATAAATTTTGTTCTTTACACCTGATGTAAACTTAATACTTATAGGTTCATCATACTCACCTGATTTATGATTACATTGTGGTGGAGATACTGTATATTCCGAAAGTGATGTTTTAAGTGATGTATCATCTATACTTTCAATTAATAATGTAATCTCATTATACATATTATTTTTTTCATATATTTTAACAATTTTTTCGTAATACTCAGCTTTTGATTGTTCGAGACTTATGAGTTCCTTTAATACATCTATCATCTCTGCATCTTTATCTTGCATTTCTTCATAACATGATAAAATATTTTTATTAACTTTTATTCTTTCTGATTCAGTATCAGCAATATTTCGCGCATCTAAATAATAATCTAAAGCTACTTCATAATTTTTAGAAGCAAAGCTGTCATAACCTTTATTGCATAAATCCTTAAAAGGATCTTTTATTTTTTCATCTTTATTCAGAACACTCAACAATATTCCTGCTATTAAAATAACAATAACTCCTACAAAAGAGAAAATTATTGCTTTTACTTTAAATAATTTTTTCTCTTTTTGAATTTCCATTTCTTGTTTTTTTGAAGCATTAACCTTATTCTCTTTTTTATTTGAATTTGAAAAATCAGATGAATCAACTTCAAAACTGTTATTTTTCATATTTTTATCATAATTTTTAATATCAACAAGATTCGCATTAGTATTTCGTGTATCAAACGTATCTACTAAATAATCGTCTTCAAGATAATCAATATCATCTTCAACCTTTGATTTATCATCTTGTTTCATAAGTTCACCAACATTATTGGCTAATTCAGCTTCAATCAAGTTAAAATCCGGTACAACTTGGATTAGTGTTCCACACTTCAGGCAAAAAACCTGATTGTCTTTACACTCTTCTCCACATCTACTACACTTCATTATTACTCCATTCTGTCTGAAATGACCTAATATATTTTTGTAACCAATTTAAACAGCTACATTTCTTTAAAATTAAAAAACACATATACTATACCATAATTTACAATGCAAGGCAAATAAAATAAATTTATGTATTTATAAAAAGACAAAAAGATTGATGGTCTGCTGACCATCAATCTTTTATAAGTTGAAAATTATTTAATCAATACATGGTGGTAACTTTAACAGTACAATATAATACTTTTCCATTTACCTTGGCCATAATTGTGGTTGTACCAGCCATTCTACCTATTAACTTACCATCTGCTGAAATTGTTGCAACTCTCTTATTATTAGAATACCATTTAATCTTTCCTGTTGCTCCAAATACATCCAAATCATAGCTATCATACTGCTCAAGTGTTACAAATGTTGCATTTAACGCTAATACATTAACTATGCATGATGTCTCTACACCTGTCTCATTAGATACAGCATATATTTCAGTATTACCCTGACCTTTTGCTGTAACCAAACCATTACTATCAACTGTAGCTACAGATGTATCTCCTGAAATCCACATTACACTCTCTGTTGAATTAGTTGGTCTGAGTCTTGCCGATAACGCTCTTGTCTGACCAGGTAACATTGTAATTTCTTTAGAATTTATTACAACACTTGTAGCCGGTCTTGTTGGTGTAACTGTCAAACTACAAACTCCAAATATTTCAGTTCCATCTATTGCTGTTGCGATAATCTTACATGAACCAGGATTTAAACCTATAATATTTCCTGAACTATCAACTGTAGCTATATCTGTATCCGAACTGCTCCATTCAACATTCTTATATGTAGCATTTGAAGGTGAAACTGTCGCAGTTACTCTTGTACTCTTTCCTTGTTGTACAGATGCTATTGAAGGATTAATAGTAATAGATGTCACAGGATTTATTACTTCTACTTCAATTGTATCATATAATCCGCTTCCATCAGAAGAATAAACATATACTGTTGCTTTTCCCACATTGTTAGCAGTTATTTTACCTTTTGAATTAACACTTACAATAGCCGAATTCGATGTTGACCATGTAACTTCATTATTAGTAGCAGATTCAGGCAATACCTTTGCCTGTAATTGTTTTGTATCACCTATATGCATATACAAATCATCTGATTCTATATTAACTGAAGATACAAATTCCTGAACTTCTACGGAACAACTGGCAATAAGACCTCTTTCTTCAGTCTTTGCTACAATAATTGCAACGCCACCTTTAACACCTGTTACAACACCATTATTATCCACTGTTGCAATTGATGGATCACTTGATGTGTAAATAACATTTTTATTATCTGCATCTGATGGAGTTACAGTAGGTATAATTATAAACTTCTTACCTTTGAGTATTACCTTTTCTGTAACATTCAAATAAATTCCTGTTATTGGTTGAGTAACTGTCAATTGACATTTAGCAATTATTCCACTATCCGTACTTGTTGCAATAATAACACAGTTACCTGCAGCATGAGTAGTAACCTTACCATTTTCATCTACTGTTGCAATATCTTCATCAGTTGTTGACCATGCAATATCTTTATTCATTGCGTTTTCAGGTAATGCTTTTGCATTAAGCCAAAATACAGTACCCTTTCTAACTGTCATCTCATCATTACTAAGTACAACATCTGTAACAGGCTGATATACTGTTACATTACACATTGATGTTGCTCCACTGTCTTCTGACTTAGCAAGGATTGTTGCCGAACCAGGACCAACAGCTGTTACCATACCATCTTCATTGACTGTTGCAACATTAGTATCACTTGAGAACCATAAAATCTTCTTATTAGAAGCATCGTCAGGCATTACTTTTGCTGTAAGTCTGAATTTTTCTTTTAATTTTAATGTTATACTTGTATAATCAAGTGTTACATCTGTAACCGGATTATTAATATAAAACTCACAAGTATCAATTAAGTTTCCATCTACACCTGTATCCACTGTTTTAACAATGATAGTTGCTTTACCTGGTTTTAAGAATGTAACGAGACCATTCTCACCAACAGTTGCAATATCAGGTGCTGATGAAGTCCAAGTAACATCTTTATTAACACCTTCATCATCCGGAAGAAGTGTATATGTTAACTGATATGAACCAGCTGATAAACTTGTTGTAACCTGATTAACATCTAATTTAATAAATGTAACCGGCACTCTTACTTTTACAGTACATGATGCAACTTTTATTCCATCCTCTGAAATTACAGATACAGCAGCCTGTCCTCCGCCAAGACCTGTGATAATACCCTGGTCATCTACCTTTACAACATTTTCATCCGAAGAAACCCATTTTACATTTGTATTATCCGGTCTGCTTGGGTTAAATGTTAAAACAAGTCGATACATTTCACCTTTTGAAATCTCAACCTCAGCCGGGAAAATATCAACATTTAAAACCGGGTCTTTAACTGAAATCTCACAAGTAGCTGTCTTAGAAACACCATCTATAATCTGAGTAGCCGTAATTGTCGCAGTACCTTTACTTACAGCTTCAATTGTAGCTTTTTTATTATCTTCTCTATCAACCTCTACTTTAGCAACATTAGGATTTGATGTACTCCATGTAACTTCTGCCGATGCATCTGTTACAATTGCATACAAATCAAATATTTCCGAAACATTCAAAATATGCTGTGTTTCACTAAGAGAGAACGAATCAATAACCTCTATTGTGATTGATGCCTGCTGTAGGTCTGAATTTCCAAATACTTCTTTATCTACTGCAGTTGCATTAATAGTAACAATACCCTTCTTTAATGCAGTCACAACACCATTTCTGTCAACAGTTGCAACAGATGTATCACTTGATGTCCAGTTTACTGCTCCTGTTGAACTACTACCTATGTTACTTCTAATCTGTAATGTATCACCAACTGCAACTTTAGTAGAATCTGCTGTAATACCAAATGCTACACTGGCTGTTATAAATCTTGCTGGATCCGGTAATAATGGATACCATTCATCTGTCTCATTTACTGCATATACATATATTTTAGTCTGTCCTGCTGATTCACCTCTGATAACACCATCTGTATCAACTGATATAATTTCCGGATTCTCACTCTTAAATACAATATCAGTTGCATGTGTAGCATTAGTTGTTAAATTATAATATTCTTTATATCCAACTTTTATATCTGATGTTGTTTCAAGAAATTTCGCATTAATTACCATTGGAAAACTCTGCTGTTGTCCATCCTGAGATACTGCTGTAATGGTTGTCTTACCAGCACCGACAACATTTACTACACCATTACCTGAACCATCATCATCAATCTTAACCACCGACTCATTAGAACTATACCATGTTACCGGTTTTTCTGAATTTGTTAAAATGTTCGGAATAAGAAAGTTATCTTCGTATGGTGCCTGCGGAATTCTTGTTTCATCTATCTTAAATTTAACAATTACATTTCTTTTAGATGAGGCAACAATATCATATGAACCTTCATCTGTAGTAACTGTCTTAGTATATGTAGCCGTAATCGTTACTTTACCAGCACTGATTGGTCTTAAAGTAGCAGTTGAAACTGTTCCTGAAGAACTTTGTGTTACATCAACAATAGTTCTGTCTGATGATTCCCACTGTATACTACCACCATCTTCAAGACTAAGGTAACCATTCAACTCGGCATCAAAAGCTTGCGCCGACCACACTGCCGGTTCACCACCGACTTCCCAGGTACCATCACTCAAATCATTACCTTCGATAGATAATGATACTGTTTCAGCTTTTACAAATCTGGTTGCAACAAACACACAAACAATTGCAATCAAAAGTAATGACGAAACCTTCCACCATATATTTAGTTTATTCACTTTATTTTTAATATGTTTCATATGAACCTCCCATTCCGAAACGACACTCACAGCTTTATAAGTTTATATCGGCATAATCAGTAAGTTTCTTAAGAACAAAATACTAATAATTTTATTCTTCATCAGGCATATCCCAGTTATGATAAACTGCCTGAACATCGTCGTCTTCATCAAGTAAGTCTAACAATTTGTTCATCTTCTTAATATCCATTTCGTCAGTAAGCTCTGCCCAAGTCTGTGGAATCATAGTAACTTCTGCTGAAACCATTTCAATACCTGCTGCTTCTATAGCTTCCCTTACTACACTGAAATCATCTGGTGATGTAATAATTTCAAAACTGTCATCTTCTTCTACAAAATCCTCCGCTCCTGCATCTACTGCAGTCATCATAAGTTCGTCTGCATCACCTGTATATACTTCTTTATCAATAATAATCTGACCTTTTTTATCAAACATAAAAGAAACACACCCTTGTGTACCTACATTTCCACCGCCTTTTGTAAATGCATTTCTTACATTTGAAGCTGTTCTGTTCTTGTTATCTGTTAAAGCATCAACAATTATAGCTGTTCCATTTGGACCATAGCCTTCATATGTAACAGTTGCATAATTAACTGAGTTTGCATCTCCTGCTGCCTTTTTTATTCCTCTTTCAATTGTATCATTAGGCATATTATTAGATTTTGCTTTAGCTATTACATCACGAAGTTTGCTATTATTGGCCGGATCCGGACCACCTTCTTTAACAGCAACAGCAATTTCTCTTCCGATAATTGTAAAAATCTTACCTTTCGCTGCATCATTCTTTTCTTTCTTATGTTTAATGTTTGCAAATTTTGAATGTCCTGACATTTTCTTACTCCTTTTATCTTTTAATTATATATTCAAGCAATTATGCTTCTTTAACTTTTTGTACATCATTAAATGATATATGAACCAACTTAATAGTTCTGTTTTCAACTAATAAAATCTTATATTTGATATTATTGATAACAATCTCCGGTCTCTCATCATTAGATAATATTCTTCCCAATTTAGATGTCAGATATCCATTGATTGTTTCACACTCTTCATCAAACTCAATTCCTGTTTCTTCTTTAATTTCATCCAGAGGATGTGTTCCTTTTACAATAAAGCTTCCATCTTCTTTTTTTATAACTGCTAATTCTTCTTTATCATATTCATCAAGAATATTTCCAACAATTTCTTCAAGAATATCTTCCATTGCAACAATTCCGGAGGTCTGACCATATTCATCTACAACTATTGCCATATGTATCTTTTCCGATTGCATATTTTTGAAAAGAAGATTTATCTTTTTTGTTTCTGGAATAAAGGTAGCATTTCTTACCAAATTTTCTATATCAATAATTTTTTTGTTATTATTTACTTCTTTTACAGACTCCCGCATTATATCTCTAAAATTGACAATACCAACAATATTATCAATATCATCAATATAAACAGGAAATCTTGAATTGTTTTGCTTAACAATAAATTCTGATATTTCACTAAGACTCTTTTCACCATCTAAAGCTATCACACTTGTTCTATGTGTCATAATATCTTTTGCTTCTTTATCGCCGAATTCAACTATGTTATTAATCATTTCGGCTTCACTCGCAAGTAAGACTCCTTGTTCATGACCTTCATTTATAACAGAAATAATGTCCTCTTCAGTAACATTTTCAACAGGTTCTTTCGGGTCTATACCAAGCATCAATAAAAACAAGTCAGAAAGTACAGAAACAATCAATGTTACCGGAGAAAAAACAACAATCATAAAAGATATGATTCTAACATATATCATAGAATATCTCTTTGGTTTTCTAAGTCCTAATCTCTTAGGAAGCATTATCCCAAAAACCAGCTCCGCAACGATAAATAATATTGCATAAGAAATCGTTTTGCTATAAGAAATATGAGTATAACAAATATAAAAACCTGCTATAAACATTTCTAAAATTGTAATTGCTTGGATTGTAATTACAAACCTTGAAGGATTTTCAATCACTTTAGCAATCTTAAAATATAGTTTTTCATTACTTTGTGCAATTTCATCAAGCTCATTATCATTTAAATTCTGAATAGCAGAACTAAACTTATAAGCAATTATTAGTATTATAAATATAACTATAAAAATCAATAACAAAATTATGGGAATACTCCCGTCCATTTTTCATTCTCCTTTTGTGCTAAACAATTTAATGATTAACATTCAAAATATATCATTTTATTACTTATTAGTCAATATTATGTATTCAATTCCAAGCTAACAAGTAATGCTTTATTTACTTTTTCAAGTATCTGATTATCTAAATGACATACTTTATCTTTTAATCTTTTTTTGTCAATCGTTCTCAACTGCTCAAGTAAAATCACAGAATCTTTTACAATATCATATTTTTTCGAATCCAACTCAATATGAGTCGGTAATTTTGCTTTATTCATTTTTGATGTAATAGCCGCAACTATAACTGTCGGACTATGTTTATTCCCCATATCATTCTGTATTACCAGCACCGGTCTTATCCCACCCTGTTCTGAGCCTATAACCGGTCTTAAATCGGCATAAAATACATCTCCTCTTTTTACAATCACTGAATTCACACTCCATATATTGTTATTACCAATGTTTTTAAATTAAATGGTCAATATTAGTATTAACCAAAAAATAAGTGTGTATTCTAAAATAAATATTTTACTGTAACATTTATTTATATAATTTTATTAGGCTAAAAATCATATCTGTCATCAAAGTAATCCTTCGTACCTATAATCTGTCCATTTCTATAAAACACCCTTGGAATTCTTTTTCCTAAATCACAAACTATTTCATAGTTAAAAGTCTCTTCTGCTAATCCGGCTAATTCTTCAACGGTAATTTCTTTATTGCCACTTTTTCCAATCAAAACAACTTCGTCATCTTTTTTTGCATCAATATCTGTAACATCAACCATAAATTGGTCCATACATACTCTACCAAGAATATTCGCCTTTTTTCCATTTATCAGAACATATCCCTTGTTAGAAAGACTTCTTCTATAACCATCACCATAGCCTAATGGAATGGTTGCAATTTTCATTTTTTTATCAGCAACAAAAGTTCCACCATAGCTTACTGCAGTTCCCTTCTCAATTTCTTTTACATATACAATATGACTTTTTAATCCCAAAGCAGGATATAGTTTAACAGTATTTTTATCAACTTCATCTGACGGATATAATCCATACATTGCAATTCCAGCTCTTACAGCATCAAAGTTACATTCCGGCAGTTCCATTAAAGCTGCACTATTGGAAGTATGTTTAATCGGTATATTAATACCCTCTTTTTCCAATTTTTGAACAAAATCTTTAAATCTTTCAAGCTGAACAAATGTTGCTTCTTTATCTTCTTCATCTGCTTTAGCAAAATGAGTAAAAATACCTTCTATATTAATGTTTGTTAAACCGGATATTTTCTTGATTATTTCAATACTTTCCATATTATCCTTAAATCCGATTCTACTCATACCTGTATCTAATTTGATATGAATATTTGCAATTTTATTATTTTTTATTGCAACGTCATTCACTGCTAATGCCATATCATGTGTGAAAACAGTAGGACGAATATCATTTTTTATCATTCTGTCTAATTGACTTTCATGAGTATAGCCGATTACATATATAGGCTTACTAATGTCATGATTTCTTAAATTCACAGCTTCATCAACTGTTGCAACTGCATATGCACTCACAAGATTATCTATAGTTCTTGCTATAGGAATTGCACCATGACCATATCCATCTGTTTTTATTACAGCAATAATATTAGTACCTTTTTTTATTCTTTTTGAAATATTCTCAACATTTTTATATATCGCATCCAAATCTATAGTAACAAATGCCCTGTAGTATTTTTCTCCACATATGTCCATTTAATCTATCTCCATTTCGTTTATATAATTATAAAGTTCTTAAAACTTCAGGTAAATTATCTATTATATCAGAAGCAACAATAGAATATTCGCTTAGTTTCCTGCTTGCAATATCTCCTGCCATTCCATGAATATATACTGCAACTGATACAGCATCATATATATTCATTCCTTGAGAAATCATTCCTGCTATAATACCGGTTAATACATCTCCACTTCCGCCTTTAGACAAACCACTGTTTCCTGTTACATTTATTCTTACTTTTCCACTTGTATCAGAAATAACAGATGAAGAGTCTTTTATTAACGTAATACATTTATACTTTAAAGAAAACTCTTTTGCAACCTTTAAAATATTATCTTTTATAAATATTGTTTCTTCTCCAATTAGTCTTGACATTTCCTTAATATGTGGTGTTATTACTAAATTTTCATCAAATTTATCTAATAATATTTTATTCTCACTAATTATATTAAGTGCATCTGCGTCAATTATTTTTTTACAATTAGTATCCAATACTTTTTCAACCAGTTTTTTAGATTTTTCATTTACAGATAGTCCGGGGCCAATAATTATTATGTCTTTATCTGCATTAATTTTATCAAAATCTATATTATCATATTCATCTATGATTGCTTCTTTTACCAATATCTTTAAAACATCAATATTTTTTTTATCGGCATATATTTTTACAATTCCACATCCGCATCTATATGCCGAAGATGCTGCAAGTGCAACTGCTCCTGACATATTTTCACCCGCACCAATTACTATTACATTCTTATAACTTCCTTTGTTAGATGTAATATTCCTCTTAGGAATTATTTTTAAATCTTCTTTTTCTAAATACTCGAATAAATTATCAACTATTTTGAATTCATTTATATTATCAAACTTAAAATTGTCAGGTATACAAAAACCTATATCTTTTATAATTAATTTTCCTGTATATTTTTTACCTTCACCAATAATATGTCCAACCTTTGCATAACCAAATGTAACCGTTTTATCAGCAATTACAGAAATATTTTTTACTGTGCCGGTATTAGAATCGATACCACTGGGAATATCAACAGAAACAATTATCGAATTATTTTCATTAATTTTTTTTATCATATCGTATTTTAATCCTTCAACATCCCTTGAAAGACCTATACCAAATAATGAATCAATAATCACAGAATAGTTTTCACTAAATATCTTTTCGACTATCTCCAAATCATTTATAAAATCAATATCAATATTAAGATTTTTCAATATTTTATATTGAATTTTAAACTCTTCACTGGATTTATCTATATCACCTAAAACAACAATTTTAACTTTATAACCTTTTAGATATAAAATTCTTGCAACAGCCAATCCATCAGCACCATTATTCCCTATACCGGAAACAACTAAAACATTTTCTGAGCCGAAAGTATTTTTTTTATATTTTTCATCTTCAAATGTTTCTATTACTTCTTCTGCAACAGCTAAGGCGGCTCTTTCCATTAGTACAATTGAAGGAATTCCAATCTCATTTATTGAATATGAATCTATTAATGATGCTAATTTTCCTGAAATAAAATAATTCATTAGTTTCTCCTATTTTTAATCTGTTTTTTCACCAACTGCAACTGCCGAAATCAAAGTATCTGTATTAGAAATACTTACAAAAATCTTTGTTATTCCTAAATTATCAGAAATTTTCTTAGCATTTCCATACAAATTAACATATGGTTTACCAAGTTCATCTCTAAGAACCTCAATGTCTTTCAACGAAAAATCTCTAAAACCTGTTCCAAACATCTTAGAAACAGACTCTTTTACAGAAAAATTTCCTGCAAAAAAGGAAGTACGTCCTTTTGACGCACTTATCTCTTCTTCAGTATAATATCTCTTTACAAATCCTTCAAAATTATTTATTTTATTAAAGCGTTCAATTTCAACTATATCATTGCCTATTCCGATAATCATAAAAGTAAGTTTACCCTTTCATAAATTATTAATCATCATTTGAATTATTCTGTTTATTGTAATTGTCGTCAGCATCAAACACTTCCATAAATCTTGGTCCAAGTATATCATGCATATAAGAATATATGTTATTATTATTCTCTTGCATTTCCTGACGAATTATAACATTCTTTTTTAATTCATTTCTTGTATTTTCAATCCATTCGTTTAAAAAATCTATTTTCTGTTGATTAACATTAATTCTATTATAACAAACTTCAATACTTGCTAATAGTAATTGCTCATTTAATTCCAATAACTTATATGGTAACTGATATTTTTCATCTTCTAAATCTATTGTTTTTTTATTTATATCCAAAATTAATTTTTGACTGGCAGCCATTTTCTTTTGACGAAGTTTTTCTTCTTCATTTGAAACTTCATTCATATTAGCAACAATTTGATTCATCAGATTTTTCTTTGTAACTGACAGTTTTTTTAGTTCTCTGCTAATTCCACCTTCACGTTTAACAATCTCCATAACTTCTTTTTCAAGTTTTTTGATATATGGTGGCTTATCATTATCCGGAAATAACTGATGCCATCTGTTATCAAGTGGTAAAATAGGCACTTTTTTTATATCTATATATTCACTAAATGATTTTTCCTGTTTTTTCTTAGCCATTATTTTTCTCCAATCTATGTAAAATATAAGAAATATAATTTACATAAATAATCAATATTCTGTATTCTTTTTGTCGTTTGTAAGATTATACGATAATCTCATAAGACTTTCAGATAAATGTACGTTTTCAACAACAACATCTTTTGGAACATTCAAATCCACATGTGCAAAATTCCATATAGCCTTTATACCTGCATCTATTAATACTTCTGCAACCTTTACTGCTTCATTTTTAGGAATTGTTAACGCAGCAATTTCAATTTTATTATTAATTATAAAATCTTTTAGTTTTTCAGTTGACTGAACTTCTATCCCTCTTACAATTTTTCCATAAATCTCAGGATTATTATCAAACAACCCTGTAACAACAAATCCTCTTTTTTCAAAATTAGCATAATTAGCAATAGCTTGTCCTAAATTTCCGGCCCCAATTATAATCATACTATGCTTTTTATCAACACCTAATATCTTACCTATCTCAAGATATAAGTATTCAACATTATATCCATACCCTTGTTGTCCAAAACCACCAAAATTGTTCAAATCCTGTCTTATCTGTGATGCTGTAACGTTCATCTTCCCACTTAATTCTCCCGAAGAAATTCTTTCTATTCCCGATTCAAGTAATTCTCCTAAATATCTGTAATATCTTGGTAATCTCTTAATAACTGCAGTAGAAATACCTTCTTTAACCATCTTCTGCATCATCTCCTTATTTGAAACTATAATATTATTTAAATTTCGACACATAAATATTATAAACTTATTCAATTATATCATAGCTTTGATAAAAATTAAACAATGTTTTATAAAAATCAAGTTGCTTATACATTTTTTTTAGTTTAATATATCAATAGTAAAATTAAGAAAGGTATTATGCTTTTGCATATTTTTTAGAAAAATGATTTTATCATGCAGTAATATAAATAAATCTTTTGACAGCAAGTCTGTTCTTTGGAATTGCTCTTTTCATATTGAAGACAATGAAAAAGCTGCCATTGTTGGAATAAACGGAGCCGGAAAATCCACTCTATTTAAAATTATTACCGGTGAACTCTCTTCCGATTCAGGAACAGTTACCATTTCTAAAGACAAAAAACTTGCTTATTTATCACAACATCCTGACATAACCGGTGATAATACAATTTATGATGAAATGTTGACTGTAAAAAAAGATATTATTCAGATGGAAGAAAGACTTCGAATCCTTGAATTGGAAATAAAAAATTCAGAAGGAAGAGAACTTGAAGAAAAATTAGATACATATTCAAGATTAAGTCATAATTTTGAACTTAATAACGGATATGCCTATAAAAGTGAAATAACAGGTGTGCTAAAAGGGTTAGGTTTTAGTGAAGATGATTTTAACAGAAAAATTGAAACTTTGTCAGGCGGACAAAAGACTCGTGTATTTTTAAGTAAGATTCTCTTATCTGCCCCTGACATTATACTTTTAGACGAGCCTACTAACCACTTAGACTTAAATTCTATAGCATGGCTTGAAACTTTTCTTTCCAATTATAAAGGAGCCGTAATTATCATTTCTCACGACCGATATTTTTTAGACAAAATTGTTACCAAGGTTGTTGAAATTGAAAACACAAAATGTATGACCTACAATGGTAATTACTCGGATTTTTCAAAAAAGAAACAAGCCTTAAGAGATGCAATGTTAAAGCAATATCTTAACCAGCAAAGAGAAATTAAACATCAGGAAGAAGTTATTGAAAAGCTCAAGTCATTTAATCGTGAAAAATCAATTAAAAGAGCTGAAAGTCGTGAGAAACAATTGAGTAAAATTGAAGTTTTAGAAAAACCTCGTTTTATAGATGATAAAATGAACTTAAAGCTTACACCACGAATACGTAGCGGAAATGACGTATTATCAGTTAAAAATCTTTCAAAATCATATGATAATAACACTCTTTTTGATAATTTGTCGTTTGAAATTAAGAATGGTGAAAAATTAAGTATTATCGGTAACAATGGTACAGGTAAAACAACAATTTTAAAAATAATTAATGAAATAATATCTCCCGACAGCGGTGAAATAACAATAGGAAGTAAGGTTGAAATAGGATATTATGACCAGGAACATAATGTCTTATCCATGGATAAAACAATTTTTGATGAAATTTCGGATACTTATCCTGATATGACTAATACTGAGATAAGAAATGTTTTAGCAGCATTTTTATTTACAGGAGATGACGTATTTAAACAAATCAAGGAATTAAGTGGTGGCGAACGCGGACGAGTATCTTTGGCAAAGCTTATGCTTTCTAATGCTAATTTCCTTATATTAGATGAGCCAACCAACCATTTAGATATAACATCCAAAGAAATTCTTGAAAATGCAATCAACAACTATGAAGGAACCATTTTATATGTATCTCATGACCGTTATTTTATTAATAAAACCGCAACAAGAATTCTTGATTTAGTTAATAAAAAGCTTGTTAATTATCTTGGAAACTATGACTACTATCTTGAAAAGAAAGATGAATTAACAAAAATATACGCTTCTAACGAAGCTGAAATAACAACTTCTAATACAAATAATCTTTCAGAAAATAAAGCTGACTGGAAAGACTGGAAAAACGAACAGGCCAAGCAAAGAAAGAAACAAAATGATATAAAAAAGGTTGAAGAAAAAATATTTCTCTTAGAAGAAGAATCAAATTCTCTTAATGAAGAGATGAACGACCCTGAAAACGCTTCAAATGTTTCAAAACTAATGGAAATAACAAAAAAACTAGATTCAATTACAGCAGAATTAAATGAACTTTATGAAAAATGGGAAGAACTTTCTGAATAATATTTAAATAGCTTATGATATTAATCTTACAAAGCAAAACAGCATATACTAAAAAGCAAGTATATGCTGTTTTTATTTAAAATTTTCTTTCAGAAAACTCTACTTTTATCTGTATAAATTCCTCAATATATCTAAGAAGCATAAATAATTTAGCTCTATCTTCAAATTCTTCTCTTACAATTGGTAATGGCTTACTTTTCATACTTTTATCAATCTCATAAAATTTTTCAAGCAATTCTTTTCCTGTATTATCTTTATGATATGTTTTAGCCATTTCTTCAAGAAACTTAGAAATTTTTTCTGCTGTAATAGGCGTTGTTTTAAGCTTTATTACTGTCTTATACATCTGATAAAGCATATGGCACTGATTATCTCGCATTTTTATATATTCAATATCATAAATATCATTTCTAAGTAGTTGATTATTATAATTCTCTTCTGCGACGTTTTTTGCTTTTCTTATTGATTTTTTCAGTTCCATAAATGCTTCAAAATTATCTTCTATCTCATCTTTTTCCAATATTCTTTTAGACATCCCAAACAATATTTCTTTAATTTGCAAATCATTTTTTTCTTTTAATTCTTCAATATAAAATACATTTTTTTTGAGATGAAGATTAGCGATTATACCTATTCCTGCACCAATTATAAAAATTAAAGTTTCATTTTTTATTGTTTGATAATTCATATTTCCCGAAACTAAAATATGTGAAACTAATACCGCATTTATTGAAATTGCATTTATCCAATTAAATAGTACACATACCAACACATAGAAAATAATAAAAAGAGCAAATCCAATGTATCCAAACCCGAATAATTTAAAGCTAAAAAATGCTAATATTAACGATACAATATATGCAATAAATCTACCAAATGCCGTCTTTATAGTTTCCTTTTTAGTAGGCTGAATTGTAAGAATCGTTACGATACCTGCTGAAATAGAATGTTCAAGACCAAGTTCCAAAGCAATAAATATTGATATAATTGCTGAAATCGATATTTTAAATATATTAATTATTTTTTCTTTATTTATTTCCACAGTCCCTGTTCCTCAATATTTTCAATAGTTTTATTCATATGATATACTGCATATTGTTCAGCTTTATCTTCGTTCTTAGATTTAATTGCATCTATTATATCTCTATGCTCCTTAATTGAAGCTTCAGCTCTATTCTTAGATGCCAATGTTTTTTTTCTGATAATTTCAACGTTATGGTGTAAATCAGACATAGTTCTATGAAGCATCTGACTATCAGCCATGTCATATAATAATTCATGAAACTGATTATCAAGTTCAAGTACTTTATCATATTTTTGCTTCAAACAATGAAATTCTGACAAATCTGCAATTTCATCAAGCTTTAATATATCTTTTTCAGTAGAATTTCTTGTTGCCCATCTTGCACATAAGCCTTCAAGTCTTGCACGCATTTCATAAATATCCTTTATGTCCTTATTACTAATACCGATTACATACGCACCTTTATTAGGAATAATTTTAACAAGCCCCTGTAATTCAAGCTGTCTTAAAGCTTCTCTTACAGGAGTTCTACTAACTCCCAACTCTGCACCTATAGTCATTTCCTTTAATTCATCATCTTTTTTGTAAACTCCGTTTAAAATATCCTCACGAATCCTGTCATATACCATTCCTTGTAAAGAATACTTATCACTCGTTTTTATATGTTTATTATTTTCCATAGCTAAATCCTTATTAAATTAATTAAATATACCTGTAATACCTTTTGCATCACATACATCAGTTATTATTTTAACCAATTCATCATCAGCTATTACAGTTACTCTTCCACCTTCATATTCGCTATCTACCCATTCTTTTACTTCCTTAACAAGCTCACTACTCTTATCAACCTTTTTATCATCTTTAAGTTTAAAATATGTATTAATCCAATGAGCAATTCCTGCTAGTCCTGAAGTATTAGAAACTGACACTAAAACAGGACGTTTAAGTAATTTATCAGTATCAAAAATATTATATATTTCTTCATTCTTAAGTAATCCGTCTGCATGAATTCCTGCTCTTGTAACATTAAAATTCTTACCCACAAACGGCGTTCTTGATGGAATATTATATCCAATTTCATTAGTAAAATATTCTGCAATATCCGTAATAATTGTCGTATCCATTCCATCTAATGAGCCTTTTAACTGTGCATATTCAAATACCATTGCTTCAAGAGGTGTATTACCGGTTCTTTCACCTATTCCGAACAATGAACAGTTTACTCCACTTGCTCCATATATCCAAGCAGTTGTTGAATTAGTTACTGCTTTATAAAAATCATTATGTCCATGCCATTCAAGCTGTGCAGATGGAACACCTGCATGTGTATTTAAACCATAAATAATTCCCTGTACAGAACGTGGAATAACCGCACCGGCAAAATTCACACCATACCCCATAGTATCACATGCTCTAATCTTAACCGGAATATCATACTCATCCTGCAATTTCATAAGTTCAAGACAAAATGGTATTACGAATCCATAAATATCAGCTCTTGTAATATCTTCCAAATGACATCTCGGACTTACACCTGTTTCAAGACACTCTCTTACAACGCTTAAATAATGATTCATACATTCACGTCTTGTCATCTTCATCTTATAAAAAATGTGAAAATCCGAACAACTTACAAGAATACCCGTTTCTTTAAGTCCAATATCTTTAACAAGCTCAAAATCCTTTTTACTTGCTCTAATCCAGCTAGTAACCTCAGGAAACTTGTATCCTCTTTCCATACATTTATAAACTGCATCTCTATCTTTCTTACTGTATAAGAAAAATTCGCTCTGACGAATAATTCCATTTTCTCCACCTAATTCGTGAAGGTAATCAAAAATTCTTACTATTTGTTCAGATGTATATGGTGCCCTTGACTGCTGTCCATCTCTAAAAGTTGTATCTGTTATCCATATATCATCCGGCATATTGTGTGGTACAATTCTTTCATTAAATGCTATTTTAGGTACTTCCTCATATGGAAATAGGTTATGATAAATATTTGGTTTATCCACATCTACTAAATGATAAAAATGTTCTTCAAGTTCTAATAAATTTGTCTTTGTGTTAGTAATTACTTTCCTGTTATCCATTATGCTTATATACTGAACAACTTTTCAGTATCTCTCCTTTCGAAATTTATGTCATTGTATAATTGTATACAATAATACAAAAATTGTCAATAATATACAAACTCTACAATACAAATCTTTTCCACATTATCCACATAGTTATACACATTTTCTGTCTTTTTCTTATTTTTAACAGATTTGTCCGACAATTCAAAATAAAAAGATTATTTATAGTAACATAAAAACGGTTGACTATATAATTAATCAACCGTTTTTATTAATTTATATTAAATTATTCATCTTAATCTATTAACTTCATACTTTGAAAATGTATCTACACACTGCAACAAACTATTGAATCTATCAGATAATTCACCTTCATCAATGGTTACATCTATTGAAACTGCTATATCATCAATTAACCTGTCATCAATTTCGTTTTTGGCTTGAATAAGAATATTTCTCTTTTCTTCAAAAGTTTCTGCATCTAAAAATCTCAACAAGTATGGATTAACTTTTTCATAATCACTTTCAAATGTATTATTATCACTTATAGAAGCTTCTTCCTGTAAAACATCCTTTTCTTTCTGTTCAAATTTACTCTCATCAACCATAAACTTACTTACAGAATTTTTCTTTAAAAGTTCAAATCTATATTTTTGAGTAACATCCGGATATTTTTCATGGTCAACCTCTGACATAAACATTTCAAGTGGTCTTGCATATACTTCAAAATCTCCATACAATTGTTGATAAATAACAAGCATTTCCTTAGTTTCAGAATGTCTTGCAACCGTAACAATCTGATATAGTTTATTTTTAAAATGCTTATAAATTTGTCCGGGAATAACTTCTCTTTCCATATATATCTTTACCTCATCTTAAAAATTCAGGCTATTAATTGAGTTTATCCAATTCTTCTCTTATTGCTTTAATAAATCCTTCACTATTTAATACTGTTGGATTGTCAATTGAAGTAATAAGCGCAAGGTCTTTTGTCATCTTACCTGATTCAATTGTTGCAATTGTAGCTTTTTCAAGATTATCTGCATATTTAACAAGTGCTTCATTTGAATCTAATTCACCACGTTTTCTTAAAGCTCCTGACCACGCAAATATTGTTGCAACCGAGTTTGTAGATGTTTCTTCACCTTTAAGATGTTTGTAATAATGTCTCTGAACTGTACCATGAGCAGCTTCATATTCATAGTATCCCTGTGGTGATACTAAAACAGATGTCATCATTGCAAGAGAACCAAAAGCTGATGAAACCATATCACTCATAACATCACCATCATAGTTCTTACATGCCCAGATATATCCACCTTCTGACTTCATTACTCGAGCTACTGCATCATCTATTAATGTATAGAAATATGTAATACCTGCTGCCTCGAATTTATCTTTATATTCGTTTTCAAATATTTCATTAAAGATATCTTTAAATGTATGGTCATATTTTTTAGAAATTGTATCCTTTGTTGCAAACCAAAGGTCCTGCTTTGTTGAAAGTGCATATTCAAAACAGCTCTTTGCAAAGCTTTCAATTGAGCCTTCAAGGTTATGCTGTCCCTGAAGCACACCAGGTCCCTTAAATTCATGGATAAGCTCTCTTGTTTCATTACCATTTTCATCTGTAAAAACAATTTCAGCTTTACCTTTACCTGAAACTTTCATCTCAGTAGCTTTATATACATCACCATATGCATGTCTTGCAAGTGTTATAGGCTTTTTCCAGTTACGAACACAAGGCTCAATTCCCTTGACAATAATAGGTGCTCTAAAAACAGTGCCATCAAGAATTGCTCTGATTGTTCCGTTTGGACTCTTCCACATCTCTTTAAGATTGTACTCTGTCATTCTTGCTGCGTTTGGAGTAATTGTAGCACACTTAACTGCTACACCATATTTCTTTGTAGCTTCAGCTGATTCAAAAGTAACTTTATCATCAGTAGCATTTCTGTTCTCAAGTCCTAAATCATAATATTCAGTATTTAATTCTACGTACGGACAAATAAGTTCATCCTTAATCATCTTCCATAAAATTCTTGTCATTTCATCTCCATCCATTTCAACTAATGGAGTTGTCATCTTTATCTTTTCCATTTTAATGCCTCCGTATAATTTTAATCTTGTCTATTATACTTTAATTTAGTTTTTCTGTAAAGTTTCTAATAATTTTCCAATTAAAATCATTTCTCAGAATAACAATCATCTGACCTGCTTGTACAGGTTTAAATAAAACCAATTCAACATTATTAGAATTTAATATATTTCTAAAATGCTTATCTTCATTATTCATTAATCCCACAATTAATGTATTATTGTTCTTATCGTTTTTTCTGATAATATCAATCAATTCTGATAAATCATTTTTTTCAATATTTTTCTCAAGATAATCATTTCCAATAAATATAATTTCATAATGATTTTTTTTATATTTTTCAATCAACTCATCTTTTGTCAAAATGATATCATAAAAAATATCAAATTCTTTTAATACTTCTTCCATTCCTTCTCTTTTCCCTATTATTAATACATTTAACTCCGTACCTCTTATAATTTCCTTACTAAATGTTTTTTCCAAAATATTCATCCTTCCTGTTTATTTTACTCCATTTAATGTCTAAACTTAATAAATAACATAAGTTTAATATTTTTTTAACATAAAATATTACTAAATTCTATATATTCACACAGTTTTATTAAACTTTCGTTCGACAACTTACGACAAATAAATCTATTTTTTTCATTATTTCCTTGAAAATTTAAATTATTGTGCTAAACTTGTTAGCGTGTGTTACAAAAATACATGTGAGTCGTATTTAGAAAAGAGGTATTTATGAAGATTAAACGCGAAGATATAAGAAATATTGCGATTATCGCTCACGTTGACCATGGTAAAACAACATTGGTTGACCAATTATTAAAACAAAGTGGAACTTTCAGAGAAAATCAGGAAGTTGCAGAAAGAGTTATGGATTCAAATGATATTGAAAGAGAACGTGGTATTACAATTCTTTCAAAAAATACTGCCGTAACATATAATGATGTAAAGATTAATATTATTGATACACCGGGACATGCTGATTTTGGTGGAGAAGTTGAACGTGTTCTTAAAATGGTTGACGGTGTTATTCTTGTAGTTGACGCATTTGAAGGTGCTATGCCTCAGACAAAATTTGTTCTTAAAAAAGCTTTAGAGCTTGATTTGCCTGTAATTGTTTGTATTAACAAAATTGACAGACCGGAAGCACGACCAAATGAAGTTATTGATGAAGTTTTGGAACTGTTTATCGAACTTGATGCTTCTGATGAACAATTGGATTGTCCTTTTGTATATGCATCTGCAAAATCAGGACATGCTATTCTCGAATTAGATGATTCTCCGGAAAATATGGTTCCTTTATTTGAAACTATCATCAATTACATTCCTGCTCCTGATGGGGACCCTGATGCTGATACTCAGGTTCTTATAAGCACAATAGATTATAATGAATATGTTGGACGAATCGGTGTTGGTAAAGTTGACAACGGAAAACTTAAAGTTAATCAGGAAGTTGTTTTGGTTAACCACCATGACCCTGATTTTAAGAAAAAAGTTAAAATCAGTAAGCTTTATGAATTTGAAGGACTTAATAAAGTCGAAGTTACTGAAGCTGCAATTGGCTCAATTGTTGCAATTTCCGGAATATCTGATATTCATATCGGTGATACAATATGTTCTCCTGATAATCCTGTTGCAATTCCTTTCCAGAAGATTTCTGAACCAACTATATCAATGCAGTTTAATGTCAACGACAGTCCTCTTGCAGGTCTAGAAGGAAAATTTGTTACATCAAGACATTTACGTGACAGATTATTCAGAGAATTAAATACAGATGTCAGTCTTCGTGTAGAAGAAACAGAAACTACTGAAAGCTATAAGGTTTCAGGACGAGGAGAGCTTCATTTATCAGTATTAATTGAAAACATGAGACGTGAAGGCTACGAATTCGCTGTAAGTAAAGCTGAGGTTTTATATAAAACTGATGAAAACGGTAAAAAATTAGAACCAATGGAGCTTGCTTATATTGACGTTCCTGAAGAATTTTCAGGTGCAATTATTCAGAAATTAAGTGAGCGTAAAGGTGAATTAATATCTATGTCTACTGCTAATGGTGGTTACACAAGACTCGAATTTTCAATTCCTTCTCGTGGTTTAATAGGTTATCGTGGAGAATTTATGACTGATACTAAAGGAAATGGTATTTTAAATACTATCTTTAACGGATATGGTCCATATAAAGGAGATATTCAGTACAGAAAACAGGGTTCACTTATTGCATTTGAAGCCGGTGAAGCTATAACATACGGTCTATTTAATGCACAGGAACGTGGTACACTCTTCATTGAACCCGGTGAAAAAGTATACTCAGGTATGGTAGTTGGTCAAAATGGTAAAACTGATGATATTGAAGTAAATGTCTGCAAAAAGAAACAGCTTACCAACACTCGTGCCTCTGGTTCAGATGATGCATTAAAGCTTTCTCCAAAAAGAATTTTAAGTCTTGAACAATGTCTTGAATTTATAGATACTGATGAATTACTTGAAGTTACACCTACAAGTTTAAGAATAAGAAAGAAAATATTAGATCCTACATTAAGAAAACGTGCTGCATTCAAAAAGAATCAGGCATAATCCATTAGAAAAAGACTTATAGATAACTTTATTATGATTAAGTTACTTATAAGTCTTTTTTCTTAAATGAATATTTTTCAACTAAATAATATGTATTCCGTTTTCTGTTTTATAAAAATCAATCTCATTTCTATCAGATATCTGAGCTTTACCTGCTGTTGCTTCTATAACCTTATTAACAAAAGAATTATATTCATCTTTTAATGAGACAAATTTAATAGTAACATTATCTGTATACATAATATCTATAAGATTTATTCCTTCATTTGAAGCAATATACTGAATTTTACCAAGTCCATTATAATCAGTAAGTATGACTGATATATATCCATTACATTTTTCAGCAATCACTGAATTTTCAAGTCCTTCTATCGCTGATTTTTGATATGCCCTTACAAGACCACCTGTACCAAGTAAAATTCCACCAAAATATCTGGTAACAACGATTACTCCGTTAGATATGTTTTTACCTTCCAGAACATCTAAAATAGGCTTCCCTGCCGTCCCTTGCGGTTCGCCATCATCACTAAACCTTTTGATATCATTCACAATATATGCCATACAATTATGTCTTGCATCCCAATATTTTTTCTTCATTTCATTAATAAATGCTATGGCTTCTTCCTCAGTCTCCACAGCTTTAACCGTTGCAATGAACCTTGATTTTTTTTCAACAATTTCTCCACTGCCACCTTCTATAATAATCTTATTTGACATTAGTTTTTCACCTCAGAAATATAAAATTTAATCATATAAATAATCTTCTTATTAAATATACATTTAAATGTATTTTTTTTCAACTCCATATGTTTAAACACCATTCTTTAAGCCAAAACTATTACTATTAGCTTATAATCATTACTTAATAAAGATTTAACTTTATTTAATTATATATATTTGGTATAATTAACTAGTTTAATTGGATTTTATTTATAAAAATATATACTTAGTATTAAATGGAGGATTTATGAATTTTAGTTTTAATAAAGTAGGCGATAAGAGAAAAGCTCTTTTATCAAAGAATTCAAAACGAATTACAAAATTCTTTATAAACTGTTTTAAATTATCATTATATTTAATAATTCTTTTAATTGTTGTTGTTGGTTTCACCGGTCTGGGAATGATTAATGGAATTATTGACAGTGCACCTGATATTAATACTCTTAATGTTACGCCTACAGGATATTCGACTATGGTTTATGATAGTGATGGCAATGCCGTAACAACACTGCTAAAATCCGGTTCTAATAGAACTCAGATAGATATTGAAGAGATTCCTGAATGTTTGCAATATGCTTTCATCGACATAGAAGATGAACGTTTCTTGGAACATAATGGTATTGATATTAAAGGTATTATAAGAGCCGGTATGGTAGCTATTACTACTGGTTCATTTAGAGAAGGTGCAAGTACAATAACACAACAGTTGTTAAAAAATAACGTTTTTGAAGATGGTGGACGAGAAAACTCAATTGGTGCTCTTTTCAAAAGAAAATTTCAGGAACAATATTTAGCTTTAGAATTAGAAAAGACTACTCCTAAGAATGAAATTTTACAGAGCTACTTAAACACTATAAACCTCGGCTCAAATTGTCTTGGTGTTCAGTCTGCTGCACAGAGGTATTTTAACAAAAATGCCTCTGAATTAAATATTTCTGAAAGTGCTGTTATTGCTGCCATAACTCAGAACCCATCAGAATTTAACCCTGTTACTAATCCTGAGAGCAATGCCAAGAGAAGAAAAAAAGTTCTTAATAATATGTTAAAAAACGGACATATTACAAAAGCTGAATATGAGGAAGCAATTGCAGATGATGTTTACTCACGTATTCAGACAGTAAATATTGAAAAATCTACTACTTCTCCTTATTCTTATTTTGTAGATGAATTGATTGAACAAATTATTGAAGATTTACAGGAACAAAAAGGATATACTCAGACTCAAGCATATAATATTTTATATAGCGGTGGTCTTAGCATTTATACAACACAGGATGCTACTATTCAAAATATTTGTAATGAAGAAGTAAATAATCCTGAAAATTATCCAATTGCCATTACTTATTCAGTAAATTGGGCTTGGTCGGTTCAACAGGCTGATGGTACAGTTCAAAATTACTCAGAAGTTGATTTGGACTATTATAATCGTGTATTACTTGAAAAGAAGAATTTTAAACTTATATTTGATACAACCGAAGAGTGTGATCAATTAATACAGGAATTTAAAGCAGAATACTTAAAAGAGGGTGACACTGAATTAGATGAAAATATAGAATACACTATTCAGCCACAGACTTCATTTACTGTTATGGATCAGTCTAATGGTCATGTACTTGCAATAGTGGGTGGTCGTGGTGAAAAAACAAAGAGCAGAACACTCAATCGTGCAACAGATACTAAGAGACAACCTGGTTCTTGTTTTAAGGTTTTATCAACATTTGCTCCTGCTATGGACAACTGTGGATATACACTGGGCTCAATAATTATTGACTCACCATTTAATGATGTTAACGGACGTCCTGTAAGTAACTGGTGGGGTAACAGTTATAGAGGTCCTTCTACTATCAGAGAAGGTATCAGAGATTCCATGAACGTAGTTACTTCTAAACTTTTAACAGAAATAACACCTCAGTTAGGTTTTGATTACGTACAGGAATTTGGAATAACAACTTTAGTTGCAAAAAAGACACTTAACGATGGTTCAATCGTAAGTGATATCAACCAATCACTTGCACTTGGTGGTATAACATATGGTGTTACTAATATCGAGTTATGTGCCGCTTACGCTTCTATCGCTAATGGTGGTGAATATATTGAACCTGTTTATTATACAAAAGTATTAGACCATGACGGAAAAGTTATTTTAGAATCAAATCCTTCTACTCATGTTGTTTTAAAAGAAACCACTGCATGGTTACTTACTAATGCTATGATTGATGTTGTTTCTCATCCGAGCGGAACAGGTACAAGATGTGCTGTTAATGGTATGACAGTTGCCGGTAAGACAGGTACTACTACTAATGATAATGATATTTGGTTTGCCGGTTACACACCTTACTTAACTGCAACAATTTGGTGTGGTTATGATGTAAATTCCAAACTTGCAAACACTTCATATCATAATTCAATGTGGAGTAAGATTGTTACAAGAATCAATCAGGAAAAAGGTTATGTTGAAGACCCTAAATTTCCTAAGCCAGATTCAATTGTTGAAGAAAGAATATGTAAAACAACCGGAGATTTAGCAGTTGATGGTGTATGTCCACACATAATTTCTGAATATTTTGCAAAAGGTTCTGTTCCTACAAACAAATGTAGTACACATATTGCAGAAAGTCAGGCTAAGGAAACTGAGAGTACAAGTACTCCTACAACTACTCCTACAACTACTCCTGCACCGTAATTTTTGTTTAGTATAAAAAAGGGGCTGTCGGTTAATAAACAGTCCATAACAGCGGAGGCTGTGACTTATGCAAGTCACAACCTCCGCTAAATTTTTCTATAAAAAGAGAAAAAGATGGCTAACGACAACCATCTTTCCTCCGTTACATGTTATAATGT
>JAFQCK010000163.1 GCA_017416465.1 Lachnospiraceae bacterium | reverse complement strand
CAAAAAAGTTTTCGTTGCTAAAATGATGCCATTTTGACAACAGAAAGGTACAGCAAAAAAGTTTTCGTTGCTAAAATGATGCCATTTTGACAACAGAAAGGTACAGCAAAAAAGTTTTCGTTGCTAAAATGATGCCATTTTGACAACAGAAAGGTACAGCAAAAAAGTTTTCATTGCCAAAATGATGCCATTTTGACAACGCAAAATAAAGAGAATAAAAAATTATGTTCGCAGAATAGTGTTAAATTTCCATAATAAACCACTCATTGTCTAAAATCACTGGGATTGCGGTCGCATTATTTCAACATACAAAAAATAATCGTTCTGAAAAAAGCAAAATTTTATATATGCATAATTGGATTTTATATATTTATCAAGTATAATAAAATCAGAATAGTTTATTATTTAAATATGAAGAATTGTACGTTTATACACAGAAAGGATGTGAAACAATAAGATGAAAAAAACAGTAGGAATTGGTATACAGGATTTTTTAGAAATTAGACAGGCTGAGTATTTCTATATCGATAAAACTGCTTTTATAAAGGAGTGGTGGGAAAGCGGAGACAGGGTAACATTGATTACTCGGCCTCGTCGTTTTGGAAAAACATTAAACATGAATATGTTGGAATGTTTCTTTTCTATAAAATATAAGGATCGCGCAGACTTGTTTGATGGTTTGGATATTTGGAAAGAAGAAAAATACAGAGAGCTACAGGGAACATATCCTGTGATATTTTTGAGTTTTGCAGATGTAAAGCAGGGAAATTATAATGATGCGGTAAAAAAGATAAAGAATATTTTGTCAAAACTGTATGATGAGAGATATTATTTAGCCGACTGGGAAGGTTTGACACCAAATGAACGGAAACAGTTTTTATCCGTAGGCACAGATATGGACGATGTAACAGCACAGGATGCATTGAAAAATTTAAGTGATTATTTAAGTCGATATTATCAGAAGAAAGTACTTATATTTTTGGATGAATATGACACACCAATGCAGGAAGCCTATTTAGGTGGTTATTGGGAAGAATTCACTGAATTTATCCGAAGTATGTTTAATGCTACATTTAAAACAAACCCAAGCTTGGAGCGAGGCATAATGACTGGAATTACAAGAGTGTCAAAGGAAAGTATTTTTTCTGACCTCAATAATTTAAAAGTAATAACTACAACAAGCAATAAATATGCAACCTGCTTTGGTTTTACAGAAAAAGAGGTGTTCAATTCCTTAGATAACCTTGGATTATCAGAACGAAAACAGGATGTCAAAGAGTGGTACGATGGTTTCACATTTGGAACACAGGAAGATATTTATAATCCATGGTCTATTACAAACTTTTTAGATGAGAGAAAACTACAAGCATATTGGGCCTCTACTAGTTCGAATGGATTAATAAATATGTTATTGCAATCATCATCTTCTAATGTCAAGAAAAAGATGGAACTTTTAATAAAAGGGGACATGATACAAGTTATTATAGATGAACAGATTATATTTAATCAACTGGACGAAGATGAGGATGCTATCTGGAGCTTAATGTTAGCAAGCGGATACTTAAAGGTAGATAAGGTTAAATATCAGGATGAATATGGTGAGGAACTAGATGAGCCAGTGCATAGTTTGAGTATTACCAATAAAGAAGTAAGAAGCATGTTCGTGAAAATGTTCAAAGGCTGGTTTAAGATGACTTCTTCAAATTATAATGGCTTTGTCAGTGCATTATTAAAAGGTAATGTAAAAGAAATGAACATATATATGAATGAAGTGGCTTTGGCCACATTCAGTTCTTTTGATACAGGAAAACATCCTTCTCAAAAAACGCAGCCAGAGCGTTTCTACCATGGATTTGTACTTGGACTTTTAGTGGAATTACGTGGAAAATATGAAGTCTTATCCAATGGAGAGAGTGGATATGGTCGGTATGATGTCATGCTTTATCCTCTAAAGGAAAATGAGCCGGCAATTGTGTTGGAATTCAAGGTGCATGATGCTGATGAAGAAAAAACATTAAAGGATACAGTAGCCGCTGCACTTTTGCAAATTGAAGAAATGCAGTACGATACAAAACTGTTAGAACGAGGAATTAAACCTGAAAATATTCAACATTATGGTTTTGCGTTTGAAGGAAAGAAAGTATTGATTGGATAAAAATGGAAGTGATTATATGGATTATACAGTAAATATTAAGTGGGATGAGGATGCTAAAATCTGGTTTGCCATAAGTGACGATATTCCAGGTCTTATGTTAGAAGACAGTTCTTACAGCAATCTTAAAGAACGTATAAAAAATGCAGTACTAGAACTATTAGAAGCCAACCATTTGCCTGAAATGACAGGATTAAATTACACTGAAGATATGATAACATCACCATGCCAGTTTAAAAGTAGGCTAAGAGGAGTAACTGATTTGGAAGAAATCAAAAGAATTGGTAGCATGGTTCCTAAAGTTAGTGAAGAAAAACGAAAAAGAGCATATAAAATATTAGACGATGGAATTTATGACAAAAACGGTCGTCTTATTGGAGAAAAACATCCGGATGATTAATAGAAAATGAAAGTGCAGGTGAAAAAAATGCCAACATCCAGTATTACAAAAAAAATTGAGAATACGAATGCATACGAAGAAGGAAATAAAAGATCAGAAGAATATTGGAGCCGGACTGAAAAATCATTAGATAAAAAAGAGGCAGAAAAAATATTTTTAACCAAAATGAAAGCTGCCGAGGAAGCGATTGCTCGTGGCGAATATATGACTGCAGAACAGGCGAAAAAGTTTTTAGATATATGAGAAAGTGGGTGAATTTATGGGAAGAGACAGGATATTGGTAAATTCTTTCGTGAAATCTATGGAAGAATGTATTCGCTACTATGCAAATGGAGAAATTCCTGAAAAAGATATAAAATATCTTGCAGAATATGAGGTTAACCGGTTGGATTTTGAGAATGAATGGCAGATGCATAAAGGATTAGGATATTTTGCAAGAAGATCTGTGAAAAACTACAAAGCAAAAAAATCGGCATAGAAAGTGGTGAAAGTATGAAAGAATTGGAAACATTGTTAAATAATGTTGATGATGCGTATTTTGATTTTGTTGTGGCCATGTTGCATTATGCAAAAAATAAACAGACACGACGTGAAATATTGATAGATTATATAAAGAAGCATCCGGAAGCAAAATCATCCGAGATTATAGAATTTGTTTCAAATCAGCCGGATTTTTCAGAAGATGCAGCATACGCAAAAGCTTCTGGATATTAGGGATAAGAATCATATGAAGATATTTTTTCGTATATCTATAATAGACCGTACATAATAGAAACAAAGGAAGATATTTATTCTGTGTAGAAAACAAAAATAATACTACAAATGAAATACTACTGAAGTATTATGATGCTTTTATTTATTCTATTTAAGAAAAGTAGATCGTTATTGAATAATCAAGAAAGGACGGGGTTCTATGAGCAATTTATTGCCTTATAAAAATTATAATGGAACGGTTGAATATGCTGAAAAAGATAAATGTTTTTATGGAAAAGTTGTTGGCATTAAATCATTATTGTCTTATGAAGCATCTTCTGTTCAAGAACTTGAGAAGAATTTTCATTCTGCTATTGATGAATATTTAGAAGATTGTAAGTTGCTCTTGTTTACTCTTTCTGCAATTATCCGGAAGCTTAGGAGACCAAGGTAACAAGTCTTCCAAAAAGCTTCGGTCTGTATCATCCATGTGCTTTTGTATCTCGGTTAACAAATATTCAAAATAATCATACTGTTTCAGATTGTTCGCTTTTGCTGTTTCTGAAAGACTATATACAATGGCACTTGCCTCGGCTCCTGCAATCGTATCAATCATTACCCAGTTCTTCTTTCCTATGCAGAAACTTCGAATGGTTTCATAACCTTAGCCTCCTGATTTTTGGTCAAAAAACTATAGCCTATACTTTTTTGACAATTTTTAAGTAACTTTATTATCTCAAAAAAGTATAGGCTAGTCTATGTACTCACTATGGAGCGTTTACTAAACTGTTTCTAGAATGCTCATTATTCCAAGCAACATTCTCATCCATGCCAGCCATACCACTATTTCCCTATCTGTCCGTATATGGCGAACAATATCGGGGCAATATGTGGGTACGGGTTCTGATACCACCGAATCTTGTATCGGTATCGATACTGAATCTGATATCAAACTCGAATATATATTCAAAAATACAATCCAAATCCTGTTTCAAAATCCGATGTCACAACACAAAATTCCTGTATTGACGCATCCGGACGCTATTCCGCTCCATTATGGTCAGTAGAACGACTGCTTTATGAAATATGAAGGGTATAAGGTGCGATAACACACCCCGTTTGTACAAGGTGGAAGCATCATAAATGCCATCGCTGAATTCTTCGTCATTTACCTTGCTTCGCAAGGCCCCCATTCGTCGCACCTGCTCCTTACCCAAAATGAAATTATTGGTAGCTGAAAAATTTTTTTATAAATTAGCTAAAAGTGGGCAATCTTTATCTGTGATTGTAAACATATCATGCTTAGATTGTTTTTCTCTTTTCCTATTTTCTTGATTTTTTTTCTTTTCTACTTCGACATCTATTCCCATCAAAGTAATTAAATTTTTTAATGTATCTGTCTTGATTTTGGATGCTGTGCGACGAGACAGGTTAATTGGATTAATATGCGCCTCATTTGATAACATATGAATGTATTTTAATGCACAACTTTTAGTTTTTATAGTATTGATATCTTTATATATAACAGTTTGTTTATCAACATGATCAAGATAGTTGGCAACAGTCTTATACAAAGCAATCCCCTTAAGGACAGAATACATTTGTTGTTTTGATTTGTGAGAAACATTTAGTTTCTCTATAATTTGTTCCGAAGCATTGTACGAATAATAGTCTGCAGACCCTCCAGCTGAGTTTAGATAACTGTACCATAATGTTTTTTCTAATTCATCCAAATTGCATGTATTGTCACACAAAGATCTGCTTGTAAATGGATAATTGTTGCTTTTTTTTATATTTTCTAATTTTTTCTTTTGTATGGTAAGGTTTAAGGTAATACAATTATGATTTTCATCGAAAGTTAAATCTAATAATTTTGCTCCTTTTTGATTAATATATGTTAATGTTTGTTGTTCATCATGAGTTTCTATTATGTTTTTAAAGCTTTTGTTGTTTTGGCAAAAATTATTTAGAAGTAGTTTTTTATATATTAAAGGATTTGAACAGTTAACTTGCTTTGTGAAACAAATTGTTTGAATATTCCAAGACAATGCTTTTGATTCTTTTGGTAAGCCCAGCTTTAATATCGCAAGTCGTTTAGAAACTTCGCCAATATCAAAAACTCCATTTTTAAAAAAGGAAGAACAATTAATGGTGGCTTTTAAAGCACAATTTCTTACATTATTAGGTTCAATAAATATTTTTTCTAAATTAACCCAAATTCCTAGTTTGGTTATTCCAAAATCTTTAAATGAACGGGTATAGGCTTCGTTGCTTGCTCTTTTTTCAAAATCTATATCACTGTTATTTTTTAGCATGCATGCTTCAGTATAATTTATAGCAGCCTGAACAATTATATAATTTACCATAATTTTCACCACTTTCTTTTTATTTTTTTTAATAGGGATTTACCAGTTATTAAAGATTTATACAGGGACTGGTCTATAATAAAGTCTTATTTTACAATGAATTTTTTAAAAAATAATAATTTTAAGGCACTATATAGATATAAAACTATATGTTACTAGATATTTTAAATGAAATCAAATATTTTTTTGTTAAGATTGATTTAATTTTGTGTGAAATTTATGTTGTGATTGCCCCTTTCGGGGCAATAATAGAAAAAGCGAGAAATAGCTTCCCTGTTGAGAGGATAGAGGATAGCCCCTATCGGGGCTGGTAAAGAAATATTAAAACTCTAGAGAGAACAGAGAAAATAGCCCCTTCGGGGCTTTCTTAGATTAATTTTTTGTTTTTGGTAAAAAGGAGGTCTTTGTTATGAATGAAACAACAGTTTTGAGTAAGTTGTCGTTTGTAATGCGCGGAGACGAATTACAAAGAATTCATGTAGATGAAGTTGACTCAAAGTTAGAAATTACGATAGATCTTCATCAATTTAAGTGTAAAGATGCCAAACGTATCCTACAAAACATTATTAATGTCAATCGATGTTCATTTACGTTGCATGTGATACATGGATACAATCATGGAACCGCAATTAAAGCAATGATCTATGAACAGTTGAATACACAAAGAATAATACAAAAATCCAGTCCAACGTGGAATCCTGGAGAAACATACATTGAAATTTTGGAATCGATATAGGAGGAGATTATTATGAACGAAAGATTAGTTTATTTTCCAATGGAAAGATTATGTGAAGCAGCGCCAATTCATATTGACTTAAATAAGGTTATGTACACCAATACATATCCTTTATTTTTAAAATTGATGAATTTCAGAAACAAAGGTGAAAGCCTAAGCGAAGCTATTTATGAAGCTTTTATAGTTGCCAAGTTGCCAGTGAATAATTTTTGGAATGCTTCATCCAACGTATTTAATGCATATGTTAATTTAAGAAAAAGTATTTGTTATTCATTCTTAAACGAACGAATTAAAGAAATTTATTTAAATGGACAACGTTATCTTCTTAAAGAGTATGATGGAGTTCGCCATATTGAAGTTTTTTATTGTGGTTTTTTGTATTCCTTTTTAACAGATTTTCATGAGGATAAAGAAGTAGTGGTTTTGACAGATTTTTACAAACCAGAAGATAGGAAGAACGAAAATCTTCTTTTATCTTCTATCAATGGAAAATCTTTTATTGATGATAATGAGCCAGTTCATTATATGAGAACACAATATAACACGATAATTATCAATACATACAATGCATTTTGTAATTATGCGAACTATTTAAATCGCCCACAGGAAAAATCATTAAATAAAGAGTTATTTCAGGATTTTATGATTAATCATTCTGTAATGTTTGGAATACCTATGGGGAACGAAAAAATGTTTGGGGATAGATTTAATTATATTGAATTTGATAATGTTGTGATTCTTTTTGATTTTATCGTTGAATTTAGTGAAAAAGATAAAATGCTTTTAGAAGAGATGCTTGCAGAAGAAGATGATGATATGTGGGCAGATGGCGAGGCTGCGATGCAAGAATTAATTGATTCATATGCATTTGCAGATGAAGGTATTTTTCCATCAGGAGATTATAGAGATTGGTTTTGAGTTATTTATGGATGTACTGCTGCATTTCTGTGTGGCAGCACATTTATTTGTAGATTCTTTTTCAATTTAATTTTTTTATCAAACGTTTGCTATATCCCCAGCGAGTATTATTAAGGATGCTCGCTGGGGATATTTTTATCATCTTCAAAGTTTTGGTTTTGGTCCTGAAAAATTATTATTATAGAAATCAATTACGTTCCAACGCTAGAGTTATAATGGTAGGCAAAACAGTATCAAATCTAATATATTCCTTTTTAGTATCAAAACCATTGAAAAAACTTCCATTTTAAGATAAAATAAGGTATCAAAACTGATGAACGTTAAAATTGATACTTATAAAACAAGAAGGAAGGGGTTTACAATCATGGGAAAAATTTATGGTTATGCAAGAATCAGCAGACGAAGCCAGAACATAGAAAGACAGATCCGGAATATTTTAGCAGCATATCCTGATGCAAGAATTTATCAAGAAGCATATACCGGAACGAAAATTGTCGGAAGGACAGAATTTAACAAAATGCTTCGTGTAGTTAAGCCTGGGGACACAATTGTTTTTGATAGTGTAAGTCGTATGAGTAGGAATTCTGAAGATGGGATTTCTCTGTATTTTAAGTTATTTGACAGTGGCATTAATCTTGTTTTCTTGAAAGAAAAATATATCAATACGGACGTATATAACGAAAATCTGAAAGATAAAATTACATTGACCGGAACAGATGAAGATGAAATTTTCATTGGATTAAATAATTATTTCAGGAAACTTGCAAAGAAACAGATACAAATTGCTTTTGATCAATCGCAAAAAGAAGTAGATGATTTGCGTCAAAGGACGAAAGAAGGTATCGAAACGGCCAAAATGAACGGAAAACAAGTTGGCCAAAAAAAAGGAGCAAAGCTACATATCAAAAAAAAGGAACCAAAAAAGGAGGAAATCAAAAAATATTGCCGGGATTTTGGCAAAGGAAGTCTGAATGATAAAGAAACCATGAAACAGATCGGCATTGCAAGGAATACCTATTACAAATATAAAAAAGAAATTTTACAGGAAATGAGTGAATATACAATAATAGAATTTTAGTCTAATTAAATTTACATAACTCATAAGAAAAAATAGTAACTCAATTACATGAAAATACTATTCTATTTTAAGTAAATAGCTGGTTAAAGAAAAGAATATGACACTTATAACAACACAAATTTGCATGACTCATAAGAAAAAATAGTAACTCAATTACATGAAAATACTATTCTATTTTAAGTAAATAGCATGTTAAATAAAAGAAGATAACACTTATAACAACAGAAATTTGCACAACTCATAAGAAAAAGTAGTAACTCAATTACATGAAAATACTATTCTATTTTAAGTAAAATAGTATGTACATAGTTAACAGTAGATATTCTTGAAGAAATACGAAACAATAATTCTATAATGAATAATGCAACACATTCTAAACCAGAAGAAGCGAATGGATTAAAATCCGATGAAATAACTGTAATGGGAACTTTAAGACTTTGAAACCAGTTTAAAACGGATAAGTTAAATAAAAAGATAGAAGAACTAAATAATTTGCGTCGAGTTGGTGATGCTTATGCAATGTTAATTTCTGAACCAACATTTATAAGTGCTAAATTGAGAAATGTTAATAAATGCTAATTATTATGAAACCTGTATGAGATATGATAATAATATCTAAATTCTTTTCAAAAAAAGAAAGCCATATCACACGGGAGTGTAAAATAAAGTGTGTAAGTTATTAAAAAACAAAAATAACTTACATGCTTTATTTTTTTTGACCGGTCAAGTATAGTATTTAGGAAGGAAGATGAAAGGATTATGGGTACAATAACAATGGCATCAAAAAGACAGAAAGAAAAAGCAAACTCGGCAAGTGCAAAAATTGCAAAAGCAATCTTAGAGGAGTATCAACCGGAAAACACTTCCGACATGACCTCAGCATTAAAGGATATATTTGGTTCAATGTTCGAAGCCATGCTTCAGGGTGAGATGGATGATCATCTTGGATATGCCAGTAATGAACACGGAAAAAAAGAAACTACAAACAGACGCAACGGATATTCTTCCAAGAAAATCAATACCTCTTTCGGGAATGTTGAAATTGAAGTTCCACGAGACCGGCACTCAGAGTTTGAGCCTAAGGTAGTTCCAAAACGCGAAAGCGATGTGACAGGAATCGAAGACAAAGTGCTTTCTATGTATGCAAAAGGAATGAGTCAGAGAGATATCGCTTCAACAATTGAAGATATATATGGTTTTAGACTTTCACACGAAAGTATCTCAAAAATAACAGACAGGGTACTGGAGGAAGCAAATGAATGGCAAAATCGTCCATTAAAGAAAATGTATACGTTTGTTTTTGTAGATTGCCTTTATGTCTCCATCCGAAAGGAAAATGAGGTTCGTAATTGTGCCGTTTATGTTGTGTTAGGCTATGATCTAGATGGTATGAAGGACATTCTTGGGATATGGATTTCTGATGCTGCCGAAGGAAAGCATTACTGGATGCAGGTATTCGACGAATTAAAAGCCAGAGGTGTTGAGGATATCCTGTTTATCAGCATGGATGGTGTATCTGGATTAGAAGCAGGTGCAAAATCTATTTTTAAGGATGTTGTTGTACAGAGATGTATTGTACATATGGTAAGAAACTCGGTAAAATACATTCCTGCAAAGGATTATAAGGCATTTACAAGCGCATTAAAGAAAATATACGGAGCATCAAACCTAAAAAATGCAGAAGCTGAATTCGAGAAATTCAAGCAAACCTGGAGCAAATATCCTGGAGCAGTCGATGTGTGGGTTCGTAACTGGGCGCATGTGGAGCAATTGTTTAATTACGGAAGTGCAGTCAGAAAAGTGATGTATACTACAAATGCTGTAGAAAGCGTGAATTCAAGCTTCCGGAAGATGACGAAAAAGGGCTCATTTCCAAATGAAAATGCTGTGCTAAAAGCCCTGTATTTAAGGACAAAGGAACTTATGAAAAAATGGGAATACCGCCCTGTAAGTAATTGGGCAATGGTGAGAAACCAACTTGCAATGGACGAAAAAATACAAAACCGAATACTGACATACGAAAATCAATAGTAGTCTCAAAGATTAATAAATGCAATGAAAGGCCTTGAAAAAGAACTAAAAGAACAGGTTGCACGCGGCGATTTTTGGGAAGATGCCTATAACGTAGAACGACAAAAATATCAAAAATTAAATATTGAGACAGAACATCTCAGGGAGGAGAATAAAAACTTACAAATGCAAGTAAATGACCGGCAGAATGCTTCTCCAAAACATAAGCACAATGAACGAGGTGCCGGAAGAAAATGGCATGATGCTAAGTGGCAAAGTAAATATGAGACATTTTGTGAAATGTATGAAGCTCAAAGGACAATATTGGATATTACTTCTTCGATGGGAATCAGCAGAGCAACCTACTATAGATACAAAAAAATATATGATAACAATGATACTGAAAAGAATTAGCTGGTATCGCTACCAGCTAATAAAAAACTTACACAAAATACTTGACAAACCCTATCACACTGAATATAGGCTTTCTTTTTCAATCAGTTAATTATTCATTTATCATGTCCGAACAAATAATCCTTCACTATTTGCAAGTTGTTTCATCATTGCAATAAATTCATCATTTTCAGAATAAAAACAAACACAAAGTCCTCCTTCAATATATAGCATTGAATCTATTTCATCAAATATTATACACAATGAACCAATATCTTTTTTTACAATTTCTGTAATTATATGTTCAATATCCTTTGGTTTGATTATATTACTCAAATCATAATTCAACTGATATTTTGTCAGAACTTTATTGTCATACATATCGCCTTCTAAATAAATCCTACACTTTTTCCAATATATGCTCTTTAACGATATTTCTACGATGCTTTTTGCAAAACAATCACTTTTTGTTTCTTCATAATATGCTTCATATTCCAAAAATTTTTCATCCTCATTATTGTAAGGTATAAAATCAATACAATAATAGTTTTCTGTAGATAAATATTCCTCTATACTCTTCACAAGCATATACCTCTTATTTCTCTAAAATTTTACCATTTCCGAAACCTTCCCCATCTAAAAAATATAAAGTTTATAAAACGTTCCGCATATCTTGTTTGGCTAATATCTAATTTAATACAATAGTCCAATACAAATATTTTTTCAATTATTAGAAACAAGTTTGGTTAATATGCGATTCTGTATACTACAAAATCAGCTTTAAAGCTGATTTTAAATGATTATTTGTTTGGCTAATATGTAATTTTATATACTACTACCAAATCTTAAATCACATATTTTTAGTGAGTGCCCATAGACCTCACCTTTTACAGTACTAGTTAAATACTGCCTTTTGGACGCCAAATCGCCCACATGATAATTGTAGCACATTCTTTTTTAATGCACAATAAGTTCCGCATAATTAATTAGCATTAATTAATTCTTTTTTCTTTTTCTACACTTTGGAAGCTGGATTAAGACCAAAAGTCAAACACTTTCGTATTCGCTTAATTCTTCCCAATCTTCACGTTTTCCGCAGCGTCTTAAATAATCTTTTCCACCGTCAACCGCCACAGAACCACACTTACAAAATTTAAAATCGTAATGGTGTGTACTTTCTATAATATCACCACATTTATTACATTTAATTTTATTTGCAAGAATTTTCTGCATAGTACCGCCCCCATTCTTAATTTTTTCAGTTTGTACTATCGCCTACCGAATTTCCTTTCTTCTAATTCTACCACTATTTTAGTTGTATTCCTAACAACGCTACCTTATCAATCTAGTCAAAACAGTGTGATTTAACAACCTCCCCTATGTTAATTTTCATTCGCTTTTTTTATGAATACATTTATTAAGATTTGATACAGACCCATCTGTCAACGAAACATCACAACTAGAGCTATAATCCCAATCATTTTTTGAGAGAGTTAACACATCAGGATTTCTATCATCAAATGCTTTTGGATTTGTACTTATTCCTAGAAAACAAAAAAGTACATTTTCGTCTTCCCCAAAAGCAGTGACTGATGTATCTTTATATTGTTTAACAAAAGAACGTCCCAATAAATCTATGCAAGTTTGCATTCCAATGGATTTTGCTTTAGTCAAAGTCAACATTATTTTCACCTCTTCTCACAATTTTACTACAAATCATATTTTTTATTACTAACAACCATTTGTTTACATTTTTTGATTATTTATTAATCTTCCGGATGTTTTTCTCTTATTAACATACCATTCTTGTCATAAATTCCATCATCTAGTGCTTTACTTTTTAGTTCTAAAGTACTTCCAAGGCTATATTGGCATTATTTAATCCTAAACAACACTTTCTCCCTGTTACAATATGGACATGTGTACTTTTCCGGCTGCTTGATAACCTTTGTTTCGTATCGTCTCGTTACCACTCCTCCACAATAAGAACACTGCACCGCACATTTATAATTAGGTGTATAGTTGCCTAAATCAATATTCTTCGTTGTTCGCTCTATATGATAACCTAGTGTCCTGTTCATAAGCATGGCATATTCTTTCCATGTGCCAGTATGATCAAAACATCCTTCGCACGTATGAAGAACTTCATGTGCTATTATATCTTTTAATGATTGTACCGGAATATCATCCTTCAGCAACCATTCGCAGACTTCTATATCGAATGTAGTACTTATGACCATTCCAAACGTCTTTTTCTCCGTTCTATTGCATCTTGCTACATCAGCATAGTCCCCTTCTCTTGTGGAAATACTTTTTATATTTCCGTAGTTAATACCAACTGAAAGGATATCCTCTAATACATTTCTATATATTTTCTGTAAATCGTGCATATACACGTGCACCTGCCTTTCATTTATTTTGTTAATAGTGAACTAATTGTAATTTCATGATTAATAATATACAGACTTCAATGATTACCAAAGCAGAGCTACCATGAAAATACATAGTAATGAGTCTGATAAATAATACTCCTAAAACCCAAATGAAAGTATTTGATTTTGTTTTCTCTGGGTTTTTCTTCAACACACTTACTTAAGTTTCACAATTCCACAAATTGAAAGCGTCACATTAAAAATTTCATCTACTGTAAGTCATATTTTTCACTTATTTCATCCAATGCATCATCAAAATTCTGATACTCTCCACGCTCATAACACTCTCTGGCTTCAGCTAATTCGACAAAAATTTCCTCAGCAGAGAGTGGTTTGAAAGGACTTTCTTTTTCTAATACATCCATACTTCATTCCCTTTCTAATAGCTATCTCACATAAAATATCATTACTTTCATTAATGCCTGCTATTATATGTTCTGAATGTCTTGTTTAACTTCTTTCTTCGCTCTAACTCCATCCTCATGAAAATCTGGCTGCATTATAACAAATTCCACAACATCTGATGATAACGCATCAGGCGTTTCATCTAAAAAATCTATTATCTTTCTTAATCTTTCTTGCTTTCTTTTTGCATAAGACACGATTCCTGCAACAAAATCATCATACGAGTCTGGAATAGCGATTAATCTTTTGGTTAACTCTTCCATGATATCCTCCCCCCTTACTTGTTTTCCAGATTTTCTAACACCATATAGACGTTGCATTATCAGGAAGTTCACCTTTGGTTGAAAGTTCTGCTATCTTTAGAGCAGCTTGTCTGGCATATATACTTGGTTCTTCGAGGGAACATTCTAAGATGTCAAATGTAGCAGAATCCAAAAGCATAGAGAAATGCTTACTGCTATCCCCTTCTTTGTAACAGTCCATATATATTCCATTTTCTTTTACTGTGATATTTCTCATGGATACCATCTTTTTGCACCTCTTTCACAAATATAATTCTAATCTTTTAAGTTCTCTACTCTAAATTTACAGATACTACATATCAAGTACTTTCGCTATAAATTCTTTTTCAGAGGATACGAAAGTATATGGTTTGTATTCACCATAAGTTTCCGGATCTGAAATTGTTAAAATTTGAATTCCCTTCTCGAGAGTTTTTAAACCAAGATCGGATACTAAATGAGCAAGTTCTTTTCCTCTTTTCGCTTTAACTGCTATACATCCAACATCAGAAAATTTTTTAGCTATAAGATAACACATAATCTAATCATCCACCTTTCCATCAAAAAAATTATATTTTTCCAAAAAACTACGCGCCCGTTCTTTTACTTCTTTTTCTACTTCCGGACTTAATACCAGTGTTGGATCAGGTTTTATTTTCTCCTGCAACAGTAACCCTTGTGATACCATTCGCACAGCCCGTTTTTGACCCTCAAAAGAATCATCAAGTTTTTATTTATGAACAACTTTTTTCTCCACATTCCTCTCTCCTTAAAACCCAAAATACATCTCTCTTAATTTTTTATTCGCCATAACGCTGAGAAAACGTTTCAATCGCAAGCGCCCTATATTATGTGTAATTTTTCTGCTGTACATATCCCAACTGCCATGACAATAATTTATAATCTTCCCCTGTTCTTTGTTATCTTCTATCAGCGTTTCAAACAGCTGAACGGCTGCAAGATATTCTTTCTTAGTTCCGTTCTGGATAAACTCATAAAACATATTTTGAAAAGGATAAATATGTTTATAATAGGAATTCGCCTGAGCTAATACTTCCATAAACTTCTCCAAAAAAGAATTCTGCATAGCAGACTCATCTGTCAAGGAATTCATAAGTTCCTTGTGCTGTGTTGCCAGTTCTTTAAGCCACTCATCCATATCCGATGAAATCTTTACTTCATCGGAGCCATCCCACCAGTACAGGCGGTCATCATCAGAAATAAAATACTTCGGTTTATCCTCTACTTCTTCTGGCACCCTCAAAGATTCCACAATACTGTCGTATCGCAGAAATTCACAGGTTGAAACAGGAGGGATTGGCTGTTCAATTGCTCTGCATCTTTCCTCCTTTAATTCATCGGACGCATATTGTTTCATCTGTTCGTCATGATATACCACATCTTTTAGTTTTTTCCATTGTTCCCAAAATGCAAGCTCCTTTATCTCAGCTATTAAATATACAAATACTCTTGCTGGCAAATAAAGTGTCATTTTTGCAAGCTCTGCGAAAGTGCTGTTTTCTATATTTTCCCTGGCTGTCCGGTCTTTTTGAAGCAGCTTCCATAGTTCTTCTATGGCTGTCTTATCTGTATTCTGTTGAAAATAATGTATAAGTGCCTGTTTACAGTTATATACATCCTCTGGATAGGTATTCTGTGCAATTGCTTCTTTTCGCAACGTATCTGTTCCTTCTATAATGTAGCATAAATCTGTAAACTCGGTACCACCTGCTGCATAACGCATAGTGCTTGGAATGAAGTTCTTAACATCTGAAAGACTGCAAACAGGATCGTACTCATCTTCTAATCGTTCCAGACTAAATCTCTCAACATTATCCCAAAGACGGTATCTTTTTTTCATGCTAAAGTTGGTTCCTAAAATATGATTCAACCAGCCTGCATAAGCGCTACGCGAAATAATATCGCCATTTATTTCAGCAAATCCATACTTTTCATCGGTTACCTCGTACAGAACATGTACTGCTGTAATTACATCATTAAATTCATCACTTCCGATTTTATTGGAATAAAAGTAATCGCCTTTTGGATTATAACCTGCATTTTCCCATGTATCATCTTCAAAATAATTATAATAAAAATCGATTTCCGTGTTAACGTCGTAGTCAATTTTTATTGGATTTAACAAACATATATCATGACCAAACATAACGGCACGGTCAAACTCCATCATGCCACCATAATTCAATACCTTTTTCATCCAGTACAGAAATTGTTCTTTTTTTTCATCAGAAAGATCCATGCTTCCTGTGTAGCTACCAAATGTACCCATCTTTTCCACCTCCTTGATATAACTCGTGTACCCGGGGCTCAAAGCCCCGAAAACACTGGAATTCTTGTTCGAGTACATGTACTCGAACAGTTAGTTACTTTTCATATATCATAGCCCTCAACTGATTTACTTCTTTCTGTAATTGTGAAATTTCAACCTCGAGCTTTGCTATATATCTGTCTTTACTTTCTATGACAACATCCTTTGATTTTGATGTTTTGTCATATTTTTTCTGATAAGCATCTATTCGTGCCTGTTCCATATTTCTTTCTTTAATTATTGCTTCTCTTATTTCTTCATTTGTGTATAAATAGTTTTTTGATAGCCCGCTTTCTACATGAACACTGTTGAAATTCACAGAACCTTTACGTAATTTTATTTTTTCAATAGCTCTTAAAGCTTTTTCCTTAGCTTCTTCTGAACGCTTCTTCCATCCGGCCTCCAGATGTTTTGTGTTATCAATCATCATAATCCTCCCGCAGTTTCTCATTCTTATGAACAATTCCTTCCCGAAGGATTCTGTCTCTCATCATTGTCAAGTTTTCCAGATACTGACTATTCTTTTCAACCCAGTCATTTCTTTCTGTTTTTTCAGCTATCGTTATCATGGATTTTACTCTTTCTATTTCTGCATCATACGCAGTTAAATCTTCTTTTGTAGAACAAAAGCTAGAACACTCTAAACACATCTGCATCTGGCTTTTGCAGCCTATCCTGACTGGCTTAAAACAAGTTCCAAATGGAACTCTTACCGCGTCAAGATTCTTTCTTACATGCTCATAACAGACCTCCTCTGTATGCTGGTAACTCTGATCAGGCGGGGCGATTGCTGGTTTAAACAGATCAAGTTTCTCTGTTTCGCTCCATTTTTTATAAAGCATATCTTCTGAAACCTTCGAGTAATGCAATGTCATTTGAATACTACAGTGACCAAGTATCTGTTGTATGATTCCTATTGGCATTCCCTGCTCTGTGTATTCCATGGCTCTTGTATGTCTTAGTGAATGCGTCTTAAAGTGATATAATTCACCAGAGCCATCTTTTATTCCCTTACGTGCTATCAATTTATTTACTGCACTGGCAAAAGCCGGCTTGCTATATGGCAATCCTTTACATTTTCCCTCATAAGTATTAAAAAGATATTTATCCGGATTATTTTCTTCTGTACTTTTTGCTTTCGCATCTTTTATAAGAATTGACACCATTTCAGCCACTTCTGGTCTTATAGGAATTTTATGTAATGGAATCCCCGTTTTTGTGATCTCATCACAAAGATAAGGAACATACTCCTCATCCCGGCTATTCCAAACATAATCAAGACATCTGTCATACCTGAGATTCAGAATGTCTGTTCCACGCCAGCCTGTTTCCCTAAGAAGAATATATACCGGCTTCATCTCTGCAGGTTCTATCTCATCAATGGCAGCATCCAATTCTATTCTTACCGGTTCCGGTATATATTTAACCTTTTCCAACGTATCAGATGCACGCTCACGCTTTGGTATATCCTCATCAAATATAAGTTTTGTAACATCCTTCTTTGGCGCCACATCAAACTCTGCCAACTGGATAAAATCCAGCCAATTTCTGATAAAAGAAACGGCCTTACTTCTGAATGTGGCATTATTATTTTTATAATCCTCAGATACCCATTGTAAATACTTTTCAAAATCTATCCTTGTCAGATTCTCCTGAAAGCCATTCGAATAACCATGAGAATAAAACGACTTATAAAAATATCTGATATAAACAAGCACCTCGCTACAAAAACTCCAACTGCGACGATAAATGAGTGTTTTCATATATCTTTTTACTGAGTCTCTATAGTAAGCAGGAATTTCATCAAAACAGATACTCGATTTTGTTCTTTTAATTGCTGCCGACAGCTTTACTCCCGGTATCTGCAGTGCATACCACCTGTCTCTTTCTAATCCTTCCCTGCCGTCATACAACTCTTTAATAAACCCAAGAATACGAAACTTTAATTCTTTAAACTTTTTGTTTTCTGTATTACTTGCTTTTGTATCATCCATAATGATTTCTTCAGGATTCATATCAGCAAATGAAATTTCCGAATAATTACTGACAGCTTCTCCAACATTTCGAATTGCACGCAAATAGTTTGCACTACATCCATGTGCCGTAAATGCACCTTCACTCAATTGTTTTAAGATAAAATATTTCATTTCATTCTTTAAACGATCCTGCTTAAATGTAGAAAAGTCAGCTATTTTCCATGTTTTCACCTTATCCTTAACATAAATGCTTCTTTCTTTAAAGGCCTTATTCTCTCCAATCCAGACATCATTTTTTATCCAATAGCCATTGTTTGCATTCAGATACTCACATATTTCCGTATATTTCTCATCTGACTCATATGATAATGCTAATACACCCATTACTCTGATGCCTCCTTCCCAGGCATCTTAAGATTATCTGATACCCTTTTGAAAGCTTCAGATATCTCGTCATCTGAAGGATGAACATAAGTGTTAAGTGTCGTATATATATTTTTATGCCCGGCCCTTATACGAAGTAATTCCGGTTCCCATCCTGCTGAATTTAACATACTTAACGACGTATGGCGAAACATATGTGGTGTTACATATATTCCTGTCTTTTTTCGAAGTTTACGAAACAGGTTATCCACATCTGCATAATCCATGGCTTTTCCGGCATTCTTTCCCATCATTTTTACAAAGACATGGTTTGTTTTGACACCTTCTGTATGAAAGTAACACACATACTCTGTAAATACTTCAAGTAAATCCTGTGTACAATCAAGCTTTCTTGGGCTTGATACAGTTTTGATTTCTGAAAGATTTTCCATCTCCCCTCGATCATGGATTGTGATTGTACATGCTGAAATATCAAAATCTTCCAGCCATAAAGATAAAGCTTCTCCTATTCTCATGCCTGTTTCGAAAAGAAGGTATAGCAGAAAATAATCTCTGATGTTCCCCGTTGCCTTTATAAGAGTATTAACATCTTCTCTTGCAACTGTTTTTATTTGCTGACGCGGTACAGGCAAATGTAATAAATATCTCTTTTCACGCTTTTTATCAGCTATTCCATTAAGAAATGAACGATAATTCTTCTGTGGACTTTTTACAAACTTTATCAATTTTTGTGACAACTGATTTTCATATTTATCATGAAGTGAAAGATAATTGTAAAAACCTAAAACAGTGTCTATATTTGCATTGATTGTCTGTGCCCTCACAGCCGGTTCAAGAAGCAGTGGAATAACTTTTTCGTGTATCCTTGGATACTTAAGCCATGCAATAAACGCTGCAAGATGATCTACCGTTACTTCTGTGTACTTTAGTTCCTTTTGCTCTAAAAAAGAATAGAAGTGTTTCATATGGATACAGTGAAGCCTTAATGTGTTTCTTGCCAATCCCCTGTTATCCTCAAATCTTAGATAATCCAATACCTCTTGAACAGGTACTGCGTTATCATCCGCCAGATAATATCTGGTCTTACCATCACTGGTTTCAAATGTTACTACTATCATTATTCAATCTCCTTTCGGTTTTATCATGAATAATGATACATCTAATTTCTCTTGTTCGAGTACTATGAGTACTATGAGTACACTACACAAGTTATACTGTACTCGAACAATAAATATTTCCTGTTCGAGTACTATGAGTACTATAAATTAGGTACACGAGTTATCTAAAATCCGAATAGTTCTTTTCTTTGTTTATGATTGATAAGAAGCGACTGACAGGCACTCATGGCAATTTTATCAACCGTTCTAATATGGGGCTTAATCATCCATTCCAGCGCCTGCTCTCTTGTAAGTTCCGGAAACATGGAAATCAGCTGCTCCATAATATTTCGCAAAAGAACAATGGCTTTTTGGTAGCTCGTCTCCTCGGCATGTTCTAAAAATTCGTTCACGAATTCCTTATCAACCAAGCGCCATTCCCAAACTTCAGTCATATCGTTAACAATATCTGCAAGCATCTTCTCCATATCAAGCCCGGCAATATCGCTGTCCGAAATCTGTTTGTATTGCTCTTGCCAGTCCGAAAGACGCTCTTTCATCTCATCAGAAAATAACATCTCTTCCTCTTCCCAGCAATCTATAAATTCGTCCTGGTTGTTTCTTTGAATTGCTTCAAAAAACGGAATACCAGAGGCACCTTTACAATCTATTTTATCCTTTTCACCCAGTAAAATATCAGAATAACCGGTAATGTCCAAACTATCCCATACATCCCAAAAATCTTCTTCCCTGGCTGTTGCATATATAGTAACGATATATGCAGGTAAAACACATAAAGAAAACACAGCAATGTCTGAAAATTCTTTTGATAATTCATCTGATGCATCTGCCATCTGATCTCTTGTGGCATAATCTGCATCCAGCAATTCTTTTAGATATGCATGTAATTCTTTGTCCTTATTCTGCTCTAGCAGCTTTTTAAAAACAGTGTAGATATATTTAGCAAACGTGGTTTCTATTCTATTAGGAAGATTTTTTTTATCTACTGTAAATGGTTCTGTAAAACACTCTGTTTTATATAGATTTTCATACGTCATAGCCAATATTGTAATTACTTGATGATCTACAAACGGTGCATGTTCCAATGTATGGTTATACAAAATGTCACGTGATGTAATATTCTCATTTACCTTTTTCTTAAAAAATAATAGTAAATCCCACATATTGGAGCGATTTAGAAAACGCAATTCCACACCCATCATATCTTTTAATATGCGGGCATATGCACTTACCGTAGAACATGGCTTGTTATCATCCGCAAGGTAGCAATGTCCGGTAGAATACACCTCTATCAATGTTAAAATGAGATTCATCGCAAGACCGTATTCCATATAACCGCGGTCTTCGGTCACCAGCTCACAGGTATGTAGATTATATGTGGATATATCCCTCTTTTTTCTCTCAAATATAGAATAATCAAAGGAAACAATTCCATTTTCATCCACTTTTGGCATAGTAATAACGGTAAATTTTTTACCCTCCAGACAGATTTCTTCTGTCTTTCGTATACCGCATTTTTTTAATACCTGCAAAACATAAGTATTAAGCTCGTCTTTCTTCTCCTCCGGAACATTTACTGTTCCAACTAATTTGTAACGTGTATCAGCCATTTAACTACCTCCTGACCTTTTAATCTATAATTTCCTCCGCCAACCGAACAAGGGTATCATACTTGTATCCAATGACACTAAGTTGTTTTTTTGCATCTTCTATCGTCCAGTTTTCAATACCTTCACGTTTTCCCCATTTGAACGGACATCCCTTTTTTACCCAGGCAAGACGCAAAAATCTCCATGTCACATCTCGTGGAACCTCTTCTTCATCATCCGTATCGTCAATTTCTGGTGCTATACTATGTATTTTTTTTCTGTCACTGCAGTACTTTTCCAATATCTCTTCCTTAAATAAACAGTCTGAAAAATCATATTCTTTTCCACAACAAGGACATATATCTCCACCAGAATAATATTTTTTAAAATCCCAACCGCAGATAGCGCATAATGATGTCTGCATTTTCATTCCCCTTTCTATAATATCCATCCTAAAATCATTAATTTTAAAGCTTTCCCTTTAAATATTTGCCTATTAAAGCAAAGCAATTTCTTCTTTACTCTGTCGAACTAGCCGAAGCCACAAGTAATATATTGTCGATGGTATCTTCGATTGAATAATGTAATTGCATTTCCGGATACTCATTTATCATGTCATAAAACGGGGTCTTTCCAATTACGCATTCAACATCTTCCTCAAATATACCTCTTCTTACCAATCCTGCCTTAACATTAGTGATGTAATTCTCTCTTCTTTCTTCTATTGCATTCATAATAAATTCCGTCCTTTCTATTTTCCTGTGTTACTCTTTCTTACGCTCTCTGCCCTAAAGGACTAGCTTTGCATCGCAGCACAGTGCAAAGAGCTCCAATGAACAACAACCTTTTTTCTTTCCTTTTCCATTTATTGTAGCTTAAAGTGTTTTCATCATTCTTATATTATTTTCCAGCATCATTAATACCTGACGCTTCCTCTCTTGCGTCATCTCTTTATCACTTCTCATATAAGCCACTTTTCCCAATTTTATATCTTCCATCAGATCTCGTAATATTCCGGAAACCGATGTTTCTAAAACTTCCATTTCTCCTTTTAATACCAGATATTTTCGTATCTCCTCCAATACTACTTCTTTCGAATCACCTGTGATTTTTGCAATTAGTGATGCAACATTCTTATCTGCCTGTTTTGGAGTCTCATCTGTAGTGATTACCGCATTTTTTAAGTGCAGTCCATATAACCAGTTACGAACAGTACTATATTCCCTCCCAACTATTTTGGTAGCTCGTGCTATGCTTATTCCGTTTTCGTTCATATAATCTACTAAATATTTAAAATCTCCTTGTACCTTTCTTGCCATAATCCATTCTTCCTTTTTATTTTTATTGCAATAATTTTAACATGTTTTATTCTATATGTAAATGTCTTTTTTATTCATGCAAATTATAATCCTAAGACAAACAGCATTGATATTACAACATTTGTAGGTTATATTTTGAGAATTGCTTTAGATGACGAAATGCAAGTGTGAGTGGATTCAATAGATAGTTTGGATTTTTAATAGAATAGATATCATATAATCAGTTTGACTATGTGCATGATACAATATTTTTACGGAAAGTACCCAGATTGCGTAAATTTACTGTAGGAAAACGAAGCAGAAACACCTCTATGACTTTTAGATACAAAAATTATTATATTTCATGGATTATTTCTCAGATAACATAATCAAATAGTAGGTCCTTGAACCTACTATTTTCTCTTTTTGGGCGTGGCTAACTAATGTTTCGCTGCAACAAGTAGAATTTCGTCTACTGCATCTGAAATAGAATAGTGCATTTGTTCTTCTGGATATTCTTGCATTACAATCATAAAGCCAGTTTTACCTATAACATATTTAATTTCATTTTTCGAAAGTCCACGATGTTCCATTTCCTCATATATAGAATCTATATATTCTTGCTTCTTTTCTTTTGAAACTGCCATAATTTCCACCTCCTATTTCAAAGACTTATATCCTCTTGCACGATGCTTAAAATATAACATATCTATACTTATAAAATACTACAATCTGTAATGTGATACAAGACAAAATGAGCTTATTACAACGAAATTCTAACCAATTGTCATTCTCTAGTATCTCTATTATGATAAACTGAACCACTATAAAATGAGCAAGAATAAGAAGGTTATTGCCTTCTTATTCTTGCTCATTTTTATTTTTTCTACGATTTTGATGAACTACTGCACATTTAAAAGCTTTCATCATTGCCGGGGACAATTCTTCGCAATCCTCATCAAAAACTATATTTTTTTCATTGCTTCTTCAACTTCTCTGATTTGTTCTTCTGTAAGATTTTGTCCTTTTTCAATACTTATTTTCTTTGTCTTACTACTCACTCTTTCCTTTTTGTTCATTTACACACCTCAATTTATACAATAATCTTTAAAATTTAAATTTATTTAACACTAATTCCATATATATAAATTTTTATTTACACATATATGATCTGCCTTTTGGTTTTGGAATTATCCTGTGAATCGCCCATCGTCTAAATCCAATAGAATTGCAGTCAACTTATTTCAAAAATAAACTACAGAAACAGAAATCCTTCTAAAACCCATAGTTCCCACTTACTCCATCCAAATACTCTTTATCTCTAAGCTTATTCAAATCAAGTGACTTGTAATATCTACTTTCCTTCATAGCCTTCTTATGTCTGTAATAAGTTGCTATCGGCATTCCTATCTTATCTGCTATCTCCTGATCTTTCATAGTCTGCATCATAAAAACAATATCAGAATATTTATAGCTCTCCCACTGGCCTTTTTTACATTTTTCTTCATTCCATGCAACCTTTTTTCTTCTACCGGCATTTCTGTTTCTTGTTCGAACATATCTATTTGGATAGATTGATAAAGATAATGTCCCATCCGTTACATCCAGCCGTACACCAACTTCCTCTAAAGCTTCTTTCATCTTCTCCAAATTCTTTTCATTCTGGTCTGCAAAATATTCCTCCGATGTAACTTTATAACAAAGTCTACAGCCTTCATATTTTTCTTTTGCCTTTTGTTCTGCTTCATATGGTCCCATTAGTCATTTCCTCCAATCCAACCGTTTTTTACCATTATACCTTCTTTTTTAACACTTTGCAATCATATTTAATTGTGATAGTTTTGTTTGTTTTTTGCATATAGTATGTATCTAACTCATAAAATCATATTTATTATATTTTTTTCTCATTAATCATGTATTATATATATTATATTTTTTTATATTTATTACATATATAACTTTCATTTTTAATTATGATAGTTTCATTCTCATAAAACATATAAAACATTTATAATATAGTTCATATGTTTTATATACAGTTTAACATATAATATATTCGTATTATGCATTTAGCATGTATAATATATTAAATATATATTTATATTTCATTTTTAATTACGATATAAAGCTATTATAATTAAATTTAATAGTATAACATATAAAAAATATATTACATATCCAATATATTTTTTATATGTTATATATTTTTTATATGTTATATATTTTATATATGTTATACATTTTTTATATTTATTATATTTTTTAATACTTTATCATGCATTATATTAGTTTTTTATATTTGTTATGTATTATCCATACTTTTTTTGATATATCATATTTAATTACGATAGTTTTGAATGTAAAACATTTAATATGCATATAATACATATTAAACTATTATTTTTCATTATGATAGTTTAATATCAATTTTAATTTTGATTTCATAAAATCAAATATACAAAAACATATAAAATATTTAATACATATAAAACACTTAAGATATTTTATATGTATTAAACTTATTTTGAATTGATAAAATACTATTTTTAGTATATAATATATATACCAAACAAAAAACATATAAAAAGGGAGCTGACTATATGGCGATTAAAATTGGAATAGCAAACAGAAAAGGTGGTATAGGAAAAAGCAGTACAGCACTCGCCCTGGCTGCAGGATTAAAAAACAGAGGATACAAAGTACTTATGATTGACACAGATCCACAAAGAAACACCACTAATGTTTACAAAGCACAGACAGATGGAGTAGCCACACTTTACGATATTATCTTTGCAGGATACAAAGCAGCTGACTGCATCCAACATACAGAGTACGGAGACATTATTGCATCTGATGAAAACCTCCAGAACGCAGATACACAAATTAAGCTAGGTCCTGGGATGTATAAATATATCCGTAATGCTGTCAAAGACGTAGAAAATGACTATGACTTTATTATCTATGATACGCAACCTCATGCCGGTATTCTGCTTGGAAATGTGCTTATGAGCTGCCAATATGTTATTACGCCTTGTACTTGTGATGCTTTCGGAATTCAAGGCATTATGGACTTCTATGAAACGATTAATGAATACCAGGAAGATAACGAAAATCTTACAATTCTTGGGTTATTGATCATCAAATACAATGGAAGACAGAGCCTCACAAAAGACATTGAAGAAAATCTATTACCAAGCTATGCAGAGAAAATGAATACAAAAGTATTCAATACCAGAATTCGTGAAAGTGTTAAATGTCGGGAAGCACAAACACTAAGAAGATCTATCTTTGACTATGCACCAAAAAGTACCACAGCAATTGATTATAACACACTTATTGACGAAATCTTAAAGGAGGTCGAATAATTTATGGCAGCATCATCAGGAAAAAAAGGAAGTAAAATCAGCTTTACAGAAGAGATAAACGCAACAGTAAATCCAAAAACAGAAGAAGCAAAATCCGAAGAACCGAAAACAACAAAAACAGAGAGTAAAAATAAGGGTGGCAGACCTTCTAACGGAGAAGTTAAGAAGCTTTCTCTTTCAATCCCTGTAGAACTCTATGATGGAGTAGAAACTGGAGCTTCTCTATTCTTCAAAGGCAATAAAACTGCATATATCAATTCTCTCATAAAAAAGGACTTAGAAGAAAATCTTGAGAAATACAAAGAGTTTCAGGCTATGGCAAATCGTAAATAATTAGTATTTTGCAAATGATAAACTGCAGATATCGAAAAAAACGAATTATATTTCGCCCTCAAGAGCATAAAGCTTCATAACGAGAGATTTATGCTCTTGGGGAGGAAATAGCCATATTTGCCTGTAAAAAGCTCAAATTCCCATTTTTCACTTTAATCGATAGGTTTTTTACCTTAAACTTTTTTATACGCCTTATTTTAAAAATTACAGCGTCATTTTTAAAATCCAGTCTATTGATTTTCTTCCTCAACTTCTTTTAACAACTTTTTGCAACGAAAATAGGTTGCTCTTTTGATCGGCATATCGCAATGCTTATTATGATTATATTTCTTTATCCAGCCTTTTTCCAAAATTTCTTTATCACTATAGCCTTCCTCCAAATATTCTTGTATTTCCTTAGCAACCCTCAACATTTCTTTTTCTGTATCACCATTTTTCTTTTTGCCAGCTCCACGAGTATTATATCCGCCTCCTGTTACCTCTAAAAATCTTTTATGCCATTGTTCTGCTTCTTCTCGCGCTTCTAGTACTGACTGAACTAAAGATACACGAACTTCACGAATATTCTTCTCATATGTTTCATTTTCCTTTTTAACTTTCATCAAACTTTCCTTTAATTCTTTGTTCTCGTTAGTTAGCCGGATAATCTCTCTTTTTAATTTTTGATACGTTTCATCTAAAAATAGCATAGAAGTTTCAAGTTCACTTAAAATATCATTACCCATAAAATTCACTCCTTGCGAATATCATTTTTTTTAGGCGTTTGCAAAACGCCACAAGCCGCATAAATACGGCATATTTTTTGTTACAAAATAAAATATCTCCTCACGGGTTATGGTATAATAGAATTGACAAGAAACTAACTACCAACCCCCGAAAGGAGACATTTATATGATACCACATAAACAACTAAAATTGGCAGATATTTTTGAAGATTGTAAAAATATTTTTGAAGAAGACAAACCTCAGTTTCTTTCTTTACT
>JAFQCK010000162.1 GCA_017416465.1 Lachnospiraceae bacterium | reverse complement strand
TGGAAGCACTGAAAGATGAAATCCTTCCTCATTGCGAGGACAAGAACCTGATTATCCTCTTTAACAAATCGGACAAGGTAAGTACCGAACGATGCGAAGCTTTGAATCAAGCCTTTGCCGAAGTGAACGCTCCGAAACTCTTCCTCTCTGCCAAGCAACGCCAAGGACTGGAAGAGCTGGAGGCCTTGTTGGTAGAAACCGCTGCCCTCCCCGAAATCTCCCAAAACGATGTCATCGTGACGAACATCCGTCATTACGAAGCCTTGGTTCGTGCGCTCGATTCCATTCATCGTGTACAGGACGGCTTGCTGATGAACCTTTCCGGCGATTTCGTTTCGCAAGACTTGCGGGAATGTCTTTCACATCTTGCCGAGATTGTGGGAGGTGCATTTGATGTGGAGGATGTGTTGGGGAATATTTTCAAGCACTTCTGCATCGGAAAATAAGAGCAGCAAGCTTAAATACTACTCAATAACACGGAAACAATCGAAAACAACTTGAACTTGTGAAAGTTATAAATATAATTCAGGTTGTTTACGTTTAGTATTGTTTCATACAGACATATTTGAAATATACTAGATTTGGCACACGTTTTGGCACACATGTGCCAGCGTGTGCCAAATTTCTTACATAAATGAGTCAAGTTTACCAATGGTATTTGAATTGATAAGATTCTCAAAAAGACAGAGAATCTCATAACAACCATATTTTAACAACTCAAGCTGAAGGATTCTATAAATATATATATCCTTGATTTTTTACACTTTTATGTCATACTATTATGCTGATATTCTACTCAATTATGTATTCTAAAAAAACGCTGTATCATTTTAAGCAGATTAATTCCTATAAGATTAGTCACAACTTTTGTCCCTGTATTTCTGAGAATATTATTCCACATTTCATCAGTGGTAATCAGTATTTATTATGAAATATTGAACATTAGTGTCCACTAATGATGTATAATTAAATATAACTTTGAAGATTTATAAAAGAATACGGGAATCATTTCTGAATCCCGTATTCTCCATTTACGCAAAATTATGGATGTATTCCTACATAAAGGTAATCAAGCCATATTTGCTAATAGTTGTTCTCTTCTTATATTTATTGGGATTCCTACATTATTTCCTTTGCTTTGATAAACAATATCGTAGTTGTTATGAGCAACAACCAAATTAGACTTTACATTCGTTTCATAGGTAAATATTTTTCGTAACGCATCATCTAAAGATTCATAACAGAAATTATTAAAATTTCTCATTTTCTTATTAGGTGCAAACGGTTCCAATTCCACACCATTTTTAACCCCTTTCATATATACCATCTTACACTTACCACCAATAAGTTGAACATTACCAACTTCATCTTTATAAATCCAAATGTTATCGTCGAGAATCACATAATATTCCGAATTATACATATTATCAGCCGTTCTGTATTTTATAACTAATCTATTTCCTCTTCCAACTAATAACTGACATTTCCTTGGCAAATGTTCAATCTGTATCATCAGCTCACTTATTGCTTTCTCGATTTCTAACAATTCGTTTCTATAAATCTGTGCTTCTTCTTCATAATGAGAAAGAGGATGAATTAATGGATGAAGGTAGGACTCAATAAATAAAATATGTGTCATGTTTTCCCCTATTTTCGAAAATAATATTTCGACAGCTTTAGCTCGCTGAGTCAATTTAAAGCCTGGAACAATAGTATAGTCATCATTAATAAACAACTCTTTAGGAAGATGTAAAAACAACTCTTCTAATGCCTTCCTAAAATAGTTAGCAGCTGCTGGCAAATCAACATCTCTTAAACCATGCAGATATTCTTTAGCACGATCAAAAGCAGAATCACCAGTTGTTGCAACAGGTACTGTAAACGTTTGTCCTCTTTCAGTCTTCGATATAGAATATAGATTTATATACTTCCAATTGTTTGGAGTATGTTTTTCGAGATAGTTTTTTGCCATATAATACCATGACCGATCATAAGTTGTTATTACTATCTGAAAATCATTAAATTCCTTATTTAATATTTCCAATATTGGCCTTCGATTCGAAGAATCAATACCAATAAATATATCATCTAAAAACATAAAATGCAGATCTTTACCAGGATTAGCCTGTAAAGCAGCTAAATATAAACAGATCGCAATAGCAGAAAGCCTAGCCTCATTAAGTCCTTTTGTATAGTCATTAATAGAGGATTTTTCTAGCTTTATAGTTAATCGTAGATCTTCTTGAATCTTCCACTTATTTTTTCTTACTCCATATGAAAAAATAAGTGGTTTTAGTTCGAAATCTATTTCTAATCCTAAATTATCAAAGTATGTAGCTAAATAATTATTAACTTTAGCAAACAAATTGGCAAGAACAGATCTTAATACAATTTCAAAATCATTCAAATCATCTAACCCCCTCTTATGTTTTTGTTCTTGTCTACTATAAACATTAAATATTTCATCCTTTACTAATTCCCATCGTTTATACAAAGAATAACTCTTTCCTTGTGCAACTGGGACATGAAATCCTAACAAATGTTCTATGAAAAAATAAAATAAATTTGGATTTTCATCTTCTGACAAATAAATTTTCAACAGGTCTCGATAACTTAAAAAACCCTTAGAAAGTGCTAATGCTTTTAAATATCCTGTATTCTGAACATTTGTATTATTAACAGCATCAGCAAATCTATAATCTACCAAATTTGAAAATTCTCTATTATTTGCATCAAAATCACCAATACTCAATAGTATCTCTCCGGATGCTCCAAATGGCATATATCGATTACAAATATATTGAACGGGAGAATAAAAACTCTGAATAAAATCATTAAGTGCTTTATATAAAGAGGTCTTTCCACTTCCATTCTCTCCATACAACAATAAATTCTCGCCTTTTTCTAACGAAAAAATCAAGCGATCATAATAAGCCCGTGAATTTTCTATTTCAATCTTATTAATTCGTTTCATAAATCATTATATGATCTGGTTATACCTGTAGCTGCGGATAATTCGGCTAAAAGTCCATCTTTATCAGATATAATAGAATTATATATTTCCTTTATCTGTTCATTACGGAGTTGGGAATCAAATTTACTCAAATCCACTATATTTCTCACCTCCTTAAATAGTGACACATTCTGAAATTCAAACAAGTCATGATGATATATTTCCTCAACCATCCTATCTAATATATTTTTAAAGAAACTACTATAAATATATTCATCCGATAATGTGTAAATCATTATCTTATCAAAAGTTTTCTGAATCTCTAATGGCAAAATAGGTATATCAATTGTCTTGATACTACCTGTTGTTACATTTCTATTTGCAAAGTCATACTCTTTAAAAATATAATTACTATGCAAAACGGTTCCAATATAACCTGTTGTAAATCCTTCACGTTTAATTTGCAAACCGATAAATTCATTAACTTTCTCTGGTTTTTCAAACATGATCTCAAGTCTACTCTTCGTCTTATTATTTCGTTTTACATAAATATCGCAGATTACACCTTCTGAACTTTCGGAATCAAATGAATATATTGTCATCAAATCCTCAATACTACCCCAAAGTATTTTTTTTCTTCCTTCTTTTGCAAATTTTAATCTGAATTCTTCTACTTGATGATTGAATTCATCAAGGGATATATCTGATGACATATAGTTAAGTAATTGTCTAACACTATTTCGTATATCTTTACGATTATTCTTAAAATTGTTATAATCAAGACCTTTTAAGAAATACCATAAAGCGTAGAAACTTTGCTGAGTACGTTTATAATTCTCTACCCCAAGCATTTCATCTAAATTTTTACTCAAAGTTTTATCGCTAGAATCTTTTTCATCTGACAATAAAGTCTTCAAATTCTTAATAAATGAAAATTCTAAATTATTCACAGCCTCAATGAAAGATTCTTTCTTTTCCACATTTTCTAATATTTTAGAAATCTCACCTTTTGAACGTAGACGGAAAGCTATGCGAGAACCTATTCTATATATGTCTAAAGGACCTTTATCTGTTGCATCTAGTTGGTTTTGTTCTAGATAATTAAAGTAAGAGAGCACTGTATAATTGTTTTCATTATCCATTCGATTACTCATCTTACGCATAAAGAACCACCCAGAACAATTATTATAGGATAGTTTTATTGTGTCAATTAAACTTCTATCTATATATGAATTCCACATTTCAAATGTATCGTCTTTTATTGGATAAGGTTTATTATTTAAACGAATAAATAAATCTAGTGGCTCAAATTCTGGATTGTTCCTTTCATTAATCTCTATTATCCATAAATCAAAGCCTGTAATCTTTTCTTGTTGTTCCTCATCTAATTGTGTAAAATACTTTCCTTGTAAACCAGTAAGAATACTGTCTTTTAGTTGAAGTGAAAATTTATCTTTATTTGACTTGACTTTCTCACCTTTCTCATTCATGTATTCTCTACCAAGAAAAGCTAAAATTGACAAAATACGTTGCTGACCATCAATCACTTCTGAAACTCCTTCCTTATTTTTAAATATAAAAATAGGTGGCAGCTTTATACCCAATAGTAAACTTTCTATAATTTCTGATGACTTTTTCCTATTTATAACTTCCTCGCGCTGATAAGGTGGACGAACTAAAAAACGAGAACGCCCCATAAGACGACATATGTCGTCAATGGTATAAGTACTCGGTTCTGGTTTATTGATACGCAATTCTTGATAATTTGTTGTTCTATTCTCTCGAACTTGACTTAATTCACGGTTTTTCTGTTTGAATGTATCGTCAGTTTCAATATATATATTTTTATTTATTAGATACTTTTCTTCTAAATAGTTAGCAATTATTCCATAACGATTCATTATCTGATTATAAAAAGAACTTCTATCCATCTCAAAAGCAACAATATTATTCTTTATATATTGTGAAAACATTTCGAGTTCTACTGAACATTTTTGTGGCAATATAATATTATTATCTTCAAGAATTGAAAACGCCCAAAATAATACTTCAGAAATAAGACGATTATATGGAAAATCTTCTGTATCTACAAAATTTCTCACTTCATCTAGTAAATCCAGTTTTTTTATAAATGAATCAAATAACTTATCGAATTGATCATTAGTAATGCGAGCTGAAAGCAAATCATAATATTTGTCAGTAATCTTCTGCTTTGCTTTAGAATAATACTTAATTGGAATTTTATGGATAACCAACAGTTGTCTTATTTTTTGTAAAGAAACTTCTATTTTTTTGTCTTCATATTTAAATAACCGATCAAACTGATCCTGTATTTTTTTATCATGCAGTTTTACTCTAAAATAGTCGTTTAAATCATCGTCAAAATAAATTGCTTTATCTATTTCCGTATTTTTAAGTGGTGTGATACCTGAATTATATCGTTTAAATATTTCTTGCTTTACAGAATCCTCTTCTATCTGTGTTATTCCATCAAGAGATGCAAAACTAAATTCTATCACACGAAGTTTTGTATCCAGAAAATCATTTTTCAACACTTCTGGCAATGATGCAAAGGTTTTCTTACCAATATTTAGAATATCTAACTTCTTCAATCCAGCTTTACTAAGACGTAGTTCTCCACGTAGAAATTTTAATATTGTTTCATAGCGTTGTCGACCATCAATAATTTCTACGCTTCCTTTACTGCGGAAAAAAATAAGTGGTGGAATTTCTGTTCCAATTAATATACTCTCTAAAAAGTATGTAGCTTTTTCTCCATCCCATACATAATTCCGCTGATACGGGGGTGCATACTGAGTCCTTTTAACTTTAGCTTCATTAAATAGACTATCTATAGTAACAACTTTAGACTCTATCTTTAACTTGTTTACAAATATTTCTGTCAAATTCATATGCCCTACAATCAATATTGTTTATAACTTTATGATCTATCGAATTTAACTACAAATGTGTAGCTTTTTACAAACACACAATTTATACTTGAGATAGACTTGTAACTAAAATAATTATCTAAAACATTTTCTTAATCTAAAACTCAGAAATGGATACTACATCTATCTTATAACCATCTTTTTCAATCGTACGCTTATCATTATTCGTGACAATTACAAGGTTGTCGCATTTTAATTCTCCAGCACATTCAACTATACTATCCACTTCACGCTTCTCTGTTTTTGGATTGCTCATATCATAACAAACTTGTACCAAGCGTTCTATATGCGCTCCTTTGCGAAGAACGAAATCA
>JAFQCK010000161.1 GCA_017416465.1 Lachnospiraceae bacterium | reverse complement strand
TGGAGCTAATCCTGTAAATTCGGCAGCACCAATATTAAATAATATATATAACAATATATTTGAATTGTATTATAACATGCTTAATGGAGAAACAGCACTCAAAGACTATCTTGCAATGACATATGTAAAAGAAAGTGAAAGTGGAAATAAATATATTGATACAACCTTATTTGATACATATATGAAGATATGCAGTGAAAAAGGGGTTGATATTAAGAATACAGTAAAGGATATGGGAAGATATATTCTTTCAATAAACTATGATAATAAAGAAAACTTTATTGCGTTTGTAGAAAGTTATATTGGTTATCAGGATATTATAGACGAACTTGGTAAGATTTCAGGAACATCTTTTGTAATAGGAACAGAGGGAGATGATAGTATAATAGGAAATGGGGGAAGTGAAACTATTATTGCAGGAAAAGGCAATGACAGTATAAGTGGAGGAACCGGAAATGACTACATAGCAGGTGGAGAAGGAAATGATACTTTAGCCGGAAATGACGGAGTTGATACATACTTCTTTAATCTGGGAGACGGAGAAGACGTAATCAATAACTATGATTATTACAATTCGTTAAATGATAAAATCGTCTTCGGGGAAGGAGTAAATCCTGCGGACATAAAAGTTGAAAGAGTAGGAAATAATTTAGTCCTTACCAATATAACAAGTGCAGATAAGCTCACAATAAATGAAGCATACAGTAACGCATATGGAAGAAACTGGGTAGGTACAATAAACTTTGCAGACGGAACCATATGGGACAGGTCATATATTCAGGAAGTAACCAGATACTTTGAGGGAACTAAAGAAGATGATGTAATAAATGGAAGAGGCGGAGCATACAACTACAGTACATGGGAAGTGTTTAATGCCGGAGCCGGAAATGATACTGTAAATGCAGGAGATGGAAACGATACCATTTATGGAGAGTCAGGAAATGATATATTAAATGGTGGCAATGGAAACGATGTATATATATTTGGTAGAAGTACCGGAACAGACACTATTTATGATACATCTGGAACCAATACACTTAAATTTGAAGAAGGAATAACCATTGATGACTTAGTAATAAGCACAACCGGAACATATGACATAACAATTTCTTTAAAAGAAGGTGATAGTCAGGTTGTTTTAAATTCTTACAGATATAGTAATGCTTATAAGAATTTTAATGTTATGTTTGATGATAATAGTGTATGGAAAATAAATCCTAACACATATTCGTTCGAACTGATTTCAGGCATTGATTCAAGATTAGATAATATATATGATATTTCATTAGATGAAAGAAATGTTTCAATAACTGACTTTGGTGGAGATGATATTATAAATCTCGGAGAAGATGTTATGAATCTTATCTTTGAAAAAGATGGGGATAATCTTAAGATTAATTCTTCGGTAAATGGTAATGCATTAACTATCAATGATTGGTGTGTATCAGAAAATAATAGAATAGAATCAATTGTAACAGCGGATGGATATGACATAACTAATAAACAGTTACAGCAAATGGTTGATACGATGGCAGCATTTGGAGATGGTAGTGGAATTTATTCATCTATAATGGATAAAGAAGAAATTGGTTATGTAAGTCCTTCAGAACAGATTTGGACAAGTGATGAAGCATAATAATTGATTATGATAAAAGCTAATAAGTAATAAAGAGTACTAAAAAACAGAACTTCAAGTGAAAAAATGAGGTTCTGTTTTTGGTTGATTGACAGTGAGTTTTACTTGTAATAAACTTAAAAATAAGTAGTGTGGAAAGTTAAAAAAGATAATTAAAGAATATATATGTGTTTTAGAAGTTATATAAAATATAATCGAAAAGGAGAAGTAAGTGGTGAAGAAGATGGTGCTAATTAAAATGAATAACAAGAAAAGAAATTCACTGGTATTAATAATGTTAATGATGGCTGTTGCAACGGTTGGTTGCGGAGATAAAAAGAAGGAAGAATCACTAACTAAAAAGACAGAGGAAAGCAGTATAACAGAAAATACAGATAAACAGAATGGGATAGATTCTAGATACTTAGACTGCATATAGGTAAAATCTTTGGTCTTTTTTGGTAAAGGAATGAGAGAAAAAAGCGTGAAGAAATTTAAGTTTATATCAGCAGTGTGTTTGATATTTATAGCATCGGTTTTTATATTTTTAGGTTGTGGTTAGATAAAACTATATTATCTCTATTGGTTAGTTTATAAAAATGAGATATAATAACAGTAATAAGAATAAATCGGAAAAGGAAGTGACAGAGGCTTATGAAATGTAATCTTATGCACAAAAGAATATGTGTGGTAGAACTGGAACTGGATGATGCAACCGGTTTTATAAAGAAGATAGGGAAAGTGTACGAATCAGAGCATCTGCCGGTGGGTGTTCCGATTAAAAAAGGTATAGTAGACAGGACAGCATTAAATGATTGGTGGACAGAACGTTCCATTCCGGCAAGTCGTTCAGGAATAAGAGAAGCACTGGAAATATTGAATATAGTCAACACAAAAATGCTTTTAATAAAATGTTATGGGCTGAGTCTGTCAGACCAATATTGGATATGTCCATATGGAGTAGATATTACATGGGATAAAATCAATTTTTTTGACAATCCATTCTCTGATGACATAGGAGATGTTCTGTTTGGTACGAATAAGAAGAATAATGCTTTTGATTTCAGCTCGCCTGATAATACTTCTGATGGTAATCTAAAAAAAAGGTGGAAGGTAATAGATGGAAAAAGGTATCTTATAAAGGGAGGTTCAAATCCATTCAGACAACAACCTTTTAGTGAAGTTATAGCTACAGGAATTATGGAAAGACTTGAAATTCCGCACATATCATATCAGGTTATGTGGAATAAGGAGGTGCCATATAGTGTATGTGAAGATTTTGTTACGTCAGATACAGAACTGATTCCGGCATGGAGAATTATGCAAACACAGAAGAAGGAAAACAATGTATCAGTATATCAGCATTTTCTTAGCTGTTGTGAAAAATTGGGAATCAAAGATGTAGTTCGGTTTTTAGATAGAATGATAGTTCTTGATTATATTATTACGAATGAGGACAGACATTTTAATAACTTCGGAGTACTGCGAAATGCAGAAACACTTGAATGGATAGGAATGGCTCCTATCTATGATAGCGGAAGTTCGCTTGGATATGATAAGATGCCTGCACAGATATATGCAGAAAGAGATGTAATCTGTAAACCATTTAAAAAGAGTCACAAAGAACAGTTGAAGCTGGTGTCGTCATTTGATTGGATTGATTTTGAGAAATTGTCAGATATTAGGGAGTTAATTACTGAAACATTCACAGCAAAAGGTGTATCGGACTATATGGATGCGGCAAGAGTTAAAGCGATATGTGATACAACACAGAAACGTATAAAAGATTTATTTGCAATCTCAATGGATTATACTCCATCAGAAACCATATCTACAGATGATGATGTTGAGGAAAACATAGCAGAGGAGTATCAGACAAAAGGGATGATATAAGTAAACCGGTGTTACTCTACAATAAGTAGTAGGGAAAACACCGGTTTTAATTTGTAAAAAAATAAATTTACACATTAAATCTGAAAAGTATTACATCTCCATCTTTAACAACATATTCTTTCCCTTCAAGTCTTACAAGACCTTTATCTTTTGCTGCTGAATAAGTACCGCAATCAAGTAAATCCTGATAATTAACAACTTCGGCACGAATAAATCCTCTCTCGAAGTCGCTATGAATCTTACCTGCTGCTCCCGGAGCTTTAGTTCCGTTTGTAATTGTCCAAGCTCTGGTTTCCTGTTTACCTACTGTTAAATAGCTTATAAGACCAAGTAATTTATAGCTTGCTTTGATTAATTTATCAAGACCTGATTCGCTAAGTCCAAGGTCTTCTAAAAAGAGTGCTTTATCTTCATCATCAAGTTCAGAGATTTCCTGTTCAATCTGAGCAGAGATAACAAATACTTCAAATCCTTCAGCGTTAGCAAATTCGCGAACCTTAGCAACATATTCGTTAGAAGTTCCATCATCGGCTAAATCTGAGTCAGCTACGTTTGCAGCAAAAATAACAGGTTTATATGTTAGAAGGTTGTATGAATTAAGCCATTCAAATTCCTCATCATCATTTGTTTCAAAGCTTTTTGCAAGCTTACCTTCTTCAAGATGACATTTGATTCTGTTGAGAAGGTCAAGTTCTTTTGCCAAAGTTTTGTCATTTTTAGCACCTTTTGAAGTCTTAGCAATTCTTCTTTCTAATATCTCAATATCAGAGAATACTAATTCAAGGTTGATTGTTTCAATATCACGCATTGGATTAACATTACCATCTACATGAATAACATTTGTATCTTCAAAACATCTTACAACATGAACAATTGCATCAACTTCACGAATATTTGAAAGGAACTGATTACCAAGTCCTTCACCCTTTGAAGCACCTTTAACAAGTCCTGCAATATCAACGAATTCAATAACAGCAGGGGTGATTTTATCTGAATCATATAATGCGGCAAGTTTATTTAATCTGTCATCAGGTACGGCAACAACACCTACATTAGGGTCGATTGTACAGAATGGATAATTAGCAGATTCGGCACCTGCTTTAGTAAGTGAATTAAAAAGTGTACTTTTTCCAACATTTGGAAGTCCAACAATACCAAGTTTCATTTCTGTATTTCCTCCTTGAAAAACTTTATTATATACAGTATTTTTTAAATTCGAATTTTTTACAATCAGTATTTACTATACCACGAAGATGTTCAAAAGTAAATTCTTATATTTTTTAAATCTCCATATTTACATTATTATTGAGAAGAATCGTAAAGTATGTTAAAGTATTATTGCCTAATTTTGAAAATAAATAGAAAGGAATTTAAACAATGTTATTGGACGCAAGTATAAGATTTGTTAATCTTGGAATTGAAATAGAAAACCTTCCTAAGAATATCAAAATAGGAAGCTTTGAAATTGCATTTTATGGAATAATTATTGGCATAGGAATGATGCTTGCAGTAATGCTTGTAATGAATGAAGCAAAAAGAACGGGACAGAATGTTGATAATTATTATGATTTGGCTATTTTTACCATAATTTTTGGAATAATAGGTGCAAGAGCTTATTATGTTATATTTGAATGGGAACAGTATAAAGGAGACCTTTTATCAATACTTAACATAAGAGAAGGTGGACTAGGAATTTATGGTGGAATAATTATAGGTGCCATTACAGTGTTTATTTGTTCGCGTGTAAAAAAAATAAAGTTTATGCAAGTGGCAGATACAGCAATACTTGGTGTTTTGGTAGGACAAATTCTTGGAAGATGGGGGAATTTCTTTAACAGAGAAGCTTTCGGAGGATATACTGATAATCTGTTAGCAATGCAAATAAAATTAGATGAAGTTGGAGGAGTAATTAGCGAAGAAGTGGCGAAAAATATTAAGATAGTTGAAGGAATAGAATATATTCAGGTGCATCCTACCTTTTTATATGAATCTTTATGTAATCTTATTATTTTATTGTTTATGCTTTGGTATAGAAAACATAAAAAATATGAAGGTGAGTTGCTTAGTATCTATATGATAGGCTATGGAATAGCAAGATTTTTTATTGAAAGCTTGAGAACAGACCAGCTAATATTGCCGGTAGTGAGTTTTCCGGCTTCACAGCTTGTTTCAATAATAATTATTATTGCCGGTGTGATTTTTGAAGTATATGAAAGATTTATAAAAGAAGTGGTGAATAAGGAAGAGTTTTAGAGGGTTGATAGATTGGTTCAGTTAATAAAAAATATTCATATAAAACTCGAAAACACTATGTGTTTCCTCGCTGTGGCGTATCCGCCACATAGATTCCATAAAACAGTCTTTTTATGCAAGCATAAAAGCCTGTTTTATAAAATCTGCGTTGCTCTTAATAATTACAAAACACAAGATATTGTGGTCTTGAAAAGTTGTCCACAACATATGCAAAAGTGCTATGTTGTGGACAATTTTTTTTGTTTCTTTTGTGGAAAAGTACTTGAAATTTGTGGGGAAGTGATGTAAAATTTATCTCACAAGTGGTGAAAAGTGGTGGAAAAGTACATAAGAGTGACACGAAGTGGAGAATTTTAGAAAATTTCTTTAAACTTGTAAGAAATTTTCTAAAATATTTTTTCCATTTTATTAAGTTACTAATGAACGTGACACTTATGAGAAGAACGTAATATAGACAAGGGAGGTGCAATAAGTGTTTTTAGGAGAATACAGTCATTCGATTGACGCAAAGAACCGACTTATTGTACCGGCAAAGTATCGTGATGAACTTGGAGAGAATTTTATTCTTACAAAAGGTTTTGATGGATGTCTATATATTTATCCACAGAAGGAATGGGAAATATTTGAAGAGAAATTAAATTCATTACCGGTAGGAAAAAGTGATACAAGAAAAATGGTAAGATTTTTTATGTCATCTGCTACCCAGGCTGAATTTGATAAACAGGGAAGAATTCTTATTCCTGTTACTCACAAAAAACATGCAGATCTTGATAGAGAAGTTGTTTTTGCCGGTGTAGGCAAGAAGATTGAGATTTGGAGTAAGGAAAGATGGGATGAAACTGCTACAATTGACTGTGAAGATATGGACACAGTGGCAGAAAACCTCTCAGATTTGGGAATTGATTTTTAGCAAGTGTCAGAAACACGGAATAGGAGGAAGAGTTGGAGTTTGTACACAAATCAGTGTTGTTAACAGAAACTGTAGATAGTTTGAATGTACAATCGGGCGGAATATATGTTGATGGTACTCTTGGCGGAGGAGGACATGCTTATGAGGTGTGCAAACGACTTGGAGGTCAAGGGAGATTTATTGGAATAGACCAGGACGAAGAAGCGATTAAAGCCGCTTCTAAACGTTTGGCTGAATTTGGCGATATGGTTACAATCGTAAGAAGCAATTATGCGGCAATCGAAGAGATACTTAATTCTTTGAATATTACTAAGGTTAATGGTATTATGCTTGATTTAGGTGTGTCATCTCATCAGTTAGATACTCCTGAGAGAGGATTTAGTTACATGGCAGATGCCCCTCTTGATATGCGTATGGACAAGCGTAATGATTTAACAGCAAGAGATATTGTAAATAATTATGATGAAATGGAATTATTCAGAATAATTAGAGATTACGGAGAAGATAAGTTTGCAAAAAATATCGCAAAACATATTGTTAGAGAGAGAAATATTAAACCGATAGAAACTACGGGTGAACTTACAGAAGTTATTAAAGCTGCTATACCGGCTAAGATAAGAATGAATGGTGGGCATCCTGCTAAAAAGACGTTTCAGGCTATTAGAATCGAGCTTAATAAAGAGCTTGAGGTATTAAATAATTCCATTGATAAGATGATAGATTTTCTAGGAGATGAAGGAAGGTTGAGTATCATAACCTTTCATTCACTTGAGGATAGAATAGTAAAAGTAAGATTTAAAAATAATGAAAATCCTTGTACTTGTCCGTCGGATTTTCCGGTATGTGTATGTGGTAAAAAGTCGAAAGGAAGAGTGATTACCCGTAAACCAATAATTCCAAGCGATATGGAATTAACAGATAATTCACGTTCGAAAAGTTCGAAACTAAGGGTTTTTGAAAAAATAGAAAAATAAGAAAGGGTATAAAAATGGCTAATCGAACAGTTTATAGGAAAAACTATATAAGCTATGAAGATTATGTTGAGGGTAGTGCTGTTAGAAAAAAGAGTGTTACAGAAGTACCACAGAGAACAGAACGTACTTATGTAGATAATGAAAGAGTAACTACTTCAAGAAGCATATATAGGAATCGTGAAAAAGCATTACATATGAGTGCGCCATATGTAATTGTTCTTGCAATATGCAGTATTATGATGTGTACAGTATGTGCAAAATATTTATCATTAAGAGATGAGATTGCAACGAAGTCAGAAATGATTGCACAGTTAGAGGTGCAAACAGAAGCATTAAAATCTCATAATGATAATTTGAATTATTCAATAAACAGCTATATGGATATTGAATATATTTCTAAAGTTGCAACTGAGGAACTTGGAATGATAAAGGCCGGAAAAGACCAAATTTTATTCTATGAAAGTTCTGAAAGTGAATATATGAAACAATATAAAGACATACCTGCTAAGTAATTAGCAGGTATATGCAAGTAGAAAGATATATGTGGTAAATAGATGGGTAACAGATACATTAATTATAATGAGAGAAAGAAGAAAAACGCACCTAAAATAAAAGTGCTTACAAAAGTAATGAAAAAGAAGCTGGCAGGATTATTTATGATAATTCTGGTGGCTTTAGCTCTTTTAGGAGTTGTTGTTTTAAAAAATCAGACAGAAAATGGGAAAAAATTTGAAGAGATAGTGTTGTCGCATCAGAATTATTCAAGTAGGACAATACCATATAAAAGAGGAGATATAACCGATAGAAATGGAAATCTTCTTGCTACAAGTATAAAAGTATATAATGTAGTATTAGATGCTTATATAATAACACAGACAGATGATGGTAAATATATTGAAGATACAATAAAAGCAGTTGATGAATGTTTTGAACAGGTGACTGCTGATGAGATAAGAACTCTTCTTAATGATAATTCGCAGAGTAGATATGTGTTGTGTGATAAATTAAAAAAACTTAGATATGAAGAGATAGAAAAGCTTGAAAAGATTCTTAATGATTATGAAAATTATCCAAACGTAGAAGGTGTTTGGTTTGAAGAAGAATATAAAAGAATGTATCCCTATGGAACTCTTGCAAGTTCTACAATAGGATTTTCATCAGCAGGAAATGCGGGAGTAATCGGTCTTGAAGCATATTATAATGATGTGTTGAATGGAACAGATGGAAGAAAATACGGATATCTTAACGAAAAAAACACTATGGAGCCTATAGTAAAAGAAGCTAAAGATGGTAATAGTCTTATTTCTTCAATAGATATTAATCTGCAGACAATTGCAGAAAAATATATTAACAAATGGGTTGAAGATTATAATCCTAAGATAGTAGCAGTAATGTTAGCTAATCCAAATACAGGAGAGATTCTTGCAATGGCTGATAATAACAGTATGTTTGACTTGAATAATCCACATGATTTGACAATCAGATATACTGAAGAAGAGATTGCAGCTATGACTGAAGAGGATAGATTAAATAATCTTAACAAAATTTGGAGAAACTTTTGTATTAGTGATACTTATGAAGCAGGTTCGACAATTAAACCGTTTACTGTAGCAGGCGCTTTAGAAGATGGTAAGATAAATACTAATCTGACGTTTATGTGTGATGGAGGTGAAGCATATTCTTCATATATCAGATGTCATAAGAATTCAGGGCATGGTGTGCTTAATGTAGAGCAGGCACTTATGAATTCCTGTAATGATTCATTAATGCAGATTGCTGCTTTGCAGGGAAAAGAATCTTTCTGTAAGTATCAGTCGATATTTGGATTTGGTTCTAAGTCAGGAGTAGATTTGCCGGGTGAAGCAAGCTGTGAGGGACTTTTATTTGACGTAAGTGTAATGGGAGAAACAGACCTTGCAACGAATTCGTTCGGTCAGAACTTCAATGTAACAGCAGTACAGATGGTAGCAGGATTTTCATCACTAATTAATGGTGGTAATTATTATAAACCTCATGTTATTAAGCAGGAGGTTAATTCAAAGGGTGGAGTTGTAAAAAATTATGATAAGGAATTAATTAAACAGACAGTAACTAAAGAGACCTCTGATTTTATACGTCAGTCAATGATGAATACAGTTGAGGGAGGTACCGGTAAAACTGCTAAAGTTGCAGGATATAAAGTAGGTGGAAAGACAGGTACAGCACAGCATCATGATAAGACAGATAATAATTATCTTCTATCTTTTTTAGGATTTGCTCCATATGATAACCCGCAGGTTGTTTGTTACGCGATTGTAGATTCGCCGGATGTACCTGATAAGGGAAGTAGTTCATATGCATGTAAATTGTTTAGTGCAGTTATGACAGAAGTACTTCCGTATATGAATATTTTTCCGACTGAAGAAATAGAAGGTGGTACTGATGTAAATGCAGGACAAACTACTACACCGGAAAATGATGTTAACAATGAGGAATCAAGTGGAGAAAACACAGAAGAAGAAAGTACAGCGCCTTATGAGCCAAGCTTTGATGAAAATATTGACCCTGAAAATCCTTTGATAGAGGAAAATGATGAAGAAATAGTAGAAGAATAAAAAAGAATATTTGTTAATACATTATTATAAAAATGTTTAGGTGTATTAATGAACAAAGTAACTACATTAAACAGGAAGAAAATACTTGGTTTTGTAGCAGTAGCCTTTTTATTATATTTAGTGCTTTTAGTAAGAGTATTTAATTTTATGATTGCGGATTCATCTAAATATACTGTAATAATTAAAGATTTACATGAAAGAGAAAGGGAAATTAAAGCCGAGAGAGGAGAAATACTTGACAGAAACGGTGCAGTAATAGCCACAAATAAGACTGTATGCACTGTTTCTGTTATTTATAGTCAGTTGAAAAATAAGGAAGAGGTAATAAAAGTTCTTTCTAAGGAACTTGTGTTATCAGAAGAAGAGGTAAGAAAAAAAGTTGAAAAAATTAGCGTTAGGGAAAAAATAAAGTCTAATGTTGATAAGGAAACAGGAGATAGAATAAGAAATTATAATCTTTCGGGTGTAAAAGTGGATGAGGATTATAAAAGATATTATTTATATTCTACACTTGCTTCAAAAGTGATTGGTTTTACCGGAGGAGATAATCAGGGAATTGTTGGTTTGGAAGTTGAATATGAAGAATACTTAAGCGGTACTCCGGGAAAAATATTAACAAAGACTGATGCGAAGGGTGTAGAACTTCCCGGACTTGTTGAAACAAGAGTGGAAGGAATAAAAGGGGAAAATTTATATACCAGCCTGGATGTTAATATACAAAAGTATGCTGAACAGGCAGCTTTAAATGTAATGGAAGAAAAACAGGCAAATTATGTCTCTATTATTGTTATGAATCCAAGTAATGGAGAAATTTATGCGATGGTTAATACGCCTGAATATGATTTGAATAATCCGTTTATGCTTAATTATGAAACTAATATAGCCAAGGGAACCGATGAGTATCAGGATTTATTAAATAAAATGTGGAGAAATCAGAGTATCAATGACACTTATGAACCGGGGTCAACTTTTAAAATGATTACGGCAACAGCTGCGCTTGAAGAAAAACTGGTAACTCCCGATGAGAATTTTTCATGCCCCGGTTTTAAAATGGTAGAAGACAGAAGGATAAGATGTCATAAAACTACCGGACATGGAGCCGAAACTTTTGTTCAAGCTACTATGAATTCCTGTAATCCGGTATTCATTGAACTGGGGTTGAGAGTTGGAACAGAAAAGTTTTATTCATATATGGGGAAAATGGGACTTATGAATAGAACGGGAGTAGATTTACCGGGAGAAGCGGGAACAATTATTCATAAAATTGAAAATGTTGGACCTGTTGAGCTTGCGACAATGTCATTTGGACAGTCTTTTCAGATTACTCCATTGCAGCTTTTAAGGGCAGCAAGTGCAATAGTAAATGGTGGAACTTTAGTAACACCACATTTTGCATTGTATACAGCAGATGATGAAGGGAATATAATCAATAGATTTGAATATGAAACAATTGAAAATGCAGTATCTGAATCTACAAGCGAAATAATGAAAGGGATACTGAAAGAAGTTGTTTCAGAAGGTGGAGGAAAGAAAGGAAGTGTTGAAGGGTATAGCGTGGGAGGAAAAACTGCCACCTCACAAAAGCTTCCAAGAAGTGCTAATAAATATATAGCTTCTTTTATTGGATTTGCACCGGTAAATAATCCACAGGTTATAGCTATATGTATAATTGACGAACCACAGGGAGTATATTATGGTGGTACTATTGCAGCACCTGTTGTTGCGGAGATTTTTGAGAATATATTACCATACCTAAAAATCGAAAAGGATTGATTATTGTATGGAATGATATTATACTAGGGATTGATTGGGGTATAAATAAATGCAGATAAAAATGATTTTTTCAATACTTATTTCTTTTGGAATTAGTGTAGTACTTTGTCCGATATTAATTCCATTTTTAAAGAGATTAAAGTTTGGCCAAAATGTAAGGGAAGAAGGCCCGAAAGGGCATTTGAAAAAGATGGGAACACCAACTATGGGAGGGCTCATAATAATTTTTTCGGTATTGATAACATCATTGTTATTTATTAAGGAATCTAATAAGATTATTCCGGTTTTATTCGTTACATTGGGATTTGGACTTATTGGATTTTTAGATGATTATATTAAAATAATAATGAAACGTTCAATGGGACTTAGTCCGATACAGAAATTGATTTTGCAGATAATTGTTACCACTGTATTTGGATATTATCTGATTAACAGTTCGGTAGTAGGAACAAAGATGTTGATTCCGTTTACAGGCGGAATAGATGATGGAAAATATGTAGAACTTGGAATATTATTTATTCCGTTTTTGTTTTTTTCAATTATAGGAACCGTAAATGGTGCGAATTTTACGGATGGACTTGATGGTTTGGTAACAGGTGTTACTATAATTATTGGTGTTTTTTTTACAGTTGTTTCTTATATGACAGGAAGTGGTATTGAAATTGTTACCGGTTCAGTAGTTGGAAGTCTGCTTGGATTTTTATTATTTAATGTATATCCTGCAAGAGTATTTATGGGAGATACGGGCTCGCTTGCTCTTGGAGGTTTTGTGGCAGCTACGGCGTATATGATGAATATACCATTTTTTATAGTTATAATAGCATTTATATATTTGTTGGAAGTTATATCAGTAATCATTCAGGTTATGTATTTTAAATTATCTAATGGAAAAAGATTTTTTAAGATGGCACCGATTCATCATCACTTTGAACTTTGTGGATGGTCAGAAACAAGAGTGGTTACGGTTTTTTCAGTAATAACAGCAGTGATGTGTCTGATTGCATATATGGCATTGTGATGGCATTTGTAGTAAAGAATAAGTGATTCTTTGTGATAAAAAATCGCTTATGAATGGAGGTTAAGATGAAGGATAAAAGATATCTTGTTGCAGGAACAGGAATTAGTGGAATAAGTGCTACTTCGCTTTTGTTAAAAACAGGAGCAGATGTTGTAATATATGATGGAAATGAAAAACTTAACAAAGAAGATATATTAGATAAAATTGGTAATAAGGAAATAAAAGTTATTCTTGGAGAATTAAAGGATTCGGATTTGGAAAATATTGATACAATGGTTTTAAGTCCGGGAATTGCAATAGATGCACCATTTGTAAATATGGTGAGAGATTTAGGAGTAGAAATTATAGGAGAGATTGAATTAGCTTATTTGTTTTCTAAAGGTAGAGTGATAGGAATAACAGGTACTAATGGAAAGACAACGACAACAGCACTTACGGGAGAGATAATGAAAAATTATTTTGAAAGTACTTTTGTTGTTGGAAATATTGGAATTCCGTACACAGATATTGCTCTTGATACAAAAGAGGATAGTGTAACGGTTGCAGAGATTAGTAGCTTTCAATTGGAAACAGTAAAAGAGTTTCATCCTGTTGTAACAGCAGTTCTGAATATAACACCGGATCATTTAAACAGACATTATACGATGGAAAATTACACTAATGTGAAGATGGATATTACTAAGAATCAATTAAAGAATGAAGTGTGTGTTCTTAATTATGAAGATGAGATATTAAGAAATGAAGCTTTAAAACTTAATAATAAAGTTTTGTTTTTTAGTAGCAGACAAAAATTAGCAGAAGGAATTTATCTTGATGGTGAAGATATCATTTATAATGATGGAGATAAAGAAACTCTAATCTGCAAGGTAAGTGAAATGAAACTTGTGGGAATACATAATGTTGAAAATGTAATGGCAGCATCAGCACTTGCAATTATTGTGGGAGTTCCGATTGAAGTTATAAGTAAAACCATAAAAGAATTTAAATCTGTAGAGCATAGAATTGAATATGTAAGAACATTAGATGATGTAATCTATTATAACGATTCAAAAGGAACTAATACAGATGCTTCAATTAAGGCAATCGAAGCAATGACAAAGCCGACTGTTTTGATTGCGGGAGGTTATGATAAAGGTTCTGAGTTTGATGATTATATTAAGGCTTTTAACGGAAAAATAAAAAAATTAATCCTTTTAGGTGTTACAAAAGAAAAGATAGCAAAAACAGCAGAAAAATACGGCTATAAGAATTATGAATTTACTGATTCGTTAGAAGAAGCTGTTAATCTTGCTAAAGCAACAGTGGTACCTGGAGATGTGGTTTTATTATCACCTGCATGTGCCAGCTGGGATATGTTTAAAAGCTATGAAGAACGAGGAAATATGTTTAAAGAGTATGTAAACAATCTTTAAGGAGTGATTTGTTTTGGAAAGTAATAGAGTTAAGAAAAACAGAAGAAATGAAATATCATACTTTGATTACAGTTTGTTGTTTATAACTGTATTTATTATTTGTTTTGGGTTGGTAATGCTTTATAGTGCGAGCTCGTATGAGGCATCAATGACTTTTGGTGATTCTAAGCATTATTTGACGCGCCAGGTTATTTTTGTTATTGCCGGTGCAGTAGTGGCATTTTTTGTGGTAAAGATAGATTATCATTTATATAAAAAACCTTTAATTGCATTTTTGATATATCTGGGAAGTATTATTATAGCAGGCTTAGTAATTACACCATTTGGAGTAGAGGCTAATGGTGCAAAAAGATGGTTAGGATTTGGTAATTTTTCTTTACAGGTTTGTGAAGTTGTAAAGGTTGGCGTTATAATATATATGGCATATGCGATAGACAGATTTGGCAGAAATGTAAAAAAACTAAAATTGTTTGTCAGATGTGTTTTTTATACTTTTGGTCCTGTTGCAGTTATTGCTTTGGTTACAAAGGATTTGAGTTCCAGCATAGTTATTGCAGCGATTGGAATGATTATGTTATTTATTGCCTGCCCGAAGATTTCGTATTTTTTTGCTATTGCGGGTATGGGAGTGCTGGGATTTGTAGGAATGGTACTTATTGAACCGTTTAGAATTGAACGTTTTAAAGTATGGTTAAATCCTGAAAAGTATTCTGATGAAGGTGGATATCAGATATTACAGTCCTTGTATTCATTAGGTTCTGGTGGAATATTTGGAAAAGGACTGGGGAAAGGTGTTCAAAAGCTTGGTTATGTGCCTGAGGCACAAAATGATATGATTTTTACAGTTGTTTGTGAAGAACTTGGTGTAGTTGGAGGAATTGCGGTAATATTGATGTTCATATTTATGATATGGAGATTTATGGTGGTTGCAAATAATGCACCGGATTTATTTGGTTCATTAATTGTTATAGGAGTTATGGCTCATATTTCGGTTCAGTCTATAATGAATATTGCCGTTGTAACAAATTCTATGCCAAATACAGGTGTTACACTTCCGTTTTTAAGTTATGGAGGAACATCAATATTTTTCTTAATAATAGAGGTTGCACTGGTCCTTTCGGTATCTAAACGAATTAAAGTGGAATAAATAATAAAATTTAAATATTGTAACATTATTAAAAAAATCGAATATAATAAATAAAGACGGTATTCGAGGTATTTATGTCTTATTTAAAAATTAGACATTCTGACGGATTATTTGGAGAAGTAGCTATACAAGGCTCAAAAAATTCAGTTCTTCCAATAATTGCCTCAACAGTATTACATAAAGGACAAACGATAATTAGAAATTGTCCGCATATAAGTGATGTGTATGATATGATGAAAATATTAAAGTCACTTGGTGCAACAAGTATTTTTGAAGGAAATACACTTATTGTTGATTCGAGTCAGATTAATAATAGTGTTATTATTGATAATGAAGTATCTAGAATAAGGTCATCTGTAATATTTGTGGGAGCATTATTAGGAAGATGTGGATGTGCTAAAATAGCATATCCGGGTGGATGTAAAATCGGAGAAAGAAAAATAGATGCGCATTTAGATGGATTTTTACAGCTTGGATATGAGGTTGAAGATAATTGTTATTTGGATGTGAAGGGAAGAATAACAGAGGATAGAGTTATCTGTTTGAAGATTAAAAGTGTTGGAGCTACAGAAAATGTTATTATTTCATCTGTTATATCGGATGGAAAAATTGTAATTATAAATAATGCTGCAACTGAGCCGGAGATTGTTAATCTTTGTATAGCACTTAATGAAATGGGTGCTGAAATAACAGGATATGGTAGTGAAAGAATTGAAATAAAAGGGGTTAAAGAATTAAAAGAAGCTGAAGTTGAAGTGTTTTATGATAGAATTGTGGCAGGCACCTATATTGCTGCGCTTTCGTTAGTAGGAGGAAACATTACTCTGAAAAATATTGATAGAAATTATGACAATGCCATTACAATGGCTTTCAGAAAATTAGGTGTACAATTTAAATATTATAAAAATGAAATTTCACTTAAGTGTAATGCGAAAAATAAAAAAATCCCCGAATTGACGATATCTACTGCAGTATATCCGGGATTTCCAACAGATATGCAATCACAGATTATGGCGGTTATGTGTGTAAGAGTTGAAAGCGGAATTATTGTTGAAAATATTTTTGAAAATCGCTTTGGAAATGTAGAAATGCTCAAAAAAATGGGTGCATCAATTGATGTTATTAATAATAAAATTGCGATGATAAAAGGTGTAAATAGGCTTAAAGGCTGTAAAGTAAAAGCACTTGATTTAAGAAGTGGTGCAGCTCTTTGTGTTGCGGGACTTATGGCAGAGGGAGAAACTATAGTAGAAGATGTAGAATATATTCTCAGAGGATATGAGCATATAGATGAGGATTTTAGAAAATTGTCGGCAAATGTATGGTTTGTGGGTTAGGATACTTAGATATAAATGGAGGATTAATGAACCATGAGTAAAAAAAGTAAGATTGTAATATTTATATCAGTTACTTTAATGTTGATTTTGGTGATTTTAGTTCTTGCTGTTCAAAGGATTGATGATAAGGATATATTTATTGAGGGTAATAAAAAATATACAAAAGAGGAAATGATACAATATATATTTGACAGCAAATGGGACAGAAATCCATTTGTGTTATTTTATAATACAAAGTTTAAAGAAATCAAGGAAATTCCTTTTGTAGATACATATGAGGTTGAGATATTATCTTTAGATAGCGTAAAAGTAACTGTGTATGAAAAGAAAATGATAGGTTATGTTACTTATATGGGAACAAATATGTATTTCGATAAAGATGGAATGGTAGTTGAAAATTCCGTGGAAGTTATTGAAGGAATTCCTCCGGTAACAGGACTTGAATTTGACAGAATTGTTTTGAATGAAAAGATACCTGTTGAAGATGAAGAAGTATTTGATGTGGTTTTGGATATCACTCAGGCCCTTGATAAATACGAAATAATAGTAGATAAAATATATATTTCAGAGGATAATGAAGTTACACTTTTTAAAGAAAATATTGAAGTTATGCTTGGGAAAAATAAGGATATTAATGATAAAGTAAGGAGTCTTAATGACATGATGCCTAAGTTGGAAGGGTTAAATGGGACTTTAGATATTAGGGAATATAATGAAAATAATACAGGATATACATTTAAAAAGAAAAATTAAATTTTTTAAAAAATATAGTTGATTATTTTTACAAATAAAGATATTATATATTAAGGTGTTTATATCAATTAATGTAAATAAGTATGTTTTTGAATAAAGGAGGACAAACCCTTGTTAGAAATTAGAACAAGTGAAACAGATGCAGAAGCTAAGATTATAGTTGTAGGTGTAGGCGGCGCTGGAAACAATGCTGTTAACAGAATGATAGATGAAAATATTGGTGGTGTTGAATTTGTAGGAATCAACACAGATAAACAGGCACTTAAGTTATGTAAGGCTCCAACAGCTCTTCAGGTAGGAGAGAAACTTACAAAAGGTTTAGGTTGCGGAGCGGTACCTGAGGTTGGTGAAAAGGCAGCAGAAGAGAATGTTGACGAGATAGCTCAGGAACTTAAGGGCGCAGATATGGTATTTGTAACTTGTGGTATGGGTGGTGGAACCGGTACAGGTGCAGCACCTGTAGTTGCAAAGATTGCTAAAGAACAGGGTATCCTCACAGTTGGTGTAGTTACAAAGCCTTTCAGATTCGAAGCTAAAGCAAGAATGAACAATGCTTTAGCAGGAATCGAGAAACTTAAAGAAAACGTTGATACACTTATCGTTATTCCTAATGATAAGCTTTTAGAGATAGTAGACAGAAGAACAACAATGCCTGAAGCGCTTAAGAAAGCTGATGAAGTATTACAGCAGGCAGTGCAGGGAATTACAGATTTGATTAATGTTCCTGCACTTATTAACCTTGACTTTGCTGACGTTCAGACAGTAATGAAGGACAAGGGTGTTGCTCATATAGGTATTGGTGTTGCTAAAGGTGATGACAAGGCTAATGAAGCTGTTCAGATAGCAGTAACAAGTCCGTTATTAGAGACAAATATTGCAGGTGCTTCACATGTAATTATTAATATTTCAGGTGATATCAGTCTTGCAGAAGCTAATGAAGCAGCAAGCTATGTTCAGGAACTTACAGGTGAAGATGCAGAGATTATCTTTGGTGCAAGATATGACGATACATATCCTGATGAATGTACAATTACAGTAATTGCTACAGGACTTGAGGAGAATACAAGACCTTCATTTGGAGCAAGAAGTGCTGCAAGTTCTAATACAGGATTTACTGCAAGAACTCCTATTACACCTGTTAATAAGCCTACAGTTCGTCCGGCAGTACAGCCAACAAGACCTGTTAGATCAAGCTTTACTCCAAGCTACACAGCTCCTGCAAAGAGCAGTAGTGATGAGAAGATGCTTAACATACCTGAATTTCTTAAGAAAAACAGAGACTAATTGAATACGATTATAGATTAAAGTGTCGCTTATATAAGTGGCACTTTTTTTGAAAGATTTATTTTAGATAATTATACTTTGCACTATTTTTTTAATGGATTTTACGCAATAACATAAAATCCATTAAAAAATCAGTACAAATTTATTGATATAAACAAAAAATATTTGTCGAAAAATTTTCCTTATTCACCGACACCGTTTGACAGACAAAGTTGATGTTTTTATATATAATCATTTTTGTAAAATATTTTGAAATGTATAAATACATATTCTTCAATATTTCAAATTTACTATACGGTGTGAAAAGAGGAAAAACAATAAATGCAAAATACATATATAATATATGTGGACGTTTTTTTTACAGTGAATTTTATAATGGATTACGTTCTTCTTTATTTAACATCAAAAATACTTAAAAAAAAATGTAGAAAAGTAAGACTAATTCTAAGTGCATTTTTTGGAGGCATTTATAGCGTTATTGTGCTTGTACCACTTATTAACCATTTGTCATTTATTACAGTATTCAGTATAATAACAGCTTTTATAATGACTTTTTTAGCGTTTGGATTTGAAAGCAGAAATGAATATCTGAAAAATGTCGCTTTTCTAGGTTTTACAACGTTTTTATTGAGTGGAATAATTAATTATTTATATTACTCAACTGAGGTAGGTACTATAATACAAAATATTTTAAAAGGAACATCTAATAAATCAGTTAATACTAGAAAATTTATTTTTGTTACACTATTTTCTTATGGTATTATGATTTTTGCAATTAAATTGTATAGAGTACAAAGAAAAAATGAGAGAATAATATTTGATGTTAAATTAAGTTTTAGAGGGAAATCAATAGTAACTAAAGGTTTATTTGATACGGGAAATTCATTGAAGGAACCAATAAGTGGGAAAATAGTTCATGTTGCGGAAAGCAGAATAATTAAACCTATGATTGAAGGAGATGACATTGCAGTCGAAAGAATTTGCGTAATACCATATCATTCGGTAGGAGAAGAAAGCGGAATGTTATATGGATACAGATTGGATGAAATGGTTGTTATTATAGATGATGAACCCAAATTTATATATAATCCGATTATTGCGCTTTATGAAGGGGAACTTTCTAATCGGAATAAGTATGGAATTATATTAAATGGAGAGATTATGGAAGGATTTTAAAAGGGAGTAAATAAAATTATGATTATAAAAGTTTCAATACCGAATAGATTTCAATTTAAAATAATACCGGGAATTAAAAGTTTTTTATTTAGTAAAAAAGGTGACTTGCATTATATAGGAGGTGCAGAAGTTTTACCACCACCATTAGATGCAAAAGAAGAACAGGAGGCTATAAGTAAACTTGATTCTGAAGAGGGATTGGATGCGAAAAAGCTTCTTATTGAACGCAATTTAAGACTTGTGGTATATATTGCAAAGAAATTTGATAATACAGGAGTAGGTGTAGAAGATTTGATATCCATAGGAACAATAGGACTTATTAAATCAATTAACACATATAATCCGGAAAAAAATATAAAACTTGCTACATATGCTTCAAGATGTATTGAAAATGAGATTCTTATGTATTTAAGACGAACAAGTAAGACAAAATTAGAGGTTTCTATTGATGAACCATTGAATGTAGATTGGGATGGAAATGAGTTGTTGTTATCCGATGTATTAGGTACAGAAGAAGATATTATTTCTAAGGGAATAGAAGATGAAGTTGAAAAGAAGATGCTTATGAAGGCTGTGTCTAAATTAAATAAAAGAGAGAAAACCATAATCGAGCTTAGATTCGGTTTAAATAATGAAAATGGAGAAGAAATGACACAGAAGGAAGTTGCAGATTTATTGGGTATATCACAATCTTATATTTCAAGACTTGAGAAAAAAATTATTAACAGATTAAAAAAAGAAATAATTAAGTGTTATTAGAATAAATTCTTTGACAGTAAAAGTAAATTATGATATATTAAAATGTAGATTTTTTTGAAATATAGCATTTTGAAAGGAAAAATATAATGAAGAAACAATTAGGAAAAAAAGTGGTTGTTTTATCACTTGTGGGGGCAATGGCATTAACTACATTAACAGCGTGTGGAGAAAAGGAAAATCCTGCAACAAAGGTTGTAGAATATAATATTGATGATTATGTAACTCTTGGTGCATATACAGGGCTTGATGTTACAGAGGAGATAACAATTGTTACAGATGAAGATGTTGAACTTCAGCTTGATATGTTAGTTGACAACAATATTACTTATAAAGAAATAACAGACAGAAACGTTGTTGATGGTGACAGAGTTACAGTTGATTATGTTAGAAAAGCTGAAGGTGAGGAAGATAAGACACAGAATGATTTTGTGTTCAAATTAGGTTCAGGAAGTATGCCGGAGGCATTCGATAAGAAAATGGTTGGTCTCGCTAAAGATGGAACTTTGACATTTACTATAGATGAAGATGTAAAGACAACTAATACCGGTACAGATGGTAAAGAGACAGAGACGACAACTAAAGTTTCTGCAACTTATACAGTAACACTTAAGAAGATTGAAGAAGAAGTAGTACCTGAAGTTACAGATGCATTTATCAAAGAAAAGACTGATTATGATACAGTTGCTGCATATAAGGAAGGCACTAAAAAAGAATTGGAAGAGACAAGTGCAGATAATGCAAAGACAGCTGCGCAGGCTGATTTACTTAATATGATAATTGAAAAATCAAGTATCGAAGGTACACCGGCATTTGTATATAATATGAATTATAATTCGATTTGTCAGTCGTATTCACAGTATGCGTCATATTTTGGTTATGACCTTGAGACATATTTAGAAGCAGCAGGAGTAAGTATGGATGATATGAAGAAAGATGCTGTAGAGATGACAAAACAGACATTAGTAATTGAAGCAATCTGTAAAGCAGCTAATATTGATATTACAGATGAAGAGTTTGATAAGAAACTTGATGAAATTGTTACAGAATATGAATATAAATCAAAAGAGGAATTGTTAGAATTAAATACTAAAGAAGAACTCTTATTTGATATGAGAAGAGATGCAGCTATTGATTATATTTATGAGAATAATAATGTAACTAAAGAATATGTTGAAGCGGAAGATACAGAAGAGACAAAATAACAGATAGGATTTAGAATATTAATAATTTAAGATATTAGTAATGGTAATAATAAGTTAGACAGCTGATGAAGTTTCGCAGCTGTCTGATTTTACTTTATGCTGAAAGGAATAGTGTAAAAAATAAGTATGGATTTATTTTATAACTTAAAAGGTCATTTTAATACAATAATAAAGCATAAATATGAAGTGATGAAGAATTGTTTTAAGGCAGGAATTTATTTACAGGGAATTACTCATGATTTATCTAAATTTTCGCCTTCGGAATTTTTTGTTGGTGTAATTCATTATCAAGGTGATAGAAGTCCTAATGAAGGTGAAAGGGAAAACTATGGATATTCAAAAGCATGGATGCACCACAAAGGAAGAAATAAACATCATTTTGAGTATTGGACAGACTATAATATTAATACCAGAAGAGTAGAGCCGGTAGAGATGCCTAAAAAATATGTTATAGAAATGTTTTGTGACAGAGTTGCGGCAAGTAAAGTATATTTAGGAAAAAATTATACTAATTCTGCTCCGTATGAATATTTTGACAGAGGAAGAAAAAGAAGAATTATAAATGATAAAACATCTAAGGAATTGGAAAAGCTTCTCCTGATGCTAAAGCATAAGGGAGAAGAGGATACTTTTAAATATATCAGAAGGGCAGTTGTTTTGGGTAAATCTTTATGAAAAACAGATTTTTTATTGCATTTTCGTTATTAAGAAAAAATATAAAAAATATAATAATATTTGAAGCAATATATAAGTTATTTACGACTGCCGTTTTTACACCTCTTTTGGTTAAGGTTTTTCAAATAGCATTAAAGCTATCCGGAATAAATTATCTTACTAATGCAAGATTTGATGAGTTTATTTTAAAACCTACAACGATTGCGATTATTATGCTATTACTAATTGTTTTTGCTATATTTACTTTAATTGAGATGAGTGCTTTAGCATATTGTTATCATATGTCCTACAACAATATGAATGTGGGTTGGATTGACATGATAAAAGAAGGTATAAAATCTGCATTTAAATTATTGTGGAACAGTAATTTTTTAATGATTTTTTATATTATTTTGTTAGTTCCTATTACCCACCTGGTAGCTTTTTCGGGATATGTTTCCATGATAAAAGTGCCGGAATTTATTATTTTGATGCTTAAAAGAAATGAACCTATATTCATGGGAGTTATTATTGGGTATTTGATACTTTCAGTGTTTTTAATCAGATGGATTAATGTAATAAATTATTTTGCTGTTGAGAAAATGAGCTTTAAAAATGCCAGAAAAGCAAGTATTAATATGAATAAAAATTCATATCCAGGATTGATAATTTCGTATGTGTTATGGCAGATTATGGCATATCTGATATATATGTTTCTGTACGTGGGAATAACCTTTGTTATTACGAAGTGTATAGGCTTGTTTTTTAAGTATAGTACAGCTTATAAAGTATCGTTAGTTTTTGCAAAAGTATTATATGAATTATGGCTTACTTTATATAGCTTTATTATTGTTCCGGTTACATTTGCATTTCTTTCGGGATATTATTTCGTAAGAAAAAATAAGATGTATGAGGAAATGGTCGTTCCGGTGTGTGAAAAAAAAGATAAATCTAAAAAATTAGATAAAACGGATAAAAAAAGTAAGTTTACAAGAGCTATTTATTTGACAGTATTCTTTTCAGCAGTTTTAAATATTTTTTATCTTACGTTTAATATAGGTATTTCAAGAGGAAGTATTAATGTTCAGTTATTGAACGAAACTGATGTGGCAGCACATCGTGGTTATTCGGCAGAAGCACCTGAAAATACTATTCCAGCCTTTGAAGCTGCCATAGCAAACCTTACGGATTATGTTGAACTTGATGTACAGGAATTAAAAGATGGAACAGTAGTTGTTATGCATGATTCTAATTTTAAAAGAGTTGGTGGGCTTAAAAAGAATGTATGGGAGGTTGAGTACGATGACATTAAAGAGCTTGATGTCGGAAAATGGTTTTCTGAAGAATTTGAAGGTACAACTATTCCGACGTTAGAAGAAGTGTTAGAATTATCTAAGGGAAGACTTAAATTAAATATTGAGATTAAACTTAATGGTCATGAGAAAAAACTTGAAGAAACAGTGGTAGGACTTATTGAAAAATATGAAATGGAAGATGAGTGTGTTATTACCTCATTTCAATCAAAAGCTCTTAAAAATGTAAAAAAATATAATAAAAATATTAAGACAGGATATGTACTGCATGTGGCATATGGAGATTTTTCGCATGTGGAATTTGCTGATGCATTAAGTGTCAATTATTCGTTTGCTACACAATCGTTAGTTAATGATGCTCATAATGCCGGGATGGAAGTATATGTGTGGACTGTAAATACTTCAGAGGCTATTAATGAGATGCTTGAAAGAGGTGTTGACATGATAATCACAGATGACCCAGTGTTGGCTGAAGAAACATTTACATCATATGAAACTAATCCATATGTAGTAAAATTGGTTAAAAGAATTTTAAAATAGGTGTATATTTTGATAAATATGTAACAGTTTAGCCCTAAAATGTCTGAACTGTTACATAAATATTTCCAGTTATTTAATATATATAATTAGAATAAAATATTCCCATTTCGTTAATCATTTTAATGGATAAATAATTAAGATGACGGAGGAAATGGGAATATGTCGCTTTATAAGGTTGAAATATGTGGAGTAAATACTGCAAAACTTCCGCTTTTGAAAAGTAATGAGGTTGAAGAACTTTGGGATAAAATTGAAAAAGGAGATAAAGAAGCCAGAGAAACATTTATAAAAGGTAATTTACGACTTGTTTTAAGTATTACAAAAAGATTTGCAGGAAATAATGAGAATATTGATGATTTATTTCAGATAGGTTGTATTGGTCTTATAAAAGCAATAGATAATTTTGACAGAAGTATAGGGGTGAAGTTCTCAACGTATGCTGTACCTATGATAATGGGAGAAATTAGGAGATTTTTAAGGGATAATAATTCAATAAGGGTTAGTCGTTCATTAAGAGATATAGCATATAAAGCGATTTATGCAAAAGAAATTTTAACAAAGAAAAATCAAAAAGAACCGACAATAGAAGAAATTGCGAAAGAAATAGATTTGCCTAAAGAGGATGTGGTTCTTGCTCTTGATGCTATACAAAGTCCTGTTTCTTTATATGATCCTGTGTATACAGATGGTGGGGATACTTTATATGTGATGGACCAAATAAGTGATAAGAATAATAAAGAGGAAAAATGGGTTGAGAAAATGGCTTTGAAAGATGCTATTAGCAGATTATCAGGCCGCGAAAGAAGTATTATTGAGATGAGATTTTTTAAAGGAAATACTCAGATGGAGGTTGCTAATGAAATAGGAATATCACAGGCGCAGGTGAGCAGGCTTGAAAAAAATGCATTAAAATCTATGAGGAACTATTTGTCTGTTAATTGAATATATTATATAAAATGTAGAAAAAATGTGGTCGGCATATGAGGATATGTGATTTGAGACAGAAGGAAGTTATTAATCAATGTACCTGCAAACGACTTGGTTTTGTTGAGGATGTCGAGATAGATATTTATAATGGTTGTATTATCTCTATAATTGTTCCGGGAGAACCTAAAATATGCGGATTATTTGGCAGAGATACAGAATTTATAATTCCTTTTAAATGTATTTGTCAAATTGGAGAAGAAATAATTCTTGTGTCGATTAAAGAAGATGAGATGCTAAAAAAATGTGAGCGCTGTTCTTGACCAAAGAAACGATATTATTTATAATGATTGTATCTAATTATACCTAAGAGTTGGAGGGAATGGACAAATGAAATGCCCATATTGTAATACAGAAAGCACTAAAGTAGTTGATTCAAGACCGGCGGAGAATAATTCCATCAGAAGAAGAAGACAATGTGAGACCTGTGGTAAAAGATATACTACTTATGAAAGAATTGAAAATGTGCCGCTCATTGTAATAAAGAAAGATGAGAACAGAGAGCCTTATAATCGCTCTAAGATTGAGGCGGGGGTTGTAAGGTCCTGTCATAAAAGACCGGTATCTATGGCAGAGATTACAGCTTTAGTTGATGATGTTGAAAATTATATATTCAGTCTTGATGTAAAGGAGATAAGCAGTTCTCATATAGGAGAAGTTCTTATGGATAAATTAAAGGATTTTGATTCTGTTGCATATGTAAGATTTGCGTCTGTTTACAGAGAATTTAAAGATGTTAATACATTTATGGACGAGATTAAAAAATTACTTGATAAATAGAGAGATTGTAATAATGAGAATATTGTAAGAATATAAATTACTTATGATACAATAGATGTTTTTATAATACGAAAGGACAATAATGAAGATTTTAAGAAAATTTTATCCGAAAAAATATAAAGAAAGTACTTATGTGATAGATTTTAAGAAATATTATGAAAAAGGTTTTAGAGGAATATTGTTTGATGTTGACAATACTCTGGTTCCACATGGTGCACCTGCTGATGAAAGAGCAATAGAGTTATTTGAAAATCTTAGGGAGATGGGATTTAAGACCTGCCTGATTTCTAATAATAAAGAACCAAGAGTAAAATCATTTGCAGATGTGGTTAAGAGTGATTATATCTATGATGCTCATAAGCCTTCAAGAAAAAGTTATATGAAGGCGTTTGACAAGATGGGAACAGATAAAAAGAATACTATGTTTGTTGGTGACCAGATATTCACAGATGTATTTGGTGCTAATAGAGTTGGAATGTATACTATTTTAGTTAAACCGATTCATCCCAAGGAAGAGATACAGATTGTGCTTAAGAGGTATTTAGAAAAGATTGTACTTGCAAGTTATAAAAGGGATAATAAAAGACGTTGTCAGTAAGGCAACGTCTTATTTATATCATAAAAGTAGCTTGACGTGTATTCATCTTATAAAATATATTAAGAAAAATGTTTTTCTTTTATCTGTTCTACCGGCATTTCCTTGCCTGTCCATATCTTGAAAGCTTCAGCACCCTGATATAAGAGCATATAAAGTCCATTGAAGGTCTTGCAACCATGAGCTCTCGCCATAGTTAATAATTTGGTCTCACGAGGGTTATAGATAACATCAGACACAATTAAATCAGGTCTTAGTACACTTTCATCTGTAATAATACAGTTGTCAATATTTGGTGCCATTCCTACACTGGTAGCATTGGTAAGAATATGACTGTTTTCGATACTTTTATTTAACATTGTTTTATCATCTAATTCATATAAAGAAACTTTACAGTCTGTATTTTTATTAATTGTATCAATGAGATTCTTAGCTCTATCAAAGAATTTACCTTTTCTGCTGAAGATATCAATAGAAGAAACACCATCAAGAGCTGCTTGCACACATATTGCTGTTGCAGCACCACCGGCACCAAGCAAAGTCATATTTTTACCTATGATATCGTGACCTGCAGCTTTTACGGATTTCATATAGCCTATTCCGTCAGTATTGTGACCTATAAGAATGCCGTCATCATTAACAACAGTATTTACTGCACCAATCATCTTAGCAGCAGGACTTAATTTGTCTGCAAGCTCGCACATTAGATTTTTATCAGGCATAGTGCAGTTAAATCCACGAACACCCATAGCTTTCATACCGTCTACTGCAGTTTTTAAAGTAGTAGTATCAACATCAAAGCAAAGATAAACATAATCTAATCCAAGAATATTAAATGAATCATTGTGCATCATTGGAGAGATGCTGTGTGAAACGGGGCTTCCAAGAAGTCCTGTAAGTTTAGTGTGTCCTGTAATTTTTGTGTTCATAACCTAAAATCCTTTTTATAATATTTCAAAAACTAAAAAATCCTTAAAAACTATTAAAGTTCTTAAGGATTATCCAGTGCGGAAAAAGGGACTTGAACCCTCACGTCGTTGCCAACACTAGATCCTTAGTCTAGCCTGTCTGCCAATTCCAGCATTTCCGCAAGCATTAATTTCAAATGCCTAATTATAATATCATCTATATAGAAGTTTGTCAACAACTTTTTTAGGAAATTTTCAAGAGAAATTTAACGGGTATTTTTACAATAATTGGATATACTAAAATATGGAAAGCTAAAAAAATTAAATAAAGAGTGAGGTTTAATTTTGGAATCAATATGGAGCAAAGAAACGAAAATAAATGATAGGGAGTCTTTTATTGGAAATGGTAAGGCAGAGGTTGTAGTAATAGGTGCCGGTATGGCAGGACTCCTTGTAGCAAGAAGCTTGAAAAAATATGGACTTGATGTAGTGGTATTAGAAGCTGACAAAATTGGTAGTGGTCAGACAAAAAATACAACGGCTAAAATTACAAGCCAGCATGGATTATTTTATGATAAGCTCATAAAAAAAGTTGGTAAAGAAAAGGCTGAAAGATATGCTATAGCAAATCAGAAGGCTATATCGGAGTATCAAAGAATAATCGAAGAAGAAAATATAGAGTGTGATTTTGAAAGATTACCTGCGTATCTGTATTCGACGGATTTAAGTGAAAATGAGGGAATAGAAAAACTTCAAAATGAAGTTAGGGCAGCAAACAGTCTTGGGATTAGAGCAGAGTTAGAAAAGGAATGTGAACTCCCATTTAAAGTTAATGGAGTATTAAAATTTGGAGGTCAGGCACAGTTTAATCCGCTAAAATTTATAGAGCATATTTCAAAAGATTTAACAATATATGAAAATTCAAGAGTTTTATGTGTTAAAGACCATATGGTGTATACAGAAAGAGGAGATATATGGGGAGATAATATTGTTTTTGCTACACATTATCCATTTGTTAATGTACCGGGACTATATTTCTTACGACAACATCAGGAGAGAAGTTATGTTTTAGCACTTGAAAATACACAGAAATTAAATGGTATGTATTATGGAATTGAAGAAAATGGTCTGTCATTTAGAAGTTCGAAAGATTTATTACTATTAGGTGGTGCAGGACATAGAACAGGTAATAATGAAAAATTCATAAAAGAAAATGAATGTAAATGTGGGCAGAAATTAGGTATTTATGATTATCTGAGAAATCAGGCTAAAGAATTTTATCCTAATTGTAAAGAGGTCACACATTGGTCTGCACAGGATTGTGTTACACATGATGAGATTCCGTTTATAGGAAGATATTCATATCTTAGACCATATTGGTACGTAGCAACAGGATTTAAAAAATGGGGAATGACTTCCTCGATGGTATCGGCAATGATAATCAGTGATGAAATTATTGGTAATATTAGTCCATATAGCGAAGTATTTACTCCGCAAAGATTAAATATGAAAGCGTCATATAAAAATTTAATAAAAGATATGGGAATAAGTATTATAGGTTTATCTAAAGGGCATTTCACAAATAAAACGCCAAAATGTAAGCATTTAGGTTGTGCTTTGAGTTGGAACGAAGATGAGAAAACCTGGGAATGTCCGTGCCATGGTTCAAGATTTGATAAAGATGGAAAATTAATTGATGACCCGGCACAGACTGATTTGGAAATATAGAATCTACGAATAACGCCGCAACCTATTTTGGAACCTGAATTACCGGAATGCTGGCTTATGAAATCGTCCATGTTACTGTGAATGATTACAGATTTACCCATGATTTCTTCAATTGAAAAATAGCTTTAGTTGGATTGTAATGTTCGCCTGTATATCCTTTTGAAAATAATTTCGATTTATTATATGATTTATATAGGTTTAATGTGCTGATTTATCATGTAACGTGGTTTTTTTGATACGAAAAAATAATGACATAGTAAGTACGTATTATGTATAATTATAAAATAATTGTAACTATTCAGTGCATTCAGAGGCAAGCTCAAAAATGCTTTGCATTTTTTCTGAATAGTTACAAATAATTTGCCGAATGGGAAGGTGATTTTATGAAGTTGATGATTAAACAAAGAGTATTAACTTGGGCAGATACTTATGACATATATGATGAATGGGGAAATGAAAGATATTTTGTAAAAGCAGAATCATTTAAGATAGGACATAATATTCATGTATATGATAGACATAATAATGAAATAGCTTTAATTGAAGAAAGATTTTTTTCTATTACTCCTACTTATCGAATAGAAGTAAATGGAGAAAAAGTAGGATGCATTGAAAAAAAATTTAAATTTTTAGATATTAAGCCGGAGTATAATGTTGATTTTAATGGGTGGCGTGTAAAAGGGGATTTTCCCGGATGGAATTATGAGGTATATCAAGATGAAAATGCAATAATTAAAATAAAAAAAGAATTGTTGCATTGGGGTGATACATATGTAGTAGATTTTAATAGTGCACAAGATGAATTATATGGTATTTTGTTGGTTATATCGATTGATGCAGCAAATAGGTTAGGAAAAATAGATGTTGTAGATGATATTTTGGATTTGGGATTTGATATATTAGACATAATCGATTTTTAGTCTATTGTTTAATAACAAAAACCACAGAAACTTATGATTTTTAATATAGTTTCTGTGGTTTTTGTTTGCTATATTTTTCTCATTGTGATATAATATTTAGTAATTGTATTCTCTTGTGAAGAGAAGTTTTTAGTATGTGAAATTATAATAATAAAGAGGAGGTAATGTATATGTCAACACCACATAATAAAGCGGAAAAAGGGGATATTGCAAAGACTGTTTTAATGCCGGGCGACCCATTAAGAGCAAAGTTTATTGCAGAGACATTTTTAACAAATGTGAGGCAGTTTAATGATGTAAGAAATATGTTTGGTTATACAGGTGAGTATAAAGGCGTAGAAGTTTCAGTTATGGGTTCGGGAATGGGAATGCCATCTATTGGAATTTATTCCTATGAACTTTATACGCAGTATGATGTTGAGAATATTATTCGAATTGGTTCAGCAGGTTCGTATTGCGAGGAAGCTAATATTTTTGATGTTGTAATTGCAGACAGTGCTTATTCAGAATCAAGTTATGCTTTTACTCAGAATGGATATGATGTGGATAAAACATATCCGGCAGATGAGCTTAATGATTTAATTAAGGAGACTGCAAAAGAGATTGGAATTCCTGTAATAGAAGGTTGCGTTCATTCTTCAGATGTATTTTACAGAGAAGATAAGACACCGTATTATAAAAAATTGCATGATGAATTAGGATGTATATGTGTTGAAATGGAGAGTTTTGCATTGTTTCATAATGCACATGTACTTGGTAAGAAGGCAGCATGTATTCTTACGATTTCGGATTCGTTTGTTAATTCAAAGGTTACTTCGGCAGAAGAAAGACAGAAGTCTTTTACGGATATGATGGAGATTGCACTTGGTACAGCTGTAAAGCTGGATTAGGTGATTAGGAGAAAATGAATGTCAATAAGAGAACAACTTGAAGATTTAGAATCTAGTACACTTAGTGAGTTTGCTTCTCTTAGTAAGAACTCACTTGGAAGAGACAGAGAGGAAAAACCATGTGATATCAGAACCTGTTATCAGAGAGACAGAGACAGAATTATACACTGTAAAGCATTTCGACGATTAAAACATAAGACGCAGGTTTTTTTAGCTCCGACAGGTGATCATTACAGAACGAGACTTACTCACACTTTAGAGGTTGCACAGATTGCAAGAACAATAGCAAAAGCACTTAGGTTGAATGAAGATTTGACTGAGGCAATAGCACTTGGACATGACCTTGGGCATACACCGTTTGGTCATGCGGGTGAGTATGCTCTGAATAAAGAATGTAGTGCAGGTTTTTCTCATTTTGAGCAGAGTATTAGAGTTGTTGAGATACTTGAGAAAAAGGGAGAAGGATTAAATCTTACCAAAGAGGTAAGAGATGGAATTTTGAATCACAGGACATCAGGAAAACCTTCTACAATGGAAGGAAAGATTGTCAGATTATCAGATAAGATTGCTTACATAAACCATGATATAGATGATGCTATAAGAGGCAGAATATTATGTGAAAAAGATTTGCCTACAGAATATACAGATATCATTGGGCATTCTAAAAAAGAGCGATTGAATACGATGATTTACGATATTGTTAAGAATAGTACCGATAAATCTGATATTATTATGTCGCCGCATATTAGTGAGGCAATGTGTGGTATAAGAGAATATATGTTTAAAAATGTATATTCTAATCCGATTGCCAAAGGTGAAGAGAAAAAAGCAAAGACGATGATAATTTCGCTTTATAAGTATTATCTTGAAAATATTAATGAAATGCCGGAAGAATATATTATGCTGATAAGAGAGAAAAATCAGCTGGCAGAAAGAGTAGTTTGTGATTACATAGCAGGAATGACTGACCACTATTCAGTTAGAAAGTTTAATGAATTATTTGTTCCAATTGCGTGGACACTATATTAAAGATATAAGGAAAAGAGGGATGATATGTATTATTCAGATGACCTGATAGAAGAAATACGCTCCAAGAATGATATAGTAGATGTCATTTCTTCATACGTAAAATTAAAAAAACAGGGTGCGACATATTTTGGGTTATGCCCTTTTCATAATGAGAAATCACCTTCTTTTTCGGTAACACCCGGTAAGCAGATGTATTATTGTTTTGGCTGTGGAGAAGGTGGAAATGTATATTCTTTTATAATGAAATATGAGAATTATACATTTATAGAAGCTGTTAAGATGCTTGCTGATAAAGCAGGAGTAACTTTACCGGAGACAGAATATTCGGAAGAGGAGAAAAGAAAAGCGGATTTAAAAGCAACACTATTAGATATTAATAAGAAAGCGGCGATGTATTTTCATCATCAGTTAAAAAGTGAAAAAGGTCAGATAGGATTACGTTATTTTAAAGAAAGAGGTTTGTCTGATGAAACAATTGTACGTTTCGGACTTGGTTATTCGAATAAGACAAGTGATGATTTGTACAGGTATATGAAAACTTTTGGGTATAGTGATGAGATATTAAAAGAATCAGGACTTTTTTCGTTAACAGAAAAAGGTTCGTATGATAAATTTTGGAATCGAGTTATGTTTCCAATACTTGATGTTAATAGCAGAGTAATTGGTTTTGGTGGACGAGTTATGGGAGAAGGAGAACCAAAATATCTTAATTCACCTGAGACTAAAATATTTGAAAAAAGTCGTAACTTGTATGGAATGAATTATGCAAGAGTTTCAAGAAAAACATATTTACTCATTTGCGAAGGTTATATGGATGTTATTGCATTGCATGATGCAGGATTTAACAATGCAGTAGCGGCACTTGGAACAGCATTTACTGATAATCACGCAATGTTAATTAAAAGATATGTAAAAGATGTGGTGCTTACATTTGATAGTGATGCTGCAGGGAGAAAGGCGGCTCTTAGAGCGATTCCTATTTTAAAACGAGCAGGACTTAATATGAAGATTCTTGATATGAAACCATATAAGGACCCGGATGAATTTATTAAAAATCTTGGAGCTGAGGAATATCAGAAACGTATTGATAATGCGATGAATAGTTTTATTTTTGAAATAATGATGATGAGAGAAAACTATGATTTGGAAGATCCTCATTCTAAGGCAGAATTCTATAATAAAGTAGCAGAAAAGCTGCTAGAGTTTCCTGATGAGCTTGAACGTAATGTTTATGTTGAAGCGGTTAGTAAGGAATTTAATATTCCGCAGGGAAGTTTGTCTAAAATGGTTGTAAAATTAGCACTCTCTTACAAAGGAGCAATTACTAAAAAAGACGATTACGAAGCTGATAATGAGATAAATAAAAAGAATAAAAAGACACTTGATGATGGTGTAAAACAGGCTCAGAAAATGCTTCTTACATGGTTAATAGAGGAGGAGGGAATATACGAAAAAATAAAAGATATTATATCGGAAAAGGATTTTATAGAACCACCGTATAATACTGTTTCGAATATGTTGTTTGAACAGTTAAGGAGCGGGCAGATAAATCCTGCTAAAATTCTTAATAATTTTACAGATGAGGAGGAACATAGAAAAGCGGCAGAATTATTTAATACTTCTTTAAGAAAAGAAATGAGTCGGGAAGAGAAAGAGAAGGCTCTGAACGATATGGTGTTGGTGGTGAAAAAAAGTAGTATTGATTATTCGGCTAAGAATGTTACTGATATTAATCAATTGCAGGAGATTATTACAATGCAAAAGAATTTAAGTAAAATACGGATTACACTTTAATTAGAGTTTTTAGATTAGAGTATATCAAAGAGGTTTTAAGACATAGTAAAAGAAAGGAAAATCACTGGATTTTTTATTAAGAATATGGTGATGGGTGTAGGTACAAAAATGGAACAAAAAGAGACTAATTTTGAAGGGAAAATTGTAGAATTACTTAACAAATCAAAAGAGAATAATAACAGTCTTAAGTATGAAGATATTGTAAGTGTGATTCCTGAATCATCAGTAGACGGAGAAATATTTGACAGAATATTGGAAATTCTCGAAAAGAAAAGAGTGGAGATAGTTCCTGTGTCAGATACAAATATTTCTGACGATCCGGCATTGTTTGAAGAGTTAGGTGATGTGGAAGAAATTGATGAGACACAGGAAATTGATTTAGCAAGTGTAGATTTATCTGCTCCTGAAGGAGTTGGGCTTGATGACCCGGTAAGAATGTATCTTAAAGAAATAGGTAAGGTACCTCTTTTGACTGCAGAAGAAGAGATTGAACTTGCAAAAAGAATGGAACTTGGTGATGATGATGCTAAAAAAAGGCTTTCAGAAGCGAATTTACGTCTGGTTGTAAGTATAGCTAAAAAGTATGTTGGAAGAGGAATGTTATTCCTGGATTTGATACAGGAAGGAAATTTGGGATTAATAAAGGCTGTTGATAAGTTTGACTATAAGATGGGATACAAGTTTAGCACATATGCTACCTGGTGGATAAGACAAGCTATTACAAGAGCCATTGCAGACCAGGCAAGGACAATTAGAATTCCTGTTCATATGGTGGAAACTATTAATAAGCTTATGAGAGTATCAAGACAATTGGTTCAGGAATTAGGAAGGGAACCAATGCCGGAAGAGATTGCTGAAAAAATGGATTTGCCTGTTGAAAGAGTAAGGGAAATACTTAAGATTGCACAGGAGCCTGTATCACTTGAGACTCCTATTGGTGAAGAAGAAGACAGTCATTTAGGAGATTTTTTGCAGGATGATAATGTTCCTATTCCTGCAGATGCCGCTACCTATACTATGTTGAAAGAACAGATTGTAGAGGTGTTAACTACTCTTACAGAGAGAGAAAGAAGGGTTTTGAATTTGAGATTCGGGCTTGAGGATGGAAGACCAAGAACATTAGAAGAAGTTGGAAAAGAGTTTGATGTGACAAGAGAAAGAATCAGACAAATTGAAGCAAAGGCATTAAGAAAATTAAGACATCCAAGTAGAAGTAAAAAATTAAAAGATTATTTAGATTAATTAAGGTTAAATTTATGAAAATATCAAATAGATTAATAGAAGTATCAAAGTATGTTACTCCCGGGTATCGTGTTGCAGACATAGGAACAGACCATGGATATGTTCCGATTTATTTAATGGATAATAAACTGGCAACTTATGTTATTGCAATGGATGTAAATCAGGGACCTTTAAAAAGGGCGGAATTAAATATTCGTGAAAACGGATATGAAGATGTGATAGAAACAAGATTGTCAAACGGATTTGAAAAATTGAATGTTTTAGAAACAGATGTTGCAGTGATTGCAGGAATGGGTGGAGAACTGATTAAAAAAATTCTTATCGAAGGAAAAGAAGTGGTTGATTCTTTGAAAGAGTTAGTTATTTCACCACATTCTGACATTGATATCGTAAGAAAATATCTGCACGAAATAGGATTTAGAATTATCTGTGAAAAGATGCTTATTGATGAAGAAAAGTTTTATACGATTATAAAGGTTCAAAAAGGAAAGGATAAAGATTATTCAGAAGTAGAATATAAGTATGGGGCAATACTTCTGGATAATAAAGATTTGATTTTAAAGGAATTTCTTATGAATCAATTGAATAAATATATTCTTATAGAAAAGCGTCTGATGAATGAAAAAACAGATAATTCCATATGCAGATTAAAGCAGATACAGGAAGATATACAGGAGATTAAAGGTATTTTAGAAAATTATTAACGTTTTGAAAGGATGGGTGTGCTATGACAGATATGATTAATGTTAAAGTGGGCGAGGTTACAAAACAGTACACTGAGGGAACAAGTTTTATAGAAATTGCAAAAGACTTTGAAAGTAGTTATGATTCGCCGATTGTTTTGGTATTAAAAAATGGTAAGCTTACAGAGATGTTTAAGAAGGTTTCATCTGATTGTGAGATTGAGTTTCTTACATTAAAAACTAATCCGGGAATAGAAGCTTATAAAAGAAGTGCAACAATTATAATGCTAAAAGCATTTTATGATGTGGTCGGCAATAAAAATATTGAAAACATAAGTGTACAGTATTCTTTGAGTAAAGGATATTATTGTACTATAAAAGGGAATGTAAATTTAAATCAGGATTTACTTTCGTCTGTTAAGGAAAAGATGAAAGCTTTAGTAGCTGAAAATATTCCTATAAATAAAAGAACAATTAGTACAGGCAGCGCAGTGGAGTTGTTTAAACGTCATAAAATGTATGACAAGGAGAAATTATTTAAATTTCGTAGGGCCTCAAAAGTTAATATTTACAGTTTAAAAGGATTTGAAGATTATTTTTACGGATATATGGTTCCAAGTACGGGCTATGTCAAATATTTTGATTTATTTTTATATGATGAAGGTTTTGTTTTACAATTACCTGTAAAAGATAATCCTAATGTTGTTCCGCCATTTGAACCGCAGAATAAACTTTTTAAAGTATTAAAAGAGTCTGAACAGTGGGGGAAAATGCTGAATATTGATACAGTAGGAGCTTTAAATGAACAGATTTCAAAAAATGGTATAAAGGATATTATTCTTGTTGCAGAAGCATTACAGGAAAAGAAAATTGCTGAAATTGCAACACAGATTGCTGCAGATAAAACTAAAAAATTTATAATGATTGCAGGTCCTTCTTCTTCAGGCAAAACAAGTTTTTCACATAGACTTAGTATTCAACTTAGAGCAAACGGTTTGACCCCGCATCCAATTGGTGTTGATGATTATTTTGTTGATAGAGTTAATTCTCCAAGGGATGAGTTTGGAAATTATAATTTTGAAGTGCTGGAAGCTTTAGATGTAGAACAGTTTAATAAAGATATGGTTGCTCTAATGAATGGTGAAACTGTAAAAATGCCTACATATAATTTTGTTACAGGTAAGAGAGAGTATAAGGGAAACACACTTACATTGGGAAAAGATGATATTTTGGTTATTGAAGGAATTCATGGTCTTAACGATAAGCTTTCATATGCACTTCCTAAAGAAAGTAAATTTAAAATCTATATAAGTGCATTAACTCAGCTTAATGTTGATGAACATAACAGAATCCCAACTACGGATGGCAGATTACTTAGAAGAATGGTTAGAGATGCCAGAACCAGAGGAATTACAGCTAAAGAAACAATAGCAAGATGGCCATCTGTTAGAAATGGTGAAGAAAGTTATATATTCCCATTTCAGGAGGAAGCAGACGTAATGTTTAATTCAGCGCTTATATATGAACTTGCTGTTTTGAAACAATTTGCAGAACCACTTTTATTTGGTATAGAACAGGATTGTCCTGAATATATGGAAGCAAAGAGATTATTAAAATTCCTTGATTATTTCTTAGGAGTTACAACAGAAGATATTCCAATGAATTCTTTGGTAAGGGAATTTGTAGGAGGTAGTTGTTTTAAGGTTTAAATCTATTTACTTTAATTAAACTTTGTGCTAAAGTATCATTTGTTGAGTAGGACAAATAATCGCAGCTGCTGTTACCGAAAGGATGCAGATGAGGAAAGTCCGGGCTTCACAGGGCAGGATGCCGGATAACGTCCGGTGGAGGCGACTCCAAGGCTAGTGCAACAGAAATATACCGCCAGATTATTCTGGTAAGGGTGGAAAGGTAGCTTAAGAGACTACCGCTGGGATGGTAACATTTCAGGCACATGTAAACCCCATCCGAAGCAAGACTGAACAGAAAACAATTAGTGGCCCGCTAAGTTTTCGGGTAGGTCGCTCGATTCTATTGGCAACGATAGAACTAGATAGATGATTATTTAAGACATAACCCGGCTTATAGTTTTGCTCAACAATTAAAAGAAATCAGGTGAGATTATGAAAAATAGAATAATAATACTTATTATTTCAATCATTATTGCTCTGATAGTTTTGGGAATAGGTCTCTATGGCTTATCAAATACAAAAGAAGATAATAAAGATAAAGCGACAAATGGAGAAATTGAAAAATCTACAGGTATTGAAAATGAATTTTCTGATATTAGTACAGAGGAAAGTGATGATGAAGAGAGTATTAGTGAAGAGAGTAATAGCGAAGAAACTGATGTAAGTGAAAAAGAAGAAACAAGTACAAGTGGTAATGATGTTTTAGTGTCAATTGTGCCTGAAACAAGTGATATAGACCCGAATAAACCGATGGTTGCACTTACTTATGATGATGGTCCGGCAGGTAATAATACTTTAAGAATATTGGATTCTTTAAAGAAATATAATGCTCGTGCAACATTTTTTGTTGTAGGATATAATCTTGATGGAAACGAAGATATTATTAAAAAGATTGCCGAGCAGGGTAGTGAAGTGGCTAATCATACAGCATCACATAAAGATTTGGCTAAACTTACTACAGAAGAGCTTAATTATGAAGTGAATTCAGTAGCAGATAAGATAAAGTCTTTGACCGGTCAGAAGAATGTTTTGATTCGTCCGCCATATGGTTCGGTAAATGACTTTGTAATGTCTTCATTAACTGAACCGGTTATTCTATGGTCAATTGATACAGAGGATTGGAAGACAAAAAATCCTGAAGCTACACTTAATCATGTTAAAGCAACTGTATATGATGGAGCAATAATTCTGATGCATGACTTACATTCTGAAACAGCTGATGCTACTGAGATGCTGGTAGAGTGGCTTACTAATGAAGGATATCAGATTGTAACAGTAAGTGAAATGGGATATTATAGAAGAGGTGGTTTGCAAACTGGAGTAAGATATGGCTCATTGCAACCATAATAAAAAGTTGAGATTAAAATAATAGGTAATTATGAAATTGTGTTCATAATTACCTATTTGTTTTTATTTATATTTTTCTTCGCAATATTTACAACGATAAACTTCATTTTCTTTATCTGATAAAAAGAAAATCTGGTCTAATTCCTGTTCGATAGATGTAATACATCTTGGATTTTTACATAAAATAACATTTTTAATTGTGCTAGGAAGAGAGAGTTTTTTCTTTTCAAATATTTCACCATCTTTAATGATAGTAACAGTTATATCATGGTCAATAAAACCAAGTATATCTAAATCAACTAAATCTAGAGAACCCTCAATTTTGATTATATCTTTACGCCCCATTTTGTTACTGCGGGCATTTTTAATAATTGCAACCTGGCAATCTAATTTGTCTAATCGTAAATATTTATATATAGACATTGATTTACCGGATTTGATATGGTCAAGGACAATACCTTCTTTTAATGAACCTACATTTAACATAGAGAAATGAACCTCCTTTTAAGTATTTTAATCAGTTACGTTTATTTCTAACAGAGTAAGAATGAGTGCCATTCTAACATAAACACCATATTGAACCTGTTTGAAATAGACAGCTCTTTCATCATCATCAACATCTACAGAAATTTCATTTACTCTAGGAAGTGGATGAAGCACAAGCATGTCTTTGTTTGCTAAAGTCATTTTTTCAGCATTTAATATATAACTGTCTTTTAATCTTATATAGTCTTCTTCGTTAAAGAATCTCTCTCTCTGGACTCTTGTCATGTATAAAATATCTAAATCTGCAATAGCATCTTCTAAACGTTCTACTTCTCTAAATTCAATGTTATTTTTTACAAGAACGTCTTGTCTTATATAATCAGGAATACGAAGTTCCTTAGGTGAAATTAAGACAAATTTAATACCTTTATATCTGACTAATGCATTAATGAGTGAGTGAACTGTACGCCCGAATTTTAAATCACCGCATAATCCGATAACCAAATCATCAAGTCGGCCTTTTAAAGAACGGATAGTCATAAGGTCTGTTAATGTCTGAGTAGGATGCTGATGCCCGCCATCACCTGCGTTAATTACAGGAATAGATGATTTTGTAGAAGCTACAAGTGGTGCACCTTCTTTTGGATGTCTCATTGCACATATGTCTGCATAGCAAGAAATCATTCTTATTGTATCTGAAACACTTTCACCTTTAGCGGCTGAACTTGAATCTGCGGAAGAAAAGCCAAGTACGTTACCACCAAGACTAAGCATTGCAGATTCAAAACTTAATCGTGTTCTTGTACTAGGCTCGTAAAAAAGTGTTGCTAATTTTTTTCCATTACAGGCATTTTTATATTTGTCAGGATGAAATTCTATATCAGTTGCTAAATTAAGTAGTTCGTCCAATTCTTGAACTGTAAAATCGAGTGGGCTAATTAAATGACGCATAAATCCTCCAATCTTTTTTCTGTGAATTACTTTTTTTACTTACTCTATATTAATATATGAAAGAGAAGATTGCAATTAGAAAAAAATAAATTTTAAAATACGTATTTACAAAAAGAAATGTTTGTGATATAGTAAGTAACATCTCAAATAACAAAATAAGATGTGTAGGAGGAGAAGTAACGGAGAAAAGGGTTATAGTTTATGGGAATGGATATAAGGACTTTACGGTATATATGGCATTTATATTAAATAATATGGGATATCATGTTGTTGTTAATGATATGAGTAATAATAGAGAGATGTCGTATGTAGTTTCTTTAAGTGATTTTAATTCTGAAGTTAAAACATATAGAAATGTGGATTTTAATTTTTCAGGAGATTTTCTGAGAGGTTATGATTATTCCATAGACTATTTTAATAATCTTAAAGATATTCCCTTGAAAGATAAGTATGATGGGATTGTTTTAAATGTACAGGTTTTTAAGTCAGAACTTGAAATGTGCAAAAGAATTATTGATAATAGTCAGTCATACGTAATTTTAATTATAAGAGATAAAACAGTGAATAGTGTTAATAAGAAGTATATTTTAAAATATATTTTTGGCTCTTCTAAGGCGTCAAAGATTCATGAAATAGATTTTGATTTTTATGATAAAGAATATCAGTATATTATGGACTATGATGGTATTGGTAAGATGAAATATTTATCAGAGAATTATTCTAATGTTCTGATTAAAACTATTTGTTCTATCACGGGAAATGGTCAGGGGAATGTAAAGAAAGCGTTGAAGAATCTAAAGGAGGGTAAGATTTTTGATAATAGGTTTCTGGAGTGAAAAGCCTGGGAAGGGTGCAGTTACATATAATATGATAGCAACCGGTATAGGGATGTCTATGATGTCTTCAAAAGAAACAATTTTAATACAAGCTAAGTCTGATTATAACAGATTAGATTATGCTTTTATACCTTTTTCAGATAGTAGGATGATGAAGGAGGATTATGGTTATTATAATTATGGTGGAATTGATTCTGTTCTTAGTAGAATGGAAAATGGCATTTATAATAACAATTATTTGAATAACGAAGTTATCAGAGTTAAGAATTCTAATTTATATTTTTTGCCTTCAACAAGAAAAGGTGGTTCAGAAGTATTTAGTTTTAGAATGTATAATATGCTTTCTAAGTATATGGGAGAGTTAAGAAGTTTTGATGCGAATCTTTTGATTGAATTAAGTAATGGATTCGAATTTGTTTCAAAAGATTTATTAAAAAGTCTTGATTTGTTGGTAGTTAATATTTCGCAGGATAATAAGGCGATTGAAGATATCAGAGATAATAACAGTATTATGGAAAAATCAGTTTTCCTAATAGGAAGATATGATGACTCATCAGAATTTAATTTAAAGAACATTGGAAGACGTTTTGGGATTGAAGAAAAGTTTATAGGAACTATACCATATAATATCAGGTTTAAGGATGCTGTGTGCCAAGGAAAATGTAAAGAATACTTTGAACGCCATTTTTATAACGGAAAAGAAGATGAAAATTATATCTTTATGAAATCTGTTAAAGAATTTATAGATATAATTAAGAAGAGGTGTGCCATTGAATAAATTGATAAAAGAAGAATTTAAGGATTTTTACTCCTTGATAGAATTTATAAATTCTGAATTTAATGGTATCTTAAGGGCTAATTTATATGAAATTGGTCTTAGTGATGAAGAATTAAATAAATTAAGGATAAAGAAAAGGGAACTCAGATCAGCACTTAAGAATTGTGGTATAGGCGACAGATATGCTAAGGAGTATATAAAATCATCAATTAAAAGTATTTTATCTGAAAAGATTAAAATTAATGAAGATAAAATAAATTTGTTAATTCCTTTTCATGATAGGAGAAAGCTTAGTATAAAAGATAAATTTGATATTCTTTTATATCTTTATAAAAAGGAGTATGGAGATAAAGGTTTTATTAATATGATAGAAGAATATCATTTATTAGAACCTATAAGACTTGAAGAAGGTTTCAAGTATGAGATTGCTTCTGAGAATATAGAAGATATTTTTTATGAAAAAAACAAAATTCTAACAATGGAAGATAAAATGGATATACTTTCACAAAGAATTTATGAGATGTATAGAGGACTGGGTGTTATTGATGAAATAAGAGATATGAAAATAGATGGAGTATCCGGAGGAGTTTCGGGAGTATCTAAGAATTATAATAGTGTCTGGGCTTTTATAAAAGGTAAAAATGTACATTTAAGCTTTCTTGATTTTGGGTCTGAAAAAGAACTTAAAAGAATTTGTATGAATATATACAGATATAATCATCCAGGACATTTGTCTATGGCGAAGGGATTTATTGTAAATGAAATGAAAGATCATTCAAGAATTGTTGTTGCCAGACCACCATTTTCTGAGAGTTTTGTTTTCTTTGTTAGAAAATTTGATACTATTGAACATAAAGAATTGTCTGAATTGATTACTGATAAAAATGCTAATAAAGTGATAGATGTGATTAAATGGATTGTAAAAGGTTGTCAGGTTACGGCTGTTACAGGTGCACAGGGAAGCGGAAAGACTACACTTTTAATGGCTATGATTAAGTATATTCATCCTGCATATACACTTCGTGTTCAAGAGCAGGCATTTGAGTTACATCTTAGAGATGTGTATACGGACAGAAATATTGTTACATTTCAGGAAACGGATTTTATTTCCGGTCAGGAAGGGTTGGATTTGCAAAAGAAAACTGATGGAACGGTGAATATTTTGGGAGAAGTGGCTACAGCGCCGGTTGCATCATGGTTAATACAGATGGCTATGGTAGCATCGTTATTTACTATGTTTACACATCATGCAAAGACAACGGATAGTCTTATTAAGTATCTGAGAAATTGTCTGCTTACAGATGGAAATTTTAAAAACGAAAATATAGCTGAAGAACAGGTGACTGATGTAATTAGATTTGATATTCATATGGAAAAAGATATATCAGGGCACAGATATATAGAAAGAATTACTGAAATTATTCCAATTGATAATGATAAAAAAAGATATAAATTAGTTAATATCGTCGAGTGTATAAATGGTGAATATTATATTACAGGAGAGTTTTCAGAGGAGATAAAAAAAGATATATTAAGACATCTGAATAATGAAGAGGGGAAAAGATTTTGTGAAATATATAATATACAATAGTATAAAAAAAATAAGATTATTAAATTCATTAACAGACAAGATAGAAAACAGGATTGATATTTTATACCCGGGAAATAGAGATGTGGTTGTTAAAAATACTTTAATTGAATTGTTGAAAATTTTTTTAATGTGTGCATTTGTGCTTCTTGCTTTTACATTATTTGGAAAGATAAGCATTATATATATATTTGTGGCTATAAGTATAATATACGTTATGGTTACGAATATTGTTTATTCGAAATTTGATAAATTAGAGATAAAATTACTTAAACAATTTGAAAAATACATACAAGATGTAAGATTTCTATTTAAATATGATGGTATGATTGATGAAGCTTTACAGGAGGCATTACAAAATGCTGATGAAGAAATGAGATTACAAGGTGTGATTATTTGTGAATCTTTAGATGAATTTAATGAAGAAACAGTTTATAAAGATATAGCGCCTAACCATTTTTTGTTAACTTTTTATGCCTTGTGTGAGACTGTAAAAATATATGGAGATAAGATTGTTGATGGAAAGTCTACGTTTTTAACTAATTTATCTTTTTTAATGGATGATGTAAATACTGAAGTTTTAAAAAGAGAAAAAATCAATTCACTATTTATGGGATTATCAGGGGTTTCAATTGTACCTTTGTTTGCAATAAAACCTATTATTAGTTGGGGAATATCTAACATATCAGGTTTAGAATTATATTATGATGGAGTAAAAGGAAAGATGTCAATTATTCTAATTACAATCATATCGATACTAATTGTTAATATTATTACAAAGTTACGATATCCGTTAGATTATGACAATCATAAAAGTAAATTTGTTGAAGGTATATTAAGTATACAACCGGTAGATAGTTTTTTGATGAAATTAATAAGTAGAAAATATCAATATTATTATGAAATGGATATGTTTTTAAAGTCAATTGTTTATAAGTATAATATAAAAGAATTTTTGCTATATAGAATACTATGTAGTATGGGAACTTTTTTTGTAAGTGTTTTGATGTTTTTTAGTGTGGGATTGTACAAAAAAAATTTTGTTGGAATTATTCTTACACTGATATTGATAGTTTTATCATCAATAATAGCTTATTATTATGAATTTATAATGTTATTTGTCAGAGAAAAGCTTTTGAAAATAGATAGAGAAGAGGAGGTTGTAAGATTTCAGTCTGTTATAATGATATTGAAAAATATTGATAGAGTATCTATAGAAAATATTCTTGGCTGGATGGAGCAGTTTGCAACTGTTTTCAAAAATACAATTGAAGAAATATCAGATAGTCTCATTTATAAAGGTAATGAGATTTTTAGAGAGGTTAAAGAAAAAATTCGTTTTCTTCCCTTTGAAAGATTAATGGACTGTTTTATTGCATGTGACCGAATTGGTATTTGTCAAGCTTTTTCAGATATTGAATCAGATAGGAAATATTATATAGAAAAACATAGGCAGGATAATGAAATTATTATTAATAATAAAGCTTTGATTGCAAAGTTTATAGCATTCATACCTATATGTCTTGTTATTATTTTTATATTAGTAATTCCATTTATTTATCAAGGATTACAAGAATTAACATCGTTTAACTTGGTTTGAGTAAAAGGGTTAATTAAGTAAAAAATAATTTATTGGATAGTAAATGTTAAAAGAAAGGATATGCTTTATAGCAGGGTGAAAATTTATGGAAAATAGTTTAAAGGGATTAATATTGGCAGCAGGAACAGTTATTACATGTTTAGTTATTAGTTTGGGTTTTTATTTATCAAAGGAAGCACAGGCTACAGCAAGTACAGGAACTAATCAGATAGGAAAGATAAATTCAGAATTTGCGGAAAACGATAAGACAATGTATGATAATGTAAGGGTTTCAGGTAGTGAGGTTATTAATGCTATTAAAAAGTTTGAAAATGAAACTATAGGAATTTCAGTTTCAACAAATAGTGGACAGACTTTTTATGGATATAGTTTGGATTTAAGTACCGGTGAAATTATGCATCCAATGTCAAATGGATATGATGAATCTTTAACTCAGAATGCATCCACATATATCAATCCGTATGCAGAGTTTGAAGGAGAAATTATAAGAAATGCTAATGAAGTTATAACAGGAATAGCATTTACTCAAATATAATGGATAATGTTCTTAAAATGTTATATTGGTCTGTGAGTGCTATGATATTTGTATTGGCTTTAACAATGTATATGAAAATTGATAGAGTTATTAATGAAAGATATAATGAGTTGATTTATCATAACAGATATGCGGAATTATATAAGGATAATATACGTTGAGTATAATAATAGTAATGGGGTGAATGAGTTTGGAAGAAGTATTTTCTAAAGTAGTAGCAATTTTCTTAGGGTGTGTATTAATGTTTATTCTACCTGTAAAAATTATGTATGAACGTCAGGAAAATTTATGTCAAACTTATGCATTGACAGAATCTATTGCACTCATAGATTCTGTTTGTAATAAAGGTATAATTTATCAGGATGTTTATCTTTCATTTTTAGATAGTTTAAAAAAAACAGGAAAAATTATGGAGGTAGAATTAGAACATTATAGTGAAAGTGATGGAAGATATACAAAACAGATTGTCAGTGAATTGGAAAATAGTGGTGAATATAAGATGCAGACAGGTGATTTGATTAAAATTAAAGTGAATGATGAAAAAGGTAATGCAATTGTATTTTATGGGGGATATATAAAAGATGAAGATTACTGATTATGCCATATTATTTATGACAATTATTTTTTTATTTATAGTTATATATTTTTTGAAAGATTCTATTTTGTTTCAAAAAATAATATATAGTGAAGAAATTAACAGGGTGGTTGATAACACAACTGTTAAGGCACTTAATGATGGATATAAGGGGAGTATTGGTAATGATGATAACATAGATGCTGATTTAGTAATTGAAAGTTTTTTGAGAAATATGAGTTATATTACATATGGAGTTGATAATAATTATAATAGAAATAGAATAATAGACTGTATTGTATGTTTAATGATTATTATGGAAGATGGATATTATATCTATGAAGATGGTATGATTGGTAAAAAAATACAATTTAAAAATATGCAGCATGAAAAGAAGGTAATGGAATTAGAAGATGTAATAGAAGAGAGTGTGCATAAATATAATTATAAAATTATATTTCCTAAAAATAATGGAGAGAATAATAGTCAGACTATAAATTCAAATTCACTTATAGTGATTTATAAAACAAATATTTCGGATTTTTTTGGAAATGTTTATGCAGAATGTATTATTTCCGGAGCTACAATAAAATCTTTTGAAAACGAATAATAATAACGAGATTTTGCGAATATATTATAATATAATATTTTTTCGGAGGATTAATTGAAAAAGAAAGTTTTGTGTATAGTTGCAATGTTGATATCGATGTGTCTGGCAACGATAGTTTCAATTTTATTATTATCATACATATTTTTTAAGATGGAGATTTCTGAAGATAAGATTATTATAGGAACATTAATTATTTATTTTATTTCTTGTTTTATAGGAGGATTTATTTATGGAAAGATAAAAGAAAAAAATAAATATATTCATGGAATGTCTATTGGTGCAATATATTTTGTTGTTTTGTTACTTATTTCAGTAGCTTTTTCTAAAGATTTTTCTTTAATATCAGTGAAAACATTATATTCAGGATTGACTTGCATATTAGGTGGGATGTTAGGTGGAATGTTAAGTTGAAAAAATACTTTGAATTATTTGTTATTTATGATATAATTATGCAAGTTAATCAATAAAAGGAGGACTAGTAATGAAACACATAAAGACATTAAGTACAAAAACATTGAAAGAAACAATGAAAAAAGGTGGATGTGGCGAATGTCAGACATCTTGTCAGTCTGCATGTAAGACATCTTGTACTGTTGGTAATCAGAGTTGCGAAAATAAATAATTACATTAGTGTAATAGGAAATTTAAAAGATAATTTTCATAACAGAGCCAATGCTATGCGTTGACTCTGTTATCGTGCGTTAGAAAGGTATGGTTAAAAGTGATCCATCAATATAAAAGTAATGGATATAATATTGTTTTGGATGTAAACAGTGGTTCAGTGCATGTGGTAGACGATTTGACATATGACATAATTTCTGAATTTGAAAATAAATCAAAAGAAGAAATTATTGATATCTTAAAAGATAAGTATTCTGAGTCTGATGTGATTGAAGCATATGCAGAGGTGGTTGATTTAAAGGACCAGGAATTATTATTTACAGAAGATATTTATAGACAATATTTAAAAGATTTTAAAAACAGACAAACTGTTGTAAAGGCTTTATGTTTACATATAGCTCATGATTGTAATCTGGCTTGTAAGTATTGCTTTGCTGAAGAGGGTGAATATCACGGAAGAAGAGCACTTATGAGTTTGGAAGTAGGAAAAAAGGCAATTGATTTTCTGATAAAAAATTCAGGTAACAGAAGAAATCTTGAGGTTGATTTCTTTGGTGGAGAGCCTTTGATGAACTGGGAAGTTGTAAAAGAAATAGTTCGTTATGGAAGGTCGAAAGAAGAAATATATAATAAGAATTTCAGATTTACTCTTACAACAAATGGTGTGTTGCTTGATGATGAAGTAATGGAATTTGTTAATAAAGAGATGTCAAATGTAGTTTTAAGCCTTGATGGCAGAAAAGAAGTTAATGATGCTATGAGACCATTTAGGAATGGGAAGGGAAGTTATGATCTTATTGTTCCTAAGTTTCAGAAGCTTGCTGATAGCAGAAATCAGACAGATTACTATGTAAGAGGTACATTTACTCATGATAATCTTGATTTTTCTAAGGATGTAATTCACTTTGCTGACTTAGGATTTAAGCAAATGTCTATTGAACCTGTTGTAGGGGAAGATAGTGAAAAGTATGCTATTAAGAAAGAAGATTTGCCTAAGATTATGGAAGAATATGATAATCTTGCAAAGGAATATATTAAAAGACATAAAGAGGGGAGAGGATTTAACTTTTTCCATTTTATGATAGATTTAGAACAGGGACCATGTGTTGCAAAAAGGTTGTCAGGATGTGGTTCAGGAACAGAGTATCTTGCAGTTACACCATGGGGGGATTTATATCCATGTCATCAATTTGTGGGACAGGAAGAGTTTCTTCTTGGAAATGTCAATGAAGGTATTACCAGACAGGATATATGTGATGAATTTAAGATGTGTAACGTATATGCGAAAGATAAGTGTCAGGATTGTTTTGCAAGATATTATTGTAGTGGTGGTTGTGCTGCTAACTCATATAAGTTCCATGGTTCTATTACAGATGCATATGACATTGGCTGTGAAATGCAGAGAAAGAGAATCGAATGTTCTATAATGATTAAAGCTGCTTTGGCAGACGAAGAAAACCAATAAGAAAGGAAAAATGAGAATGAAACTTAATAAGACAAAAAGTACATTACTCTTTATCTTGACACTGATTTTGATTGTTGCGTCAGGATATGTGTCAGCAATCGGTATTGGCAAGACCGGTACAGGTGCTGCAAAGAACATTATCTTAGGCCTTGACCTTAAGGGTGGAGTAAGTGTTACTTACAAGGTTACAAATGAAGATTTTACAAAAGAAGAATTAGAAGATACTAAATATAAGCTTGAACGTCGAGTTGCTCAGTTTAGTACAGAATCAGAAGTATACACAGAAGGTGAAGATAAGATTACTGTTGATATCCCTGGTGTATATGATTCACAGAAGGTCATTGATGAACTTGGAAAACCCGGTTCACTTATGTTTGTTACAACAGCAGAAGAGGGATATGAAGGAACAGATGAATATCCATTATATACTGCTAAAGATGGAACAAATTATAAAGTATGGGTTAATGGTAATGAGATAGCAAATGCTAAGGCTCAGGCAATGACAGACCAGACAACAAATGCAAGCTCATATGTAGTTGCACTTTCAATGACAGATGTAGGTGCTAAAAAGTTTGCTGAAGCTACAAGAGTTAACTTGGATAAAACAATTTCTATTTTATATGATGATGTTGTTGTAAGTGCGCCAACAGTAAATAGTGTTATTTCTGATGGTGAAGCAGTAATTGAAGGTCAGGCATCAATGGAAGAGGCTGAAAAGCTTGCTTCAACAATAAGAATTGGTTCATTAAGCCTTGACCTTGAAAAAATCAGCTCAAAGGTTGTTAGTGCAAAGCTTGGAAATGATGCTATCGAAACAAGTCTATTGGCCGGATTAATTGGTCTTTTAATTATAATGGTATTTATGATTATTGTTTACAGAGTACCGGGTGTTGTTGCAAGTATTGCTCTTACTTTATATACAATTATGGAATTACTTGTTCTTAACGGATTTGACTTGACTCTTACACTTCCGGGTATTGCTGGTATTATTCTTTCAATTGGTATGGCAGTGGATGCAAACGTTATTATTTATGCAAGAATTAAAGAAGAACTTGCTACAGGTAAGTCAACAGAGTCAGCTATTAAGATTGGTTTCAAAAAAGCTACATCAGCAATTGTTGATGGTAACGTAACAACATTTATCGCATCATTAGTTCTTATGTGGAAGGGTACGGGTCCGGTACAGGGATTTGCAATTACTCTTTGTGTAGGTATTATTTTATCAATGATTACATCTATGGTTGTTTCAAGAGTTCTTATGTACTGCTTATATTCTATGGGTGTAAAAGATAAAAAATTCTATGGTGTTCAGAAACAGCGAAAAACAATTGATTTCCTTAAGAATAAAGTTATATGGTTTGTTATTTCTATACTTTTAGTAGGTGTAGGTTTTGTATTTATGGGAATTAATGCTTCTAGCGACAAAGGTGCATTTAACTATAGTATTGAGTTCGTTGGTGGAACAGCTACAACTGTAGAATTTAGCGAAGATTATTCAGTAGATGATTTTAATGATAACATTAAGCCAAAGCTTGCAGACGCAATTGGAAGTAATGATATTCAGGGACAGAAAGAAACAGGTTCAAACAAATTTGTTATTAAGACAAAGACATTAACAGATGAAGAAAGAACAGCACTTCACAAGGTCTTAAAAGAAGATTTTAAAGCAGTTTTACCGGAAGGCGAGACAGATTTTGAAGAATCAACTATTTCATCAAGTGTAAGTGAAAAGATGAAGGAAGATGCAATTATTTCAGTAGTTCTTGCAACAATCTGTATGCTTATTTATATTTGGTTCAGATTTAAGAATTTAAGATTTGCAGGAAGTGCAGTTCTTGCTCTTGTACATGACGTTTTAGTTGTAGTTGGATTCTATGCTATATCAAGAACAACAGTTGGTACAACATTTATTGCTTGTATGCTTACAATTGTTGGTTACTCAATTAATGCGACAATCGTTATTTTTGACCGTATCAGAGAAAAACTTGCTGAACAGAATAGTAAAAAAGTTGATGTTAAAGAAGTCGTTAATTCAAGTATTACACAGACACTTACAAGAAGTATCTATACTTCATTTACGACATTTGTAATGGTTGCAGTATTATATGTTTTAGGCGTAACTTCAGTTAAAGAATTTGCACTTCCTATTATGGTAGGTATTGTAGCTGGTGGTTATTCTTCAGTATTTGTCACAGGCTCATTATGGTATGTAATGTCTAAGGGGAAATATGGTAAGAAGAAAAAAGAAGTTAAATAAAAAAACATTTTAAGTTAATAAAATAATATCCGGTTTGTAGATTAACTATAAGCCGGATATTTTTTTGAAAATATATATTGTCAACTATCAAATTATATAAGGTTGTAAAGTATATATTTTTTTAGTAAAATTACTTAAGATGTAAACAAAAGTAGTGAAACGGAGAAAACAATGGAAAAGTGGCTTGTACATGCTAAAAAAGCTGATTTTAATGGTATTGGAAAACGATTTAATATAAGTCCTATTTTGGCTAGAATTATTAGAAATAGAGATGTAACAGAACTTGATGAATTTGAAGCATATCTTAAATGCGACTTGAATACACTTAACTCTCCTTTTTTATTTAAAGATATGGAAAAGGCAGTAGATATAATTCACAAATCTATTCAGAATAACGAAAAAATTAGGATAGTTGGTGATTATGATATTGATGGCGTTTGTGCGGGGGTTATATTAAAAGATGGATTTAAAAGTATGGGTGCAAATGTAGATTTTGACGTACCTGATAGAATTAATGACGGATATGGAATAAATGATAGAATTATAAAACAGGCTTTTGATGATAATGTTAATCTTATTATTACGTGTGATAATGGTATTTCAGCAGGAAGTCAGATTGACTATGCACATGAACTTGGAATGAAAATAATTGTTACAGACCATCATGAAGTGCCTTATGTTATGGAAAATGATAATAAAGTATTTATGATTCCTAATGCAGATGCTGTTATAGATCATAAAAGATTTGATTGTGAATATCCATTTAAACATCTTTGCGGTGCAATGGTTGCATATAAATTGATTGAGGCATTTTTGGAAAAATATTACAAGGTATATTTTGATGATTATAATTTTATTGATGAAAAAATGAAATTTATTGATAAATATCTTGTATTCGCAGGAATTGCTACGGTTGGTGATGTTGTTCCGTTAATGGGAGAAAACAGAGTTATTGTAAAAAATGCTTTGAAAAGGATTAAAGAAATTGATAATTATGGACTTGAAGCGTTGATAAAAGTTAATGAATTGTGGGATAAAGAAATTAGTAGTTATCATATTTCATTTGTTATTGGTCCTTGTATTAATTCGGGTGGGAGAATAGATACTGCAAAAAGAGTCTTTTCTTTATTTGATTGTGAGAATATGGATATAGCTATGAAAATGGCTATGGAACTTAAAGCTATAAATGATGAAAGAAAAGAAATGACAGTAGAAGGTGTTGAAAGAGCAATTAAATTGATTGAAGATAGTGAAGAACTGAAAAATGAAAAAGTTTTAATTATATATTTGAAAAATTGTCATGAAAGTCTTGCGGGAATAATTGCAGGCAGGCTTAAGGAAAAATATTATAAGCCTGTATTTGTATTTACAGATGCAGAGAATGGAATAAAAGGTTCTGGTCGTTCAATTGAAGGCTATTCAATGTTTGATGAACTTACTAAAGCAAATCAAATATATAAAAGAGAAAAAGGTGAAGATTTGTTTATAAAATTTGGTGGACATGAGATGGCGGCCGGAGTGTCAGTAGAAAAGGAAAAATTTGCAGATATGAAAGCTGTTTTAAATAACAGCAATGTATTTACAGAAGATTTATTTATACAGAAAATTTGGATAGATGTTCCTTTGCCTTTTGAATATATTAAAGAGAGTCTGATAGATGAGTTAAAATTATTAGAACCTTTTGGTGTGGGGAACGAGAAACCGATATTTGCTGAAAAGTGTATAGGAATAGAAAGAATAAGAATTTTAGGGCAAAATAGAAATGTTATAAGTATGACGATTAGGAATAATTCAGGATGTAAAATGGAAGCAACATATTTTAAAGAGGAAGACCAATTTAAAGAGGAGTTAGCACAGAAATATGGAGAGGAAAATGCTGATGCAATAATGGAAGGAAGATTAAAGGATGTTATGTTTAATATAATTTATTATCCTGAGATAAATGAATATAGGGGATATAGGAATATTAGAGTTGTTGTAAAAAGGATATCGTGATATACTACAAAAGTGAAAATACTATATAGTGGAAAGCTAATTGGCAGGTTGGTTTATATGAAAGTTACGAAGACTATAATAAATATTGGTATTAGTTAACTGATTCTGTGATGCTTTCGAATGGAGGAAATGATGAAGAAATTAGAAGATTATGTAAGAAGTATAAAAGATTTTCCGGAAGAGGGAATAATTTTTAGAGATGTAACAACAGTACTTCAGGATGCAAATGGTTTGAAACTTGCTATTGACAGTATGCAGGACAAGATTAAAGACTTGGAGTTTGACTTGGTAGTAGGTCCTGAATCAAGAGGATTTATATTTGGAGTACCAATTGCATATAATCTAAATAAAGCGTTTATACCTGTTAGAAAAAAAGGAAAACTTCCATGTGAAACTATATCTATGGAATATGAGCTTGAATATGGAACTGCTGTTATAGAAATTCATAAGGATGCTATTAAACCCGGACAAAAGGTTGTAATAACAGATGACCTTATTGCAACAGGTGGAACAATTGAAGCGATTATTAAATTGATTGAGCAGTTGGGTGGAGAAGTTGTTGCAATATGTTTTCTTATGGAACTTAAAGGATTAAATGGTAGAGATAAGCTTAAAGGATATAGGGTTGAGTCTGTAATTCAATATGAAGGAAAATGAAATATAATAACAAAAATACAACAAATAAAAATGTTAAATAATAAATTGACAATACAGGAGTTATGTGATATTGTATAATTACAAGATATCCAATGTTTGTGTTATTGATTTAAAGGAGTAAATGGGAAGCTTGTGCTTCTCATTTTTTATTAAAAATATAACATTGAAAAGGAGATGGTATGGATATGGGTGGAAAGATATTGGAACATGCAGCTAAGACTATTAGAAATGAGGGGATTGAAGAAGGACGGAGAGAAGGGCAAAAAGAAGGACGAAAAGAAGGGCAAAAAGAAGGGCAAAAAATAGGAATACAGGCTTTTATAAAATTAGCTAAAAAATTAAATATTGATTATAATGAAATTGTTGATGAGATAGTTAAAGAATTTAAGGTATCAGAAGAATATGCAAAAACGTTTTTAAAGAGAACTTGAGATGATGAAGAAATTTGGATAAATAAATTAGAAATGATAAGGGAAAGGTGAAAAACATAAGTAATACGATTTATGATGACGTTTTTAGAACACTTATAAATGATTGTAAATATTTGTTGATTCCGTTAGTTAATGAGATTTTTAAGTGTAATTATGAAGGCGACGAAGACGTAATTTTAAAACAGAACGAGATTTTATTGAAGCAACAGAAGAATATACAAAAGAGAATAACTGATACTTCGTTTGCTATACGAAGTTTAGAATTTGAGAAGAATTATCATTTAGAATGTCAAAGTAAAGTTGATGGAAGTATAATGATAAGAATGTATGAATATGATTCACAGATTGCACGCAATAATTATGAATTATATGACGAAACATTATATGTGAATTTTCCGATGTCAGCAATAATATATTTAAGAAGTTATAATAATACTACAGATATGTTAAAAATATGCATTAAAACATCTGATGGAAATCAAATACATAATATACCTATTTTAAAGATTAGAAATTATGATATAGAGTCTATATTTTGTAAGAGGTTATTATTTTTAATACCATTTTATATATTTAATTATGAGTCGGAATTAAATATAATTGATAATAATGTAAAAAAATATGAAGAATTGATGAATACATATAAAAAAATAGTTAATGGTTTGGATTCATTACATGAACAAGCATTTATTGATGAATATACCAAAATTACACTTTTTGAACTTACAAAAATGGTAGTTAATAATTTGGCTGATAAGTATAAAAATATAAAAAAAGGAGTGAGTGAGATTATGGGCGGAAAGATATTAGACCATCCTGCAAAGACTATTAGGAACGAGGGGATAGAAGAAGGTAGAAGAGAAGGTGTGAGAGAAGGAAGAAAAGAAGGAAGAACAGAAGGAAGAAAAGACGGAAGAGAAGAAGGAAGAAAAGAAGGTATATTGGCATATATTAATTTATCAAAAAAATTTAATGTTGAAGATAAGGAAATTTTTGAGAGTATAGTTAAAGAATTTAATGTTTCAGAAGATTATGTAAGAGAATTTTTTATGAATGATTTTTAAAAGGTAGAAAAAATTTGGATAAGATTAAAACTAAAGGGGCTGTCGGTTAATAAACAGTCCATAACAGCGGAGGCTGTGACTTATGCAAGTCACAACCTCCGCTAAATTTTTCTATAAAAAGAGAAAAAGATGGCTAACGACAACCATCTTTCCTCCGTTACATGTTATAATGT
>JAFQCK010000160.1 GCA_017416465.1 Lachnospiraceae bacterium | reverse complement strand
TTCTCAGTTGCATCGGGCGGCGGCACAGGTCGTACACTCCACCCCGACAACATGGCTGCAGGCCCCGCTTCTTACGGTATGACCGATACTATGGGTCGTATGCACTCTGACGCTCAGTTTGCGGGTTCATCTTCAGTTCCTGCTCACGTTGAGATGATGGGCCTGATCGGTGCAGGTAACAACCCGATGGTGGGTATGACAGTTGCTTGCGCAGTTGCAGTTAACGAAGCGCTTAATAAATAAGGATTTGTAAGGCTTTCTGGGACTTTCGGGCAAATGTAAAAGACCTGATTTAAAAATTTAACACTTAAAAAGTTGGACACATCATTTTTGAGTTTTCTTAAATGATGTGTCCATATTTTTTTGTATTAAAATGAGGTATTACTTGGAAGATTTAAACCTGAAACTGCCATTTGTTATAAGTCAATCTTCCATCCTTACAGTGAACATAGATTATGCGCTTGCTTTCTATTAAAGAACCAGATAAGTACCACTCAACAACGGGACTATTTTCATAATATTCTTCCATTGTTCCGTCAAAGAAGATATCTAATATTCCTTCAAAACAGGGGGCTATAATTGGGGAACTATTAAGTAAAGAATTGTGCATATCATCCCAATTGAAGGGAATCACACCAAATACAGTAGCATCTATGTCAATTTTGGCATCTGAGAGGTATATAGTCTCAAGGTTTGTACAGTTCCTAAAACAATATTCTCCAATACTCTCGACGCCTTTCTCAATTTTGAGTTCCACAAGGCCCGAACATCCGTCAAAGGCATATGCACTTACCCTATGGATATGTGCGGGGATCGTTAGTTTTTTGAGCTTGATCTGCCCACAAAAAGCAAATGGGCCTATCTCTTTTACATATTCCGGGATTTCAGTTTTATAACAACCAGCCAACAACACACCGCTCGTTTTGTCAATAATTGCATTACAGCCGTTTTTGCTTGTAAACCACCGGTTATTTTCATCTACCTCAATCGATTCAAGGTTCGGACACATAGAAAATGCTTCGGCTCCTATAAAACGAACGTTTTTGCCTATGCAAATTTTCCTGATTCCTGAATTTCCTTTATGTGCTATTTCCGGTATTTTGACAGCATCAATAAATAAAATTCCGTTGTTATCCATACCTTCTCTTCTTTCTCTTACAGATTAATCATATTATAACACATTATTCTTAAAATGTTTAATGTTTTTTCTTATAAGTTTAATTACTTTTAAAAAGGTGCATTTATAAATCGATGGAGGTTTTGAATATGAAAAAACTGAAAATGAAAGCTACACAAGGACTGACTTTTGAGGAGGGCTGTAATAAGTATTTGGAATACTGTCGGCAGAGGAATTTGAGACAAGGAACTATAAATCATTACAGACAAAGCTATGTTCAGTTCTTTAAGTTCTTTGAGCCCGATACGCCCATAGAAGAAATTGATGAGGACGCTTATAAAAGATATGTTCTCTACTTGCGTTCGACTCTTAATAATGATGTCAGTATAAATTCGTATCTGCGTGACTTTATAACTACAATGCATTACTTGATGAACGAGGGCTATATTCAAAGTTACAAGATGCGGGCAATCAAGGTTGATAAAAGTCATATTGAGACTTACAATGAACAAGAGTTACAACTGCTGCTGAAAAAACCTAATATTAAGAAGTGTTCATTTATAGAATATCAGGCTTGGGTTATGACTAATTTCTTGTTCTCGACGGCGGTGAGACAAAGAAGTCTGATGTTTATAAAAGTGAAGGATATTGATTTTGATAATAATGTCGTGTACGTAAATGTTACTAAAAACAGAAAGCCCCTGATCGTGCCGCTAAATCAGACTATGGTTAATATTTTAAGGGAGTATTTAAAGTATAGAAATCATAAGACTGATGATGATTACTTGTTCTGTAATGTATTCGGCCAGCAGCTTGTAAAAAGTACTTGCTATCATATGCTTTATGAATATAATAAACGTCGGGGCGTAGAGACAACGGGGATTCATAGATATAGACATACGTTTGCTAAACAATGGATTTTAAGTGGTGGTAATGTAGTTTCTTTGTCTCAGTTGTTGGGACATTCGAGCTTGGAAATCACTCAGAATTATATTCATTTATTAGTAAGTGACGTGGCAAAACAGGTGGATGAAATTAATGTGTTAGATAAGTTTTACAGTCGGACACATATTTCGTTAAAGAAATAATTTGATATTTCGGGGCGTGCATTGAAGATAAAAAGAACTGATGATTTTTTAAGATCGTCAGTCCTTTTTTTAGTGTAAATTATTATGATTTTTATGTGTTTGCAAGTGTCAGCTATTGTATATATAATAATTTATTTATTATTTTTTTATAAAAATTTTTTTATTATATAAATTTTCAAAAAAAAATATTTTTAAATTTTTTACCCCCAATAGGTTTTTAAAAAATATTCAAAATTTAATTTTACACCTTTTGAAATCATTTCCTTAAATAGTTTTTCACTATCAGCCCCCTGTCCCCATTCCTGACTATCTGAACCGGAAGAATAGAAGCAGTCGTACACTTGCCATACCTTATGGCCCGCAGATAATAAATCATAAAGTGTCATAAGATACACACAAGACTCAATATAGAAAATATCACTACCATAAAGCTTTCCACCCTCAGCCTTAATAATAGCATTTCTGAATTCTGACATCTTATCACAAACATCTTCTCTATCTATGCCATTTTGTTCCATAGTAAGCCAAGTATGATGTCCCACAGACTTATCCCCAGAATCAAAATAAGCTCTCATATGAAGTTTTTTAATTGCCTCACGTTTCTCCTTAGTAAACAAACCTGTGGGCTCTATAACACGATATATAAGCTCATACATATC
>JAFQCK010000159.1 GCA_017416465.1 Lachnospiraceae bacterium | reverse complement strand
TGATAAGATGGAATGTCATGCAATTAATATTTTTGAGCCGTTTATAGCCATGGCTAACAATTCATTAGTTAATCTGATAATTCCTGCCGTATTTATTGTTCTGATGAGTGATTTTCCGAAAACAGACGGAAATACCATGTTCTACATACAAAGAGTAGGAAAGCTTAACTGGATGTGGGGACAGCTGTTATTTTCATTTATGTCAATAATAACTTATATGACTTCCATAGCTTATATATCATTTCTAATAATCGGAAATAAGGCTTATTCAAGAGATGTATGGAGTGATTTGACAACGGATTATGTTCAGAAGTTTCCGCAGGAAAAAGCAACGCTTATAGCTAATATGATAAATGGGAGATTATATAATAATGTTACGCCAATAAGGGCATTCATACATACATTTTTACTCAGTTCACTTTTCTTAATGCTGGTGGCAATGATATTACTTGCCGGATTTTCAGCAGGAAAGAGAGTACTTTCAATGGGAATAGTGAGTGCAGTGATTGCAATTGGAAGTGGTCTTATTCAGACAGACGGAAAAGTAAAATGGTTATTTCCTTCTGCAAATTCAATGTTGGAAATTCATTTTGACAAGATACTTAGAGAAAGAGTTGTAGGTTTGGATATATCATATCTGTATTTTATAGGCTTAATAGGAATATTATTTGTAATAGCCTGTTTAGCAATTAGAAGATATGATTTTGCAAAGATAACGGATATGGAGGATTAGTGTAAAAAATAAGTCTGATGCCCTTATTTTTTACACAGCTATTTGATTTTGATAGAAATCAAATAGCATATCCGACACGAGAAACTCTTTGAGAGTTCTCGTGCAGTTCTTCGCGATAAATCGCTCAGAAATGGAGGAAAGTATGGAAGCTGTAAATTATGCAATTGAAGTTAAAAATGTTGGATTAAAGATTAAAAAGGATGTAATTCTTAAAGGAATTAATGTGAACTTTGAAAAAGGAAAGATTCATGGCATAGTTGGTCGTAATGGTTGCGGAAAAACAATGCTTATGAAATGTATATGCGGTTTTGTAAAGCCAACAGATGGAGAAGTATTTGTTGAAGGTAAAAAGATTGGTAAAGATGTTGATTTTCCACAGAATGTTGGGATTATAATTGAAACACCGGGATTTGTTCCATACTATAGTGGATACAGAAATTTAAAGATACTTGCCGGTTTGAGAAAGAAAATAGGTAAAGAAGAGATAATGGATATCTTAAAGCAGGTTGGTTTAGAGGGCGCAGAGAATAAGCTTGTAAGAAAATACAGTCTTGGAATGCGGCAGAGACTCGGACTTGCACAGTCTATGATGGAGAAACCTGATATTTTTATACTTGATGAACCTATGAATGGTCTTGATAATGAAGGGGTGGAAGAGATGAGAGTCATACTTAAAGGACTAAAGGAAGAAGGAAAAACAATATTGCTTGTAAGCCATAATTCGGAAGATATATCGATTCTAAGTGATGAAATATATTATATGGATAAGGGAACGATGGAAAAAGGTAAGAAAAGTTAATTAGGCATTAGGTAGTTCAGAGTTTATAATCATAGGAATAATTCGAAAAATACTAATAGAAAATTATTTCACATAGGAGAAGTCATAATGTCAAAAGAAAATCCAGGAGCAATCTTTGATGCCTCCAATAGTTGGAATGGGTATAATCATCAAGGAAAGTTGGCGATTTTATTTGCCATAAAACAAATATTAGAAGTATATGATAAATCTCTTTCAGTAAATGAAAATAAACATATATTGGAAGATTATTTTGTGGAAATAGAATACTTGGAAGATTTTTCAATAGGAAAACAGAATAGTGGTGGAGAGAAAGAGTATTTTTATGTTCATCAAGTAAAAAATCATGCAACAGATGCTTCTTCAGAGTATGATAGTGCATTATTAGGATTGGCATATCATGTTGAAAAAATGCCAACTCTAAAAAAAGCATATTTGCATACTACGTCTGATATTGATTTTAAGGGAGAAAGTGTTCACGAATATATTAAGAAATTGATTTCTTTGCCAGCAGAGTTGAACAAAATTTTAACAAGGATAGAAGAAGTACGTAATGATGAAGAACAGAAAAAAAATTTATATTCTAAGAAAAAAGGAAGACCGGAAAATTTTGTATCAAGATTGAAAAATGCTCTTGTTGAGGAAGATGATACACAAAAAAGATTAACTGAAAATAATATAGAGATTGCTTTAGACTCTTTGGAAAAAATAGTACGAAATCAAATAACAGCTATTAGTTCGATGTCTGATGCTCAAATTAGTAAAATAGATTTATTTAAGTATGATATATCGGGAGAAGTACAAGCTTTTTGTAAAGTAGATCAAATTGAAAAACTGATTAAAGAGGAGATTGAAAAAAGTATTGGTAATATAGGTTTATCTGAATTGTGGTTGAATAATAAATACATACATAATAGATATTTGTTCCTTCTTGGAAAATTGGATGAGCATATTATTGAGAGAAACTTAAATTATCCTCTATATATGAATCGTAAGAAGGATAGAAAAATTAGATTAGATACTGTTTTGGAGTGGCTTATATGCGATAACATTGAGACTTCTGATGAATCCTTTTATCAATTTATGCTTAAGGAGAATTTTATATCATATTCAAATGAATTTTGTCATAAATGCCCCAAAAAACAATGTGAAACTTGCTTGCTTGTGTCAGCGATAAATAAGATTGGTCAAATGTCGTTTGAGGAAATGAGTAGTTTTCTTACTCTTACATGTCCTAGTAATACTAAAGGTATTTCTCTTGAAACTATTCCTGAGTATTTAAGTAAGAGAAAAATACGTGATCCGTTTTTGCGTGGAATAAGAGATGTAAATATTCCGTTTGAGGAAGATAAGCAAGCAATTACATATATTGGCAGAGATACATTACAATATATTTTGACAACTATAGAAAAAGATGATGATTACGAAGATGATAAAGATATATGTACAGAGATTGTTAAGAATAAATTATTATATGAGTTACTTATGGATTATGATTGTTTTATCAGTAAAAATATGAATTGCACATCGATTCTTAACAAAGTACAAAAACTGGGAGATGACGTAGTATTAGACGAAAGAAGAAAAGAACATATTGCACATTTGAAGGATGTGAGCATAATTACTTTAAGTGATTTTGAAAATAAATTTTGATGGAAGGTTTGAGAAAATGGATATTATTTTAGATGTATTTAAAGAGTTAAAATTTGTTTTGCAAGATGAGTTCCCGGTTGAATATATTCTGAATGAAAAGAATAGTAAGACAGTTAATGTTAATGTGTTGATATCAAGTGAAAATGATAGTCAGGTTTTTTTGATGGTTGATTGTGATAATTCATTATTGAAAAATATGGTAGATGGAATGTTAATAAAAGAAATGGCATTTCGTTTTAGAAAAAGAGAATATCATAGAGCTGAAATGGATAAAAATACTTCATTACTAATAGTAAGCAAACACTGTGTAAATGAGGATATAGATACTTCCTCAAAAGTCAAAATAGAAGATGATCCATACTATTTTAAAAAATATGTATTCTCATATGATGAAATTGGATTAGAAAATGCTGATAATTGGCTAATTGAGAATAGAAAAGAAGGAACAACGGTTTCGTTGATTCAAGATTACATTACAGATACCGGAAAGTTTGCAAAATATAAAGAAAATAATATAAATGAACCTATTTATACTTTTTTTATTGAACTTGTAACAAAACTTCATTGTTTTCCGATGAAGACCGCAGAAACGAAAAATATTAAATCTATTGATTATTTTTTGGAAAATGAATTATGCAAACTGAGAACTAAACAGAAAAAAACGATAGATATAGATAAAAAAAGTGTCGAAGCATTTGTTGATATGGATATTGATTTTGGAAATTTAAATGATGTTTGTGAGAAGTGGAATTTATTATTAGGAACAGGAAGCGAGGACAAAAAATGATTACTATTAAGAGATTATATATTGAAAATTATAAATTGTTTTCGCATAAAGAAATTGATTTTAGCGGAGCACTGTTATCTATTTTTGATGGACCTAATGGTTATGGCAAGACAAGCATATTTGATGCTATAGAATTATTGATTACCGGTAAAATTAGTAGGGTAAAAGAGTGCGAATCAATCAATGGAAAGACAGGATATCAGACCATATTTTTTGCCAAGAATAGTGATAAAGATGTAATTTTAAAAGCAGAGTTTGAAGATGAAAAGGCTGGTAGATATTTTGTTTTAGGAGCCAGAGTGAAATCTGCAAATGTGAAAGGAAAATTTGCAAATCCTAAAAATATATTTGAAAATATTGATTTCTATTTTATGCCATCATATAGTATTTCAATTGATACATGGGAAAACTATATTAAGAATAAAGAGGAAATAAACGAGATAAGAAAACATGAATTTGGACATCAGAATATAGAACAGTTTACATTGTTTCATTATATTAGACAAGAAGATCGTTTGGCATATTTTAAACAGAATGAAATATCACGTTCATTTACAATTGAGAACCTTTTAGGTGTTGATGCTGAAAGGAAAAAGCAAAAAAGCATTCAAGAAAAAAGTAGAACAGTAGATAAACTCTATAAACAACTTGATACGGAAATAAAAAATAAAAAAGCTAGATTAGTTGAGAATGATAATAAAACAGAAAATAAAATTGAATATTCTCCGCTTCTTAATGGAAAACAATTATGGGATATGGAAACGGTTTTTTTTGCAGATTCAAATCCGGAAAACCTTTTGTTACAGTATAATAGTGAACTTGATAAAATTGAAAAATATGTCCAATATGCAGACATTCATACTACATATTTTGCTTTTAGAAAATTTATGGATGTTCCGGAAAATATAAGGGATATTGTAATAAAGGCATTGATATTGATGGAAAAGAATACTATGTCTGTAGAGGATATTGAATTGAAATATCAGAATCTAAAGTTTATACAGCAACAAAAAGAAAAAATAAATTTACAAGAGTATTTAACTGTTGATTTCAGGAAAATTTTTGACATTTTGGGAATAGAAGAGGATATAGAACTTATAGGTGCAATAGAAGTATTACGCAATCTTTCTAAAAATCAGAATGAATTACAAAAAGCACTTAATAATGTGCTTCAGATTAGGGAAAGTCTTCATAGAGAGAATTCAGAAATACATAATTCAAGTGTTTGCCCATATTGTGGTTATGATTGGGCTAGTGAGGAAGTATTAGAAAAAAACTTTGATTCAACTAAAGATATACTGCAAGCACTTTTGACACAGGATGGTGAGCGATTTGCAAATCAGTTGGCAATTATCAAAGATAAAATAAAAATAAATATTTTTGAACTATTATTAGAAAAGGAAAAAGAATTATTACAAATTGATGTACTTGATGTTTATCAAAAATTTGGTTCAAAGGCTAATTTTATTAATATGACAGAAATAGCAAAGCCTTTGTTTAAAATTTCTTCTGATATGATTGTTCTAAACAATAATAAATCGAAAGATGTTCAAAGCCAGTGCTATTTATTATTGGAAGAGTGTCAGCGTATTGGAAATTCATTTTCGGCTGAATATTTGAATGTAAATGAGAAGTATAACTTTGCAGATATAAAGAATAGATATGGAATGAGTAATGAGGTTGTAAGTAAAATACGATTGGAAAGTATTGAACTTAAGAAACAATACATACAGGAACAATTTTATAAATCATTTGATAAACTTAGAAAAGAAATAGAGGATTTAGAAAGGCAGCATGAAACGCTTAGTGTAATCAAGACACAATTGAAGGAATATGTAAATGCATTTGATGCATCTATTGAGTTATATAAAAAGCAAATAATAGATGAAATAGAAATACCTTTTTTTGTGTATTCATCTCGTTTGTTGCAATCATATCAGGGTGGACAAGGTGTATTAATGGAAAATAATGGCGAGTCTATTAGATTTACGGCTCCAGGAAATGAACATGATATTTTATATACGATGAGTTCAGGACAATTATCTGCTGTATTATTATCTTTTTCTTTAGCCTTAAACAAAATTTATGCAGGTATGGGAATTAAGACAGTATTAATAGATGATCCTATACAATGTATGGACGATATTAATATGATTTCCTTTGTTGAATTATTAAGAAGAGAGTTTTCAGATTGTCAGATTATTTTATCTACGCATGAAGAAGATTTTTCTAATTTCATAAGATATAAATTTAAGAAATATGATTTGATAACAAAAGCAATTACATTGAAGGATGCTTAAGTTTTGGAAAAATAGTTTTCTGATTTAACAGTAATGAGAGAAAAGAAAGAAGGCGCAAAAATGGATTTGAAAGATATTTTATCGTGCTATCATAGAAATGAAGAACGTTGGGAAAATTTGAAAAAATTATATGATAATTCTAAGATTGTTCCTTTTATAGGTGCGGGAATGTCGGTACCTATTTATCCACAATGGGCAGATGCCATTAGGAGTATATTAAATTGCAATGAAAAAGAATTAGTTGAGTTGAATAGATATTTTGATAAAAATGATTATGAAGGTGCGTGTAAATATGTTGTGGACACAATTGGATTGGAGACATTTTTAGGTAGGATGCAGGTGGAATTTTCAACTGATATAATATACAAGAGTAGTGACGAAAGAATTAATCAAGCTAATTCAAAGCAACTCAAAGAGGTATTTGAGGGTCCTGTTTTTACAACCAATTTTGATAAATTATTAGAGTATTATTATGACAGAAGTTTTTCTAATGTATATAGTTTGAGTAACATGAATAATTCATGGGGAGTTGCCTTCAAGGCTATAAGGGAATATCGGCACAATTTATATAAGATACATGGAGATATTGATGATGAAAATTCATTGGTTTTTTCAGAAGACCAATATAAAAAAGTTTATGAATGTGACGAATTTGTAAATGTATTTAAAACGGTTTGTGGAAATTTAAATTTTTTGTTTATGGGATGTTCTTTAACGGAAAGTGACAGATACATCAAGGTTCTTTCAGAAGTGGTTAAAGAGTTTTCACAGCAGGGAATACAGATTAAGAATTATGCATTTATATCACTTCCGGATAGTGAAAATAATTCTTCCGATACTATTGAAAGAGAGATTGAAGAAAAAGAAAGGGTGTTAAATAAAATAGGCATTTGGCCTATATGGTATCCATATTCGAAACATGAATCAATTTCTGTGTTGTTAAAGTCGTTAAAAAAAAATGAAATGACATATGTTTTTAAGGGAGACAGAACTGGGAAAGAAAAGCATTTCAATATATTTTCATCAAATATTAAAGTGCAAGATGCATTTGTTGATAATTGTTTTGAATGTTATCGCTATGATTCTAAATTAAATATTAAAGAAACAATCTCAATTAATCTCAAAAAAATAGTGGAATTGGCTGAAAAAAGTAATCTTTTATTTATTGAAGGAAAATATGGTACAGGAAAAACAACATTATCTATAAGGATTCAATTAGAGTTAATGAAGAAGTATAAAACCTTGTTTTATAATGTGGAAGATTTTATTGAAAATAAAGAAGACATAGAGTTACTTAAGAAGATGACTAGCAAATGTTTTGTTATTGTAGACGGAATCGATAAATTAGTTGATATGAAAATGGATTTAAGATTCTTAGATGTATTTTGTGAAAGGATTATGGAAGTAAGTAAGGCGAATAATAATATTTCGTTTATTATAAACTCCCGAGAGTATTATCAAATTGATTCAAACAAAAACTTTGATAATGATCGCATATCCTTGTATGTAATGTTTGAATTGCAACGAGATTATTTGTATGTTGTTCGAACAATTGGTTTTTTGCATAAAGAAAGGTATGAAGATTTTTTCAATAATATAAAACCTCATATTTCTAATAATAGTTTGACGGTAACTACCATTAAGCAGTGGCATAAAAAATCACCACGTTCGTGTCAATTACCTTTGTTTGCTTATGTAATTGGAACGTATTATTATGATAAGCAAAAAGAGAAAAATAGTTTGAACCAAGAATTAAATCTTCTTCCAGATAATAAGATGTTAATTTATGAGGAGTTTGTAAATAACACGATAAGAGGTAGATTCCGTGAAGAAAGTATAAAAGGAACTATAAATGATGGTTTTTATAACCTATATGAATTAGTACTTAGAAAAATAGCGATAAGTATGATTCGTGAAATGAGGGAAAGTATTGATTACACAGAGGATGTCTCTAAGTCACAGGAATTATCCATCAAAGAGTTATATGCAATAAATGTAAAACAATTTGACAATGAAATTCAGCAGCAAATAGGAGAAGTCGTTCAAGAAAGTAGTAAAAATGAGGTGATTCTGTCAGATGCAATAAATAATTATTTTTTTAATATATTCAAGTCAAATGATGATACAAGTTTAATGGTCCGTTTTTCTGATATTAATGTTATGTGTTGCTTTGCAGCTGCTTATGTATATGATGTTATTATTAAGATTAAAAATTTTAAAGACGGAAGTAAATTTAAAGAAGAGTTTGAAAAAATTATGCAAGAACTTGGCATGGTAGAACTACAACCACAAGTTATGGATTTTTTGATGTATAAAATTAGCGATCTTGATAAAAGTATAAGAGATATTTTATTAATTAATATATTAAAGTGCATAGAGATTTATAATGAAACTCAAACTGTTTCTCGGGAAAATGTTAAAGCGATGTTGGTGTTGTATATAGTATTTATTAAGTTCTATCGTAGATCTTATAAAGAAATTCAGCCCTCAAACTTGTTTAAGACATTTTATAGGTTATGTATGACTGCTAAAGCTTTGAATATAAATGGAATACATAAAAAAGACAAACATAGATACCTTGCTGAAAGATATTTTATGGATTGTTCATTTATAGATTACCAATTTAAAAGATTAAATTATAAGTATTATAATTTCTCAAAATCTAGGTTCATATGTTCTTCTTTTGAACAATGCAATTTTTTAGATAACGAATTCATTGGAGCAATAATAAAGAATTGTAAATTTAAATTGTGTACAATTAAGACTAAATTTGAGAAAGTTATAATAGATGAAAAAATAGAAATTGAAAACTCAATAATAAACAAGGTAGTTTTTGAATGTATAACTACGAAAGAAAAAATTGGTACAATATATTTAAGAGGATGTACTGTTTTGAATTTGGCGATTTGTGATATTAAAGCTAAAAGAATAAGAATTATATTCGAAAATTGCATATTATCAGATATTACAATAAGTGGATGTAAAGGGATGATTGTTGAAATAAAAGAATGTGTAATGAAAAGTAAAATATCACTTGATGCTAATTCAATTGTGTATTCTGAAAATAGCGAATGCTTTAACAGAGCAGTAAAAACAATTGATAACATAGAAGATTATTTGCGGTAAATGGATTTAAAGTTAGTGAATCTTTTGCATAGGATAAGGTGTTTATGTTTTTTAGTGGTTTTACTTAGTGTTCTAGCAAGTACCAATCATTAGTTATGTCGCAATGCTATTATGGTTGTAAATAGTCAATTATTATTTGTTTTATATTTGTACTAAAAAATATTAAATTGAAACTATAAAAGAAAGATTGTATAATAAATAAAGGATAATTTATTATTATCTAGCATTCAAATATGCTATAAAAACAAAAACATATATATTAATTTACAAAGGAGAACACCTATGGAATTGCAAAATTTTTTTTCTTTAAATGAAATAATAAATTTAAGCAAAATCGAAAATAAAACTTTTAAAAATTATGAAGCACCACAATTAGAAATAAGGAATTCAATAATAATAAATTGTATTTTTGATACAACAAATTTAAATCATTGTGATTTATTAAGTACAAAAGTATATTCTTCAACTTTTGATAATATTAATTTTAATGGTTCTGATATATTTTCGATGTGGTTTTCAGAGTGTCAATTTACGAATGTGAACTTTTCAGGTTCAGGACTGGATGATATTACATTTATAAACTGTAACTTTAAGAACTGCAATTTTGATGGTATAGGTCTTAAAAATTGTACTTTTATTAATACAGTATTTGAGAAAATAAAACCTAACTCGAGCACATTTACATTAAACAGTTACGAGGAATGTACATTCTCTGATTGTGTTTATAAAGGGTCCTTTAACTATCAAATATTTAAAAATTGTAAATTTAATGATGTTTTAATGGATAAAAATATATTAAATAATAACTATGGTATCGGAAATGTAACTGGAATAACTTTTATTGATAAATTTGGAACAGTTCAAAAAAAAGAAACTATTAAAACTGATTTAATAAGTGATTGTTTAAAGCAACAACTTTTTATAAATGCCGCAATGGTTGAATATAATTTCGCACCAAAAATCAATCCTAATTTAGCTATAAAAAGCATTGAAGCAATAGGAATAATGATAAAAAATAATTTGCTGTTAAGAAACGATGAATTAAATTTCATGAGAAAATTATATCACTTTTTTTATATTAATGGTCTTATTGCTCCTATTGTAGTCTATAAGTTATTTGAACTGATAAATAAAATTTGTATTAATGAATATTCTCAAAATATTACACTTGATAAAAACAAAGAAGCACTATATTTGATTACAAATAGTTTGTATTTTGATTTCTGTGACTTTACGGAAAAACTAAAAAAAACAATTGATGATACTATAAAATACGATTTGCCTGTATATGTAAAAATACATTATAACGAGGAACCTTCAATACCATTAGATTCATTAATTAACCAAATCTATCCAGATTTGGTTAATAGAACACAAACAGAAAAAGGCTCATTTATTGAATACCTTGAACTTGGTCAAAATGGATTAGAAATTTTGAACATATTTATTCAACTCATGGGAATTAGTGTGCCAATAATATATGCCGAAATCAAAGAAAAACATAAGAAAAGTAAGCCTGAAATAAAAATACAGAAAAATGTAGAAATCAATATAAAACAAACAAAGAATAGGAACAATACCTCTGAATTGATACAGCAAACATATCAATTGATCAATTCAACTAATATCCTTACCGATGACCAGCAAGGATATAATAGTGATAATATAAAGGAAATAAATGTGAATTATAAAATTAACATTCAATCATAATATGCAAAGATTTTCTTTAATGAATTTTTAATTATTTCCAGCTCAAGCGACATATTCACTCTAAAACAATTGTATATATCACCAGTGCTTGAGACGATTTTATTAGGAATATACGAAACATATTGAGTATCAATAAGTTGTTTTACGTTGTTAAATTTGTGCCAATTACACGCACTTTCTTTTATATAAATAGTTTTATATGCTCCAATATCATTGGTATTACAGTATGCATCGGGTATAACATTTAGAATGGATTCAATACAATTAATATTATTATTATACCATTCTATACATCGCTCAGTGCATAAACTGTAATTCGATGATAGAAAATGCGAAATAGCCATAACATTACTGTGCAAAAGTGATCCTCCTATAATATCAATCCATTGTTCAAAAAAATCATCATTCTTTTTAGGACATAATATAACCGAGAATTTTATGCTATTTATAAATAATGGTTTATGAGGGCTTTGGATTGAATAGAAATAATCGTTTATTGGTATTTTTTTTGTAAGTTCTTGACCAGGCAAAGCTAGTGTTTCGTCAGCTATTACTAATATTTTTTTATTTATCAATTTTTTTATTATATTTATTTGCGAATCATCAAAAACAACACTAGTTGAATAGGTTGGTGATGTAATCCAAACGGAATCAAAATCATTCTCTATAATATAATTATAAGGTATAGCATATGAACCATTAACAAAATCTAATTGTTTTTTTTTATAATACAGATTTGTAATTTTACAATTATGTTCCACAGAAAAATATGATGGTGTCAAAATGCAAAGCTTTTCAATATTGTTTTGTTTTAAATAATTAATCATATTGGTAATACTACATGTACTTGAGGATAATAATATACACATCACATTATTTATTGTATATCCGGTCATATTTTTAACAATTTCATTTCTGATATCCTTTGGAATATCATATGTGTATTTATAATCAAAAATATCTAAGTTTGAACTTAAATTTATGTATTTCAACATATAATCCTGATATTTTTTTCCTGTGTTCCAATATGATATATTAACAACTTCAGTATTTCTTTTTTTCTTTACCTCTTTTTCGTATTCAAATATGGAATCTAATGTTAAAATTTCATCTATTAGCATAATATTTCCTCTATCCCATTTAAAATGTTTTTATAGCATATTTGAATGCTAGATAATAATAAATTATCCTTGAAGTTTTAAATGATTAGCATTTGTTTAAAATAACGATAAGGTAGCAGATACTCTGGATTAAGGAGAATCTGCCACCTTATCGTTATTTTATTGTTATATTCTTCCTTGGATGTTTGGTTGTTAATATGTCCTTTTGTTTAGCCATATTTACATGAGTATATATTTGTGTAACACTAATAGAGCTATGACCCAGCATTTCCTGTATATATCTGATATCTACGTCTTCTTCAAGTAAAAATGTAGCAAAAGAATGTCTGAACATATGAGGGGTGATATGTAGCGAGATATTTGCAAGCCTACAATATTTCTCAATTATGTTGCGTACGGATTGTTCGGATAAAGGATTGCCAAAGTTGTTTATAAACAGGTGGTTGCATTTGTGGATTTCCAGTTCATACTCGGAATAATAATCCATTAATAAGTTGAAAACTTCATTATTTCCAATTTGTATTTTTCGCTCCTTTGAACCTTTGCCGTATATTAGTATTTCTCTATCGTATGAATTAAAATCATCAGGCGATAGGTGGCATAATTCTGAAATCCTTATCCCAGTTGCGAAAAGTAATTCGATGACTGCTATATCACGTAGAATATGTTTTTTTTGAATCGATGTTTTAGTATTAGAGTATTGATGATACATAGTTGTTAACAGAGTTTCAATCGTGTGTAAAGGTATTGTTTTTGGCAAAAGTACGGGCTCGCGAAATTTTATCTCAATTTTATCGAAAGGATTAAAATCAATTAGTTCCTTGTACATCAGATAGTGAAACAAAGCCTTTAATGAGGCAATTTTTCTTTTAACAGTCTTTGGTTTATATGTTTCATGTAGATATACGATATATTCTTCTAATATGTGCATTGATATGTCACAAAATATATTAGAAGAATATTTGGTGGCGAACTGTTTCAAGTCTATGGAGTAGGCTTTTAAGGTTTTTTCATCTAAACGCTTGTGCTTTTGGCAAAATGTAAGATATTCATTGATTGTGTCTTGTAGTGTTTTCATCTTAATTCTCCTTTGTGATTTTTTGTATAGTTTATCAAATTATTAATTGTTGGATAATAAAAAATATGTATTGACAAATAATAAATAAAGTTATATTATACACATATGAACAAATGCTCATATGAAGTGAAATATATACATAAAGGAGTGAAACGAATGGAACATAATGAAATTGATAAATGCGAATTTATGCATATTCATGATGATGTAGTGGATAAGGTTAATGAATCAATGCCTGATGAAGAGTCGCTTTATGATTTGGCAGATTTTTTTAAGGTATTTGCAGATTCAACAAGAATAAAGATATTATATGCTTTGTTACAGACAGAGATGTGTGTATGCGACATAGCGAATGTTCTTAATGCAAGTCAGTCAGCGATATCACATCAGTTAAGACTTTTGAAGCAGATGAAATTAGTTAAGTTTCGTAGAGATGGTAAAACAATTTTTTACTCATTATCAGATAATCATATAGAAACTATTTTGAATCAGGGAATGGAACACATTGGAGAATAACGTGTTTGTATAAATAATAATTAAAATATTATTTATACAAACACGTAAAAGAATTTGCATAGCAAATTCTTTGTAGTAGAGATAAAGAAAGGTTAGGTAAATTGATATGAAGAGAGTTTTTAAGATTGAAGATGTAGATTGTGCAAATTGTGCAGCTAAGATGGAAAGAATGGCAGCTAAGTTAGATGGAGTTAATAAGGTTTCAATTAATTTTATGGCACAGAGAATTACAATAGATGCAGTTGATGAAAGATTTAATGATGTTGTAGATGAGATTGAGAAGGTTATGAAAAAAGTAGATAAGGAAGCACATATAATAAGAAAGTAGTGAATCTATGAAGAAATTAAAGAAAAGATTATATAGAATAATAGTAGGTTTTCTAGTGTTATTATTAGCAATTCTTCTTCCTACAGAACAGATATTTAATGTAAGTGCAGAAAATGCGGGGAACATTACATTAATAATTTTCCTTCTTGCATATTTTATTGTAGGTGGAGATGTTGTAAAGGAAGCCGTACAAAATATTATAAATGGTCAGGTATTTGATGAGAATTTTCTTATGACAGTTGCAACAATTGGAGCATTTTTAGTGTCTGAGAATACTGAGGCGGTTGCAGTAATGTTGTTCTATCAGGTAGGAGAATTATTTCAGGCTTATGCGGTTAACAAATCAAGAAAGTCAATTGCAGACCTTATGGATATAAGACCGGACTATGCTAATCTTAAAGATAAAGATGGTAAAATAGAAGTTGTAGACCCATATGATGTGAAGCTTGGCGATATTATTGTAGTAAAACCCGGAGAAAAGATTCCTCTTGACGGAGTTATTGTAAAAGGAAATGCAAGTCTTGATACATCTGCACTTACAGGTGAAAGTATATTAAGAGATGTTTCGGTTGGAGAAAATGTTATCAGTGGTTCAGTAAGTACTGACGGAATGATTGAGATTAAAGTTGAGAAAGAATTTGAGCAGTCAACAGTTTCTAAGATATTAGAGCTTGTAGAAAATGCAAGTGATAAAAAGGCACAGACAGAAGATTTTATTAAGAAATTTGCAAAATACTATACCCCAATAGTTTGTATTCTTGCACTTGTATTAGCTGTTTTACCACCAATTATTTTATCGCAGGAATTTTCAAAGTGGATATACAGAGCGTTGACATTTTTAGTTATTTCGTGTCCATGTGCATTAGTTATTTCAGTACCGCTTAGCTTCTTTGGGGGACTAGGTGGGGCTTCTTCAAAAGGTGTATTAATAAAAGGAAGCAATTACTTAGAAGCATTAGCTAATTGTGAGGTTGTTGTGTTTGATAAAACAGGAACTCTTACAAAAGGCTCATTTGCGGTAACAGGGATTGAGATTGGAAATGTAGCTCAGGCAGAAGATGTGCTCAAGTATGCAATGTTTGGAGAATATTTTTCAAGCCATCCTATAGCAGTTTCTATAAAGGAATATTATTATAAAAATGGAAATATTTCAAAAGATGAAATTGATGAAATAATGAAAGATGCTATAGTAAATGAGATACCCGGACATGGAACAAAGGTTCAGATTAACGGAAAAGAAATTCTTGTAGGTAATAAAAAACTTATGGAATTGAATAAAGTGACAATTCCGAAGGTAAATGAAGAAAATACAATAGTATATGTAGCATATGATAAAGAATATGCAGGATGTATAACAATTGAAGATGAAATAAAAGAAAGTTCTAAAATAGCCATTCAAGGTCTTAAAAAAAATGGCATAAAAAGAACTATTATGCTTACAGGAGACAGAAAAGCAATCGGTAAAAAGGTATGTGATAAACTTGGAATAGATGAATGTTTTGCCGAATTACTTCCGGAGGATAAGGTAAATGCATTAGAAAAAGTATTATATAGCAAATCAGAAAATACAACGGTTGCTTATGTGGGAGATGGAATAAATGATGCTCCTGTTCTTGCAAGAGCAGATATTGGAATTGCAATGGGAGGACTTGGTTCAGATGCAGCAATAGAAGCAGCAGACATTGTTTTAATGGACGATAATGCAGACAGCATTAATAAAGCTATAAAAGTGGCAAGAAAAACTATGAAAATTGTAAAGCAAAATATTGTATTTGCAATAGGTGTGAAGGTGCTTGTTTTGTTATTTGCGACAACCAGTCTTGCTTCAATGTGGTGGGCAGTATTTGCTGATGTAGGAGTTGCAGTGATAGCAATACTAAATGCTTTGAGAGCTATGAGATGAAAAAACGGTATTATAAAACACACTATGAAAATGTATTTTAGATTAAATTTAGTTAAAAAAGCATATGTAATAGAAAATATGTCGTAAAAAGATATAGCCTGAAATTATAGCTTAAAGCTATAATCTCAGGCTATATAAATTGATTACTTCTTTCATCATAAACATAGTCAATTGAACGAAGACGTCCTACTAAATCGTTAATATCCACATTATTAGAAAGACAAAAATCTTCTAAATCAGGATAATTATCTCTTAATTCGGTATTAACATAACTAAGCAACATAGCAGGGTCTTTTGGTAAATTATTAATCTGCATAAAATTAAATTTGTGTAAACAAATGGTATATTAATACAATTCCTACACTTACCTCCATAAAAAATCTATAAGATAGTATACCCTATAACAATAACTTTAGTCAATTAAATTATTAAAACATTAAAAAATGTAACAGTTAAGTCTGAAAATTTGAAAAAATAAATCTATGTTCTTGCAAAATCCATTAGGTAAGGTTATACTTTTTTTGATACAAAAGCCTAACAAGTGAAAAAGCGTAGGAATAAATAAAGTAAGAATAGTCATTTGAACGCAAAATATAAAAGTAGTAGAAAGGATACAGCTAATTATGGAAAAGATAGCAAGCTTCACTATTAATCATTTATTATTAGAACCGGGGATTTATGTTTCAAGAAAAGATAAGATTGGTAATGAAACAGTAACAACTTTTGATATAAGAATGACAAGACCCAATTTTGAGCCGGTGATGAATACAGCAGAGATTCATACAATAGAACATCTTGGTGCAACTTATTTAAGAAATCATAAGGAATTTGGAGATAAAACAATATATTTCGGTCCAATGGGTTGCAGAACAGGATTTTATCTGCTGCTTGCAGGAGATTTAGAATCTAAAGATATTGTGGATTGGTAACAGATATGTATGAATTTATCGCGAAATATGAAGGAGAAGTGCCTGGTGCATCTGCTAAAGATTGTGGAAACTATCTTGACCTTAATTTAAATATGGCGAAATATTTAGCAGATAAATTTTTAAATAACACACTTAAGAATATTGATGAAACACATTTGGTATATCCAATTGAATAAAAGTAGAAAGGAAATTATAATGAGTAAATATAAAGTAATAGGAATAATTGGAGCAATGGATGAGGAGGTTAATAATCTTAAAGAGCTTATAACTGATGTACAGGTTTCTACAGTTGCTTCAATGGATTTTTATCAGGGAAAATTATCAGGAAATGATGTTGTTGTAGTCCGTTCGGGAATTGGAAAAGTAAATGCAGCAATTTGTGCTCAGATTTTGATAGATAAATTTGATGTATCAGTAATTATCAATACCGGTATTGCCGGCTCATTAAATGCAGACATTAATATAGGAGATATTGTTTTATCAAAGGATGCTTTAGAGCATGATATGGATGCTACATCGTTTGGTTATGATTTAGCTGTAATTCCAAGAATGCAAGAGTCAGTATTTAAGGGTGATGAATACTTAATTGATTTGACTAAAAAAGTTTGTGAAGAAAATATAAAGGATATAAATGTATTTGTTGGAAGAGTCGTAACAGGTGACCAGTTTATTTCTGATAAGAATAAGAAAAACTGGCTTGTTGAGAATTTTAAAGGAGATTGTACAGAGATGGAAGGAGCAGCAATTGCTCATACAGCTTATTTAAACAATGTTCCATTTTTAATTATCAGAGCAATTTCAGATAAAGCTGATGACAGCGCACAGATGGATTATCCGACATTTGAGGCTATGGCTATACAGAATTCGGTTAAAATTCTTACTTCTATGGTAGAAAAAATTAACAATTAATGTATATTTATGGTATTTAAGCTAACACTATTATGAGAATGGATTGTGACATGAATGAAGGTACGTATATTCACAATAAAGTTGCACATAATGGAGGTTAGCTTGAATTTTTTTAAGAGAATAATTATAAGATATTTATACATTTCGATTGCAAGTATTATTTATGGAATAGCAATTTCATTGTTTTTAGATAAAAATGATTTAGTTCCAGGTGGAATAAGCGGATTAGCAATTATTTTAAACAGGTTAATTGATGTAGAAACAGGTACAATTATTTTTCTTGTAAATGTACCTGTTCTTGTTATAGGCGCGTGGAAGTTTGGAATGAAATTCATATTAGATACTTTATACGTAGTGGTTATTTCAAGTGCTGTTATTAATTTCTTTTCGAATTTTACACCTGTTACGGAAGATAAATTTTTAGCTACAGTAATTGGCGGAAGTATGTTAGCTTTTTCGCTTGGAACGATTCTGAAAAATGGTGCAAGTTCAGGAGGAATGGATATTGTAGTTCAGCTTGTGAGATTAAAATACAGGCATTTAAAAACTGCAACAGTTTTTCTTATATCTGATATGGCAGTAATAATACTTTCATTTTTTATATTTGGAAATATAGAAATAATTTTATATTCAATAATAACAGGTGTAACTTCAGCGAAGATTATGGATAAGGTTTTATATGGAAAAGATGAAGCAAAATTACTTTATATAATAGTGAAGGATAAGAATAAAGAAAAAGAACTGGTAGAATGTCTGTTAAAAAAATTGTTTGTAGGTGTGACTTATCTAAAGGGAATTGGAGCATATGAAAATAGTGAAAAAAAGATTATAATGTGCGCAATTAGAAAAAATCAGTTACCAAAAGCTAAAGAGATTGTAAGAGATACAGATGATTCTGCATTTGTAATTATTACATCTGCAAATGAGATTTTAGGTGAAGGATATAAAAGTCATTATAGTAAAAGTTTGTAAGAGTTTTATTATAATTGCCTGAAAAAATAGATTTATATAGAATAATTAGTTAATATATGATAAAATAAATAGATTAGTATATGTAAAATATATTAATAAAAGTTAATTGAAATGAGGTAGAATAATGGATGTTACCGGATTAAAAAAACAACGGGAAATGATTGTTAAGAAAAAAGAAGATATAGAATATGAAAGAAAAAAATATCTTGAAGAGTATAGTGAATTGAAAGAGAAGGTTACTAAAGTAGGATTGATATCTTTGATATGTCTTATTTTACAGATAATGTTTGCTATATTTTTGAACGGTAAAAGTGCTACTTTAATAGGAATTGCAAAGCTAATGTCACCGTTTGTACTTGCTATATTTATAGTATCGTTGATTATTTTTCTGTCTAAAGGATTTGATTTATTTATTAATGCTGATAGCGAATGGTCTAAAAAGTTAGCTATAAAATTAGAAAGAACGCGATTTGTTGAAGTATTGGAAGGAATTAATTCTAATATTATTAGATTGGATATCGAAATTGATAAGTTGAATAATGAGCTTGAGCTTGCAGGTGTTGATGTTGATAATCTGGATAATGTAATTAAAGTTGAGAATAATGAGATAAAAGAGAATAAGCAAATAAAAAGTAAGGCTACTGAGATAAAGAATACAGACAGTGGAATGATAAAAAAAGAAGCTGTATATGATAATGAAAGTGAAAAGTCAGAGGTTAAAAAGACTGTTGTAAAGAAAGCTATGTTTGAACAGAAAACTACAGATAATGTGGATGAATTATTGAATGCACTTGATAATCTTGGTATTCCGGATGATGAAGATGAAGAGTTTGAAAATAGTAGTGAATTGTGGAAAAAAGACAGCAAAATATTGCGTTAGTAGAAAATATAAAAGAATTATAATAAATCTTTGGTGAAAATTTATTAATTTTTTTGTTGACATTAAAAAAAATTGATAGTATACTTAGCCTATCTTAGTTTGAATTTTTTAAGGAGGATGAAAAACATGATTAAGAAAATTATGGCAGTTACAGCATCTGCAGTTATGATGCTTGCAATGTCAGTAACAGCTTTTGCAGCTGGTACAATTGACGCTACAGAACAGAAGATACTTGATGAATTAAAGGCTAAAAAAGTTACAGCTAATTACATCTCACAGGCAGAGAACTATCTTGCTAAAGATGATGTTGCAGTAACAGAAGCTCAGGCTACAAGCATCATCGCTAACATTGATAAAGCAGCAGATATCGCAGCTAAAGCTGGTATCAAGACAAAAGCTGATTTATTAAAAGCTGATGCAGCAGTTGTAGATAGCATCGTTGCTGAAGTTAAGTCAGCAGCAGCAGTTGTAGATTTAAAAGTATCTTACAACACAAAGAATGGTGATGTTTCTATCGTTGATAAAGACAACAAAGTAGTTGCTACAAGCAATGTTGGAATTAAGAAGACAGGCGCTGACTCTATGACAACAGTTGCAGTTGTTTCTGTATTAGGTTTAGCAGTTGCTGGTTTAGCAGTTGTTTCTAAGAAGAATGCAAAGGCAGAAGCGTAAGAATAGAATAGCTAGGAAACTGAATAGAGTAATGGCATACATATATGTGCCATTACTTTTTTCGTTTATGGCTTATGGAGTTATTTTTCTTTTAGCATCAGATTTAATAGGAATTGCAACTAATGCGATGAGTCTTATTATTGCTGATGAAGCGCCAAATTTTGAAACGGAGTATAATTCAGTATTTGTTAAGGATTCGGTTGAATTACAAGAAGATGAAAGTGGAGATTTAACTGTTAAAAGAAGTGAAGTAGGAATAGCTGAATATGGTGATTTGTACGCATATGTACGTTGTACTAGAATTGCATTAGATGCACCTGTGTATAAGGGTGATGATGATAATATTTTAAAGCTTGGAATTGGACAGAATTTTGCGTCAGGTCAACCGGGATTCGGTAAATTAATTTTATTAAGTGGTCATAATAACACATATTTTAATGCGCTTAAGAATATTGAACTTGAAGATATTATTGATATAGAGACAAGTTATGGAATATATCAGTATAAAGTTAATGATATGAAGGTGGTAAATGCGTATGATGAGACTGCATATGATTTTGGAATTGACCATGAGCAGTTGATTCTATATACATGCTATCCGTTTGATATGTTATCTAGTACACCATATAGATATTTTGTCTATGCAGACCTTGTATCCGGACCGAAATTTGTAGACTAGATATGGATACTAAAAGATGATAGATAGAAAGTGAGGTATATTAGATGGATAATAAAGAAGTTTCACATAAAAGAATAGCTGTTAAAGGTTCCGGTGAAAGACATGGATTTTTTTCTAAGAGCAAAGTTATAAGTATGATGGCAAGTTTACTTTTATCGATATTTATAACAGTCATTGCTATTTTATTTTCGATAAAATTAGGTTTTGCATCTAATAATTCCGTAATCAATTCTATGGAAAATGTAGGATATTATGATATGGTTTATGAAGAGTTCATGAGCAAAACTGAATCATTAATAATTCCTAACGGATTAGGTGTAGAAGTTCTTGATGGAGTTTTTTCAAAGGAACAGATTAGAAGTGATGGAAATTCATATCTTACAGCAGAACTTAATAGTAATGTATTTAATGTAAATGTTGATAAATATAAAGAAAAATTAGCAGGTAATATTTATACATATGTTGCTCAGAATAATCTTAAGGTTGATGGAGATGCAGACAAGATTATAGATGATATATGTAATGAAATTATGGATTACTATATTGAAACAATACGAGTTCCATATGCTGCAACCATAGGAACTGTTTTTAGAGCAATATCAAAATTATTTCCTGTCTTAACTATTGTAATGTTTGTGTTTGCCTTAATTACAGGCTGGATTATATTTATCCAAAATCCATATAAGAAAAATAGAATTTTGAGATATTTTTCTTATTCGGTTATGTCGGCAGCGTTTTCTACGTTGGTGATACCGATATATTGTGCAATCACAAAGTTTTATGAAAGAATACAGGTAAGACCTGAATACGTTTACAGATTTATTGTCAGGTATATAGAAGACGGAGTTAATATACTTTTATGCACAGGAATTGTATTATGTGTTATAGCTGTTGGTATGATTTTTGGAAGTTCGTATATTAAGTCAAGATATAAAAAGGGTAGTAGACGTAGTAGAAGAAATTAAGTATAATCGAGTAGGATTTGCCTGCTCGATTTTCTTGCTTTATAAGACTTATGAGATAATATGTTATAAAAATGCAGGTAATAGTTCGATAAATAAAAGAGTAGTAAAAGTATAGAAAAGAGGAGAAAAATGTCTGAGATTACAGATGAGCTTATAAATAAAATTGAAATATTATCAAAGTTACAGTTAAATGAAAATGAAAGACAACAAGCAAAGTTCGATATGAAAAAAATGCTTGATTATATTGATGTGTTGAGTGAAGTTGATACTGATAATGTTGTTGGCGTTACACATTTTAATGAAGAAGTAAATGTATTTAGAGAAGATGATATATATGAATATGAAGATGCAGATATTATAGTAGATAATGCACCAGAAGTAAAAGAAAGAATGTTTAGTGTGCCTAAAACAGTGTAATAAAGGAAAAGAGTGAAAAAATGGATATACTAAATTTTTCGACATTAGAATTGTCAGAAAAAATTAAAAATAAAGAAATCGGTGTTGTTGAAGTTACTAAAATGGTACTTGATTTAATTGAAAAAGAAAATAACGTATATAACGATTTTAATTATATAGCTTCAAAGGAAGCAGTGAAAAAAGCCGGTGAAATACAAGAAAAGCTCAATGAAGGAAAGTTGAATTATCTTCTTGCGGGAGTGCCTGTTGCAATAAAAGACAATATTTGTACAAAAGGAATGTTGACAACTTGCTCTTCAAAGATATTAAATGATTTTGTACCAAATTATTCCGCGACAGTGGTTGAAAAGCTTGAAGATGCAGGTGCAATAATAATTGGAAAAACCAATATGGATGAATTTGCAATGGGCTCTACTTCAGAGACATCTTATAATGGTGTTGTAAAAAATCTGTATGATATTAATAAGGTTTCCGGAGGCTCTTCATCAGGTTCAGCAGTATCGGTAGCATTGAATCATGCATATTTTGCACTTGGCTCTGATACAGGTGGTTCAGTTCGTCAACCGGCTTCTTATTGTAATGTTGTAGGTATGAAACCAACTTATGGAAGAGTATCAAGAAATGGTCTTATAGCTTACGCATCTTCATTTGACCAAATAGGTCCTATTTGTAAAAATGTAGCGGATTGTGCATATGTTTATAAATTAATTTCAGGTTATGATAAAAAAGATTCAACTACAGTTCGTAAAGATGTTGAAGATATTGAATTTAACAATATGGATGAATGTATTATGAATCTTAAGAAGATTAAGATTGGAATACCAAAAGACTATTTCGGCTTAAATATAGAAAAAGGGACAAAAGAATGTATATCAAACGCTATAAAAATATTAGAGTCAAATGGAGCAATGGTTGAAGAATTTGAACTTGGATATAGTGACTATGTAGTTCCTGCATATTATACGATTGCAATGGCTCAGGCAAGCTCTAATCTTGAAAGATATGATGGTGTGAAATATGGATATAGGACAAATGGTTACGAAGATTTGCATGAAATGTATAAGAAAACCAGAAGTGAAGGATTCGGAGAAGAGGTTAAAAGAAGAATAATGATGGGAACATTTGTACTTAGTTCCGGTTATTATGATGAATATTATCTTAAAGCATTAAAGGTTAGGGAGTTAATTAAAAAAAGGATGGATGAAGTTTATTCAAGCTACGATATTGTTCTGACACCTGTTTCAGGATATACAGCTCCTAGCATAGGAGAAAGTCTTAATAATCGTATAGAAATGTATGCCGGAGATATATTTACGGTTTTGGCAAATCTTACTAATATACCGGCAATAAGTGTTCCTTGCGGAAAAGATGATAAAAATATGCCTGTGGGATTACAATTAATGACAAATGTTTTTGAAGAAAAGAAATTGTTAGAAGTAGCATATACATTTGAAAAATTATATTCTTCTACTGAAAATGTTTTGAAAAGAAATGATACAACTAAGCAATTGGGAATGGAGGAAGATTAATATGAATAATCACTATAATGAATTCGAAACAGTTATAGGCTTGGAAGTTCATATTGAACTTTCAACCCAAACAAAGATTTTTTGTGGATGCAGTACGAAATTTGGAAGTGAAGTTAATTCGCAAATTTGTCCTGTTTGTATGGGAATGCCGGGAACTTTGCCTACTCTTAATAAAAAGGTTGTGGAATATGCAGTAAAGGTTGCAGTAGCAACAAACTGTAATATTACAAAAAAATGTTTGTTTGACAGGAAAAATTATTTTTATCCTGATAATCCACAAAATTATCAGATTTCTCAGTTATATTTGCCTATTTGTACAAATGGATTTCTTGAAATAAATAATGAAAATATTTGTAAAAAAATTGGAATTCATGAAATACATATGGAAGAGGATGCAGGGAAACTAATTCATGATGAAGCGTTGGGAAAGTCATACGTGGATTACAACCGTGCAGGTGTACCGCTTATAGAGATTGTAACCGAGGCGGATTTTAGAAGTGCTGATGAAGTGATTTTATTTCTTGAAAAGCTTCGTTTGATAATTCAGTATTTAGAAGTGTCTGATTGTAAACTTAATGAAGGGTCAATGAGAGTAGATATAAATCTTTCTGTCAGAAAAACAGGAGAATCAGAATATGGAACAAGAACGGAAATGAAAAATCTTAATTCATTTAGAGCAATAAAAAGAGCCATCGAAAGTGAAACAAAAAGACAGGTTGATATAATTTTAAATAAAGAAGAAGTGATTCTTGAAACAAGAAGATGGGATGATTCAAAAGGAGAATCATATTCGATGCGTTCTAAAGAAGATGCCAGAGACTATAGATATTTTCCGGAGCCTGATTTAATGCCAATAAACATTTCGGGAGATTATATTGAATATATCAAAACAAATCTTCCGGAATTTAGAGATGAAAAGATTGAAAGATATGTAAAGGAATATGATATTCCAAAATATGATGCCGAAATTATAACTTCGGAAAAAGCTCTTGCAAATCTTTTTGAGGAAACTGTTTTATGTGGAGCAAATCCTAAAAAAGTATCTAATTACATAATGGGTGAAACTTTAAAACTTATGAAGGAAAGAGAAATTGAAGCAGAGCAAATAAGTTTTTCACCGAATAATCTGGCGTGTCTAATAGATTTGGATGATAGAAAAGTTATAAATAGTACAGTAGCGAAAGAAGTATTTGTAAAAGTATTTGATGAAGATATTAATCCGGTACAATATGTTAATGAGCATGGTTTAGCACAGAATAATGATGCAGATGAACTCACCGAAATTATAGAAAAAGTGTTAGACAATAATGCTCAATCAGTTTCGGATTATCTTAATGGAAAAGATAGGGCTATAGGATATCTTGTAGGACAGACTATGAAAGAAACCAAAGGAAAAGCAAATCCGGAGTTGGTTAAAGAGATATTAAAAAAATCTTTAGAAAATAGAAGAGGAGTAGGAGTATAAACACTGAATAAAGATAAAAAAGAACATCCTTGAAACTAATACTTAAAAAGATTGGTTTAAAGGATGTTCATTCTGTATTAATCTGAATGTATATCAAATTATATAATTAATTAAAACTATACTTCTTCTGAACTTGCCTCATATTCATCAAATATGTAATCTAAAATATCAGCTTTTCCGATGAATTCTGCACCATAATGAATAGAAGAACCGTCAGATGTAAGACTACTTCTGATAATTCTTACAACTGTGTATAATTGTGACTCGTCATTACCAAGTATTATGCACGCGTTGAAGTAATATCCGATAGGAAGTGTTGCTGTTGTATTGAAGCCAATACCACCCTTTGATATGTCTGTAACTTCTATAGGTGCATCTACGTTAGAAATAACAACATTATCCTGCTTAAAAAGGTTTGAAATCATTAATTTTAAATTGATGTCCATTCGTTTTGAACGACGTTTTTCGAATCCGCTCATGAGTATCCTCCTTAATATACAATCTCGAACTTTTAATAATATGTAATAGTATACAATGAAATTGAATAATATTCAAGATTTTTGCGAACTTATACAAAGAAATAAAATAAGTTTGATTTTAAGCGATGCTTGTATTATAATCTATTTTGGAAAAAGATTTGATATTTTATTTAATAAGTTAATTGTAACAAAGTGAGGAAATACAAATGGGTGGATTTTTTGGCGTAGCATCTAAAAATGATTGCGTGTTTGATTTGTTTTTTGGAACAGATTATCATTCACATTTAGGAACAAGAAGAGGTGGACTTGCAGTATATGGAAAAGCCGGGTTTGACCGTTCGATTCATAATATTGAGAATTCGCCATTCAGAACAAAGTTCGAAAAAGACATTAATGAAATGGAAGGCAATTTAGGTATTGGCTGTATATCGGATTATGAACCACAGCCACTTATTGTTCGTTCACATCATGGAACATTTGCAATAACTACAGTGGGAAGAATTAATAATGTTGATGAAATTGTAAAAAATATTTTTTCTAAGGGTAATACACATTTCTTAGAGATGAGTGGTGGAGATATTAATGCAACAGAGTTAGTTGCAGCTATCATTAATCAGAAGGAAAATATGATAGATGGTATAAAATATGCTCAGGAGATAATTGAAGGTTCGATGACAATGTTAATTATGACTCCAAAGGGAATATTTGCAGCCAGAGACAGACTTGGTAGAACTCCGGTGGTAATCGGTAAAAAGGAAGATGGATATTGTGCAGCATTTGAAGCATTTGCATATCTTAACCTTGGTTATACTGATTATAAAGAGTTGGGACCGGGTGAAATTGTAATTATGACACCGGAAGAAGTAAGAACTGTTGCTGCTGCCGGTAAAGATATGAAGATTTGTACATTTTTATGGATTTACTATGGTTATCCTTCATCAAGCTATGAAGGTGTTAGCGTAGAACAGATGAGATATAATTGTGGCGCAAGACTTGCTAAAAGAGACAATGTAAAGCCTGATATTGTTGCGGGAGTTCCGGATTCGGGTATTGCTCATGCAATAGGATATGCTAATGAGTCGGGTATACCTTATTCAAGACCATTTATTAAGTATACACCAACATGGGCACGTTCATTTACACCAACAATTCAGAGTAAACGTGAGCATATTGCTAAGATGAAGCTCATACCTGTACATGATTTGATTAAGGATAAAAAGCTGCTTCTTATTGATGATTCAATTGTAAGAGGAACACAGCTTAGAGAAACTACAGAATTCTTATACACAAGTGGTGCGAAGGAAGTTCATATCAGACCTGCATGTCCTCCGCTTGTATATGGATGTAAGTTTGTTAATTTCTCACGATCTAATTCAGAGATGGATTTGATAACGAGAAGAGTCATTAAGGATTTAGAAGGCGATAATGCTGAAAATGTATTAGAAGAGTATACTAATCCGGAAACAGACAGATATAATAATATGATTGAAGAGATAAGAAAACATCTTAATTTCACATCACTTCGTTATCACAGACTTGATGATATGATTGATTCGGTAGGAATTGATAGAAGTAAGTTGTGTACTTATTGTTGGGATGGAAGAGAGTAATGTGAGAAAGTGAGTTATAAGTTTTTGAACTAAGTATATGATTAATTAAAATATTCTGAATTTGAAAAAGAAAAAATAGCAATTCGAATTTATATTCGAAATTGCTATTTTTTTAAAATCGGTATATCTATAATTGAGATAATGTGCGAATGTATAGCTTATACTTATGGAAAATAAAGGTTGAATTTGGCTAAAATAGAGGAAATATCAGATGAAATAAGTATGTAGTTTTAAGGAGATTATGCAAAATGAGTGAATTGATGTTAAAAAGTGTTTATGAACTGCTAGGGAAAAACTATTTCATACCTAGCTACCAACGTGGTTATCGTTGGGAAAAAAGACAGGTTCAAGACCTTCTTGGAGATTTGTATAAATTTGCTAAAGGCAAAAAAGAATCTGAAGATGCTTTTTATTGTCTGCAACCTATTGTTGTTAAAAAATGTGATGAAAAAACTATAAGGGAAAATGGTTTGGACAGCATAATGGATAATAACGTTTGGTATGAAGTTATTGACGGACAACAAAGATTAACAACCTTATATGTAATCTTTAAATATTTGATAAAAAAAAATAACATAGATATGCGTGATGATTACAAAAAAGATTTGTTTCAAATTGAATATCAAACACGCGTAATGAATAAGGATGTGATTAATAATCCCGAGACTATTGACAGATCTTCACCAAATGCTTTTTATATTACTGAGGCATATAGAAATATATCTGAATGGTTTGATTCTTTTGAAAAACCTAAAGAAGTTAGGAATATCATCGAAACACTTTTGTTGTCTGACAAATCTAGTAATAATGACTCGGGGTATGTACAGGTTATTTGGTATGAAACGACAGACTCGGATCCTATCAAGATTTTTACAAGACTTAATATTGGAAAGATTCCACTACGAAATGCTGAACTTATCAAAGCATTGTTTTTACAAAAACGAGATGTAAATGAACTGTCTGAAATTCAGCAAATTCAAATTGCAAAGGAATGGGACCAAATAGAATCTGTGCTTCAAGATAAGCGGGTTTGGGCCTTTTTAAATAGTGATGTTCCAAATGTTCCTACTCATATTGAGTTTATTTTTGATGTAATTTTCAAAGTTGAGGTAGAAAAAGAGAAACTTGGAAAATCAGAGTTTGACGAAAAATACGGAACTGATGAATATGCATCTTTTAGATTTTTTAGTGAAAAATTTGAAAATGCGACTCGTGAAAAAATAAAAGAGCAGTGGGCTGTTGTAAGAGAGTATTATGAAACTTTTATTGAGTGGTATAATAATCCACTTTTGTATCATTACATTGGTTTCTTAATTTATTGTAAAGAGCCGATAATAAACATTTATAATTTATATAAAGATAAAAACAAATCCGAGTTTTTAGAAAGTTTGATTGACACTATTCGTAAAAAGTTGAAAGTAACTCTTACGGTGTCGGGCGAAATTGAAAGAAACGGGATTCCAATTATATATGATAACAAAACTAAAGAAACGTTAAAACAATTATTAATACTTTATAATATCGAGTATATTGTTCAAAAAAACAAATCTAACGATAAGAGTTATATTATATTTCCATTTGATTTGTTTAAGTCCGAGAAGTGGGATATTGAACATGTTGATTCGTTTACTACTAATCCGTTAGTAGATAAATCTCAGCAAAGGGAATGGCTTAAAACGGCAATTGATGATTTGAATGTTTTTGGAGTTGACTACGAAGCATCAAATATATTAACACCACTTGAAATACAAGCAATCAAGAGTTTCTTAGGAGAAGTTGATAGAGATTCTTCTTTTGATGATATTAAATCTTCAGTTTCTAAACTTGCAGGTGAATACCTGCCATCCGAAGAAATACTGAAGGATATAAAAAATACTATCGGTAATCTTACATTATTGAATGCAGATATCAATCGTGGATATGGGAATTCTATTTTTCCGTCTAAGAAAAAAGAAATTACAAAAAAGGATGCAGAAGGAAGGTTTATTCCGATTTGTACCAAGAATGTATTTTTAAAGAATTTTACAGGATTAAATAATACCACTATCAATTGGAGTCAAGATGATATGTTAAAATATCGTCAAAATATAATCGAGGTTATTAAAAAATTTCTAATTGTTGAAAGTTAGATAGAGGAGAGAAATCATGATTAAGAAATACAGTTTTAAGGATATTTTTACAAAAGAAGTTGAATTAATAAGTAATGGAGAAGTTTGTTTCACAACAAAGATTGATGTAATTGAAATTCCAATGATACAACGAGATTATGCACAAGGTAGATTAAGTGATTCAAATAAAGATAGAAAAAATAAACTTAATCAGACCGGTGAAAAGTTTATTACGGAATTGTTTTCATTTTTAATACTACAATCTAAGGAAGTACAAATGGAATTAGATTTTGTGTATGGTTCTATTAAGAAAATTGACGATACCACTTATTTCTATCCGCTTGATGGTCAACAACGATTAACTACCCTGTTTTTGTTATATTGGTATATAGGAGGCGTAGAACTTAATCTTGACGAAAAAAAAGATTTAGTAAAGATACTTAGTAATTTTTATTATGCAACAAGAACAAGTTCTAATATTTTTTGTGAAAACCTTGTAAAAGAATTATGTCGTGATAATATAGATTTTTTTTTAAGGAATGATTTAGAAGAACCACAAGAGAATTTGATTTCGCAAATTAACAACTTATCTTGGTTTCATGACTCGTATAAATTAGATCCAACGGTTCAATCAATGATGAATATGTTAGATAAAATTCAAGAATTATATATTGGGTATAATAGTGAAAAAATTTATAAAAATCTTGATAAATTGCGTTTTTATATCTTGCCTCTAAGCAATTTTGATTTAACAGAAGAACTTTATGTAAAAATGAATGCACGTGGCAAGCAACTTACAGGTTTTGAGAATTTTAAAGCGGATTTTCAAAATTGGATTAAAATCAATGCAAAATCGCTTGGCTTTGGTGAGCAAACATATGATGGAAGAGTAATACCGTATGATATGTTCTTTATCAATAAAATGGACAATGAATGGGCACAATGTTTTTGGGGAATCAAAAAAGATAATGCAAATAATAATTTTGATCAACTATTTTTAGGTTTTCTTTATAAGTATTGGCTACATGAATATATTTACAAGTCAAAAACAACAAATAAAGCTATTGATAAGGAAAGGGATTTTTGTTTGTTACGTGATGAACCAGAGTATCTTGGTTTTTCTTTGTTTGAAAGGAATATCAGTAAAGAAATGGTCGAAAACTTGCGAGTATTGCTTGACAAAATATCAACACATTATGAAGAAATTCTACCCAAAATTCAACCTTGCTGGTCTATTAAAGATGCAGAAAAATTTGATTTATTAAAAGGCAATTATAAATTTGAAGAGCGTGTGGCATTTTCAGCAGTAGTTTTATATCTTATAAATCAAGATTATAATGCCAAAGCTTTTGAAAAATGGATGCATGTGGTCTGGAATATTATTGAAAATGCTAATATTGATAGTGCGCGTGTAATGGTCGGTGTTATGCAATTGATTTTAGAATTGGTTCCATATTCAAATGATATATATTCCATGTTGGCAAATGATGATATCGAAATAAAATCATCACAATCTTCTGTTACGATGAAAGAGGAACGTTTAAAAGCTAAATTGATTTTAAGTGACGAATCTTGGAGATCTCATCTATTAAAAGCAGAAGCACACTCGTATTTTAAAGGAAGTATAAGTTTTCTTATTCCTGATGATGAAGATATAGAGAAATTTAAACACAATTATCAAATGGCAACCGTCTTCTTTGATAATAATGGTATTTGTCAAAAATATAGAGATAACAGTCATATTTTCTTGAGAGCTTTATTGAGTCGTTACTCTTCTTTGTCTCAAATAAAATATCATATTACTGACGTTAAAGAAAAAGAAAATGCTCTTAAAAATATGCTTTCTTCTGATTTGGTGGTTCGAGAAGCTATCAAAGAGTGGTTTGCATTAGATTCTGAAGAGGCTATTGCTAAAAAATTATTTGAAGAGGTAAAAAAAGAATCTCCTATAGCAGTTTTAAATGATGATTTTGAAAAGAAATTACATGAGTCTTTATATAAGAAAACTGACCTGATTGATTGGATGATGGAAAGAAGAGCTATTAGATATAAAGATAACTATATCTCGAAACCGAACAGTTGGTATGATTGGATATATGTAAAAGGATATCGAAATGAAATAATAGATAAATTGACACAAAATGGTTGGGAATGCGAGAATAGATGCTATATCGGTGAAGGAAAAGCTAAAAAAGCAATTCCTTATTTTTGGTCAGGAGACAAAGAAATTCGTTTGAAAAAAGTAATTCAACACAATGGTGTAGATGTTTTACTTAAATGTATTATCGATAGGTCGGAAATATCAATTTGTTTAGATGATAAACAAGTTCAAGAAAATTATCTCGATTCAGTAACATATGCAGTTCAACTATCTGATTATATTAAGCATATAGACGCAACAATGGTATACAGTTTGCTAGAGTTATAAGAATATTGTATTGAACCGGATAATGTATTTTGTTATAATATATACAATATTAAATGTGTGGAAAGTGTACGAAATAAAGGGAAAATATTTAACAAAAAATAAGATGTAATTTGTCATAGGGAATTTAAACTTACATATTGATTAACAACAATGCAAAGATAAGATAAACACAAGGAGGGTTTTTTATGAGTGATATTAATGTGATGACAAATGTTTCTATTGATTGTGTATCAGCTGTGGATGAGTTTGTTAAGTATGGTCAGATTGACTCCTTGAAAAATTATTTTGAATTGAGTTTTTCGCAGAGTAAAATAACTAACGAATCAGTGAAAATGGACATTGAAAAATGTTTGAACAAGTTGGATAATATTATCAATGATTTGCATCTTTGCAGAACCGGTTTAATAATGGAACATTTTTATAGGACAGAAGATAATATATATGTGCTACTTAATAATTTTATAAAATGTTATGAAGAATCGGATGATGCTACTGCAAAGGCATTTGTATATGTTGCAATTAATATTCTTAAAGAATTCGAGCCTCTATATGATTGTAAGGATTTAGAAGAATGTCTAAAAGCCGGTCAACTTATAAAGAATTCCTTACCGAGAATAATTAAATGGTGTTTAGAAAAGAATTATATACAACAGGCGATAACACTATGTTTAGAACAAATTCCTAAATATTTAATAGAGTCAGGGAAAGTGGTAGTATCTGATAAAATGTGGGAGTATATGATTCCAAAAATTAATAATAAGTATGAAAAAAATTATTATTTACTTGTTAAGGGACTTAGAGAATATGATGATAAAATATTAAAAAATATAAAAGGAATCCTTATTAAAGAAAAAACAAGCTTAAATAATCCAAGTTGCAGTAATAAGTTTCAGATTATCGTGGATAAAGACAATAGTATAAAATATTATGCTAATGAAATAACCAAAGATAATGATATGTCTGAGTTTTTATCTGGTAAGGATAATGTAATGCATTTGTTAAATAATATTATCGATAGTTTGATGACTAATGCTATATATAGTGATAAAAAACTGAATAAGTATACTAAAGAAGTAGAAGAGTTTAATAAATGTATAGAAGGAAAATATAATATTAATAAGTGGATAAATGAGTCTATGATAAATCTTAATTGGTCGAATTTTAAATTTAGTTTATCAGATAAAAAGAATGCAACTGTATTTACTTTGGTAAAGGGTAAGGATGATGACAATGAACCTAATATAAACGTAAAAGATAATGCGGATAGAAGCAAGAGATTTTTTGAAGATAAAGCTATATTAAATGCATATTATGACGCAATTGTGGTAAAAGAAAAATTTATTGTAGAAGAAGTATTTAATGATTTATTTAATGAATTATTTGGAACGGATACTAACCATGATTTAAGAAACAAGTATATAAAAGAAGTTGAGAATTGTAGCAAATACGATTATTCAGTTTATTTTGATAACAAAAAAGTTATGATTGGCACCGACTTGCAAGCAGAAAAGATTAGGAAAATCTTTTATCTTTACGGAATGTGTAAAGAACAGAAAAATTATTCTAATCATGCAAACAGTGAAGGAGAATCAGTTGTGCTTGATGCTAACAAGTTAAAGATTTTGATTAAATATTTAATTGAAGAACTTTAATTTTAATAAAGAAACGTGACATTAGGACATAAATCCTAATGCCACGTTTCTTTGAATTTATAATAAGAGGATTGAAGAAATATCTTACATCTTAACATACATAGCGCTATAACCCTTAAGGTTAAATCCGCCTTCTGTATTAATAGTTTCGCCTGTGATTAAGTCAATACCTGTGCCTGCACCTGTATTAAAGTTAGCTCTGAAATCATCGCCTGATGCATTGATAGCCACAAGTACACGCTCACCATCGCAGTATCTTTCAAAAACGCATTGATGATTTGTAAGAACTACAGATTTGAAATCACCATAGCAGAGAGCTTTGCTATTCTTATGAGCATTAGCAATTTTTGTAATGAATTCTGTTAAGTTGTTTTCAACAGGTGCATCAAAACATGCACGAAGTGCAAGATCACCTTCATTTTTATGAGCTTTTGCACCCCATTCACTACCATAATATACGCAAGGAATACCCGGCATACCAAAAGCCATAGCATAAACTAATGGAAGATGATTCTCGTTATTCAAATTGCTGGCAATTCTTGATACATCATGATTATCTACGAAAGATAATAAATGTTTACCTTTATATAATGTCCAGTTCTCAGGACCAAACTGTCTTAAAAGAGAGTGAACAATTTCAAACATATTCATACAGTTAAAGCTTGAGAAAATTCCTTTGTAACATTCATAGTTAGTACAGCTATGAAGCATCTCATCATTAACCCACTGGTTATAATCACCGTGAAGAAGCTCTCCACAAAGCCAGAAATCTGCTTTAAGCCCGTTACAGAAATTCTTAAGTCTCTTTAAGAAATTCTTGTCAAGGCAGTAAGCAACATCAAGTCTCAATCCATCAATATCAAATTCATCAACCCAGAACCTGATACTTTCGAATATATGATTAACAACTTCTTCGTTGTAAAGGTTTAACTTAACAAGGTCATAGTTGCCTTCCCAGCCTTCATACCATAATCCGTCATTGTAACAACTGTTTCCGCCGAAATCAATTCTCGCAAACCAATCCTTGTATCTTGAACCTTCTCTGTTTTGTAATACATCCTGAAATGCGAAAAATCCTCTTCCCACATGGTTGAATACACCATCTAAAACAACCTTAATACCTTCTTTATGAAGATTATCACATACATTTTTGAAATCCTCGTTAGTTCCAAGACGGCAGTCAATTTTCTTATAATCTCTTGTGTTGTAACCATGAGTATCTGATTCAAAAACCGGTGAAAAATATATTGCATTGAATCCCATCTTACTGATGTGAGGAATCCAGTCATTAACCTTTAATATTCTTGATTCTAAAACACCATCATTTTCAAAAGGTGCTCCGCAAAATCCTAATGGATAAATTTGATAAAATACGCTTTCTTCAGCCCACATGTTTAAGTCCTCCTTAAATAAGTTGTTATTAAGTATAAATCCTCGCTGTAATTTTACACCAAAAGATTTTATATTTTTAAGCGGAAGTGTGGTTCTTCCGTTTAATTCAATTATTCCTATGAATCCATTTACTAAAAAAGATGTAGCAATTTTAGCATCCATAAGTTGTTCATTAGATAATCCAAATGTCTCATATTTCTTAATTAATGTGTCTATGATACTATTTCTCATCTTATTAAGAAATTGTGAAAGATTTGGTGAATAGAAAACCGGGTCATATACATGATTATAAGACTCGAGCAAATCAAGAACTTTATCAAGTAATAATGGTAAATCATTAAAAAGATTAATTATACCATTTTCACTCATAATCTCTGCAATGGGAGTTACAAGTTGGCCTACAAAATCTTCCGTACATTCATAAATATCTTTATAATGAAGGTAAAATGTACTTTTGTTAATTCTGGCTTCCTGACATAACTCTATAATTGTGATATCCCGTATGTCCTTTACAGAAAGTAGTCGACTAAGAGCTGTGTAAAGTGAAGTTTTAGTTTTGTTTATTTTCCTTTTTTCCAATTTAACACATAGTCCTTTCTGTAAATTAATGATAAATGGATTTATTAAATTAGTTTCTTAAATCCCAAAATTATCATATAGGTACTATAACATAAAAATAGACACTTGTCTACTATAAAAATAGACAAATGTCTATTTTACGTATTTGGTGGAGTGAATAAGCAGATTGAATTGTTGAAAAAAGAAGATATTACGGTTGTAAGATTGCATAAAATCAGAAAAATAATATATGTATTTTTTGACTTGATAAAAAACAGTTTAAATGGTAATATAAGGACAACTATGTTGTATAGAAGATAAAAGATTTCAGTTTGGATAAAATGTAAAATATTATAGATAATATATTATTACATTTTCAAATGAAATTTACTTCAAATGGAGGATTACAATGAAAAAGATTGCAATTATTACAGATAGTAACAGTAGTATGACACAGGCAGAAGCTAAGGAATTAGGTGTATTTGTTATACCGATGCCATTTATGATAGATGAAGTTGAATATTATGAGGACGTCAATCTTACTGCAGACCAGTTTTTTGATATGTTAGAAGAGGATAAGAAGATTTCTACATCACAGCCGTCAATTGCAGCAGTAACAGAGATGTGGGACGAAGTATTAAAAGAATATGAGTACATTGTTCATATTCCTATGTCAAGTAGTTTGAGTAGTACTTGTCAGACAGCGATGATGCTTTCTGATGATTATGATGGAAGAGTAGAAGTTGTAGATAATCAGAGAATATCAGTTACACTTAAGCAATCTGTTAAAGATGCATTGCATTTAGCGGAACAGGGAAAGAGTGCAAAAGAGATAAAAGAGATTCTTGAAGCTAATAAAGCAGATTCTTCTATTTATATTATGGTAGATACCCTTACTTATCTTAAGAGAGGTGGAAGAATTACTCCAACAGCAGCAGCACTCGGAACACTTTTGAAGCTTAAACCGGTTCTTCAGATTCAGGGTGGCAAGCTTGATGCATTTGCTAAAGCAAGAACAATTAAGCAGGCTAAGAGTATGATGATTAATGCTATTCAGTCTGATTTAGCTGGAAGATTCAAAGATTTTCCAATTGAAGATATGATTATTGAAGTTGCACATTCAAGAAATTTTGAAGTGGCAGAGGAATTTAAAAAAGAGATATTAGAAGTATTTACACATTGTAAAGAGGAAGATGTAAAGATTTGTGAATTACCTTTAAGTGTAGCGTGTCATATTGGACCTGGCGCACTTGCAGTAACTTGTTCAAAGAGAGAAAGATAAGAAGATAACATATAATATTTTCAAGCTAGGCGCTGAACAGTTATGATGATATTAATTATAAAAATCGGATTTCAAACGTTAATTCATTTGAAATCCGATTTTGTTGTTATTAAATATGTATTGTAATAGCTTAAGGTTTACAATAAAACAATACCTTTGCTATTAGCATAATCCATAATATCATCCGGCCAGATTGAAGCTTGAACTTCTCCAATATGAGCCTTTCTTAAATAGAACATACAGATTCTTGACTGACCGATACCACCACCTATTGTGTAAGGAAGGTCACACTCAAGAATTGCTTTCTGGAATGGAAGCTTTGCTCTATCCATACAATTTGCTTTCTCAAGCTGTTCTAAAAGAGTATTTTCATCAACTCTTATTCCCATTGAAGATAATTCCAAAGCAATATCTAAAAGAGGATAATATACGATGATATCACCGTTTAATTTCCAGTCATCATAGTCAGGTGCACGACCATCATGCTTCTCACCTGATGCAAGGTAATCACCAATCTGCATAATGAAGATAGCACCCTTTAACTTAGCGTAATTGTATTCGCGTTCCTTTGCAGTACAGTTTGGATACATATCTTCAAGCTCCTGTGATGTTACAAATGTAATCTTATCAGGTAAAATCTCGTCTATGTAATTATACTGTGAAGCGATGAATGTCTCTGTATCTTTAAGTGCCTTATACACTTTAGTAACATTTGTCTTCAATATCTCAACGTTACGTTCTTCTTTAGAAATGATTTTCTCCCAATCCCACTGGTCAACAAAGAGTGAATGAATATTATCTGTATCTTCATCTCTTCTTATAGCGTTCATATCTGTGTAAAGACCTTCGCCTGAGTGGAAGCCATATCTCTTAAGGGCTTGGCGTTTCCATTTCGCAAGGGAGTGTACAATCTCTACTTCTTTGTCATCTTGTTCCTTTATTCCGAAACTTACAGGACGTTCAACACCATTTAAGTTATCATTAAGTCCCGATTCAGGCTTAACAAAAAGTGGTGCGGAAACTCTGGTAAGATTCAATTCTTTTGCAAGCGCACGTTCAAAGTAATCTTTAACGAGCTTGATACCAATCTCAGTCTCTCTGATTGATAAAGCTGAAGAATATCCTTCAGGTGTAAGTATGTGTTCCATAATATATCAATCCTTTCTTAAGTCTGTTAGAATTATATCATAAAGATATAAAAAATAAAGAGAAAAATAAAATATTACTCAAATATTAAAACTATATTACAAAAGCATTGAGAAATAATTACAAAAGTATTACAAGAAAATAAAAATGGTTATTTTTGACATTTAAAGTGCTATTTTTGACATTTTGGGAATTTGACTATTTTTGTATGGTATAATATATAAAGATAAAATTTGAGGCTTGAATATAAAAAATGATTTGATTGGAGTGTTAAAAATGGGAGATGAAATTAACAAAACGAGTGTACAGGTTAAAGAATTAGTGTATATAAAAGCAAGTGATGTATATTGTGAATTATATACATTTGATGGGAAAGTACAAATAAGAAGAAAGTCGTTAACAAGGTTTGAAGAAGAACTAGCGAAAGACGGGTTTATACGAGTGCATAAATCATATTTGGTAAATATGCATTTTATAAAGAAAATAGATAATGATATTATTGATTTGGAAATAGCAAAAGTGCTGATGAGTGTTAGAAATAAGTGTATTGTAAAAGCAAAGTATAAAGAGTTTTGCAGGGAAAATGGAAAAATTTAACGTTTACAACAAAAAAGACAACGTTTGCAACATTTTTATTGAAAAGTGAATGTTTGAAGATGTAATATTTATATATAAGAAAGTGAAGTGTTAGTGTATATTTTGAAAGGATGGTGCTTATGGTGAGAAGGAATTTGAAAAAAATTGTAGCTACAGTGATTGTGTCTGTAATTGTAACATGTTCTACTACTAAAGTTGATGCAACATATAGATTTTTTATTATTACAGAAAAACAACAAAAAGATAGGTGGTGTTGGGTTACTGTTGCAAGGGGATTAGCTAGAAATGATGCTTTGGTAGAATTGACTCAGAGTGATGGAGTAGCCTATGTAAAAGGAAGTGTGGTCAATGAATCAGGGAGTATTGAAGATGTTCAGGCAGCAGCACATTATTTCACTGATTTTAAATATTCATATTATGAATCAGGCGGTATATTATCTTTAGACACTATAGTTGAATTAATTGATAGAGAACGAGTAATAGCTGCAGCTTGTTATAAACCAAGTATATGGGGCGGGAATACTGGACATATGTTTCTTATTGTTGGGTATAATACAAATGAAGATTTTAGTGAAGTAGTATATAGTGATCCTTATGATGGTGAAATATATAATAAAGATTATGATGAATTTTGTGTAGGAGAGTATATTTACGAAAATTCAATTTATCGAAGATATAAGTAAAGGAGGATGTTTATTATGAATAAAATATTAAAGATGTTATTGTTTGGGGTTATAGTGATTAGTTTTTTTGTGTTTGATAAAGATTATAGTGTATATGCTAATGAAAAACTTGGAATAGATATGGAAGATGTTAAAAGACAGGTTGTAAATATTATTGAGAATGAGAGACCAGGCTCCTTTTCGTCTATGAAAGAATATGATATAGAAGAGTTGTGTGTAATTGAGAGAATGGAATATATGATAAATGATTATATTGAAAGTAGGGACTTTAATAGTTTATATTATTCTTACAAAGATTATAATGAATGTAAACTGATTTTACCATTTATCAATAAAGAAAATGCATATGGATATTCGATATTTAGATTAGAGAATGGAGTTGTGCGTTGGATACAATCATCAGTGTCATCTACTCAGAATTATTATATGAGGCTAGTGGAAGGTAGATTTGAAGGTGTAGATGTAGAAAATGTAGAAGAAGTCAGGTATTTTTATAATGAAATTTATAATATATATATGTCTTATATAAAGATGAAAGATGGATCGGAACATATTATGACTTTTTTAAGTGAGAATCAGAGTAATTTTTGTTCATTAGAAAATGCAAAAATATATGAAATTGATGAGTTTTTCGAATTAATGTACAGAGATTATGATGAACCTACATATGAAGAATTTAAAGCAAATGAAGAAAAATATAAAGGACAATATGGTGGTAATCCGTTTAAAAGAGAAGAACCATTAAAAGGTGAAATTAACTTGTTTGGCGACAAAAAAGAAACGGATACAAAAAAAGATAATTTCAATATTATAGTTATAAGTGTAATTGTTGGAATGTTAGTATTGATAATAGGTTCATTATATTTTAGAGGTAAAAATAGAAAATCAGAGAATTAGTTAATTAATTAAAAGTAAATATTATACGAATTGAATGAAAATAGCCAAAGGAGGCAAACATGAATAAACTCAATCTTAAAGATTTTAATTATTGTTATGAATATGATGAGATTACATGTTTTGAACATCCTTTGGTTATTTTGTTTGATTATTTGCAAAAGGATTTAGGAAAAGCTTTTGCAATATTATCAAAATTTAGAGGTACATATAATACATTTTATAGTAAAACACAATTTTCATGTGTTAGAGAATCGGTATTTGCTACTTTACAACAATATGCAGGGATAAAATTTATAGAAGATATAAATTTGACATATAAAGAAATAATTAAGTGGATAGACAAAGGGATTCCTATTATTGTAGGAGTAAATTTAAAGGAAATATTTTATAGTAGATATTACATGGAACGTGATTGGAATCATTGGTTTTTAATTATTGGATATAAAGAAAAACAAGGCTTGGTTACTGTGCTTGATAATACTCAGTTTCAATATATTGGAAATAAGTATGAAGAATTTAATATTCCTTTTGATATGCTTAAGAGAGCAAATAAAAGCTATATAAAAAGATATGATAAGAAATATTCAGTGATAGCATTTGAAAAAAATAGAGATTGTAAATGTAGTGAGTTAATGAACTCTATTATAGAAGAATATTGCAGATTGAATCTTGAGAATACAGACGGTTATCGTCAATATATATTATTCAATATGTATATGGATATGTTAAAAGATGAGCAAATGGTACAGGAGTTTAATAGAATTAATAGTCAGGTAATTGAAGGAAGTTTATTAAATGAAGCAAAGAAGAAAATTATTAATATAAATAAATACAGAAGAATATTTTTCAATGAAATAAGGAGGTATATGGAAGCTTCACAATATAATGAAGAATGTTCTGATAATTTTGAAGTGTATGTTAATCAATGTACGGAGTTAAACAAACTGTGGCAGAATCAAATTATTAATACTTTCGTAAAGGTTGCAAAGGGATACGAACCTGAGAACATAATAACTAATAAAATTATATATAGTGAAAAAACTATTCAGGACGAAGTGAAGTGTTTTTTTGAATATTTAAAAGACAAAGAAATAAAAAGTGTTAATACTATAACTAATGATTTTGGAGAAAAATCTGAGTGCTTTAGATATGAAAATAATCAAGAAAAAATAGTTGTTAATAAAATGAGTGGAGATTTTAAAGGTGAAGCAAACTTTGAATTTAATGGAAACAGAACTTATAATTATTGGGATATGGACGAGGCACCAAAAGTTATATTTGATATACAAAGATTTAACAATAAAGAGTTTGAAATAATTGCCGAACCTGAAATCTTATTTAGAAATAAGACAAATGTTGAGATTGGTTTGATTTTTAGAGATTTTAGTAATGGCAGTGTACAAATGATTGGAATTGAAAATGGTGAAAAATTAGTAGTTTCGGAAATCGGTGTTACGGGATTTAAATATGAAATTACAGAGAATGAGAAGATAAAGCTATTTATGAAGATTAAAAAGGATTTGATAGAAATTGGAATAAATAAAGGAGAGGGTTCAGAAGTAATACATACCTTGGATAGGATAAATAAAGATAAATTTGATGTTGGTATTGTATGTAAGACCTGGGGAATAGCAGATAAGGTAAGTGCAAAATGTAAATGCTCATTACAGTAAAGAAAAAAGATAGGGATATTGTTGTTCTAGGAATAGCAAAAATGTAGATGTCTATAAGAATGAAGAGTATTGTAAAGGAGAGTGATAGAAAATTATATACGTGATACTGTAACCGGAAGAATGATGTTAAATTAAAGCAGGAGGATGAAAATGAGGAAAAAATTATTTAAAAAAATTGGAACGTTATGTGTTAGTTTATCAATGTTAATTAGTATTGGAAGTACTCAAGTAATAGCTTCAACTAATACTAATGCACCGTCATTTGCTTTTAATTTATTAGGGGGGATAGGAGAATACGGAGAAAGTAGTAGAAAGTGGTGTTTTAGTAGTAATAATGTTTACTATATGGCATGTGCAAAATTAGCTTTAGATTCGTGGATGGATACGAGTGTTAATGGAATGGCAAATTATATAAGTTTTGTTCAAACTAGTAATGAATCACAAGCAACTTTAAAAATTATTATTTCAGCTGATGGTGAAACTTGTGGATATAATGGTAAAACAAATTTCTTTTTTAATTATGGTAGAGTTTTACCAAATGCATCACCTTGGGATAGGGCAGTGGTTACTTATAATACTACTAATGGAGTAATTAGTGAATATGAAAGTGAAGCCATAACTTCTGTATTTGCACATGAGATAGGTCATGCATTTGGGTTGGATGAGAATAATAGTAATACTAATTCAATAATGTGTCAGTGGGATGAAGGAAGAAGTGTTATGCTTCCGACAAGTAATGATATTTGGTCAGCAATAGCAATATATGTTAAATAAAGAGGAGGACTTGTTATGAAGAAGAGTTTAGTTATATTAGGTTTAGTTAGTCTGATTGCTTTAGTTTCGTGTGGAAATAAAACTGGTAGTGAAGAAAATGTAACAAATAAAGTAGATTCTGGAAAAGATAATTTTAGTATTGATATTTCGGAAATTGATGAAGACAAGATTCAATTTAGTTCAGGAAATATGGATATGAATGTATATAATCCATCTATTGAAGAGTTAAGTGAACATTCAGATGTCATTTTTAAAGGAAAACTTACTGATATTGATTCATATTTAGATGATTGGGAGATGAAATCGAATTATACCTTTGAAATAGATGAATATTATAAGGGAGATGTAGAAGGAGCTGAATTTACTATTAATACACTTGGGGGAATAATGAAAGAAAAAGATTATAAAGAATTAATTTCTAAAGTAATGGATATTGATGAAGAAGAATGGGAACCGGGGGAAGATATGTATGTTGCATGTGGATATCAAGGATTTCCACCACTAGATTTAAATAGTGAATATGTAATATATGCAGCATATAATAAAGATAAGGACAATTATTATCCTACATATTATTTTTATGGTATATATAAAAATATTGGCAATAACGAATTTGAACGATTTGGTTTGGATGAAACAGATACACATATTAAAAAGCTTGAAGAGTTAAAAGAAAGTATAAAGTAGTTGTATATTGTAAAAGATTTTGAGGTTCTTCGCAATAAAATTGTAGTAGAAAAGAGGATAGTATGGATACAATAGAAAATAAAATTAGAAATATATTAATAGAGTTAGTATCAGAAGATGATAGAAAAGTAATTATTGCTAAAGAAAAAGAAATACCGGATTTTGTGGAAGATTTGGATTTTGATTCTCTTATGATTATTTCATTTATTGCTATGGTGGAAGAAGAATTCGGAGTGAGTTTTGAACATGAAAATACAGTTGATATTGTATGGGATTTTGAGGTGTTAAAAGAATGGTTGAAGGAAAATGCGAAGATGGAATAGCTATTATAAATGATAATGATGAAGTAATAACATATAATCAGTTAGCAGATTATATCGAAGACTTTTATGAACATATTGAACCAAGACAGATAGTTTTAATTATGGCTAAGAATAATGTTGCAAGCATAATAGGTTATCTTAGCTGTATGAAAAATAAATCAATTCCTTTTTTGGTAAGGGATAGTGCGAAAAGCGAAGTTATAGAAAAGTATATAGAGGATTATGATATAAAATATGTATGGCTATCTGATGAATTGTTTGTAGATAATGTGCCAAATTTAAAATATAAGGAAGGAAAGGTGTTTGAAAGATTTGGTTATTCACTAGTAACTACCGGTAAAGAATTATGCAAAGTAAATGAAGAACTTGCATTATTGCTGACAACGTCAGGAAGTACCGGAAGTAGTAAATGTGTGAGAATAAGTTATAAAAATATAGAATCAAATACTAAGAATATATCAGAGTATCTTAATATAAGTGAACGTGATAAAGCAATTACTTCGTTACCAATGAATTACACATATGGATTGTCGGTTATTAATACACATCTGTATAAAAGAGCAACATTGTTACTTACTGATAAAGCACCTTATGAAAAGGTTTTTTGGGATTTTTTTAATAAATATGAAGGAACATCATTTGCAGGAGTTCCGTATACTTATGAAATATTAAAAAAGATGGGATTTGCTAAAAATAATGTTAGTACTTTACAAATATTGACGGTAGCAGGTGGCAAGCTTGGTTTGGAAGAGGAAAAATATTTTATAGATTATTCTATAAAGAATAATAAAAAATTCTATGTTATGTATGGTCAGACTGAGGCGACAGCAAGAATAAGTTACAGACCGTTAGAAGTTATGGATAAGAAACTTGGAAGCATAGGTAAAGCAATTCCAAATGGTAAGATGTGGATTGAAAATAGTGATGGAATACATATTACGGAGAGTAATAAAACAGGAGAAATAGTTTATTGTGGTGATAATGTTGCTATGGGATATGCATATGGTAAGCAGGATTTAGAAAAAGGATATGAATGGGGAAATATATTGCATACAAAAGATATCGGATATATTGATGATGATGGATATTTTTATGTATGTGGTCGAAAAGACAGAATGGTAAAAATAAATGGTATAAGGGTAGAATTAGATGAATTGGAAAAAGATTTAAGAAAAGAATTTAATGGGAATGATTTTTATTGTGAGACGGAAAAGTGTATGGATAGTGTATGCTTTACAAGAATAAAAATTATGTTCAAGGCAATAAATACACTTGCTACATATGAACGAGAGGAATTAATAAGGTTTATATCAGAAAGAACAGGGTTAAGTAAAAGGTATTTTAGAATAAGTTGAGGAGGTTAAGAATTGAATAAACACGAAAGAATAGCACAATATGCATATGAGAAGTCTCTCTTTTATAGAGAAAATATTGAATATACAGAGAGTAAAGAAAGTGAAAATGTAGAATTTGAAAAACTGCCAATAGTTTCAAAAGATGATATTGTAGAGTCAGGTTTTCCAATATCTCCAATAGAATATATGATGAAAGGTAATAAGGATGCAATAAAAGTATCTACTTCAGGTTCAACAGGAAAAATATTAACAATTGATTGGAATAAGAAAGATTTTTTGATGTCGATGACACCATTATGGAATCTAAGAAGAAAATATTATGGAATTAATACATGGGACAGGATGTGTTATTTTTATACGATAAGATTTCTTGGAAGTAAAGAAATGATGGAAACGGAAGATAGGAACACATTAGGATTCTCAAAAACATCATTGAATGATGAAAGGCTTAAAGAAATATATATGAAAATGACAGATTATAAGCCTAAATGGTTATTATTACAGCCAAGTACAGCGAAAATGTTAATTAATACAGCATTAAAGTATGAGTTAAGCCCTATTGATACAGTTGAATATATTGAATTTACAGGAGAAATGTTAACTGATGAATTACGAAGAAAGGTAAAGGATTTCTTTGATTGTAAGATAGCTAATCAATATGGAAGTTATGAATTTAATTCTATTGCATATGAGTGTCCTTATGGAAATATGCATATTATGTCTGAAAATGTTTATGTTGAAGTAATGGGTGAAGATGGAATTGTTCATAAAATTGGAGATTGTAATAATGATGATGAAAGTGAAAAAGATTTAATAATAACATCTTTAATAAATAAAAGAACTCCATTTATAAGGTATAACATTGGGGACAGAGGTAAGGTTACAAACAAGATTGAATGTAAGTGTGGAAATCATTCACCAATAATTAAATTGACAGTTGGAAGAAGTCACAACTATGCTGAGTGTGAAGATGGAACAAGATTAAATGCTTATATATTTCCAAGAGCAATTGAAAATGTGAATTGTGTGCTTGATGATGTTATTAAGCAATTTCAAGTTATTCAACGAGGGATAAATGATTTCTTGGTAAGGTTATATGTAGACGATATGAGTGAGACAAATGCAATTAAGGAGGTGTTTGAGAGAAATATCTTAGAAGAAGCTTTGAAAAACGCAAGGTATGAGTATAGCTTTGAAAGCGAGTATATTAAGGATATTAAAGGGGATAAGTTGATGTATTTTAGGAAAGAGGAGATGGTGTAAGATGATAAGAAAATATATAGTAGTATATAGAAAGGATGATTGGAAAAAAATGTATAAGTATTTATAAAAATATATTGATTAGAGAATAGGAGAAAATGGTATGAAGAAAAAAATAAAAAAATAATTTCTTGTTTATTAATGTTCGTTTATATATTTTGCAATTTTAGTATAAGTATTGTGGCATCTGAAATGAGTTTAACTGAAAATAATGTTCCGATTCAGATAAATGAATATTTTAATTCTAATTATGAAGATAACTTGCAAGCGTATTTAATGTATGGAAATTATGAAGATGATATAACTATTGAAGATTTAACAGCAGGAGAAGCTTTTTATATCTTTGACAATGATTTAACTAACAACGGAAAAATCTGGTATTATCCAGTCTATTATAATGGAAGTATATTTAAACTTATTGCAGTATTTAATTATGAGAATAAATTGTATTGTAATATCACAGAAGAATATGTAGAAGTGTTAAATGAAGTTAATTATAATTCAGATATGTTGATTATAAAAGAGGATAAAAATACTTATATAATTGATAAAGATAATAATATACACTTTATATACGAAGATGAAAGTCAGGAAATTACAGTAAAAAGTTATGAGGAGTGGAAAAAATATATAGAAGATAATTATAGCTTTAATGTGGTTTTAGATAATATAGTTAGCATAGGAAATATTGAAAGTGGAGTAGAGATTTGTTCAGGTGGATTGGTTGAAGAAATTGAGTCGGATGGCTATGAATGTTGTATTAGCGATTGATTTACTCAACAGTTTGATGACCCGATATGTTGGGCAGCTTCTGTAGCTACAATTGTTAAATATTTAAAAACTGGGTATGAGGATTTAAGTGCAACTGATGTAGCATATACATATGGTGAAAATATTGAGGGGATTTGGACTGGCTGGATAGTGGGTAAAATGTTATGTAAGAAGGGGAGAAGTGCTTCAGAAGCACAGATGGCACTTGCTTTATATGATGTAGCATATTCTTATCTTGAAAGAAAATTAAGTTATTATGAAGTAAAAGAACAAATTAAAAAAGGTTATCCTATTTATATGAGTTCAGGCAATTATTACTACGAAGATGATGAAGAAAAAAGGTGAGGACATGCAACGGTTATATATGGGTATTATTATTATGGTAGTACGCAATATATGGAAATGTGGAATCCTGGAAGTGGCACTGTTCAACAAGTAATTTATTATTTAGATGGAACGGTTGGATATTTATATAATAATGTAATATTTTCGTGGGAATATACTTTATGTAGTCCAGGATATGTTGTGAAATAGGAATGATAGGTAAAAAAAACATATACGAATATAATACTAATTATATGTTGTAGTTTTATTTTATGTGTAAGTGCCTAATTTTTAGGCACTTACGGAAGAAGAAAACTGTTTAAATATATTCAGGTAAATCTGATGAGTTAATTTGGTCGAAATTAATAGGAAAAGAAATTCTAATGACAAGTAATACATTTTATTATAATATGAATGATAGAGATATAGTTGAGTTAAGAGAAGTTTGGAAGGAGTTAATATGGATAAAAAATTAAAATATTTATTAATAAGTTTAGGATGCAGCATTGTGTTATGTGTAGGCTGTGGGAGTAAGAATAATAGTGAGGAGGGAAGTATAGTGGAAAATGATGAAGAAAAAATTACAGTGAGTTTGTCTAGAAAGGATTTGGATTGGACGGAACAGTTAAGTGATATAAGTATAATAAAAGAACAACAAATTACAGAAGCAAGAATATATGGTTATGATGAAAATGTATATAATACCACAGATAATGAGATTATAGAGGAGATTATAAATAGAATTGATGAATTAGATGTTCAAGTAGTAAATGAAGAAAAAGAAGCTGTAGATGGATATAGTGAATTATTTTTATTAGATAATAATAAAGTGGTATATCATTTTCTGTATACAGATTATTTATATGTAGGTTCGAATCAATATGGACCTAAAGATAAGGCAATTGATTTTTATATTAATGTGATGGGGTATTGTGGAAAGACGTTTTGGAAATAGTCATGGCTCATATTACAATCTGTTGGAGGATGCTTTATATTATATAATATTAAAGAAGGGTGAAAAAGATGAATAAAAGAAAAAGAGAATACTATTAGTATATATTCCAGAGAAGAATTAATTTGGTCATCCTATATAACAAGTGCTCATGCAGACAATAAAAGTATAAGAATATATAATGATGGAATAAAAGATTATTTAATCGAATGGAATCCATATAAAATTCAAAATACAGGTGAATATACATTTAAAATTTTTAGCTTAACAAATACAGGTGAAGAGGTTATTTGTGAAGAAAAAAATTTTGAGTATGATTTAAAACAAATAGATGAATCGGATATATTACTATTAAAAGAGTATGGTGAATTTGTGAATAAATATCTTGAAGAAACCTATGTATTAGCAGAATATCTTTCAGATAATGGTGATGTATGTTATAGCACGGATGTAGAAAAAAGAACTACAATTTATGATGTAGAGGAAGATGTGAAATTAATGGAAAGCACACTTGAAACCACAGAAGAAATAGAAACTAATTTTAGTGAGTTACATACACCGGAAGAAATAGATTATGTACAAGAGTTAGCATTGAAGTATTTAAGAGAAGAAACAAGCTATAAAGTTATAGCAATAGATTTGGCAGATGATACATCGGAGGATTATAAACTATATAAAGATAAAGTGGCAACGGAGAATATTTTGCTTTTTGAAATAACATGTGATAGAACCGAAGATAATGGTATGGAACGACAGGGATATGTTGTGGCAGGAATAAGAGATGAAAATGATTTGGAATGGAGATGTGAAGTTGTAGGAAAAAGTTTTACTTATCCATTTGGGAAATAGGTTAAATAAGATGTTGGACATGATTTTTTGAATAAGGAAATATTTTTGTATTAAATAAAAATTGTATTTGCTGAGGTGATATTAATGAGAAAAGTATTTACAGTATTAATGGTACTTATTATTATGGGATTATCAGCTTGTGGGAAAGAAAGCAGAAAGGAAATGATAGAAACTTTCTTTGGAATAAATGAGGATGATTATGAAGTGATTTCAGTAGAGAATACGTTGAAGGATGATGAATATGATGGTGCATATTATGTCGAGTTAGGTGTTGAAAAGGAACGGATGGAAAAATTTATTACGGAAATTAAAGATGCAGGTTTTTTCTTGGTTGAGGATAGTTATGATTATCGTTATGTAATAAAAAATATGACAGATATGGAGTATAATGAAAATATGATAGTGTATGACAGACTTGGTACGGTTAAAAGAAAAGTTAATGATCCTTCAGTGCCTATAAATATAGAAAGTTTCGTTATTTATGAGGAAACAGATAGTGAAAAATATGTGGTGTATATGAGTTATGTAGAGTAAGCACATATAAAGTATATAATTAATTTAGAAAACTCCAATTTAAGATAAGAAGATAAGTAGTAGGTCTTATAATTGGAGTTTTTTATGCAACACTTTTTAGATTTGAAAACACATATTTATACAAGAATAACAAAGTATTTTATAAAATATAAAAAGGAGTTGGTTTGTATGATTAAAAAGAAGATAAGGACATTGATTATTATTGTGTGCAGTATGATTCTTAGTGTGGGTTGTGGAGAAAAAGCGAGTAGTGAGATGAAGAGAACAAATGATGTGGGCAATGAAGGAAGTGTTGTGAAAAATATAGAAGAAAATGAGATTGATACATCATGGAAAGCATTGGACTGGTCAGAAGAATTAAGTGATATAAGTATAGTGGATAAGCAGGAAATCACAGAAGCGAGAATATATGGTTATGATGAGAATGTATATAATACTACTGATAGAGAAATTATTGATGAACTTGTAAAGAGAATTAAAGAATTGGATTTAGAAGTTATCGAATATGATGAATCTGAACCTGTTCCTTGTGGCTGGGAAGAATTGTTTTTAATGAATGGAAATAAGGTTGTTTATCATTTTCTGTATACAAATTATTTACATGTAGGGGATAATACATATGGTCCAAAAGAAAATTTAGTGTATTTTTCAATGAATGTAATGAACTATTGCAGAGAAACATTTTGGAAACAACCGAATGACATAGAAAATGAGGAAAATTGATTTTTGTAAAGTTTTTGTAAGAAGTAAGTCCATTTTATTCTAATTATAAGAACCATATGTTAAACTTATTGTATAAATAAGAAAGGACGTGGTTTTTATGAGAAGAAAGTTAATGTTAGCGGTTTTAATGTTAGGTGTAGTGGGGCTTGTTTCATGCAACAAGGAAGTTAAAGAAAAAGAAGTGAAGGAGGAAAAGATTAATACAAGTATTGATATTTCTGAAATTGATGAAGATAAGATTCAATTTAGTTCAGGAAATCTTGATATGAATGTGTATAATCCGTCAATTGAAGAATTAAGTGAAGAAGCAGATGTAATTTTTAGAGGAAAGCTTGTAGGGATTGATTCGTATTTGGATGATTGGGAGATGAAATCAAATTATACCTTTGAAGTAGATGAATATTATAAGGGAGATGTAGAAGAATCGACATTTACTATTAATACACTTGGAGGAATAATGAAAGAAAAAGAGTATAAAGAATTGATTTCAAAGGTATGGGAGATTGATGATGAAAAATGGGTACCTGGTGATGATATGTATGTTGTGCATGGATTAATGGGAATGGAACCGTTGGATTTGAACAGTGAGTATTTTGTATATGCATATTATTATAACGATAGTTATCACCCGATGTATACAATTTATGGAACTTATAAAAAGAATGATAATGGGGAATATGAAAGATTCGGGATTGATGAAGGGGATAGACATACCAAGACATTGGAAGAATTGGAAAATAGTGTGAAGGGATAAATTTGATAATTTTGTTATTATAAACTCTTTAGGAATGTTGTGACATAAAACCCCTTAAGTAGACGAGGTAAAGAACCAAAATCTACTTAAGGGGATTGTTGTTGGAAAATAAAATAGTTCATAACAAATGAGGCTGTGACTAATTATGTGGAAGAGACTATTTGTTCAATAACCAATCCGCCACATCAACAACTATAACACCTTCATATTGATATTCGGGATTTCGTGTACGTGCAATTATCATTTTAGGATATGCATCTTTAATTTTAAGTAGAGGCTCTACTTCTCGCTTAAAGGTGTCGGGGTGAGTTATATTGTCCGAAACTTGAATATAAATTTTCTCGTTTCTTTTCAAAGCAACAATTTGTATTCTTTAAGGTTATCATACTTAGAAAGATTGAAGTTGATATGGATAATATTAGCGTTAGTAATATTTTTTTGTACATAGGCTTTGAAAGCCTCCAACAACTTTGATTTGCCGGAACGACGCACACCCGTCAGAACTTTAATGTCAGGAGTTCCGATAACGTTTATCATTTTGTCTAAGTATTGTTTTCTTTCAATCAGTTTCATGGAAAATCACCTCGCAATATTATTATATTACATTCACTTCCCAAAAACAACGAAATTTCATTTTTGGGAAATATCTATGCAAACATAATTCTAAAAAAAGATTAATATATTGTGAATGGAAAACGAATAATAATATAGTGTTTGAAAAAAATATATTATTCAGTTATAATTTCAGTAAATTTATATGAAAAGATGAGACAAACGAACTAAAGTTTGTCAGAATTTGTGTTGGAGCACAAATTCTATTACAAAAAGATCCAATATGGAGGATATTATGGAAAAAACGTATGAAATTGCAGACGAAATAGAACGTGTAATTTTAGTTGGTGTATCTACTTATGTCAATGATGATACAGAAGAATCTTTAGAAGAATTAAAAGATTTAGTAAAAACAGCAGGTGCAGAGGTTTTAGCAACTGTGATACAGAATAGAGAAGCTGTTCATTCGGGTACTTATATCGGAAAAGGTAAGATTGAAGAGATTAAGGTGCTTATTGATGAGCTTGGAGCAACAGGTATTGTGTGTGATGATGAGTTAAGTCCTGCACAGCTTAGAAATTTAAGAGATATGTTGGATATAAAAGTTATGGACAGAACTTTGGTTATCTTAGATATATTTGCAAAAAGAGCTACGACAGGTGAAGGAAAGATTCAGGTTGAGCTTGCACAGCTTAAATACAGACAGTCGAGACTTACAGGTCTTGGAAAGTCGCTTTCAAGACTTGGTGGTGGTATAGGAACAAGAGGTCCGGGTGAAAAGAAGCTTGAGATGGACAGACGTCTTATCAAAGATAGAATTGCAGTTCTCAAAAAAGAGATAGAGGATATGAAGACACATAGAGAGCTTTCAAGAAGAAAGAGAAGTTCTGCACCCGGAATGGTTATTTCTATTGTCGGATATACGAATGCAGGTAAATCCACTCTATTAAATGAGCTTACAGGCGCATCAGTTATAGAAGAAGATAAGCTGTTTGCGACTCTTGACCCAACTACGAGAAGTTATAAATTAGAAAGCGGTCAGGAGATAATGCTTACTGATACGGTTGGATTTATCAGAAAACTTCCACATCACTTGATAGATGCTTTTAGAAGTACACTCGAAGAAGCAAAATATGCGGATATTTTAATTCACGTTGTTGATGCATCCAATCCACAGATGGATAAGCAGATGCATACAGTTTATAAAACACTTGAAGATTTGGGGGTAACTGATAAGACAATTATTACAGTATTTAATAAACAGGACAAGGTGTTAGAAAATGTAAAAGCAAATGGTGGCACTGAGTTACCGGTATTCAGGGATTTTAAAGCAGATTATACTATGAATGCAACAATAAAGAAGCACGAAGGATTTGATACATTACTTTCATATATTGAAGAGATTATCAGAAATCAAAGAATATTTATTTCAAGAGTATTTGAATATAGTCGTGCAGGTGAAATTCAAAGAATAAGAAAATATGGTGAACTTATTAAAGAAGAATATCGTGAGGATGGTATATATGTTGAAGCATTTGTGCCGATAGAAATTATTAATTGATTGCTTTTTACGTATATAACTTATATAATAAAGTAAGATAATAAGCAAGATAATAAGTAAGTTGGAGGCAGGGAATGAGCGGATATAAACCACCATTTAATATAACGAATGAGATATTAGCATATGTCTCTTCTATTTCTGAAAAGATAGGTAAGATATCTGTGTCAAACAATCTTGAGACAAAACCTCATCTTAGAAGAAATAATAGAATTAAATCTATACATTCATCATTAAAAATTGAAGCAAATTCGTTGTCTCTTAGTCAAGTGAGAGATGTCATAAATGGAAAGTTGGTACTTGGAGAACAAAAGGAAATACAAGAAGTAAAAAATGCCTATGCTGCTTATGAAAAACTTAAAGATATTAATCCATATAGCATAAAAAAACTTAAAGAATTTCACGGTATTATGACGAAGTATATTGTCGAGGAATCCGGGGATTTTAGAAAAGGGGAGGAAGGTGTTTTTAACGGAGATGTATGTATTTTTATGTGTCCTCCTGCAAGATTTGTTCCGAGCCGAATGGAGGAACTTTTTTCTTGGATGAAAAAGGAAAAAAATAGTATACATCCTCTCATATTAGCTAGTGTTTTTCATTATGAATTTGTGTTTATTCATCCTTTCTCGGATGGGAATGGAAGAATGGCAAGATTATGGCATACAGCAATTTTATCGTGTTGGAAACCAATCTTTGAATTTATTCCAATAGAAAGTCAGATTGAAAAGTTTCAAGATGACTATTATGAAGCGATTGCGAGATGTCATGTAGAGGGAGAGTCGACAACGTTTATAGAGTTTATGCTTATGCAGATAGATAAAATCTTAGATGAAGTATCGGTACAAATATCAGAAATTGGCGAACAAATGACAGAATATTTAAAAAGAATGTTAGATGTTATGGAATACGATGTGCCATATACAGCAACCACTATTATGGGAATGTTAGGATTAAGGTCAAAGGAAACATTTCGGAAAAATTATATGAATCCGGCATTAGAACTTAATCTTGTAAGAATGACGATACCTGATAAGCCTAATAGTAAAAATCAACGATATATAAGATGTTAATATGAGATGAATTTAATAAGTTTTGTAAATATATAAATTTTTTAGAAAGGATAAAGTACATTTTAGAATAAAAAATGTACAAGTGGAAAGATGAGTTACGCGGATAAATTATTTATAGATATGTGTAAAGATATTATTGAAAACGGATATAGTACAGAAGGAGAAAAGGTAAGACCAAAGTGGGATGATGGTTCTTTTGCTTATACAATTAAGAAGTTCGGTGTAGTAAACAGATATGATTTGTCAAAGGAATTTCCGGCACTTACACTTAGAAAAACAGCATTTAAGAGTGCAGTGGATGAGATTTTATGGATTTGGCAGAAGAAGTCTAATAATGTTAATGAGTTGAAAAGTCATATCTGGGACAGTTGGGCTGATGAAGAAGGATCAATCGGAAAGGCTTATGGATACCAGCTTGGTGTAAAACACAAGTATAAAGAAGGTGAAATGGACCAGGTAGACAGAGTTTTATTTGATTTGAAAAATAATCCATATAGCAGAAGAATTATGACTAATCTTTATGTTCATCAGGATTTACATGAGATGAATCTTTATCCTTGTGCCTACAGTATGACATTTAACGTAACTGATAATAAGCTTAATGCTATTTTAAATCAGCGTTCACAGGATATTCTTACTGCAAATAACTGGAATGTAGTGCAGTATGCGGTTTTGGTTCATATGATTGCACAGGTTAGTGGTTTGGAAGCAGGAGAGTTGGTTCATGTTATTGCAGATGCACATATTTATGATAAACATATTCCACTTGTTAAAGAACTTATAACAAGAGAAACTTATGAGGCACCAATTTTCCACATAAATAAGGATATAAAGAATTTTTATGATTTTACGGTAGATGATGTGTGGCTTGAGAATTATGTAACAGGACCACAGATAAAAAATATTCCTGTAGCAGTTTAGAATAGAAAGGATAAAGTTATGAATTTAATAGTAGCAGTAGATAAAAATTGGGCAATTGGTAACAAAGGTAAGCTTTTGGTAAGTATTCCCGAAGATATGAAGTTTTTTAGAGAAACAACAACAAATAATGTTGTAATTATGGGGAAGAACACACTTCTTAGTTTTCCTAATGGTCTGCCACTTAAAAACAGAGTAAATATTGTGCTTACATCTGATAAGAATTTTACAGCTAAGGATGCAATAATAGTTCATGATATGGAAGAAGCACTTTTGGAGCTTAAGAAATATAATACAGAGAATGTTTATGTTATTGGTGGCTCAAGTGTATATGAGCAGATGTTAGAGTATTGTGATACTGCTTATGTAACATATATTGATTATTCATACGAAGCGGACAGACATTTTCCTAATCTTGATAAGAATCCTGAATGGAAGCTTACTGAGGAAAGTGAAGAGAAGACTTACTTTGATGTAGAGTATTATTTTAGAAAGTATGAAAGGTGTTAGAAATATATTCTGAAAACAATCATTCATGCATATAATGTCATAAAGTCAAAAATTAGGATTGATAAATAAATGCGAATAATACAAAATGAAATGATTGACAGAGGATATTTGCAGGTAAATGTAACAGATAATAGGAATATACCGATTGAAAATGTTAATGTTTCCATTGCATCGGAAGGTGAGCCGACTGATATAATAGAGAGTGTCAATACAAATGAAGATGGACAGACAGAAAATATAGAGCTTAGGACTCCGCCGATTGAACTCAGTTTGGATGCTAACAATATAATTCAACCATACTCTGAATTTTCATTGCTTATACAGGCAGCAGGATATAGACCAATAAACATATCAGGAGTGGAGATTTTATCAGGAAATAAATCGATACAAAATATAAAAATGCAGCCGGAACGAAATGATGCACGAGGAAGTGATTATGTAATTCCGGCTCATACTTTATATGGAGAATATCCGGCTAAAATTCCGGAGGACGAAATAAAACCAACAGATTTATCAGGAGAGATTGTACTTAGCAGAGTTGTAATACCTGAATATGTGATTGTTCATGATGGAGTTCCGTCTGACCCTACGGTAAATGATTATTATGTTTTATATAGAGACTATATTAAAAATGTAGCTTCAAGTGAAATATATCCTACATGGCCAAGAGAGACGATTAAAGCAAATGTTCTTGCGATAATGTCATTTACATTGAATAGAGTATATACGGAGTGGTACCGAAATAAAGGTTATGACTTTACAATTACTTCATCTACAGCCTATGACCATAAATGGATTAATAATAGAAATATTTTTGAGTCTATTTCAGAAATAGTAGATGAAATATTTAATAACTTTTTATCAAGACCAAATGTAAAGCAACCTATCCTTACACAATACTGTGATGGTGTGAGAGTAACCTGTCCGAATTGGATGACACAATGGGGTTCAAAAGAACTTGGAGATAATGGTTTATCTGCAATAGAAATTCTTAGAAGTTTTTATGGAAGCAGCATATATATCAATAGTGCGAATCAGATATCGGGAGTACCGATTTCATATCCGGGGAATCCTCTTGATATAGGTTCATCAGGAGATAAGGTAAGACAAATTCAGGAAGAGTTAGACAGGGTTGCCGAAGTGTATACATCAATTCCAAGAATACAGGCAGATGGAATATATGGAGAGGCTACGAAAAATGCCGTTACTGAATTTCAGAGAATATTTGATTTACCTCAGACAGGGATAATTGATTTTAGTACATGGTATAAAATTTCTCAGATATATGTGGGAGTAACAAGGATTGCAGAATTAAATTAAGAAATCTTTTACCCTTGCGAAGTTAATTAGAAAACTTCTCAGGGGTTTTATAATGTTGTAACTGAACTGTTAAGAACAGTTCAATAAACTGATTTAATTTTTCTTGCAAAATTGCCTTAGAATTGTTAATATAAGAAAGATAGCGTAAAAAATAGGAATACTGTAAATTTACTTGGTAATAAGTAATGCAATATTATACGAAAGCGACTGATGTAATGGAAAATAAAGGCGAATTAAAATATATTAGCACTATTGTTTTTTCGCTTCTTATTATTGGATTTGTTATATGCTATACAATGGTTAGTAAGGCTGACCCTGATATGGATGATTTGGAAAGTATTAAGCAAGAGAATGAGGAACAGCTTTCGTCTTATCAGGAAGATATTTCGGGACTTGATGAGTCAAAGGTATCTTTGGAAAATCTGGTATCCGGTCTTAATTCAGAATTGGCTGTAATAAATAAAAATATTAATGATTTGGAAAAACAGATTAGCGATAAAAATAGCGAAATTGAAAAGACAGAGAAAGAGTTAGAGTCTGCTATTTTGATAGAACAGGAACAATACGAGGATATGAAACTTCGTATACAATTTATGTATGAGTTACGTGAGGATTCCTACATAGAAGTTTTTCTTTCTGGTGGAAGTATTGCTGACAGTCTCAATAAGATTGAGTATTTTTCAGAGCTTACTAAGTATGACAGAGATATGCTTGAAAAATATAAGCAGATTCAAGCTGAAATAACAAAGAAAGAAGAATTACTTGAAACTGAAAAACAAGAGTTAGAAGTCTTAAAAGCTAATCTTGAGAGTCAGAAGGTTCTTATAAGAGAGAAAATTAATTCTACAAATGAGCAGATTGTTATGTATGCATCTCAAATAGAAGATGCAGAAGCTAAAGCGTTGGAATATGAGAAAAAAATAGAAGCAAATGTTTTAGCAATAGAAGAAGAATCAAGAAGAATTGAAGAAGAGAGTATTCTTGAAGCGGAGAGAAAAGAAAGAGAAAGCAGAGAAAAAGCGAGCAGGGAACAGGCTAGTAGGGAAGAAGCTAGCAGAAACGAGCATGGTGGTAATGAAGAGGAAACAACGTCTTCACAGACACAAAAGCCTTCATACGAAGCACAGGCAGATGATTTGGATATGCTTGCCGCACTTATTGAGTGTGAGGCAGGAGACCAGTCGTATTATGGAATGTTATGTGTAGGTGCAGTTGTAATGAACAGAATTGCCAGTCACAGATATCCTAATACATTGTATGAAGTAATATATCAGCCATATCAGTTTACACCTGTAACTGTCAGTGGTAGATTTGCCATAGTACTTGCAAGAGGTGCGAACGAAACCTGCTATAAGGCTGCAAGAGAAGTATTAGAAGAAGGAAACATAGTTGGTAACTGGCTGTTCTTTAGAATGAACGACGGTTCAAGAGAGGGAGAAATAATTGGAGACCACGTATTTTATTAATAATTATGTGGAATTAAAAGTTTCTATTTTAATAATAGTTCATTGAGATTATTAACATTATGAAATTAAGGTGACTTATGCTTCAATTAATAAGCATAGTTACGTTAATTATATATTTATTAAAAAATAATAGATTATTAAAAAACTAGTTTTATAGAACCCTTGTGCATTGCGAATTGCGACTTTGGGCGAACATTTTTAAATATTTGTACGTCGAAGACGAACTAATATTTAAAAATGTACGAACAACGGAGTGAGAGCAAGCTCAAGGAGTTATAAATTCTGTTTATTAATAATTTATGATGCTTACAAAGAAAGGATAAAAATTATGAATTCAAATCAGATTTGGGTACTGTCAGCATTCGCAGTTTATCTTATTGGAATGATTTTAATTGGTGCCTCATTTATGAAGAAAAACAAAACTTCTGAGGATTATTTCCTAGGAGGAAGACAGATTGGAGGCTGGGTTGCAGCATTGTCGGCGCAGGCTTCTGATATGAGTGGATGGTTATTAATGGGACTTCCGGGTTCAATATATGCAGTAGGCACCGGAGAGATATGGGTAGCAGTAGGATTATTTATAGGTACTGTATGTAACTGGGTATTTGTTGCTTCAAGACTTAGAAAATATACAATTCGTGCCAATAACGCACTTACATTTCCTGCATATCTTGAGAACAGATTTTACGATAAGAAAAAGATTCTTCTTGTTATATCATCAGTGGTAGTAGTTGTTTTCTTCCTTGTATATACTGCTTCTGCATTGGCAGCAGGTGGAAAATTATTTAACTCTGTATTTGGTATAGATTACAATATAGCTCTTACAATTGGTGTAGTTGTAATACTTGTGTATACATTTATGGGTGGTTTCTTAGCTGTATGTACAACTGATTTTATACAGGGAATGTTAATGCTTGTAGGACTTTTAACAGTTCCACTTGTAGCTTTGGCAATTGTAAAGCCTTCTGAATTAAGTGGACTTTTAGCAGATAGTGGAGTTAATGCTGATAATTTCTTGAATCCTTTAAAATATGGTGATGAGAATATCAGTGCAGTAAGTATTATCTCAGGACTTGCATGGGGACTAGGATATTTTGGTATGCCACATATTCTTGTAAGATTTATGGCAGTTAAGAGTGAAAAGGAGTTAAAGAAATCAAAAGTTATAGCAATCGTATGGGTAGCACTTTCTTTAGTATTTGCTTGTATTATAGGAATTGTTGGACGAGCATATTTGTTCTCAAAGGATATTATGCTTGAAGATGGAAATGCTGAAAATGTATTTATTGAAATGATTAAAGAAGTGTTTAATTCGGATATTGCAATTCCTTTTATTGGAGGACTTTTCCTTTGCGGTATCTTAGCGGCTATTATGTCGACTGCAGATTCACAGCTTCTTGTAACAGCATCATCTGTTTCAGAAGATATTTACAGAGGTGTAGTTAATCCAAAGGCAGATTCTAAAAAGGTATTATTGGTAAGCCGTATAACAGTTATTGTGGTTGCAGCACTTGCTTTTTTAATTGCTTGGAATCCTAATAGCAGTATTATGAAATTAGTTTCTAATGCATGGGCAGGATTGGGTGCAGCATTTGGTCCTGTAATTCTTTTATCTTTATATTGGAAGAGAATTAATTTACAGGGAGCAATTGCAGGAATGCTTTCAGGTGGACTTACAGTTATTATTTGGGATTATATACCTTTAATAAAAGGTGACACAATTGGAACTGTGACAAAGTTATATTCACTTGCACCGGGATTTGCAATTAGTTTAATATTAATAGTAATTGTAAGTTTAATAACAAAAGCACCATCAGAGGAAATGCTTAAAGAATTTGATGATGTAGCAAATAACAGAGTAAAAGAAGCTAATTAATATTTGATTAGTTTGAAAGGTAACAGAATAAATGATTATTCTTAAAGAAAATGAATTAGATGTTAAGACTTATCTTGAGTTAAGAAAGTCGGTTAATTGGAAAGAATTATCTTTAGAGCAGGCGAGTCTTGCTCTAAAGAATAGTTTATTTACCGTTTGTGCTTATGATAGTGATAAGCCTGTAGGAATGGGAAGAATAGTTGGAGATAATGTGGTTATAGATTATATTCAGGATTTAGTGGTAAGACCTGACAGTCAGTCGGAAGGAGTAGGAAGACTGATTATAGAAAGACTTATAAATTATGTGAAAGATTCTAAATTAGAAGGAACAGAGATTATGCTTTGTCTAATGTGTGCGAAAGGCAGAGAAAATTTCTATAAAAAATTTGACTTTATAGCACGCCCTACAGAGAATTTAGGGCCGGGAATGATACAATACATAAAATAATATGATAAAGTAGTCTGGAAATGAGGTTTATTTTGAGTAAAATAATCAAAATATTTTTAATCAGACACGCAAGACAGGAAAGTCCTCTCTGCAATGTGAATGTACCACTTGCAGACGAAGGACTTATTCAAAGTAAACTTCTTGGTGAAAGATTGAAAAATTATAATATAGATAAAATATATTCAAGTGATTTAATTAGAGCTAAAAGTACAGCGAGCATTGTTAGTGAAATTATATTTGGAGAGAATTTAAACTGTGAACTTGAAAGTTTAAGAGAGATAGATTTTGGAGATATGACAGGATTATCTGATGAGGTAATAAAAGTTAAGTTTGCAGATTATTTTATAGATAGAGATTTGATGGTTGAAGATATACGGATTCCCGGTGGAGAAAATGGAAGAATGGTATATGAAAGAGTAAAAAAAGCTGTCGATAGAATAATAGAAGATGCTATGCGAGATAATTATAGAAATATTGTAATAGTGTCGCATGGTGGAGCAATAAGGAGCTTTCTTGCGGGTGTATTAGGTATGCCACAGGAAAAGAGATTTATGTTTGCAAAAAATATGGAAAATACATCTATAACACAAATAGATTATCATATAGATACAGATAAATATTATGTAGAAACTATAAATGACTATGCGCATTTAGAAGGACATGATAAATTGTTAAGAAAGCATTTTAAATAAGTTGGAGGTAAAGATATGTCATCAGAAGTGACAAAGGTTTATGATGCCAATAGTATTTCGGTATTAGAAGGCTTAGAGGCAGTAAGAAAAAGACCCGGAATGTATATCGGTAGTGTTTCAACAAAGGGTCTTAATCATTTGATTTACGAGATTGTTGATAACTCTGTTGATGAGCATTTGGCAGGACATTGTAGCGAAATAACTGTGAGTCTTGAAAAAGACGGAACAGCTATAATTAAGGATAATGGTCGAGGAATTCCGGTTGGAATTAATGAAAAGACAGGTCTTCCGGCAGTTGAAGTTGTATTTACTGTGCTTCATGCTGGTGGAAAGTTTGGTGACGGCGGATATAAGATATCAGGTGGTCTTCATGGTGTAGGTGCTTCAGTTGTTAATGCATTATCTGAATGGCTTGAAGTAACTATTAAGGTAGATGGTAAGGTATATAATCAACGATATGAGAGAGGAAAGGTTATGTATCCTCTTAAAGAAGTTGGAACTTGCAGAAAAAATGACACAGGTACTATGGTGCAATTCCTTCCTGATAAGGAAATATTTGAAAAAACTTATTTTAAAGCAGAGTCTATAAAAAGCAGACTTCATGAAACAGCATATCTTAATCCTAATCTTACAATTAATTTTGAAAATAAGAGATTTTCGGAAGAAGAAAAAATTGTATTTCATGAAGAAGAAGGCTTAAAGGCGTATGTTAAGACTTTGAATAATGGGAAATCTTCACTTCATGATGTAGTGTATTTTAAACGTGCTACAGAAGGCATTGAGGTTGAGGTTGCTTTCCAGTTCGTAGATGAATTTCAGGAAAATATTATGGGATTTTGTAATAATATTTATACACAGGAAGGCGGAACTCATATAACAGGATTTAAGGCTAAATTTACTACTGTAATTAATCAGTATGCAAAGGAGCTTGGAATACTTAAAGAAAAAGATAATAATTTTACAGGTTCGGATGTTCGAAATGGAATGACGGCAGTTATAGCAGTAAAACATCCAGAACCAAGATTTGAAGGTCAGACTAAGACAAAGCTTGATAATCCTGATGCGGGTAAGGTTGTAGGTGATGTAACAGGCGAAGAGATTGTTCTATATTTTGATAAGAATTTAGAAGATTTAAAACAGGTAATAAGCTGTGCTGAAAAATCTGCAAAGATTAGAAAAGCAGAGGAAAAAGCTAAAACAAATCTACTTGTTAAACAGAAGTTTTCAATAGATGGAACGGGAAAGCTTGCCAACTGTGAGAGTAGAAAAGCAGAGGAATGTGAAGTGTTTATCGTAGAGGGTGACTCTGCGGGAGGCTCTGCTAAAATGGCAAGAAATCGTAAGACACAGGCAATTATGCCAATTCGTGGTAAGATTCTAAACGTTGAAAAAGCAACAATGGATAAGGTACTTGCAAATGCAGAAATTAAAACAATGATTAATGCATTTGGATGCGGATTTTCAGAAGGCTATGGAAATGATTTTGATATTACAAAATTAAGATATAATAAGATTATTATCATGACTGATGCGGATGTTGACGGTGCGCATATTGACACATTATTACTTACATTCTTTTACAGATTTATGCCTGATTTAATTACTCATGGTCATGTATATATAGCAATGCCTCCACTCTATAAGGTAGTACCTAAAAAAGGTGAAGGAGAATACCTTTATGATGACAAGGCACTTGAAAAGTATAGAAAGTCGCATACAGGCTTTACTTTGCAAAGATATAAAGGTCTTGGTGAAATGGATGCAGACCAGTTGTGGGAAACAACATTAAATCCTGAAACAAGAATTTTGAAACAGGTTGAAATCGAAGATGCAATGATGGCTTCAGAGGTAACGGAAATGTTGATGGGAACAGACGTTGCACCTAGAAGAAAATTTATACATGATAACGCACATGATGCAGAAATTGATGTATAAATTTGATAATTGTGAAATTAAGATGAAGTTAATGTAGTTGTACAAATTTACAAAACGATTGTAGGTGCTTATGAGTCCGTTGGTACTTAGGTGCCGTATTTTGGCACCTTATGTACCACTACGAGACTCATGCAGTGCAAACGTGCCTACAATGTTTTGCAAACTTGTACAACTAATATATAAATTTAATAATTTCATAATTATCAAAATTATAGAAAGGATTGATAATATGGCAGAACAGATTGTAAAGACCGAATATTCCGAGCTTATGCAAAAATCGTACATCGATTATGCGATGAGTGTTATTTGCCAGCGTGCCGTACCGGATATCAGAGATGGTTTGAAACCGGTTCAGAGGCGTGTACTTTATGCAATGGATCAGTTAGGTCTTAATTATGATAAACCACATAGAAAGTCAGCACGTATTGTTGGTGATACAATGGGTAAGTATCACCCTCATGGTGACAGTTCTATTTATGATGCTTTGGTAGTTTTGGAGCAGGATTTTAAAAAGGGAATGGCTCTTATTGACGGACATGGTAACTTTGGTTCTATTGAAGGTGACGGAGCAGCTGCAATGAGGTACACTGAAGCTAAACTTAAGAAATTTACTCAGGAAGTATATCTTGCAGATTTAGATAAAAATGTCGTGGATTTTGTTCCGAATTTTGATGAAACGGAGAAAGAGCCTGAGGTTCTTCCAGTAAGAATACCTAATATTTTGGTAAATGGTGCAGAAGGTATCGCAGTTGGTATGACTACAAATATTCCTACTCATAATTTAGCAGAAGTAGTTGATGCAGTAGTAGCTTATATGGATAATAATAAGATTACTAATGAAGAACTTATGGAGTATTTACCGGGACCGGATTTTCCAACAGGTGGTCTTGTGGTTAATAAAAAAGACCTTTTATCAATTTATGAAACAGGGCAGGGAAAGATTAAGCTTAGAGGAAAAGTTGAGTTAGAAAAAGCAGAGAAGAAATCTGACCGTGATAAATTAGTTATCAGTGAAATTCCATATACAATGATTGGTGCAAATATCTCTAAATTTATATCTGATGTATGTGACCTTATTGAAACAAAAAAGACTCAGGATATTGTTGATATTTCAAATGAATCTTCTAAAGAAGGTATCAGAATTGTACTTGAATTAAAGAAAAATGCTGATGTAGATAAATTAATCAATATGCTTTATAAAAAGACTAAGCTTGAGGATACTTTTGGTGTAAATATGCTTGCAATTGTGGATGGAAGACCTGAAGTGTTAAGTCTTAAGGGGATAATTGAAAATTCAGTAAACTTCCAGTATGAAATTCAGACAAGAAAGTATACAACACTTCTTGAAAAGGAATTAGAACAAAAGGAAATCAAAGAAGGTCTTATTAGAGCCTGTGATATTATTGATTTGATTATTGAGATTTTAAGAGGAAGTAACAGCATAAAGGATGCTAAGAAATGTCTTGTAAATGGTGATACAAGTAATATTAAGTTTAAGCATAAGGAGTCAGAAATTTATGCGTCAAATCTTAATTTTACTGAGAAACAGGCACAGGCAATTCTTGAATTAAGATTATATAAATTAATCGGACTTGAAATTTTAGCACTTCAAAAGGATTATGAAGGAATTGTTGAGCGAATAGCGACATATGAAGATATTCTTAATAACAGAAAATCAATGATTAAGGTTATAAAAAAGGAACTTTTGAACATTAAGAAGGAATATGGAGTTCCAAGAAGAACTGTAATTGAAGATGGTAAAGAGGCTGTATTTGAAGAAGTAAAATTTGTTGAACAGGAAGTAGTATTCCTTATGGACAGATTCGGATATGCAAAGACAATAGATGTGTCGCTTTATGAAAAGAATAAAGAAACTGTAGATAGCGAATATAAATATATATTCAGATGTATGAATACTGATAAAGTCTGTCTGTATACTGATATAGGAAATATGCATCAGATTAAGGTTATTGATGTACCATTTGTCAAATTAAAAGATAAGGGTACACCGGTAGATAATCTTGGAAATTATGACAGTAAAGCAGAAAGTATTGTATTTGTATGTAGTAATGAAAGTATTGCTAATAAGAAGCTTTTATTTACTACTAAGTTTGGTATGATGAAGGTAGTAGATGGAAGTGAATTTAATGTTTCTAAGAGAACTGTTGCGGCTACAAAGTTGAATACTGATGATATACTTGTAAGTGTTGTTATAACTGATATGGTAAGTGGAAACCTGACTGAACTTGAATCAGGAACGATAGGAATGGACATTGGTGGAATGCAAAATTACACGATGACAGATGATGAATTTACTCCTGTAATTTTATCAGGAGGTTCGGATGATTTTTCAGACGGATTTGATAGTGGATTCACAGATGGATATGTCGGAGATTTCATGGGAGATTCTGAACAGTTAGCTATGGATTTTGGTGGAGATATTGTAGGTTCAGGATATGCTACAGATGTACCTACATCTAATCAAATGGTAGTATTGCAGACTGAAAATGGAGTATTCCTCAGATTTGCACTTACTGAAATTCCTGAAAAGAAAAAGGGTGCAGTTGGTGTAAGAGGAATTAAACTTGCAGGCGAAGACTATATTACTAATGTGTATGTGCTTGATGCAGGCGATAATATGCTTATTGAATATAAGGGTAAAGAGGTTTCTCTTAGAAAATTAAAGACTGCAAAGAGAGATACTAAGGGAACTAAGATTAGAGTATAGTAAAAAGGTGTAAGGATTACAGATAATGTATAAAAAACCATTTCTATTTTTGACATAATATTAAAAATAGAAATGGTTTTTTTGAAATGATAAACTGAGAAGTTAAAGGTAAAAATATATGATTGAATTAAAGTATAAAATTATGATACTTACGGAAAAATGATATATGGTCTATTAGACAAAAATGGCGAGTATGGATATGACTGTAGAAACCGACGTGTAAAATACAATACCGTAAAGGTAGAAGAGAACATTTATTATCTCAATCTTTCTAACTAATGTCCTTTATTTAGCAATTGACCAGAGGCTATTCTTACAGCATCGAAATCTCTATGTAAAATAACCCCATTCGAATCTGTCACTTCATGAATTAAATATTTAGTTCCTTGACTATCACTATATTTATATACAATCGAAGTACCGCCTTCAGTTGACGCACGTGAACTCATAATTTTTTTACTTAACAGTGAGAAATCCTCTCCTCTTGCTTCGATTTGTCCTATTTTATCTATTGTATTTTTATCTGTGTAATAGTTACAATTCCTATTCTTGATTTTTGATAAAAAATCGGATGTTTTTTCATAATTTTTAAGTGACTTCCTAAAGCTAGTTTGGGTGAATGGTGTATAATTCCCCAAAATACCGATCCAGTTGAAATGACAGGTATCGATGTTGCAACGATGATAATATATCTGGCGGACCTTGTACCAGTTATGGACCAAAAAAGATGAAAGAAACTGTTTTTTCGGTATTAGACGATTGTTGTAAGGTTTTTTATTGTTGTATTTGTCAAAATTGGTATCACACATATTGGATTTCCTCCTGTTATTAGCACGAAGGAATCCGTATGGCAATATTTTAGATAGTTTTTGTTCAGTAGGCCATTCATAGGGTTCCTCCTATTAGTGAATGGCCAGCTTGCCCTATATAGCTGGTCTGTTAACTTGTTAATCTCACGCTGAAGTTTTCGGGCACAGAAGTGATCAGTTTCTGCTCACATCAAAGTGAGATGAGGGATTCAGATAAAAGATGGTAATCCCTTTCAATGATTTAATTATAAAAAAAACAGCAGGAATAAGATAACGATGGGTTTGAATGGAAATATTCTTGAAAAATGTCGAAAAGGGGATTTGAAAATTATAATATTCGTGATAGAATGAATATATTCGACAGAGGAATATATGTATTCGAGAGAGGAATATTGGTAGGGTATGATGTCTAATATGGAAGTGATAAAAGAAACTTATGTGAAGTGTTTGAAAATGATTTATAAAAGGATGTTGGAGAATAATTAAAAATGACCAGGGGAAATGAAACTAAATAATTTTTTTTGATTCGATTGGTAGGAGAAAGTATGGCGTTGGAAATAGATATAATTAGAGCTAGACTAAAAGAAGCTTTTGGCCGGGATTCGCAAGAGACGGTTGGAAAGAAATTGAATATGACGCAGGGAAATGTAAGTAAATTGCTTTCTGGTACGCAGCAGCCAACATTAGAAACAATATATCATGTTTCAGAAATATATGGAGTGTCCGTTGATTGGTTGTTGGGATTATCGGATAAAAAAGAAATACATAAATTGTGTGAAGGAACAACATATGCTACTGCTGTAAGAAATCTTCATGAATTGATTAGACATGGAGCATTAAAAGTGGAATATAATGCAAATGCATTGTTATTTAGGGTTGCTGACCCGTTAATAAAGATGTTAACTGAGAAGAGTGTGACTATTTATAAAACGGATAAAGAGCTTTATGATAATTGGAATGATACAAAGTTGGCATTATTTCAATACCATCCACTTATTTGGGAAGGTACTTGGAGTATGAATGGGCTGGATTTTTTGACTGTTGAGGCTACGACAGAAGCGGATTGGCTAGAAGTATGGGATGAGGCGAAAAAGGTCGAAGATGATTGTGCAGATTTAATGAGTGATAATACAGAACCTTTTGGAGAGGGAGACAAGAGATGATGGATGATTTAAAAGATATAATTAAAGAGCGACTAGCGGAACTATTTGAAAAAGAGACACAAGAAGTTACTGCAGGACGACTGCAGACATCACAAGGAAATATCAGTAAATGGCTGACCGGTACACAGCTAATCACCACAGATAATTTGTATCGAATTGCGAGAATATATGGTGTTTCGATTGATTGGATTTTGGGTCTTAGTAATGTGAGGGACAAAAATGGTTTGAATATAGATGCTCTTACCTATGAACAGGTTGCGAGAATTATGGATAGGCTAATCATTAACGATAATATGAAAATCCTGAATCATAAGGAAGCAGTACGACAAAACAGTGACGATGATTATGGTGAAATAGAATCCAGTGGAATAAGAATTGAAATTCGTCCGGATGATAATTCGGATTACATAAAGATTAAGGACAGATTGCTTTCATATATGCTGAGACGTCGTTACAAAATATATGATGTCGGAAATGATATGGTTGATTATTGGTATAATAATTCTTTGCCAAATTTTAAGGGACTGAAAGTTGTTAATAATACAGGAAATATGCAAGATGCCCTTGATGCAAAGGGATGGGCGAATCTCCAAGATGCTGATTGGATAAGTCTGATAGAAGAAATATCAAAACTTTCTGAGGAAGAGAGAACGGCATTGATACAAGAAATTGAAAACAAGAAAAAGGAAGGACAATAATATGGCAACGAAGAATACTGCAGATATAGGATTTGAAAAAGAGATATGGGATGCTGCGTGTGTACTTAGAGGAAATATGGATGCTTCTGAATACAAGAATGTTATTCTGGGACTTATTTTCTTGAAATACATTTCAGATAGCTTTGATGAAAAGTATCAAGAACTTATAGACGAAGGTGAAGGATTCGAAGAGGATAAAGATGAGTATTATTCTGAAAATATTTTCTACGTTCCAGCAGGTGCCAGATGGAAAGATATAGCAGTGGTAGCACACAAAGAAGAAATTGGGACAGTTATTGATAAGGCGATGATTGCCATTGAAGCAGAAAATAAGAAATTAAAGGGGATTTTGCCTAAGAATTTTGCTAGACAGGAGCTTGATAAACGTAGATTAGGTGATGTAGTAGACCTTTTTTCTAATGTTAAAATGACAGATGGAGCAGATGAAAAAGACTTATTGGGCAGAACATATGAATATTGTCTTAGAAACTTTGCAGAACAGGAAGGTAAGAATGCCGGACAATTTTATACACCATCATGTGTTGTAAGAACAATAGTAGAAATTTTACAACCGTTTAATGGTCGTGTGTATGACCCATGCTGTGGTGCAGGAGGAATGTTTGTACAGTCTGCGGAATTTGTTAAACATCATCAGGGATTAATAAATGATATATCTGTTTACGGACAGGAATCAAATCCTACTACGTGGAAAATGGCGAAAATGAATTTAGCAATTAGAGGCATTGACTGTAATTTGGGAGAGTTTCCGGAAGATACATTTTTAAGTGATCAGCATCCAACTATGAGAGCAGATTATGTGATGGCGAATCCGCCTTTTAATCTTTCTTCTTGGGGAGCGGATAAATTAAAAGAAGACCAGAGATGGAAGTACGGGACTCCGCCAGCAAATAATGCGAACTACGCATGGATTCAGCATATGATTTGGCATTTAGCACCAAATGGAAAGATGGGTATGGTTCTTGCGAATGGTTCACTTTCTTCACAGAGTGGTGGCGAAGGTGAAATACGAAAAAATATTATTGAAGATGATTTGGTAGAATGTATTATTTCGCTTCCAAGTCAGTTGTTTTACACAACTGGTATTCCTGTTTGTTTATGGTTCTTATCAAAAAATAAGAAACAAAAAGGGAAAACCCTTTTCATAGATGCACGTAAAATGGGAACGATGGTAACTCGTGCATTAAGAGAACTTACGGATGGTTCTGATGATCCAGAGAAGAATGACATTGGAAAACTAGCTGAAACATATAATGCTTTTGTTACAGATACATTAGAGGATGTTCCTGGATTCTGTGCTGTTGTAACAACAGAAGAGATTGCTAAACAGGATTATATATTAACTCCTGGAAGATATGTGGGGATTGAGGAACAAGATGATGATGGAGAGCCATTTGAAGAAAAGATGGCAAGATTGTCTACAGAATTATATGGTTTGTTTAAAGAATCTCATAGGCTAGAAGCTGAAATTAAAAAGAAACTAGCTGCGATTGGCTATGCTGAGTGAGAGGTGAGAAACATATGTTTTTTGAAGAAATATTGGCTGAAAATCTTATAGAAGAAATATCGATGGGACCGTTTGGTTCAAATATAAAGAAAGAGTGCTTTACTGATTCAGGAGTGGCAGTGCTTAATGGAAGTAATTTGGTTGGATTTTCTTTGAATGAAGATTCGTTTGGCTACGTTACACAAGAAAAAGCAGATTCTTTAGGAAAAGCAAATGCATTTAGAGGAGATGTTGTAATAACACATCGTGGGACATTGGGACAAGCTGTATTTATACCACAAAATTCAACGCGTGATAGATATGTTATATCACAGAGTCAGTTTAGAGTGAAATGTAACGAAAGGATATTACCAGAGTATATGGTGTACTATCTTCATACACCACAAGGCAAACATAAACTTTTGGCAAATGCTTCTCAGGTAGGAGTTCCTGCACTGGCACGAGCAACATCTACATTTAAGAAGATTGTTTTTGAGGTACCAGAGGTTGAATATCAGAGAAAAGTGGTTTCGTTTTTTGAACTGATAAGAGAAAAAATTGAAAATAATAATAAGGTAAACAATAATTTAGCTGCCTAAATATCAATTTGGGTTACATCAAGTTTGCCAGACATGAGTTTGGGTAAAAGCGTATCTCTCAACGTGGTTAATCGAGAATTTTCTTCTTTGTTATGCCCTATTGTTTCAAACATTGGTGTAACAATAGAGGTAAATTGACTTATTTCAGCTTGTGTAATCTCAATCATAGGCATCGAAGCAATATGTTGAGGATATATGTGTGGTTGTGCGGAACCAGTTTGTGCATCATAGATTTCATTTTGTCTTTTCTTTAATAAGACATACCAAAAATAAACATCATCTGTCATTGTACTGTCAATATAAGATGAATCAGATGACCAAATAGGAATATTCCACAAACTAACATAGCCGGCATTAGCACCAGATGCCGAAATAGCAAGTACCGGGGCTTGCGTATTAGCAACATTATGATAAGTAGCGGGTTCCAATCCGCCTGCTACTACTGGAACATCACCAAATACAGCTTTTTTGGACAGTAAGCCTTTTCCTCTCTTTGGTGTAATAGTGTCACCAATATTATTTTGTCCCAAGGAAGTGTTAGGGAACATTTTATCAAAGATTGCCTGAGCTTGTTGCTCTAAATTATTGTTTATATTAATTTGTAGAAAGGGGAAAATACATATGTCTAAGAAAAAGAAAGAAGAAATCACGATTCGTTCAAGTGCAGCAGAATATTTAACATATGTTGCTTCAGTTGGCGGTGAAGAAAATAATGTTGAGATGCGATATGAAGATGAAAATATTTGGTTATCTCAAAAAATGATGGCGATTTTGTATGATGTGGATGTTAGAACTATCAATTATCATGTAAAAAAAATATTTAAAGATAGCGAGTTGCAAGAGGATTCAGTTATCCGAAAATTTAGGATAACTGCCGAAGATGGAAAAGCATATAATACAAATCATTATTCTTTGGAAATGATTATTGCAGTTGGGTTTAAAGTTAATTCGGAAAGAGCAGTTCAATTTCGTAAATGGGTAAATCAAATTGCAAAAGATTACACCATCAAGGGTTGGATTATGGATGTTGAGAGAATTAAGCGCGGAACATATCTGAGTGAAAAATATTTTGATGATCAACTTGAAAAAATTCGTGAAATTAGGGCTAGTGAAAGAAAATTCTATCAAAAGGTTACTGATCTTTATGCGACTGCTGTTGATTATGATAGAACCGCTGCTGCTACAAAGCGTTTCTATGCAACGGTACAAAATAAAATGCATTTTGCAGTTCATGGTCATACTGCTGCTGAATTGATTATGGAAAGAGCTGACCATACAAAAGAACATATGGGATTAACTACTTGGGCTGATGCACCAAATGGTAAAATAAATAAGAGTGATGTTTCTATTGCAAAAAACTATTTGTCTAAAAATGAAATGGAACAACTTGAACGAATGGTATCTGCATATCTTGATTTTGCTGAAAGCATGACGTTGCGTCACATTCCGTTAACGATGGAAGATTGGGAAGTAAGATTGAATAGATTTATTGAAATGTTTGAATATGGATTGTTGAATGATGCAGGAAAGGTCACAGCTGCAATTGCCAAATTACATGCTGAAACGGAATTTGAAAAATATCGAGTTATTCAGGATAAATTATTTATGTCAGATTATGACAGGTATATCCTGGAGCTTGAAGAACAAGCTAAAAGTATTTCTAAAAAGAAATAATATATAGCTCCTATCAACGGCAGGAGTTAATCAAAAGAACTGCCGTTGCGAGTCGTTCTCTAAAGTAAAGGAGAAAGACTATGAAAAATAATTTAATTAATGATGTTGTTAGGGATATGTTGCAATACTTGAGTAATGCTCAAATCGAAAGATTACAGGAAGTAATGCAGCATGCATTATTCAATTATGAAATTACAGAGAATGAGAATAAAAATATTTCAAAAGAACAGGATTTTGTAGGGCTGTTCTTATCGGCTAAGCGTATAGAAGGTTGCTCTGAAAAATCATTGAAATATTATCAAGCTACAATAGAGGCTACAATTAATAGTGTAGGAAAGAATATAAAGCATATTACGACAGATGATATTCGTACTTATCTTACAGATTATCAAGCTAAGAAGCAGTCAAGTCGAGTGACAATTGATAATATACGTAGGATTTTATCAAGCTTTTTTTCTTGGCTTGAGGATGAGGATTATATTCTTAAGAGTCCTGTTAGAAGAATACACAGGGTAAAGACTGCAAGTAATATTAAGGAAACCTATTCTGATGAAGCTTTAGAACTTATGCGTGATAATTGCGATGAAATAAGGGATTTAGCGATTATTGATATGCTAGCATCGACAGGAATGAGAATTGGAGAAATGGTTCTTTTGAATCGTGAAGATATTGATTTTAACGAGCGAGAGTGTATTGTATTTGGTAAAGGTGATAAAGAACGTATTGTGTATTTTGATGCTAGAACAAAAATACATTTACAAGAATACCTAGCTAGAAGGACAGATGATAATGTAGCTTTGTTTGTATCATTAAAAGCACCATATAGTCGTATTACGATTGGTGGTATAGAATCAAGACTTCGTAAATTTGGAAAACAACTAGGATTGCAAAAGGTACATCCACATAAATTTAGGAGAACTCTTGCAACGATGGCAATAGATAAAGGTATGCCTATAGAACAGTTACAGCAACTTTTGGGGCATAAGCGAATTGATACGACTTTACAGTACGCAATGGTTAAACAGAGTAATGTCAAGATTGCTCATAGAAAATATATTGGTTAGAAAGGAATTTAATTATGGCAGAATGGAAAGAATGTACCATTGGAGATTTGTGTAATAGTGTTTCTGATACCTATAGAGGCAAGGATGAAAAAGTTGTTTTGATTAATACTTCTGATGTTTTAGAAGGTAAGGTATTGAATCATAAAGTAGTTGAAAATAAAAAACTAAAAGGGCAATTTAAAAAGACTTTCAAGAAAAGTGATATTTTATATTCTGAAATACGACCAATTAATAAAAGATTTGCTTTCGTTGATTTCGACGAGACTTCAAACTATATAGCTTCAACAAAGTTAATGGTTTTACGACACAAAGATAATGTTTTGCCTGAATTTTTATTTGTCTTATTAAAATCAAATTATGTAATAGCAGAGTTGCAGCATTTAGCAGAAACACGTTCTGGTACATTTCCGCAGATTACATTTTCATCGGAACTTGCTCCTATGAAAGTTAATTTGCCAAACAAGGAAACTCAGAAAAAAATTGTAAGTGTTTTGTCCTGTATTGAGCAAAAGATGAGTACTAATGAATTGATAAACAATAATTTAGAGCAACAAGCTCAGGCGCTATATCAAGAGCTTTTTGTGAAAAACGCAAGCTCTGAATGGAAAATTGGCACTATTAGTGATCTTGGAACAGTTATTGGTGGTAGTACACCATCAAAATCTAAGCCGGAGTATTATACAGAACGAGGTATTGCATGGATTACACCAAAAGACCTGTCTGTAAACAAATCCAAGTTTGTTGCTCGTGGTGAAAATGATATTACAGAACTTGGATTAAAAAATAGCAGCGCCAGCATCATGCAAAGAGGAACGGTGCTGTTTTCATCTCGTGCACCAATTGGATACATTGCAATTGCTGCTGGTGAAGTGACAACCAATCAAGGATTTAAGTCAGTTGTTCCAAACCCTGAAATTGGTACACCATTTATTTACCATTTTCTAAAAGCAAACCTTCCGATAATAGAAGGGATGGCTTCAGGTTCCACCTTTAAGGAAGTGTCAGGAAGCACAATGAAAATTGTGCCTGCACTTATTCCTGACGAGGAAACACTTGCAAAGTTTAATGAATTTTGCACGCCTCTCTTTGAACAACAAAGAGTTTTAGAAGAACAAAATCGAGCATTATCATCCATGAGGGATAGTTTGCTTCCGAAGCTAATGTCAGGCGATATTGATGTTTCCAAAGTGGACATCTAAGCCACTAAATTATTGTTTACTACACTTAGATATTATAAATTTTAACATACGATTAGGAGGTGAAAATTAATGTCTGGTTTTAATGAATCAAGTTATGAAAATTCTATAGTTGAATTATTTGAAAAACTCGGATATACACACCTTTATGGACCTGACATAAAAAGAGATACACATAACCCTTTGTATGAAGAACAACTAAGGAGTTCATTGGAATCCATTAATTCGAAGTTGCCTGCAGTAGCCATTGATGAGGCTATAATGAAAATCAAGGATTATGAAGTGGGAAGCCTTGTGTCTAAGAATGAAATTTTTACGGATTACATTCAGAATGGTGTCACGGTATCATATCAAAAAAATGGAGAGGAAATAAGTGAAATTGTAAGGTTGGTAGATTATGATACTCCTGTAAAGAACAGTTTTATTGTGGCGAATCAGTGGACATATGAGGAATATGAAACAAAACGCCCGGATATTGTAATATTCCTGAATGGTATGCCGGTTGTTGTAATGGAGTTAAAATCTCCGAAGGCGGATTCTGTTACGATAGATGAAGCATATCAGCAAATTCAGAATTATAAGAAGTCTATAGAGAGCTTCTTTATTTATAATGCTTTCTGTGTAATCAGTGATCAGTCACAGACGAAGGCTGGTACCATCACAGCATCGATTGATCGTTTTATGGAATGGAAGACTGTTGATGGTGATTATGAGGATACTAGATTTGCAGATTTTACAACTTTGATAAGAGGTATGTTTGCGAAAGACCGCTTGCTTGATATTTTACATAATTTTATCTGTTTTTCAAAAGAGATTACAGGGGATGCAAAAATTTTGGCAGCATACCATCAGTTTTTTGCTGTAAAGAAAGCTGTGGAGTCTACTAGAAAAGCAAGTGCGGATGGTGGAGATGGTCGTGGCGGTGTATTCTGGCATACGCAGGGTAGTGGTAAATCATTATCTATGGTATTTTATACAAAATATTTGCAAGAGGCATTGAATAGCCCAACGATAGTTGTTATTACAGATAGAAATGACCTGGATGATCAATTATTTGCTCAGTTTTCAAAGTGCAAGGATTTTTTGAGACAGACACCGGTACAGGCAGAAAAAAGACGATTATCAGATGAGGAGAAGCAAAATGATTCTAAGACAATTGCTCTTATGGACTGGCTGGATGGAAGAACTGCAAATGGTATTATTTTTACCACTATGCAGAAGTTTGAAGAGAGTGATGAACCACTTTCTACTAGAAGGAATATTGTAGTGATGGCTGATGAGGCTCATAGAAGCCAATATGGTTTTGAGGAGCGCGTTAATGCAAAGACGGGTAAAATCACTATTGGTAATGCAAGACGTGTTAGAAATGCACTTCCTCATGCAACATACATAGGATTTACCGGAACACCGATTGAGTTGGAAGATAGAAACACTTTAGAAGTATTTGGTAACTATATTGATATTTACGATATGTCTCAGGCAGTGGCGGATGGTGCTACCAGACCGATTTATTATGAGAGCCGCGTAATTAAACTGGAACTTGATCCTGAGATTGTTGCTCAGATAGATGAAACTTATGAACGCTTAAAAGCTAATGCAAATGAAGTAGATATCGAAAAGAGTAAACATGAATTGGCACATATGGATAGTGTTCTTGGTACACCAAAGGTACTTAATTCATTGTGCACAGATATATTGGATCATTATGAAAGTTGTCGCCAGAATGAACAGACTGGCAAGGCTATGATTGTTGCTTATTCCAGAACGATTGCAGTAAAGATATATCAGAAAATTCTTGAAATGCGTCCGGGGTGGGAAAATAAAGTTAAAATAGTCATGACAGGAGGCAACCAAGATCCAATTAAATGGAAAGAATTGACCGGTAACAAATCTTATAGAGAAGGTCTTGCAAGGGAATTTAAAGATAATGCAAGTGAATTTAAGATTGCAATTGTAGTTGATATGTGGCTAACTGGTTTTGATGTTCCGTCAATGTCTACAATGTATATCTTTAAACCGATGAAGGGGCATAATCTTATGCAGGCAATCGCCCGTGTTAATCGTGTATTTAAGGATAAAGAGGGTGGATTGATTGTTGACTACATAGGAATTGCGTCTGCTTTGAAATCGGCTATGAGGCAATATACGGATGCCGACCAAAAGAAGTTTAGCAATATGGATGTGTCAAAGACTGCCTATTTGAAATTCCAAGAAAAGTTATCTGTGTGTAGAGAATTGATGTATGGTTATGATTACAGCGAATTTATGACAACTGAGAGTGACTTACGAAGAGCAAATCTTATAACAGGTGGTGTGAACTTCTTGTCGGCTCCACAAAATGCAGAAACACTTGAATATTATTTGACAGAATGCTATATGATGCGACAAGCATATTCGTTGTCAAAGAGTATTGCAACAGCAGATGAGAGACGTGAAGAGGCATATTTTGAAACCGTTAGATCTGTATTGATTAAGGTGGTTCGACCTGGACCGATTTCTTTTAAAGAGATAAATGTTCAGATAAATGAATTACTTAAGCAGAGTGTACAGAGTGATGGTGTTATTAAATTGTTCACGGATGTAGATGCAGAGTTCAATCTGTTTAATACTGCGTTTATGGAAGAAGTGTCGAAGATGCCGGAAAAAAATCTGTCTATAGAGTTGTTGAAGAAATTGATTGCTGAGCAAGTGAAAATATATAAGAGAACGAATGTTGTAAAATCGCAAGAATTTTCTTCTATGCTTGACCGAGTAATAAAAGCTTATTTGAATGGAATGTTGACTAATGAAGAAGTGATAGAGGAACTGATGAATATGGCTCGGGACATTAGCAATGCTCATAAGGCTGGCGTCGAAATGGGTCTGTCAGATGAGGAACTTGCTTTTTATGATGCGTTGACAAGACCGAAAGCAGTAAAAGATTTCTATGAAAATGCCCAACTCATTGCAATCACTAAAGAACTTACAGAGGAACTTCGCAGTTCTAGGACTGTTGATTGGGAGAAAAAGGAATCTGCAAGAGCATCTATGAGAAAGAAAGTAAAAAGATTGCTAAAAAAATACAAGTATCCACCTGAAGGAATGGAAGATGCGCTTAGAATTGTTATTGAGCAGTGTGAAATGTGGGTTGATAATGAAGACTATAAGCAAGAAGCAACATCTAGAAGAATGACAGCATATTTTTCTGAATTTTCAAATAATAATTAAATGAATTAGTGGTTTTGCGAATTGAAGAGTTGTAAAACATTATTTGAATAATATATAAAAATATGCTAAGATGTGTTAGAGATACAAACGTTTCGAGAAAATATGTACAAGGAGAATGTTAATGGGATTTTTAGGAGATTTATTTGCAAAAAAAGCAAAAGAAATGTTGAATGACAAGCTTGGAGATACAGTAGTTGGAAAAGTTTTATCTGATAGTGATGTGGATTCAAGAACACATTCGTATAATGAGAATAAGCCTGAAAGAAGCTATTCATCGGTTAATGATGATAGGTCAAGAAGAGGTGTTGAGAAGAGACTTAAGAGTGTTTGTAGTGAAAAATATCCGAATTATGAACTTAAAGCAAATGTAGACGCATCTATTTTTTATGCAGATTCAAAAGCAAGTAATTATAGCTATGTAATGTATAAAGATGGACAGCCTAGACTTTCAATTATGATTCTTGACGGACATAATGATTACAGACTTAAGAAAGTTGTTCTTGCACATGAAGCAAGTGAGGCTCAGGGAGTAGGTTGCATAAATATAATGACATTCCTTCCAAGTACTATAGAGTATATTGAAGGAAGAATTAAAGAGCATTTAAACTAAATATTGATATAAATTTGTTAAAAGGAAAGAGAAATGTAATTAAAGTTACACTCGTGGCGGGTGAAGCATATCCGGTTATAAAACTTTGCGGGTAGTTTGGATATGTTCAGTCTAGTGAAGATAAGTACGACTTATCTTCGTCAAATAGTTTTCTCTTTCTTTTTCTATTGTATGGAGATTAGTGTGAAAAATAAATCTGATGACCTTATTTTTCACACAAGAATTTGTGGTATAGAACAAATTCTGTTGATTGCAGTGGCAAATTTGATATTTGCCACGCATTGCCTTCGCAAAAGCTCAGGCATGGAGGATTAGTGTGTTGAAAATTAAAGATTTTTCGATTTTGGATAGTATAGGTAGTGATATAGAGTGGGAAGAATTTTTAGAATATAAATTGCAAAAAGGAAACTTGTCTAAAAAAGAGAAGGAAGGTTTTACCGGATTTATTGAGAAGAAAGAATATATTTGGATTAAATGTATGATTGATGAAGGAAGATTTCCTGATGAATTTCCAATAAAAACAATTATTAGTAAAGAAGGAACTACAAAGAAAAGAGTTGTGTATACATTTAGTGAAGATATTAATATAACTTTAAAGTTTATTGCGTATAAGTTATATAAGTATGACTATTTATTTGAACCTAACTGTTATGCATTCAGAAGAGATTATGGAGCATCTAACGCGCTAAAAAGAATTTTGAGAAATCCTTCATTTAAAGACTATTATTGTTTTAAAGCAGATATAAGTAATTATTTTAACTCTATTAATATTGATATTCTAAAAGAAATGATGTCTGAAGTTAAGTCAGATGAAGAAGATTTGTTTAATTTAATCATAAAGATTTTAGAAGAAAATAAGGTTTTAATTAATGGAAGTGTAACAGAAGATGAAAGTCATGGAGCAATGGCAGGAGTTCCGTTTTCACCATTTTTAGCGAATATTTATCTAAAAGATGTTGATGAATATTTTAGAGAAAATAGTATTGAATATTTTAGATATTCAGATGATATTTTGATTTTTGCTAAGGATTATGAATCTTTATTAGAATATCAGAAATTATTATATGCTAAATTGGATGAAAAACATTTAAAGATAAATGAAAGTAAAGTTTTTTTTGCAAATCCTGGTGATGAATGGGAATTTTTAGGATTTAAATATAGTGATGGTCAGTTTGATTTGTCTGAAAATACTAAGAGAAAGATTAAGAAAAAGATAAAGAGAAAAGCGGAAGCTCTTAGAAGATGGCAGAGAAAGAAAGGTTTGAGTGAAGAAAAGGCTGCAATTGGATTTATCAGGGCAATGAATAAAAAGTTCTTTGGCTATGATGAAGAAAATGATTTTACATGGAGTAAATGGTTTTTTCCGAATTTAACTACAGATAAAGGATTGAAAGAGATTGACAAATATATGCAAGAGTATATAAGATATGCTGTAACAGGGAGACATTATAAAGGAAACTATCGTATTGAATATGAAACTATGAAAAAATGGGGTTATCGTAATTTGGTTAATGAGTATTATAAAGTAAAATGTAGTTTTTTGCGATAGAATACCCGGAAAGAGGATTCAAATGGAAAAAGAAATTTTTATATCTCACTCATCATCAGATGAAAAAGAGGCAACAAGAATATGTGAGTATTTAGAGAAAAATTATATAAATTGTTTTATTGCACCAAGAGATATTAAAGTAGGTGCAAGCTATGCAGAAGAATTGTTGGATGGACTTGATAATTCCAAAGTATTGCTTTTAATGTTATCGAATGAAGCTAATAATTCTCCACATGTGTTAAGAGAAGTGGAAAGGGCTGTAAGCCGTTCTATTCCTATTGTTGTATACAAATTGGAATTTGTGGAATTATCTAAGTCTATGGAATATTTTCTTATGACTAATCAATGGCGTGATATTAAGAAAAGTGATGATTTAAGCGAGTTATATTCTTTAATAAAAAAGATACTTCGTGAAAAAGAAGAGGAAGAATTTGATGAACTTGAAAAAAAACTAAATTATGAGATGCTTAAAGAAGAAGCTGAACTTAATAAAGTTGTTATCACACCGGATACAGATAGAACTAATGAGATAAAAGAAGTTTATACACAACCGGAAAATGTTAAAGAGGTAACACCGTTAGTATCAGCAGATGATATTATTGCAAGTACACAAGAATCAATGATGGACAATATTTTTGCGGAAACAAATAAAGTAGAGCAAAAATTTTTGAAAATTTTCGCTGTAGCATCAGTTTTTGTTATTGTAGTATTGGTTGCAGTAATTGTAGCAATCTCATCAGGGAAAGATGATAAATCAAATGAAGAAGGAAATAGCGAAAGTATTTTAGTTAATAATGAAGTTACTTCAAAGAACAATGAAGAAAACTCTTCGGATAATAAAGAAAGTATAATTACAGAAGAGCCTTCAAGTGAAGAACAAACTTCAAACTATTTTGCGGATAGTGAAGAAGCCAGAAAAATGAGAGAATCTATGACAATTGCAATTGATGCGGCTCTCCAAAAGAATGATAATAGAGAAAAAGAAGCAATTGGACCGGGAGCGACCGAAACAAAGAATAAAATGGGGACTTCAAGTACAGGAATTAGCACGGGGATTGTAGAGAGTGAACTTAATTTACAGATTGCATTAAAATTAGAAAAAGAGTTGAAAAAAAGAGGTTATACTGTGTTAATGACCAGAAAAAGTAATGATGTAAATATTAGTAATGCTATGAGAGCTGAAATGGCTAATGAAAACAAAGTATCTGCACTAATAAGGATAGATGCAAATGTATCAGAGGATTCAACAGTAAATGGAGCTATGGCAATTTGTCAGACAAAAAATAATCCATATAATGCAGAAAGCTACGCTCAGTCTAGGAAATTATCGGAATGTATTTTAGAAGAAATGGTTATTAGTACAGATTGTAAGAAACAAAATATCTGGGAAACAGATACGATGGCATTTATTAATTGGAGTCAGGTGCCTGTTACAATAGTTGAAGTTGGCTATCTTTCAAATCCGGAAGAGGATAAATTGTTGGTTACAGAGGATTATCAGGAAAAAATTGCAATTGGTATTGCAAATGGTATTGATAAAACAGTACTTGCTTCATAGTAATTATTAAATATTTAAATACATACACTATAATTTGTTACGAATAAAAATTTTAGTATAGAAACGAGGAAAATCTATGAAATTATCCACACTTGAAAAATATAATGATATTGTGATTCAGATGCATGATAATCCTGATGCAGATGCAATTGGCTCAGGATATTCGATTTATAAATATTTTGAAGATAAAGGTAAAAATGTAAGACTTGTATATAGTGGTAGTTTTAAAATTACAAAGAGTAATATATTATTGCTTATAGAATCATTAAATTTACCGGTTGAATATGTTACGGATATTGGTAATCCTGAATTATTAATTACAGTAGATTGCCAGTATGGTGAAGGAAATATTAAAAAGTTTGAGGCACAGAATATTGCTATAATAGACCATCACAATACAGGAAAAGAATCAGATGAAATGTGTGAAATCAGAAGTCATATTGTAAGTTGTGCAACCATATGTTATGACCTTCTGAAGAAAGAGGGAATGAGAATTAATAATGATGTAGGAGTGTCAACGGCATTATATTACGGATTGTATATGGATAGTAATGGGTTTTCGGAATTACGCCATCCTCTTGAAAGAGAAATGATAGATTATCTTAGAGTTGATAAAGCTCTTATAAAGAAACTGGTACATTCTAACTTTACTATACAAGAGCTTGAAACAGCAGGAATAGCTTTAATAAGATATAGTTTTGATGAGCATAAACGCATATCAATTATTAAAGCTAAACCATGTGACCCTAATATTCTTGGAATTATTGGAGATTTGGTGTTACAGGTTGATACCATTGATGTAAGTATTATTTACAATGAATGTCCCGGTGGATATAAGTTATCAATAAGAAGTTGTGTAATAGATGTTGCTGCAAATGATTTGGCAGTTTTTCTTACTGAACGAATAGGTAATGGTGGTGGACATAATGATAAGGCGGGAGGGTTTATTAGTGCTAAGAGATTTAGCAAGGTATATGGAGAACTTGGTATTGAAGCATATTTCTTTGACAGAGTTGGTAAATATTATGAAAATTACAGCATTATAAGAAAGAAAGATGATATAGAAGGAATTGATGAATTTAAAAAATATGCAAAGAAACAGATTGAATGTGGATTTATTAGGTCAATGGATTTGGCAAAAGAAGGAACTGAATGTAAGATAAGAACATATGAAGGCGATGTGTATATTAATACGTCACCTGATATTTATATAATGATAGGTTATTTTGGAGAAGCATATCCAATTGAAAGAAAGGTATTCGAAAAGAAATACAATGAAGGTGAAAACAAATTTAGTAAGCATTTTGAATATGACCCTTCCGTTAGAAATCTTGATACTGATGAAGAATATAATCTTATGGAATATGCAAAAAGCTGTATATGTAAGGAAAATTCAAGAATATATGCTAAACAGCTTTATAAACCTACGAAAGTATTTACAAGATGGGATTATGAAAAATATATGATTGGAAATGTAGGGGATTATATATGTTATATTGAAGATGATGAAAATGATATTTATATACTTAATAGGGAAGTTTTTAATGCTACATATGAAGAAGTATGAATGAATTAAATTAAAACACATCCGGCTTTCTTGTATTTTAATGGCAAGCAAACCGGATGTGTTTTATAAATATATGAATTTATTCAGAAACTATAATGTAATATTCCCACGCACTTAAAGTGTTAGAAGAAGTAGATTTAAAATCTGAACCTATTTTATCAGACATTCCTGTTCCATCACCATTAAAGAGTATCTTTCCGGAGAGGAGTTTCTCATCATATTTAACTTTCTGCTCAGTATCTGACATGTTTACAATAACTGTAATCTGTTTACCATTCTTAACTCTCTTAAATGCAATAATGCTTTGATTATCACAAGTAATAATTCTTGCATTTCCGCCGGCTGCACCATTATAAAGTGCTTCATAAGTAGTTTTGATTTCACATAATTTGGAAAGCATTTCGCTATATTTGTAATCACCAAAGTTAATATTATCTTTTTCAAAGAATTCAAGACTAATATCTATATCTTCTTCATTACCTGAATATATTAATGGCATACCTTCGGATGTAAAAAGTAAAGTATATAATGCACCAAGTTTTTCTTCACCAAAACGTTCAGCAAGTGTTCCATCATAAGTGTTTTTGTCATGATTGTCTAAGAAATTCATCTTAAATCCACCATAAGGAAGTTCTCTGTCAACATATTTCTGTAAATCATCACCACAACCCGGTACTTGAGTTGCAAGCTTTAATTTATCATAATAATCAAAGTGATAATTACTGTCAAAGGCTATGTTCATAACAGAATCACTATTTGTTCCATCTTCTGCAACCATATAGATTGGTTTGATGGCGTCAAGAGTTGTTCTTGCTTCCTGCCAGAAATCAAGTGGAACACCATGTGCGTGGTCACATCTGAAACCATCGATATCAACTTCTTCAACCCAAAACTTCATTGCATCAATCATAGCTGCACGCATTTCCTGATTTTCAAAATCAAGGTCTGCAACGTCAATCCAATCAGTGCCTAAAGGATGAATAATGTTACCCTCTTCATCTTTTGTATAGTATTCAGGATGTTCTGTAATCCATACATGGTCCCAACCGGTGTGGTTAGCAACCCAGTCAAGAATAACTGTAAATCCCATATCATGTGCTTTGTTTACAAGTTCTTTAAAGTCTTCTAAATTACCAAATTCGCTATTAACACCTTTATAATCAGCTACTGCATAGTAAGAACCTAAAGTCCCTTTTTTATGAACCTGAGAGATAGGATGAATAGGCATGAACCAGAGGCAATTTACACCCATTTCTTTAAGTCTTTCAAGATGCTCTGCAAATGCATCAAAAGTTCCTTCTTCAGTATACTGTCTTACATTAACTTCATACATAATTGCAGTGTCAACCCAATCTGCCTGAAGTCTGTTGCCTTCAATTGGTTCGTCTTCGATGATTTTGTTTGTATCTTCTTTTTTACTGTCAGAGCAACCAATAAATGAAAAAGATATAGCTCCGGCTAAAAGAATGCAAAGAGTTTTTTTAAATGTTTTTTTCATATAAATATTCCTTTCGAAAATTTTGTAAATGATTATAAAGGTCATATCAACAACACTTTGTTCAAGCTTTCACTCCGTTGTTCGGACAATTAGGCATATTTGTTCGCATTTTACGTACAAATATGCCTAATTGTGCGCCCAAAGTCGCAATTCGCAATGAACAAAGTGTTGTTGATATTATGATTTCACAACCATCTACTTAATATTAAAAAATTTTTATTTAGTATAACTTGTTTACACATAGGAAGTCAACAGATACATACAAAATTGTTAATTTTTAAGTCATAGGGAGAATGTAAGAATTTTGTAAAGTTTAAGGTTAAAATATATATTTATAAAAAGAGTTATGATAAAATAAAAAAATCTGATATGAATACAAAGCGATAGTGGCAACTGACCTATAAATATTAAAAAAAGATTTGTTAATGAAAAAGTATGTTATCAGAAAGTTTAAGTAATAGGTGTTTGAAATATGAGGAAGATAATAAAACTATTTTTGTTTATTTTGCCGTTTTTTATTGCTGTTTTTATGATTTTAGCAATTTTTAATGGTAAAACGGATGATATTATAATTTCTTTTTTAAATAAGATGAACAATAGTTTTGAAGATGAAAAGGTTAATATTGTTTATAAAGATGGTAAGATTGATTTGATGAATTCTTTTGAATTTTATATTGAACCGCAAGTGGAATATTATGATTTTAATAATAAATTATCAGTGACTAATTTTTATGGAGTAACTAAAAATGAAATGGATTTTAGAAATTCCTATATTGATGAGATTAATGAGTCTGATGAAGAAGCTTCAAACACATTACCTGAAGAACTTAAGGGGAATTTGAGATTTAATAAAGAGAATGTAAAAAAAGTATCAGAAGAGTTTGATATAAAATCACAGCATTTGAAAGGTATTGTTACAAATGTGAATGTAAGTTATAAGATAAATAAAGAGGATATAAATGATTTTTATGGAGAATATGAGGATATAACTAAATATTTAAATGAAGCTAATGAATTATCTGATATGACAATTATTACTAAAAAAAGAGACGAATCCGGCGAAATTATTGAAAAGCGTAGCGAGATGGAGGTATGTTATGTCACTGTGGAAATAGCATATGAATCTTATTCGGAATGGATACAGCAGACAGATTTATGTCCTAAATTATTATATTTAAATGAGTTTGATGATAAACTTGAAAAGATGGGATTGGATGAAGGTGAAGGATATTTTTCGGAATCGGAAATGGTGTCATTAAGTTCAAATGATTTTGTTTCGTTTTCACCGAGATTAAATACTGGGAGTATGGATTCAAATAAGATTATAACAAACTATCCGATGATAAAAGGTGAAGAATGTAAGATTAAAATTGGATATATTATTCCGGTTGAATATTTAGATAAGTGTTATCTTTGGTATAACTATATAACGGTTGATAACAGTTATAATGCACTTGATGATGCATTAGTTAAAATTAATTAAAATATGCTACAAACACATTTTTATACGAGTATGATGTGTTTGTAGCATATTTTATGTTTGAATACCAGATTATTGTAAATAAAAATAATAATTACTTGACACAAACCCCCAATAATATTAAAATCCATATTAATATGCGTAAATTTTCTTATTCGACAGAAAAGACTATTTTTTGATAGTGAAAAAGTGCATATTCTATAACTTTTTAAGCGGAAAGGAAAATGAAAATGGCTGAAAAATTAATAGACCTTGTTAATATTTCAAAATCTTATGGAGATAATTTGGTTCTTGATGATTTGAACCTTTATATTAGGGAGAATGAATTCCTTACGCTTTTAGGGCCCAGTGGTTGTGGGAAGACCACAACTTTAAGGATTATTGGAGGTTTTGAACAGCCTGATATGGGACAGGTGATTTTTAGCGGACAGGATATTACCAACCTTCCTCCGAATAAAAGACAGCTTAACACTGTTTTTCAGAAATATGCTTTATTTACTCATATGACTATTGCAGAGAATATAGCATTTGGACTTAAAATTAAGAAGAAAAGTAAACAATATATAGATGACAAGATTAAGTATGCTTTAAAGCTTGTTAATCTTGATGGATTCGAAAATAGAATGGCTGATTCATTAAGTGGTGGTCAGCAGCAGAGAATTGCAATTGCAAGAGCAATAGTTAATGAGCCAAAGATTCTTTTACTTGATGAGCCTTTGGGAGCTCTTGATTTGAAACTCAGACAGGAGATGCAGTATGAGCTTATAAGACTTAAGAATGAACTTGGAATTACGTTTATTTATGTAACTCATGACCAGGAAGAGGCTCTTACTATGTCAGATACTATTGTCGTAATGAATCAGGGATACATTCAGCAGATTGGAACACCTGAAGATATATATAATGAGCCGGAGAATGCTTTTGTGGCAGACTTTATTGGTGAAAGTAATATTATTTCTGCAACTATGATTGAAGATAAGGTTGTAGAGATTCTTGGAACAAAGTTTCAGTGTGTAGATACAGGTTTTGGTAACAATACACCGGTTGATGCGGTAATCAGACCTGAGGACGTTGAGCTTGTTGAAAGAGGAAAAGGGACTATTAACGGAAAGGTAACACATCTTATCTTCAAAGGTGTGCATTATGAGATGGAAGTTATGGCTAATGGATTTGAATGGCTTGTTCACAGTACAAAGTTAGTACCTGTTGGAACAGAGGTTGGCATTAAGGTTGACCCGTTTAATATCCAGATAATGCATAAACCTGAATCTGAAGATGAGGAGGCGGTACCAATTGAAGACTAATAATAAAGCCCTTAAGGGTTCATTTAAGAATACACTACTGGCAGGCCCTTACATAATATGGATTATTGCTTTTGTTGTTATTCCTCTTATCTTTGTGTTTTATTATGGATTTACTGACGCAGATGGAAAGTTTACTACTGCTAATGTAGCGACAATTGCACAAAAAGAGTATTATGATGCGTTGTTACTGTCTATTTTACTTGCGATGATTTGTACAGTGATATGTTTATTGTTAGCATATCCTCTTGCGCTTATTCTTCGTAATATGCATATGAAGAAGAGCAGCTTTGTTGTGTTTATATTTATTATGCCTATGTGGATGAATTTTCTTTTAAGAACATATGCATGGCAGGCTATTCTTGATTATAATGGTGTGCTTGATAATATAATCAATGCGCTTGATTTACCATATTTTAATATTATTAATACACCGTATGCAATTGTACTTGGTATGGTATACGATTTCTTACCATTTATGGTATTACCTATCTATAATGTTTTGGTAAAGATTGATGATAATACTATAAATGCGGCAAGAGATTTGGGAGCAAATTATTTCCAGACACTTGTAAAGATTATTATCCCACTTAGCTTTCCCGGAATTGCAAGTGGAATAATTATGGTATTTGTTCCGGCACTTACAACTTTTGTAATATCAGATATATTAGGTGGAGGAAAGTTACTTCTTATCGGTAATCTTGTGGAAAACAAGGTTAAAGCAGACAATTTAAATCTTGGAGCAGGACTTTCTTTAATACTTATGATATTTATTGTGTTAAATATGTTATTTACAGCTAAATACGATAAAGGCGAAGGAGGTAATATCTTATGAGAAATGCAGCAAGAAAAATTTACCTTTTTCTAATGATTTTATTTTTATATTGCCCGATTTTAGTATTGATTGTAGCGTCATTTAATGATTCTAAGCTTCTTGGAACATGGAAAGGTTTTACTTTACAGTGGTACAAGGATTTATTTGAAAATGAAGCTATAATGGATGCCTTGAAATCAACACTTGTTCTTGCAGTGCTTTCAGCTTTTATAGCTACCGTAATTGGAGTACTCGCATGTCTTACAATGAGAAGAATGAAAAGATTTGCAAGAGCAACTATTATGAGTATTATTAATATTCCTATGCTTAATGCTGAGATTGTAACAGGTCTTGCATTTATGCTTTTATTTATCGGCGTAGGAATAACTCTTAGCTTCTCAACGGTGTTGATTGCTCATGTTACTTTCTGTATACCTTATGCAGTACTTAGTATTATGCCTAAGGTAAAACAGATGGATAATAATATGTATGAGGCAGCACTTGATTTGGGTGCATCTAAGACATATGCTTTTTTTAAGATTACTTTACCGGACATAATGCCGGGAGTTTTATCAGGATTTTTTATGTCATTTACAATGTCTTTAGACGATTTTATAATTACACATTTCACTCGTGGTTCGGGATTTGATACTTTATCTACTAAGATTTATACAGAAGTAAGAAAAGGTATTAAACCGGAGATGTACGCTTTATCAACATTGCTATTTGTGTCAGTTTTTGTACTTCTTTTGCTTATTAACAAAACGCCGGCAAAGAAGAAGGTAGTTACAAAGAGTTCGGAAATAAGACATAAGGTTTTCCAGTATTCAACAGCGGTGTTTGCAGTTTTACTTGTTGTGGTAAGTATACATTATTCATTTAAGAATCTTATATTTGCAGAAGCAGGTGATAATGTAGTTAATGTATATAACTGGGGAGAGTATATAGACCCTGAAGTTATAGAGATATTTGAAGAAGAGACAGGATATACTGTTAATTATGAAGAATTTGAAACTAACGAAGAGATGTATACAATCGTTGCAAAAGGGGCAAGAAATTATGACGTAATATGTCCTTCAGATTATATGGTACAGAAGATGATTGAAAATGATTTACTTGCAGAAGTAAACTTTGAAAATGTTCCTAATATGGTGAATATTGGAAGTCAGTACATGGAAAGTGCAAAGGGATTCGACCCTGAGAATAAATATTGTGTTCCGTATACATGGGGAACTGTAGGCATTATGTATAACAAATCAATGGTTGATGAACCGATTGACAGTTGGTCGGTTTTATTTGACAAAAAATATGAAAATCAGATTCTTATGCAGAATAGTGTAAGAGATGCTTATTGTGTAGCATTATCTTATCTTGGTTATAGTATTAATACAATGGATGAAGATGAGTTACAGGAAGCAACAGACTTACTTATTGAACAAAAACCGATAGTTCAGGCATATGTTGTTGATCAGGTAAGAGATAAGATGATTAAAAATGCTGCGGCTCTTGGAGTTATTTATTCAGGAGAGGCAATTTATATGCAAAGAGAGAATGAAGATTTGGAATATGTGATTCCAAAGGAAGGTTCGAATGTGTGGATTGATGGTTGGGTAATTCCTAAAAATTGTAAGAATAAAGAGGGTGCGGAAGCATTTATCAATTTCTTATGCAGACCTGACATTGCACTTATGAACTTTGATTATATTACTTATTCTACCCCTAATGTTCCGGCAAGAGAGCTTATTGAAGATGAAGATATCAGAAACAGTACGATTGCATTCCCGGAGGCTAATGAACTCGAAAGATGTGAAGTATATAAGTATCTTGGTTCAGAAGGAGACGTATTGTATGATAAATATTGGACAAAAGTAGGAGCAGAATAATGAATTATTTAGAAGCAAGAGAATATATAAATAAGGCTCTGAAAAAGGGCAGTATACTAGGGCTTGAAAGTATCAAAAGACTTATGAATGAACTTTCTAATGTGCAGAATGAAGTTAAAGTTCTGCACATTGCCGGTACTAACGGTAAAGGCTCAACTCTTGCCTATATATCAGAAATATTAAAGCAGGCAGGCTATAAAGTGGGTAAGTACACGTCGCCTGCTGTTTTTGATTATAGGGAGATTTTTCAGATTAATGGCGAGTATATAAGTGAGGAAAAATATGCTTTTTTAATGAGTAAGATTAAAGAGGCAGTAGATAGGATTGAAAAAAATGGTTTTGAATCTCCTACTGCATTTGAAATTGAAACTGCATTGGCATATCTTTATTTTTATGAGGAAAAATGCGATTTTGCATTGGTTGAAACAGGACTTGGTGGTGATATGGATGCAACTAATATTGTTGAAGATACTTTGGTTAGTATTATTACACCGATAAGTCTTGACCATACCCAGTTCTTAGGAAACACAATCACTGAAATTGCAACACATAAAGCAGGAATTATTAAAGAAAATTCATCAGTAGTTGTTGCTAATCAGACTAAAGAAGCTACTGAGGTGATGATTCAAAATGCAATGCAAAACAATGCTGAGTGTGTAATCTGTAATGTGCCTGAAAATGTAAAATATGAGCTGGATAAAACTGTGTTTGATTATGTGTCAGCAAGTGGAAATGAATATAAGAATATTACAACAATGATGTTGGGTGATTTTCAAACGGAAAATATAGTTACAGCGATTGAAGTTATAGAGGCTGTTGTGGAAAAAGGTTATGATATTTCAGCCGAATGTGTGTATAACGGAATAAAGAATACTATTTGGCATGGAAGATTTGAAAAAATATGTGATAAGCCTGATATATATTTTGATGGAGGACACAATCCGGGTGCGGGAGAGCATATAAAAAAATGTGTAGAAATTTATTTTACAAATAAAAGGATTGTATATATAATAGGTGTATTGGCGGATAAAGATTATGATAGCGTTTTAAGGCTTACGGGTGGATACGCAAGTGACATTATAACCGTTACACCTAATAATGCGAGAGCTCTTTTAGGAGAGGAACTTAAAAATGCAGCTAAAAAGTATAATGATAATGTTGTTAGTGCAGATACTATTGAAGAGGCTGTAAAAATGGCAGTTTCAATGGTTGATAATGATGATGTTATTATGATTTTTGGTTCGTTATCATATCTTGATGAGGCTAAGTTGGCAGTAGAAAGAAGGAATAGTGATGATAGATAAAGAAAAAATTGAGAAAGCAGTAGAATTATTGCTTGAAGGAATTGGTGAAAATGTTAACAGAGAAGGTCTTGTGGACACACCAAAGCGTGTAGCAAGAATGTATGAAGAGATTTTTGGAGGACTTTCCGCTTCTGCAAAAGAACATTTACAGAAGACTTTTGAAAGTCCTATGAATGATATGGTTATTGAAAAAGATATAACCTTTTATTCTATGTGCGAACATCATTTACTTCCATTTTTTGGTGTGGTTCATATTGCATACATCCCGGATGGAAAAGTAGTTGGATTAAGTAAGCTCGCAAGAACAGTTGAAGTATTTGCAAGACGTCCACAAATTCAGGAGAGACTTACAAGTCAGATAGCAGAAGCGGTTATGGATAATCTTCACGCAAAAGGTGTTATGGTTATGATAGAGGCAGAACATCTTTGTATGTCTATGAGAGGTGTTAAGAAACCGGGAAGTAAGACAGTTACATTTGCAACTTTAGGACAGTTTGAGGATAATGCACAGTTAAGAAAGACTTTTATGGATGCGGTAAGATAGGGTTGTTAATACTGATGATGCTACAATTTGGGAGAATAGAACCTGCGAAATGATGTAACTTTGTGGAAATAGAACCTCCGAAATGATGTGATTTTGTAAAAATAGAACCTCCGAAATGATGTGATTTTGTGAAAATTAAACCTCCGATTTAATGCATAATGATTGAATGAAATCATATAATATGATAAAATGATATTGGTGGAATTGATTAGAAATGGAGGATTAGTATGCTTAAAAGAAAAATGTATGAACGATTATTGGAATGGAAGGATACTAAGTCAAAGGAATGTCTATTAATAAAGGGGGCAAGACAGGTTGGAAAAACATATCTTGTAAGAGAGTTTGGTCGGGCAGAATACGAAAGTTTTATTGAAATTAATTTTCATATGCAGAGTGCATTAAAGGTGATTTTTGAGGGAGATAAGTCGGCAGAAGAAATATATAAAAGGCTTACAGCTAATATTCCGGGAATAAAGCTGATACCTGGAAAAACTTTGATTTTTTTGGATGAAATTCAAAAATGTGCAAATGCAAGAACTGCTTTAAAATTTCTTGCTGAGGATGGAAGATATGATATCATTGCTTCAGGTTCGCTTTTAGGACTTGCATATAGTAAAGATGCTGATAGTGAAGTTGAAGAAGTGGAATCTATTCCCGTTGGATATGAAAAGCAGATTATGATGTATTCGTTAGATTTTGAGGAATTTCTTTGGGCATACGGATATGGTGAAGAAACTGTTGAATTTTTAAAAAGTTTTTTTGAAGAGAAAAAAAAGATTCCAACAGAAATTAATCAAAAATATGATTCGATTTTGAGAGAATATATCGTAGTAGGAGGAATGCCGGAAGTAGTTGCAAATTTTATGGAACATAAAGATTTTGGAAAAGTGCAGGAAATACAAGAGAAAATTATTTTTTCTTATGAGGATGATATCTCTCAGCATGCTAAAGGTGCAGAAAAGGTAAAAGTAAGAAAATGTTATGATAGTATTCCCAGACAACTTGCAAGAGAATATAAAAAGTTTAAATATTCAGAAGTAGAGAGTAAGGCTACTATGAGAAAATTTGGTGATAGTATTCAGTGGCTTTGTGATGCCAATATGGTGCATATTTGTTATAATACATCATTGCCTGAACTTCCTTTAAATGCATATGCCAAAGAAAATGAGTTTAAATTATATTTAAATGATACAGGACTTTTAATGGCTTTATTTGGATTTGCTACAAAACAAGCACTTTTAAATGGTAATTTAAAAGGATTTGCAAAAGGTGGAATATATGAAAATTTTGTAGCAGAAACATTGATAAAGAATGGATACAGACTTCAATATTATAAGCCAAATGATGATTCGGAACTTGAATTTTTAATTGAGAAAATGGGAGAAGTTGTTCCAATTGAAGTAAAAGCAGGGAATACGGCTACAAAATCTTTAAATACATTTATAGAAACATACTTTCCTTCAGTGGCATATAAACTAGTGGGTGGAAATATTGGGGAAAATGATGTTAAATTAACAATACCACATTATTTGACGATGTTTATTTAAATATATTCAACTGTTTAGAAATTTGTGTTAGCGGGGATAAGTACAAAATATGCACTGCAAAAAAGGACAAGTAAGGAATATCTAATTGAAAGAGTTAAAAGATTGTTTGCTCCGTTCGTATACGGAACAATAGTTTTGATGCCAATAATGTCGTATTTATCTGATAAAAAAATAGTAAGTAAAGCAGAGAATAGTTGTCATATGTTGTTAGGCATAGGTTTAGTGGCGACTATTCTTAATTTATATCTGTTTATTTGGATAGATAAAGAATTTACTTTATTTAATACAATTACTAAGTATGTAGCAGAATGCCATTTATGTGTTTTTTGACAGGGGTAAAATATATTGGTAAATATAAATAGTGTGTAGAAAAATATATGCATATATAATTAGAGGAATTTAATTAATAGAAGGAAAATAATAAAAATGAAAAAAGGAGAGTTAACAATGAGTGAATTAATAAATGAACTTATCGAATTAAATAAAGTGGCAAAAGAAGATGAGGAAGAAATAGTTGCATATTCTTTGGATAAAATAAAAAAATTGGCATTAGATAATACAAGTAAGGAAATATTAACTAAATATGGTATTCCAAAGTTTCTTTCTTTGGATATGACTTTTTTTACAGAGAGTAAAGGTGGTTTTGAGAAATTTGGAGATTTTATTAAAAGACAGTTGATGGAAGGTGAAGTACTACCTGAATTAGAAATTTTTGAAGAAAATCCGGAAGGGGACTTTTGGGAAGAGGTTATTGATGAGAATTGGATAGAAGAGTTTGAGAATTATATTAGAGAATTAGATTATCAAGCAGTGGATAATGATACATTTTGGGATGAAGTACTAGCAATAACAATAAATATGGCATAAAAAGAGGGTGATTCTATGTTTCAAAGAAAAAGTCCGGTAGTGGAGGAATTAGAAAAGCTCAAAAGGAAAGAACAGAAATTTCTTAAAAAGCGTGAGGAACAAAAAGATAGTTTCTTGAATCAAAAATTAGCTGAAAAGGTTCCTTATAAGTTACAGGGAACGCTTGATAAAGCATTTGTAAAAGCCTTTGGGATGATTTTTGAAAAGGGCACAGATATAATTGAAAAGACGTATAAAAAAGAGGAAATTCAAAATACATATACTATCAATGAATATGCTAATGAGGTACGACATGATAGAAAATCGTTAAAAGAATTTGGAAAGAAAGCAGAGAGCTCAGGTATAGTTAATACGCTTTTATCGGGAGTTACAGGTATAGGAATGGGGATTGTAGGTGTAGGTCTTCCGGATATACCGGTTTTTACAGGTATGATTTTAAAAAGCATTTATGAGATTGCACTTAATTATGGATATGAATATGAAACAGAAGGAGAACGAAGATTTATTCTTCTTATAATTCAAGGTGCAGTTCTTTACGGTGATGAAATGCTTAAAATAGATAGGATAATTGATGATTATATTTTGAATCTTGAGGTTCCTGAGGATTATGATGAAAGGAAGCAGATAGAGTTTACTGCATCCGGTTTATCAAAGGAATTGCTTTATATGAAATTTTTACAAGGGATTCCGGTTGTTGGTGCAGTAGGTGGTGCATATGATATGTTGTATTTAAAGCAAATAACGGAATATGCAAATTTAAAATATAAGAAAAGATTTTTGTTAAAAAAGATGAGAAAGAAATTGGAGATATAATGAAAAAAATGAAATCATTATTTGATATTATAAATAGTTCATTGATAGAAGGAGTACTTCCTAAGAATTTTAGTTTACCTAGTATAGATGATGGTAAAATTAAGTGGGCAGATGGAGCTATAGATGGTGTAGCTATATATCATATGGGCAGAACTGAGGCTGATGAAAAAGATTTGGCATTAATGGAAGAAGCTGTAAGAGCTTCTGCCGCTAGTGATTATGACAAAGCGGTAGAATTGTTTACTGAGTTAGGGAAACAAAAAAGAGCACTAGAGTTAATTGATGACGTACAGAAATTTATAATTGAGCATAGTGATGAATTGCCGGCAAGAAATGTATTTAAGACTTCAGTAGATATTATTACAAAGTCAGATGATAGAGAATGTGTTAAATATGGACTTTCGATGCTTGAACTTTTTAATTTGAATGGGAATAATGAATTAATATCTAAAGTTATGACATTGGGGCTTAGTGATGAATTTACTTTATTTGCTTTGTTTATATTGTTAAGATTGGATAATGGAAATGAATTAGTTTTTGAATTGGCAAAAAAAGTTAGGGGCTGGGGAAGAATACATGCTGTTGAAAGACTTGAACCTGTTAATGATGAGATTAAAGATTGGATTTTAAAGGAAGGTATAGATAATAATGTATTATCGGCATATTCTGCACTTACATGCTTTAATAAGGCAGATGTTTGTGAACGAATGAAGGGTGATTTAACAGAAGATGAATTTAGAGGTGTTAGAGAGATTATAGCTGAATTGCTAAATGAAGGTCCGGTGTTAGGATGTTCTGTGATTGAAGGTTGGGATAAATATGTGGAAATGTTTTTAGAGAAGGCGAAGTTACAGAAATTATGTGATAGAGATTATGAAGTTATAAATAGTATTAAAGCATATTTCGAAAATGAGGAAAAAGTGAATAAAGAAATAGTTGATATGTGTAATAGCCTTATTTTATAGGGATTCCACCGATATTCTACTTATAAGGGATTTGAATTTTTTACTAAAAGATGTAGTTTTATACCATCAAATGAATGGAGGAACACATATGAATCAATTAGTTACAGGAAAATTTATTCAATTAAAGAGAAAACAGAAAAATTTGACACAGGAACAACTGGCAGAAAGACTTGGAGTTTCAAATAAGACCATTTCAAAATGGGAGACAGGGGATTGAGATATAATAGTGACAAGCTTAAGAAAGCCTTATAAATAGGGCATTTCAGAGGTTAGTCCAACTATATCTTTTTAATCAGTTACGGTAAAATTGGTGGAGAAAGGCACCAAAAAACTGAATATGTAACCAAGAGTGGGTATGGACTACACCATCTTAAGCTTAGACTTATTTTTTCAAAAAAGTGGTTAGTAGTTTTGTTATGTATATGCTAGTATAATTATAGACCGTAGGAAGGCATGGGTAATGCCCGAATCCAAATATTCCATTGGCGGGTAGGCAGCTGTGAGAAACGGCCGCCTATTTTCTTTT
>JAFQCK010000158.1 GCA_017416465.1 Lachnospiraceae bacterium | reverse complement strand
GAACGACAATAAATTAGTAAAAGCCACAATTACAAGGACTGTTTTTGTATCTATAGAGTTGATTGCGCTTATTGTTATTTCGATAATTACTTTATCTAACGATGGAACAAGTGCATGGGGATATTGGGGAAATGTCGTAATAGTATTTGGTACACTGAGTCCTGTGATCGTTTATGTTATTGCTAGTGCAATTTTTAATGTTTTTAATATGAGTGTTGTGTTTAAAAAGCGACACACGATTGAATCAATAAAGAAGTGCTATAAATTAAGCAAAATATATTTGATATGGGGAATTGTAACCGGTGGTATATATGGTTTCTTATTAGTGCCGATTTTCTTGTTAGAAAATATATTTTTGCTTTGTGAGTACAAAAAAGAGATAGAGCTAGTTAAACAATGTAATTGACCGGAGATAAGGGGACGGTTCTCTTGTCTCCGTTTAATACAGTATTTGTAGCTGGCAAGAAAATCCTCGGTTTTCAGCACATTTCATTCGTGCCACTAAGTTCAAAACACCCAAAAATCCCGAATGCGAAAGCGTTCGGGATTTTACTTTTTACCTCTTCACTCTTCACTTTTCACTAAAATTTTGCATTCGGGATTTTTGGGAAGTAATAAGTAATAGGTAAGAGGTAATAAGTATTGCGGCTTTGCCGCTTTTATGCTATAATACATTTAAAGGGCGGTGATTTTATGTCATTATTAGAATATTTACAGAAAAATATTTCAACTAACAACTCATTAGATGAAATCATAAATGTATTTGAAGAAATGTGCAAAATCCCCATTGAAGAAGACCTTTTATTAAACGAGTTTGGTGTTTATGGTTTTACGGGGGAAGATTTGTTTTACTATGATTTAGTGAGACAATATCCGGATGGAGAAGATGAATATTATCAGCTCCGAGTAAGTATAATGTTCTCTCCTGATGAAGAAAATCAATATCTTGAAGGTACTTTATGGAGTGATTATACTGATGAAAATTTCTTTGATTATATACGCAAGTCGGAAGGATATCATTATGCAAAAAACCATAAGTTGAAGTCCATTGATATAAGAATAGATCAAACTTAAGATTCAAATTTAAAAACCCTCGGTTTTCAGACAAATTTTATTCGTGTCATTAAGTTCAAAATACCCAAAAATCCCGTTCGCGAAAGTGGGCGGGATTTTTACTTTTTCACTATTCACTATTCACTCTTCACTAAATTTGCATTCGGGATTTTTGGGAAGTAAGAAGTAATAGTGAATAGTGAAGAAGCATTGCGGCTTCGCCGCTTTTATGTTATAATACATTCGAGGCGGTGAGTTTATGAGTAAGTATTTTTCTATTGATGAAATGAAACAGTTTATTATTTGTGCGTTGCCGAATGATGCAATATTAATTGATTTTATATATGATTCAAAATGCTTTGGAAATATGATTGCTAAGATAAAGCAAAACGGAAAAGTTCATACTTTTATAACGGATAGGGGCGAAATATATCACAATGATGAAATGCTATGTGATAGTTCTTACCAATATAAAGAGAAAGAAGATACATTTCCTAAATTGATACAAATGATAAAAAGCACATTAGCTTAATATAAAACTTTTCAG
>JAFQCK010000026.1 GCA_017416465.1 Lachnospiraceae bacterium | reverse complement strand
ATTCATATGCCGGCCGGAAAAGAAAATGGATTCCTGCCTATGCCAAATGCAAGTATAACCGCAGATGTTATTTATATATGTTCGCCGAATAATCCTACAGGTGCTGTGTTTGATTACGAAAAACTGCAAGCTTGGGTGGATTATGCAGACAGTATAGATGCAATCATACTTTTTGATGCAGCATATGAAGCATTTATTGAAGAGGATAATATTCCACATAGTATTTATGAAGTAAATGGAGCAAGAGAATGCGCCATAGAGATATGCTCCTTGTCTAAAACAGCGGGTTTTACAGGTACAAGATGTGGATATACTGTAATTCCGAAAGAACTGGAACGTGACGGAATGAACTTGAATCAAATGTGGGTAAGAAACCGTACAACAAAGACAAACGGTGTATCTTATATTATACAAAAGGGTGCTGCAGCAATCTTTACTGAGGAGGGACAGAAACAAATTCATGACAATATAAAGATTTATAAGCAGAATGCTGCATGCCTTATGGAAGCATTAGATAAACTTGGAATCTGGTATTGTGGAGGGAAAAATGCGCCATATATTTGGATGAGATGTCCGGAGAATATGGGAAGCTGGGAATTCTTTGATTACCTGCTGAATGAGATACAGGTAGTCGGCACACCAGGCGAAGGTTTTGGCGCTTGTGGTGAAGGATATTTCCGTTTTTCTACTTTCGGTTCACCGGAAGATACGAAAGAAGCTGCAAGGAGATTGGTTGAATTGCTTTCGAAGTAAAGGATAAGGTACGGATTATACCTTTTTAGTACATACAAAAATCTCCATTAGCTGATTGAATGTAAAGCCTAGTGGATATTATAGGTGAGTATAGAGTGAAGTATAATGAAATGGAAGAAAGAAGTTTAAGAAAATGTTGTCAACTACTTGACACAAGAGGGAAAATGTATGCCTGACTATTCTGTTGTAAAGAGTCTATGTGAAGAACTTGAAGTTACTATTGCAGAACTGATGGATGGTGAAAAGTCTGAGGAAAAAAGTGTTCGAACCTATGATGATGAACAGATTTTAGATTTACTTAGAAGAACACAGGAATTGGAAAAACAAAAGAATATGTTATATGGAATGATTTTAATTGTACTGGGCATTGCATTGCAGACCCTTTCATATGCATTTGGAGGTTCGGGCTTTAAAGATTTTATGTCAGGGGTATTGTTAGGTCTGTCAATTGGTGAAATATTAGTTGAAGTTTATGTGATGGTGAAATCATTAGTAGGAAGATAAAAGGATTAAAGAATCAGGTGGAATGTAGATGTTTGCATTCTGCCTTTTTTTCTTATAAGACGACACTGTTTTAGAAGATATAAAAAACTTCTTTATGTTATTTATACTATTTGGATTTAACTTTTTTGTGTAACTTACGTCCTAATAAGTGTCACTTGCCTTATTAAGTATTGAATTTGAATTGCTTGATTGATAAAATCGCAATATAGAATACGAATAGGAGGAAATAATGAAGTACGTCATTAATCAGATATCCAATGGGGAGAATGAGGTGATAGTTAATTATATAGACATGACATCGGAAATAGAGAGAATAATTAATTTTATAAAAAGTGAGCAGACAAAACTGATAGGTTTGAAGGATAAGGTACAGAAGGTTATAGAAATAAGCGAAATATTATACATAGAGAGTGTGGATGGGAGTACCTTTGCTTATATGGAAACAGATGTATTGAAACTGGATTATACATTGGTGCAGTTAGAGCAACTACTTAATGATATTAATTTTTTCAGGAGTAGTAAATCTATGATTATAAATATAGATAAAGTGGATAGTCTAAGAAGTCTGCCATCAAATCGTATTGATGCAAGGTTAGTAAATGGGGAACATATAATTATTTCACGTACATACGCATCAGATTTCAGAAGAATACTCAAGAAAGGAGCAAGTAATGAATAAATCAAATGGATTAACAAAATTAGAGAGATATTTGTTAGAAGAAATTGGCATAGAATTTAAAGCTTGTATCTATTTTTTCTGTTATCTGTTTTATTACAGTATATACAAGCTTTTAGATGGGAATATCAATGCCAACATTATTCATATGATAGAAATGATTTTTTTGACATATGGTATGTGTTATTTTCAGTTATATTTTATGAAGAATTTTGATGAAAGTGAGAACTTTAAGATTAGAGAGTTGCTACTTAGTATTATGTGTAGTGGAATATATACTCTCGTATCATGGATTGGCGGTTGGTTTGATGAAAATATGCTAGCTACCATAGGTTTCTTTTTATATGTTGTTTTGGCTTATATATGCGGATTTTTAGTATATAAAATCAGAAGAACATTAGAATCTAAGATTTTAAATGAAGACTTAAAAGCATTTAAAGAAAGAGGAAAAGTGAATGAGTAAAGTGGTAGAAATTGAAAATCTGACAAAATATTATGGAAATCGAAGAGGTACAGAGGGTGTAACATTCTCTGTTGAGGAAGGAGATATTTTTGGTTTCTTAGGCCCTAATGGTGCAGGTAAAAGTACAACAATCCGTTCAATGCTTGGATTGATTCAATTTGACAAAGGTCGTGTAAAGATATTTGGTAAGGAAGGTAAATCTGTCAGGGAGAAGATACTTTCAGAAGTTGGATATATTCCATCAGAAGCTATGTTTTATCCTGATATGAAAGTGAAAGATATAATCAAAATGGCTGCTAATGTGAGAAAGCTAGACTGCAAAGAAGAAGCTGATATGCTTTGTGAGAGAATTAAATTGGATACGGAAAAGAAAATTAATGAATTGTCTTTGGGAAATCGTAAGAAGGTAAGCATAGTGTGTGCTATGCAGCACAAACCCAGGTTGTTTATTTTTGATGAGCCAACCAGTGGTCTGGACCCGCTTATGCAGACGGAATTTTTTACACTTATCCGAGAGTATGTAGAAAAGGGGGCTACATGTATGTTATCTACTCATGTGTTGTCAGAAGTGAAGAACTATTGTAAGAATGTAGCCATTATGAGAGATGGCAAAATTATAAAAGTAGATACCGTTGAAGAGATTACTAAGACGAATGCAAAAAGAATTAAGATGATTAAAGATGGTAGGAAGGAGAATTTTCTATATAAAGGAGATTTGAATAAATTAATAGATGAATTAGCCGGTCATAATATAGAAGATATTTTAATAGAGGAGCCATCTCTTGAAGAAATTTTTATGAATTATTATGAGGAGTAGTAGGAGGTAATAAAGTTATGTTGATGATATATAAGCATGAAATGAAAATGTTATATAAGACACTTTTGGTATGGATGATAGCGGTAGGAGGAATGTGTTTTGCTTGTGTATTGCTTTTTAATTCTGTGAAGGGTGAAATGGCGGGAATGGCTGATAGCTTCTCACAGATGGGAGCATTTTCAGATGCATTTGGTATGAGTCAGTTAAGTATCGCAACACTTGAGGGATTTTATGCTACGGAGATTGGGACGGTACATAGTATAGGTGCGGCAATGTTTGCTGCTGTTACAAGTATGGTTATGTTGTCAAAGGAGGAAGATGGTCATACTAGTGAGTTTTTGTTCACACTTCCGTTATCAAGAGCGAAGATTATTACTTCAAAGCTTGTTGCTGTCATAACGAATGTAATTACTTTTAATGTAATCTGTGTAGGGACATATATTTTTGGAATTATTATTTTAGGGGAAGAGATAAATTTTGAAAGGTTATTAATATATCATGCTATGCAATTACTAATGCATCTGGAGATTGCAGGAATATGCTTTGGATTATCAGCATTTATGAAGAGAAATAGTCTTGGTTTGGGAATTGGTATAGTAATGATGCTCTATGCTTATGACTTAATTGCAAGAGTTATACCAGATTTGTCAGATTATAAGCTACTTAGTCCATTTTCCTATTCTAATGCAGCAGATATATTTAGTACCGGAGAATTGGAAATATCGGCATTGGTGTTGGGAATGATTGTAATGTTGGTGTTCGTGATTGTTGCTTATGTAAGATATGGAAAGAGGGACTTAGCATCGTAGAAAAGTAAATTATAAACTGTTGTTAGCTCTGTCAATCGGTGAAATATTAGTTGGAGTATATGTTGTTGGGAAATCATTAACAACTTTATATTATTTATTGGGATTGGAGGATTGAATTATGTTTATACATGAATTTGTTAATGGAAGTAAGCCGGTGATGGTTTTAATACATGGTGTTTTGACACCTTGGCAGATATGGACACCTCAGATAGAAGCGTTTAAAGAAAAATATAATATTTATGTTGTTGCTTTAAATGCTCATACTAAAGAGTGTGCAAGTGAATTTATTTCAGTAGATGCTGAAGCAGATGAGATTATTGAGTATTTTAAGTCGAAAAACATTGATACCATAGATGTATTAAGTGGTATTTCACTTGGCGGAAAAATATCTTTTAAAATATTTAGTAAGAATGAATTAAAGATTAATAATCTTATTATGGATGGTGCACCATTGGTAGCTTGTCCGAATTTTGCGGTTAAATTTATGATAAAGAGTTATAAAGATATAATACATAAGTCAAAGATTAGAGATGCCAAGGTTATAGCAAATTTCAAGAAGCATTTTTTGCCTGAAAAATATTTGGAAGAATATCTTAAGATAGCTGATAATATGTCGGATAGTTCTATAGAAAATATAGTAACTTCTGTATGTGAAGGTGGTAAAATAAAAGGAATAAATACTAAAAGCAGAATATTGTTTATTCATGGAACTAAAGGAAATGAAATATTATCAAAAAAAACAGCGAAACTTGTTAAGAAATATTATACTGATACCAAGGTGATTTGTTTTAAGGGAGATGCTCATGTTTATAAGGCTATTTATCAGCCGGAAATTTGGATAGAGACTGTGAGTGAGTTTTTAGAGGGTTAAAGTAAATATAAATGTACATATTAAGATTTGTTAAATAGAAAAATTTTTTAGGAGGCAAATATGACTGAGTTAGAACTTATGAATAAAGGAGAGTTACACTACTTTGATGACAAAGAGATTAACGAATTAGCGTTTAGAGCACAAGAGCTTGTTGAAAAATACAATTCTGTTCCTGTAAATGATGAGGAAACAAGAGCAGAGCTTTTAAAAGAATTGCTTGGGAAAGTAGGTGGATGGAGTGCTATAAAGCCACCTTTTCATTGTGATTATGGCAAGTTTATTGAAATAGGAGAAGGCTCTTTTCTTAATTATGACTGTATAATACTAGATGCTTGTAAGGTTAAAATCGGTAATCACGTTTTCATTGGACCACGAACATGTATTTACAGTGCAACACATCCAATAGATGTATCTGTTAGAATATCAGGTTATGACATCAGTAAGCCTGTAACTATATGCGACAATGTTTGGCTCGGCGGTAATGTGATAGTTAATCCCGGAGTTACTGTGGGAGAAGGAAGCATTATCGGCTCAGGTTCAGTGATTACAAAGGACATACCACCAAACGTGATTGCAGCAGGAAATCCTTGTCAGGTAATTCGTGAAATCACAGAGGAAGATAAAAAATATTGGGAAGAAAAAAGAGATAAATATCTGAAAGAGAGGAAATTATGATAAAAAAATTATATCCAAACGGAAAAGCTAAGGCATTTAATGTTTCATATGATGATGGTATTTTGCAGGATATTAGATTTGTTGAAATGCTAAATTTATACAATCTTAAAGGCACTTTTAATCTCAATTCAGGACTTATGGAAAATGAGTTTGAGTGGGTTCACGAAATAGGTTGTGTGGTTAAACGCCTATCAAAAGAAAAAGTTTTATCGCTATATAATGGTCACGAAATCGCAAGTCATACATTAACTCATCCTTTTATGGAAGATAAGGAAGAAGATTCGGTAATAATTTACCAGAATATCTTTTAGGAAACTTGAAATATGTTCTAGTGCGATGTATAATAAAATAAATTTCAGTAAAAACTAACCGAAATATCTTCTAGGAGTGATAATCATTATGGAAAAAGAGATAAAAAGAGACTATTACCTTGAACAATTGATAAAAAGAAAAAATAATGGACTGATAAAAATAGTGACCGGCATCAGAAGATGTGGAAAATCTTATTTGCTTCGTACCATATTTAAGAATCATCTAATCGAAAAAGGAGTGGATGAGGCACATATTATTGAGATGGCATTTGATTTATATGATAACATTGAATATAAGGACCCAAAGGTATTTTATCCATGGGCGAAGGAGCAAATAAAGGATGATGGCACATATTATTTTTTGTTAGATGAAGTGCAACTACTTGATGAATTTGTAAGTGTATTAAACGGACTTGCAGATAAAAAGAACTGTGATGTGTTTGTGACAGGAAGTAATGCCAAGTTTTTATCGAGGGATATTGCAACAGAGTTTGGAGGTAGAGGGGATGAAGTTCATATGTATCCTTTAAGCTTTTTTGAATTTATGTCTGTGTATGATGGCAACCGATATGATGGTTGGAATGAATACATTACCTATGGTGGGATTCCACTTGTTGTTTTAGCTGAGACAGAAGAGCAGAAAATGGCTATTCTTGATAATCTGTTCAAGGAAACCTATATCAGTGATATAGTAAAGAGAAACAAAATAAGAAATGTAGGAGAGATGGAAACACTGTTAGATATTCTTTCATCTGCAATAGGGGCACTGACAAATCCAAATAAGTTACAAAAAACATTTAAGAGTGTGAATCGTTCAAAGATTACTGCAACTACCATTACAAAATACATTGAGTATTTAGAGGATGCATTTTTAATTGAGGAAGCTGTGAGGTATGACATAAAGGGCAAGTCTTATATTGGTACACCTTTAAAATATTACTTTATGGATATGGGACTTAGAAATGCACGTATCAATTATAGACAAATAGAGATAACTCATTCTATGGAGAATGTTATTTATAATGAGTTAAGAAAGAGGGGATTTAGCGTTGACGTAGGAAATCTTACTATAGTGGAGAATGGAAAAGACGGCAAAGCTGTAAAGAAGCAGTTAGAAGTAGATTTTATATGCAATAAAGGTTATAAGAAATATTACATTCAGTCAGCATACCAGATTGGCACAGAGGAAAAATTGGCACAGGAAATCAGACCGTTTCTTAAGATAAATGATTCATTTAAAAAGATTGTCATTACCTCTGATACCCCAAAGCCATGTTATACAGATGAAGGGATTTTAATGATGAATGTGTATGATTTCTTATTAAATCCGGAGTTAATGGATTTATAGATAATAAAAACGAATATATTATCATTAAATGAAATTTGCAGTTAAATTTATGATAAATAGTTATAAGAATATATAGGAGAGAAATTTGATAGATGATATATTTAAGTACTTTTAAATTAAGTGATAATAAGGTAAGTAATCCTAATATATATCCATATAATGTTTTTAAAGGGAAATATATTGAACCTTTTGTATTTGCTCCGATAACAGTTTTTTATGGAAATAATGGTTCAGGTAAGTCAACGTTGTTAAATATTATTGCAAATACTTTGAAATTAAAAGGTAAAGAATATGCTACGAGTAATTCGTATGGAATAGTAGATTACTGTGGTGCATTTTCTTCGGAATGTTCATATGGTTTAGGTGAAGATGATTATGGAAGAACAATAAGAGGTTTACCAAAAGATAGCCGATATATTAAAAGTGAAGATATTCTGTATGAAATAAAAAAGATTCAACAAAAACAAGTATTATCAGATGGAATGGAATATGATTATGTAAAGAAAGGGATGTCATTAAGTGAGGCTAAACAGTTTCTTTATTCAAAAGAAGGTCGAAAACAAAAAGAGTATATAATGTTTTCTCAGGAGAAATATTCTAATGGTGAAACATCTCTTCAGTATTTTGAAGAATATTTACAACCGGATGCACTGTATTTATTGGATGAACCGGAAGTGTCACTTTCACCGGCAAATCAGGTTGCATTAGCTAAGGAGATTAATAAAATGGCAAGATTATTACAATGTCAATTTATTATTGCGACACATTCTCCGTTTATGTTAGGAACCTTAAATGCAAAAATATATAACTTAGATACGAAAGAGTATGATGTTGCAAGGTGGAGCGAGTTGGAAAATGTACGATATTTTTATGAATTTTTTAAAAAGCATGAAAAAGAATTTAGTGAAAATTGATATATATTTTTGTGGAATGGAGATTAATATGTCAGATAATCAGAGTAAGGTGCCACAAATGACACCTAAAACATTAATAGTATGTATTATTGTTGTCATAGCTTTCGGTAGTTTTCTGTTTTTTGTGAAAGGTGATTTATCCGGAAAATTATGTGCATGTATTGTATGTCCCGGTTTGATAATTTATATGATATATGCTTACTTTAAAGAACAAAGAGCAGATAAAGAAGCATTAGTTAAAAATAAGAACATTTTAGATGGAAGTTATTTTAACAGTTCTAAGTGGAATGAACAGTATACAGTATATATTAATAAACATCCATTTGAAAAACCTAAATATAGCAATATGAAACAGGATTTGCTTGCAAGATTTCGTAGAAGAGAATATTTTGTGAGTATGTTATTTATAATGTTTTTAATGTTATGTTCGTTTTGTTGTGTTATCATAGGGAAGTATTTTGTGGGTGTTGCCGGTATACTTTTATTTGGAATATTTTTTTGCCTGGAATTAGCTTTGTACATAGGAATGCCGGTAAGGAAGTGGTTAAAGGGAGATATTAATTATAAGGAGTTGGAAGCTTCTTATCTAAAATCAAAAATTTTAACTTATAAAAAGAGCGGATTGGCTTTGGGAACATCACACATACATGCATATACAGAGAATAAAGTATATGCTATAGACTATAGAATTGTAGAAGGAATATCGAGAAAAATAGTCCGTTTAAAAAAGTATGAGGATAATATTTATTCTTCAGAGGATTACCAGCATTTTGCTGTGATACATGTTCGTCTGCCGCGGAATGAAGAAATATATGATGTTGAGATTGAATTAAACGAATTTCAGGTTCAGATGGTAATTGATAATCTGCCATTATTTAAGTATGGTGAGAAAATTACAGAAAATATGATTGTGGAACGGAAAGAAGAGAATGAATTGGTATAGAGAAGATATGAAAAATCACTATTTTTGCAAAAAATAGTGATTTTTTTGGGTAAATAAGTTATAATACAGCCATATATTGTGTTTTTTATTACAAATAAGTGGATTAATTTACTTTTTTTATAAAAGGAGGAGCATATGGAACCATATAGAGCAATGAAATATCCAATTGAATACAAATTAGATAAGGATTTATTACGTCTTTTATCAGAGGCAAATTTAAAATATGGAGAATATAAGACATTGCTTCATACTTTGGAATTTGATGCTAGTTACTTTCTTGATTCAGTTTTGCTAACAGAAAGCTATAAGTCTACACAAATTGAAGGAACACAGATTTCGCAGGATGAAATGTACTATTTGAAGTATTTAGAGAAAACAGATGACACTCTTGAAATACAGAATCTTAAAAAGGCCACAGAATATGCATATGATAGAATTAAAACAGGTGAAAATATAAGTATGTCTTTAGTTAATGAAATGCATAGAATTATTTTGGAAAGTGTTAGAGGTTCAGAGAAGAGCCCGGGGCAGATTCGTACAACACAAAACTGGATTGGGCCAAGAGGAGTAGGGATTGAAGGTGCAACATTTATACCACCTGTGCCGGAGGAAATATATGGATTATTGATAAATTTATATGAATATATGAATGATGAATTTGTTGATCCACTCATAATAAATGTTGCTTTGTCTCATGTTCAATTTGAAACAATTCATGCATATAGAGATGGTAATGGGCGTGTGGGTAGAGCGCTAATTCCTATTCAAATGGCAAGGTTTGATGAGAGTGAACCTATTTTGTTTATGTCGGAGATTTTGGAATTATATAAGCCATCATATCAGCGTAATCTTATGGAATGTAGAAGAGGAAATGTCATAGGATATATTAAGTTTTTTTTGCAATGTGTTATTGACCAATGTAATAATTATATTGCAAAGATAGAGAAAATAAAAAATATTTACAGAGAAGATATGAAGAAAATAGAGAGTATTAAGGGTAATTCAGTATATAAGATAATGCCGGTCTTGATGAAGCAAATAGTATTTACTAAAAAAGAAGTGCAAGAGCTATCGGGGGTTTCTGTTAATTCGGTATCAAATATAATTAATAGGTTGGTTGAATTAGGGATAATTATAAAAGATAGTACTGTAATGAAAAAAGGATATCGTTATCAACGTATTTATGAAATATTTGTGGGATATGATGCTAAAAAATAGGTGAAGAAATGTAGGAGAATTAGGAATATGGTCTTTTTAAATGAAAAATATGAGATTACGGTTAAAGAAACCGTTGGCTATAGCATAAATTCTACTGACAATAAATATTATGACCAATGTATCAAGATTATTGATGCAGATATGTTTGGACATTATTCTGGTTATGAGATGGAAGTAACATCTTATGAAAATGGAGAGGAATTTTCGATTATTGTAATAGCTTCGTATTGTAGTAAAGTGTTTGAGAATAGTGGTATTTTAACAACTGATATTTTTTATATTATTTTAGACAATCAGATAATAAAAATGAATTTGCAAGATTTTACTTACATTAATTATATTATTCCTAATCCGTATGGAACATATTATGAAATATATAATTGTGAGAGTGGATTTCTTGTATATGGCGAGTTAGAGTTAATATTATTAAATAAACAATTTGATGAGCAGTGGAGATATTGTACACAGGATATTTTATTTGGAGAGAATAGTTTGCAGCTAAATGAGGAATACATTAGTTTTAAAGACTTTGAAGGAAATACGCATGAGGTTGATTGGTCTGGAAAGCAACGTAAATATGAAAAAGCCATGCCTATAGTAGTAACTATAAACATGAACAGCGTTAAAACACCGAGGCAATTTCAGTCAATAATTAAGCAAATGCTATGTATGCCGGACTTTTATGGTATGAATTGGGATGCTTATTGGGATGCTATTACCGGATTAATAGCGTTACCAGATGAGTTAAGAATAAACGGTTGGCATATATATAAAAGTATACAAAAAGATGATGCAGAATTATTTGAGAAAATTATGAAAGAATATAATGGGCTTAAATGTTACAAACATTGTGAATGTATTTATAATAAATATATTTAGTTCAACAAAGAGACAACTTAAGCTTTATAAAGAGGATGATGTTTAGATTGGAGAAAGGAAATATAGTGATGTTAAAAACAATTGATTTTTATTATTTTAGTCCTACGGGAGGTACAAAAAAAGCAGGAGAGGTTTTGGCTTTCGAAATTGCAGAAGTAGTAAATGAAGTCAATTTGGCAGAAAAAGGCGTAAATAATCCTGGTTCAGATGTGGTTGTTGTGGCTGCTCCTGTATTTGGCGGAAGAATTCCGACAATTGTAAGCGAAAAAATTGCAAAGTTTAATGGTGAGGGTAAGAAAGCGATTACGGCAGTTGTATATGGTGTCAGAGCGTATGAGGATGCTTTACTTGAGTTAAATGATGTTATGAAAAAAAGTGGATTTGAGGTGATTGCATCCGCAGCTTTGGTGGCACAACATTCTATTGTTAATGAGGTAGGTGCCGGCAGACCTGATAAAGCAGATATAGCAGAAATAAAGCAGTTTGCAAAGCATATTTTAAGTACAATTAAAGAGGGTAAGACAGGTATTGTTACTGTTCCGGGTAACCGTCCCTACAAGGATAGAATGAAAGTATCTGCTACACCAATATCACTTTCTACATGTGGTGATTGCGGCTATTGTGCTTCTATATGTCCAAGTGAAGCAATTTTAAACACAAGTGGAGAAATGATAACAGATGTCAATAAATGTATAATGTGTATGGCTTGTGTGGCGAAGTGTCCTACGAACTCTCGTATTTTGCCACCAAACATTCAGGATGGAATGACACAAAAATTAGCTGCATTCAAGGATATACAAAGAGAAAACGAGTTTTTTTTTGAGCAGGTTATCCTATAAAGCTTAGAAAAGTTGAAACTGATGGAGGGCAAAATGTTTATAGGAAACAAGGAATTTGATACAGAAAATAACGTTTATATAATGGGAATTCTAAACTGTACTCCCGATTCTTTTTCTGACGGTGGAGAGTTTAATAATATTGATAAAGCATTATTTCATACAGAGAAGATGATAAAAGACGGTGCTTCAATAATAGATGTTGGTGGCGAATCCACAAGACCGGGATATACAAAGATTAGTGAGGAAGAAGAGACCGAAAGAATTATACCGATAATTGAAAAAATAAATGCTAATTTTGATACAGTCATTTCAGTAGACACATATAAATCAGTTGTTGCAAAAGAAGCTATAAAAGCAGGTGCAAGTCTTGTAAATGATATATGGGGCTGTAAGTATGATAAACAAATGGCAGAAATAATAGCAGAAAATAATATAGCATGCTGTCTGATGCACAATCGAGATATAGAGGTAAATCCTTACGAAACTTATTTAGATAAATTAAATGAAAATAATACAAATATAAGTGAAATAAATTCAGAAAAATATGATATAATTGATGAAGTCTTAAGCGATTTAAAAGGAAGTATAGAAATCGCTATAAATGCAGGAATAAGTAAAGATAAGATTATATTAGACCCCGGTATAGGATTTGCAAAAAATTATGAACAAAACTTAAGTGTAATGAAGAACTTAGAAAGAATAAAAGAATTAGGATATCCGGTTTTGCTCGGAACATCAAGAAAATCAATGATAGGACTGGCTTTAAATCTGCCAAAAGAAGAAAGGTTGGAAGGCACAATTGCAACTTCGGTAATGGGTGTGGTTAAAGGATGTTCATTTATAAGAGTTCATGATGTACTGGAGAACAAACGAGCAGTAGATATGACGAAGCTAATATTATAAAAATATTTATTGTTTTAAAAAACTATATTAAAACCAAATAATATTTAGAGAGGTGTTTTTATGGACAAATAATCATAAGCGATTTAGAAGTATATTCTAATCATGGAGTACTTAAAGAAGAAAATGTATTAGGACAGAAGTTTTTAGTTAGTGCTGAATTAAATGTTAATTTGAGAAAAGCAGGCATTACTGATGAGTTATCTCTTTCAATTGATTATGCGAGAGTATGTAAGATTATCAATGCTTATTTAAAAGAAAATACATTTAAATTAATAGAATCAGCAGCTGAAAATCTGGCATTGGTTTTGTTCGCTAATTTTAAAGAATTAACTGAAGTAAGTATTACAGTAAAAAAACCATGGGCTCCGATAGGTCTTCCAATGAACCATGTAGCAGTTTCTATTCATAGAAAATGGCACAGAGCTTATATAGCATTAGGTTCGAATATGGGAGATAAGCTCGCATATCTTGAGAATGCTGTGGAGGCTATAAAAAATGATGTAAGCTGTAGAATTATAAGAATTTCAGATATTATTTTAACTGAGCCATATGGACCTGTAGAACAGGATGAATTTATGAATGGTTGTATAATGATTGATACTCTATATACTCCGGAAGAACTTTTAAGCTTTTTACAAAGACTTGAAAAGGCTGCTAACAGAGTGAGAGAGGTACATTGGGGACCAAGAACCTTAGATTTGGATATCTTGTTATATGATGATTTGGTAACGGATAATGAAGAGCTTGTAATACCACATCCTGAAATGCATAAAAGGGAATTCGTACTTGAACCGTTAAAACAGATTGCACCAAATGTTGTTCATCCGGTGTTAAAGCAGAGAATAAGAGATTTGATATAGAAATTATGCTAATAATATGAGCAAAAGTTAGACTAAAGAAGTAGTATACCAACTAAAGTGGGAAAAAAGAAAATTAGTTGGTATGAAAAATAAATAGTATACCAACTAAAGTAAGAAAAGTGAAAATTAGTTGGTATGAAATATAAAAAGTATACCAACTAAAGTATGAAAAGTGAAAATTAGTTGGTATGAAATATAAAAAGTATACCAACTAAAGTAAGAAAAGTGAAAATTAGTTGGTATGAAATATAAAAAGTATACCAACTAAAGTATGAAAAGTGAAAATTAGTTGGTATGAAAAATAAAAAGTATACCAACTAAAGTAGGAAGATTAAAAATCAGTTGGTATGCAATATAAAAAGTATACCAACTAAAGTAAGAAAAGTAAAAAATAGTTGGTATGCAATATAAAAAGTATACCAACTAAAGTAGGAAAATTAAAAATCAGTTGGTAAAAAATAAAAGAGGATAAAAAAATGAGCTTAGATTTAAATGAAATCAGAAAAGAAATTGATGAAATTGATGCAGGAATTGTAGATTTATATGAAAAAAGGATGAATCTTTGCAAAAATGTTGCTGAATTTAAAATTCAAAATAATAAGAAAGTTTTGGATAAAGCAAGAGAAGAAGAAAAGATAAAAAAGGTTTCAGAATTTGCAAAGAATGATTTTGATAAAAAAGCAATTGAAGAATTATTTACTCAGATAATGGCTATCAGTAGAAAGATGCAATACCAAATACTTGCTGAGAACGGACTTGGAATGGATATGCATTTTGAAAAGCTTGATAAATTGGAAAAGTCAGGCAAGAAGGTTGTTTATCAGGGAGTTCCGGGAGCCTATAGCCATCAGGCGATGATAAATTATTTTGGTGAGGATGTAGAGCATTTTAATGTAGCTACATTTAGGGACGCTATGGAAGCAATTAAAGAAGGCAAAGCTGATTATGGAGTACTTCCGATTGAAAATTCTACAGCCGGAATTGTAAATGATGTGTATGATTTATTAGTGGAATATGATAATTACATAGTTGACCAGACAGATGTTTTGGTAAGTCACGCACTTTTAGGAACAAAAGATTCTACTATTGATGATATTAAAGTTGTATATTCACATCCACAGGGCTTGATGCAATGTCAGAACTTTTTAGAGGAACATAAAGACTGGCAACAGATTGCACAGCCTAACACAGCAGGAAGTGCTAAAAAAGTTGTTGAAGAAAATGATAAGAGTCAGGCAGCTATTGCAAGTGTTATAGCAGGAAAAATATATGGCTTAAAAGTACTAGAAGAAAATATTAACAGAAACAATGAAAATACAACAAGATTTATAATTGTTGGAAATAAAAAAGTATTTGAGAAAAAAGCGTCAAAAATATGTATTTCATTTGAAATATCTCATAAGAGCGGAACTTTATATAATATCTTGTCGCACTTTATATTTAATGGATTGAATATGACAAAAATTGAATCAAGACCAATTAAAAATAAAACATGGGAATACAGATTTTTTGTGGAATTTGAAGGATTATTAGATGAACCGGCGGTGTTAAATGCATTAAGAGGTGTATTAGAAGAAGCAAACTCAGTAAAAATTTTAGGGAATTATTGATTTGAAAGGAAAATTATGGATAATTTTATAAATATAAATAAACTTATGATGTACAGAAAATTCGCACATCAGGATTTATTTGAAGATTTTGCATGGCTTATGAATAATATTGAAACGCCAAATGTTAGAAAAGATGAAAAAATTGAAATTTTATATACATGTATTAATGAACTTTTGGAAATTGCTAATGATTACGGATTTGAAGGTAATCTTTATCATAACTTCTTAGGTTTTATTTTGGCGAATAATGAAAACGCATTTTCAACTTCAGCAGAGATAATCGGACCTAGTGAAGGGACAATTAATAATATTGCACTTCATGATTTTGGAATATTTAAAGCACTGATGGATTATGATTTATCTATAATAGATAAGACTTTAGATGTTGATGCTATACAACTTATCAGTGATTATAAAAATGGTGGAAGAACTAATAAAGTATTTAATAAACGTGTAAGAGACAGAATTTGCGAGCTTACAAAACTACTCGAGAACGCAAAAGATGTTAAAGAATATTATGATTATGTAACTGATTTTTACAAAGCTTACGGCGTTGGTAAATTCGGTTTAAATAAGGCATTCAGACTTATTTGCAATGAAGGCGAAGATACAAAAATTATTCCTGTTACAAGTATTGAACATGTATACCTTAAAGATTTAGTGGGATATGAGCTTCAAAAGAAAAAAATTATTGATAACACAGAGGCTTTTGTAGAAGGAAGAAAATGTAATAATGTATTGCTTTTCGGTGATGCTGGAACAGGTAAGTCCTCCAGCATAAAAGCAATTTTAAATGAGTATTATGATAAGGGACTTAGAATGATAGAAGTCTATAAACACCAGTTTGACAGGCTTTCAGATGTGATTGAAGAAATAAAAGACAGAAATTATAAATTCATCATCTATATGGATGATTTATCGTTTGAAGAATTTGAAATAGAATATAAATATTTAAAAGCGATTATAGAAGGCGGTTTAAGTAAAAAGCCTGATAATGTGCTCATTTATGCAACATCTAACAGAAGACATCTTGTGAAAGAAACATTTAAAGATAAGGAAGACAGAGCAGAGGACTTGCATACTTCAGATACGGTACAAGAAAAACTTTCACTTGTTGCAAGATTCGGTGTAACAGTATACTTTAGTGCACCTAACAAAAAAGAATTCCAAAACATAGTAAAAGTACTTGCAGAAAAATACAACATAACAATGTCTGAAGAAAAACTCTATGCAGAGGCTAACAAATGGGAGCTTAGCCATGGCGGACTTTCGGGCAGAACAGCCCAACAATTCATAAATTACCTACTTGGTGACACAACCAAGGATATTTGAAAATCTGTTAGGCAACAATAGTGAATCTTATCAGAGTTGCCGGAAAGGACTTCATATGAGTTATAAAACAATAGCCTGTATTAATGTTGGTTCCTATGAAATTGAGATGAAAATTTTCGAAATCTCATCTAAAAAGGGAATTGTTATGATTGACCATATAAGACAAATTATTGAGCTTGGAAAAGATACATATGCTTCAGGAAGAGTTGACTTTAAGCATATTGATGAAGTGTGCCAGATTTTATTTGGCTTTGCGGAAATTATGAAAAGCTACAAGGTTACTGAATATGTAGCTTATGCAACGAGCTCGATAAGAGAAGCTGATAATAAGGATATTATTTTAGACAGAATTCGTGTAAAAACAGGAATTGATGTTTTGATACTTAGTAATTCTGAACAGAGATTTTTAGGATATAAGGCACTCGCAACTCAGGAAGAATTTAAGTCGTATATTCAGGAAGGAACAGCTATTGTTGATGTTGGTGCCGGAAGTATTCAGATATCATTGTTTGACAAGGACACACTAGTTACAACACAGAATATTAAATTGGGTTCCTTAAGAATTAGGGAACTTTTATATAAGCTAAGCCATGACAGAGCACATTTTAATAAGCTTATTGAAGAATTGATTAATAATGATTTACAGACTTTTAAGAAAATGTATTTAAAAGACAGAAATATAAAAAATATAATTGCTATTGGAGATTATATAAGGTTCTTTGGACTTAAAAACGGTAGTTTTATAAAATTTATGACAAGAGAAGATTTCTTAGACAGATATAATTCTTTAGTTGAAAAAAATCCGGGACAGATTGCAGGAAAAATGAATATAACAGAAGAACAGGCATCATTACTTGTTCCTTGTGTGTTGGTATATAAGAGATTGATTGAAGAAACTAAGACAGAAACTATATGGTTTCCGGATATTGATTTATGTGACGGGATTGCGGCAGAGTATGCAATTGATAATAAATTGATTAAGTTAGAACATGATTTTAATCAGGATATAATAAGTGCTGCTAAGAATATTTCAAAAAGATATAAGGCAAATCAGAACCATATAAGTATTTTAGAAAAAAATGTACTTTTAATATTTGATGCAATGAAGAAAATTCATGGACTTTCGGAAACAGAGAGAAAATTACTTCAAATAGCAGCAATTTTACATGATTGTGGAAAATATATAAGTATGAGTCAGCCGGGTGAAGCATCCTATAACATAATAATGTCAACTGAGATAATCGGTTTGTCTCACAGACAGAGAAATATTGTTGCTAACATTGTAAAATATAATACTGAAGATTTCTTTGAAGATAATGAAGCATTATATGACGGAGAAAAAGATGACTATATGACTGTTGTGAAGCTTGTTGCAATTTTAAGAGTTGCAAATGCAATGGATAGAAGTCATAAACAGAAATTTAAAGATTCTAAAGCGATTATAAAGGATGATAACTCTTTGGTTATTACAACATACGAAGATAATGATATTACTCTTGAGAAGGGGCTTTTCAGTAGAAAGGCAGATTTTTTTGAAGAGGTTTACGGAATAAAACCTATACTTAAACAGAAGAAAGGAGTATAACTATGGATTTTTCAAGGCCGGAATATTATATGAACAGAGAATTAAGCTGGTTGCAGTTTAATGAAAGAATTTTGCTTGAAGCAAAAGATAAATCGAATAAGTTGTTTGAAAGACTTAAGTTTTTAAGCATTACAGCTTCTAACTTGGATGAGTTTTTTATGGTAAGAGTTGCATCTTTAAAAGACATGGTAGAAGCAAAATATTCAAAACCTGATATTGCAGGGATGAAGCCAAAAGAACAGTTAAGTGAGATAGGTAAAAGTACACATGAATTTATGAACAGACAATATAATACTTTTAACCGTTCGCTATTACCACTTTTAGAAAAACAGAATATAAAAATTTTAACTGAGTATGAACAGTTAAATGATGAACAGATTAAATTTGTAGACGAATATTTTGACCAGGTTGTATATCCGATACTCACACCTATGGCGGTAGATGCATCCAGACCATTTCCACTTATAAGAAATAAATCTTTAAATATATGTGTTTTACTAAAGGATGATGAAAGTGAAAAGTTTGCAACCGTTCAGGTTCCTTCGGTTGTAAGTAGAATTGTAGAATTACCTGATAAAGAGGGTGCTACGATTATTTTACTTGAACAGATTATTGAGAAAAATATTCAGAAACTTTTCAGTAATCATAAGGTGTTATGTGCATGTCCTTATAGAATAACAAGAAATGCGGACCTTTCGATTGATGAAGATGAGGCAGCAGATTTACTTTTAGAGATTGAAAAACAGATTAAAAAGAGACAGTGGGGCTCGGTAATAAGGCTTGAAATAGAAGATAAAGCTGATAAAAGGGTTGTAAAATTTTTGAAAAATGAATTAGAGGTGGAAAGTCAGAGTATATACGATGTAAACGGACCTCTTGATTTGACGTTTTTAATGAAAATGTATGGTATGGAAGGTTTTGATGAATTGAAGGATGAGAAATATGTACCTGTACATACCGTAGTATGTGATGAAGAGGATATCTTTACACAGATTAGCAGAAATGATATTTTACTACATCATCCGTACGAATCATTTGACCCGGTGGTTGATTTTATAAAACAGGCAGCAGAGGACAAAGATGTTCTTGCAATTAAGCAGACTTTATACAGAGTAAGTGGTAATTCACCGATTATTGCATCCCTTGCAAAAGCGGCAGATAATGGCAAGCAGGTAACGGTTCTTGTTGAATTAAAGGCAAGATTTGATGAAGAAAATAATATTCAATGGGCTAAAAAATTAGAAAAAGCAGGTTGCCATGTTATATATGGTCTGGTGGGACTAAAGACTCACAGTAAAATTACATTAGTAGTAAGAAGAGAAGAAGATGGAATAAAGAGATATGTACATCTTGGAACAGGTAACTATAACGATGCAACTGCAAAACTATATACAGATATGGGACTATTAACCTGTAACCCTGCTATTGGTGAAGATGCGACAGCTGTATTTAATATGATTTCGGGTTATAGTGAGCCAAAACAGTGGAATAAATTAAGCCTTGCACCATATTGGCTAAGAGAAAGATTTTTATATCTTATCAAGAGAGAAATAAAGTATGCTAAAGAAGGAAAAGAAGCCAGAATAATAGCTAAGATGAATTCATTATGTGATAAAGGAATTATTGAAGCATTATATGAAGCTTCAGCAGCAGGAGTAAAGATTGATTTAATAATCAGAGGAATATGTTGTCTTAAAACAGGTATAGAAGGTGTAAGTGAAAATATTACAGTGCGTTCTATAGTTGGAACATTTCTTGAACATAGCAGAATTTATTATTTT
>JAFQCK010000157.1 GCA_017416465.1 Lachnospiraceae bacterium | reverse complement strand
CAACCACAGTTATTTTTCTCACAAGCTCTTTTCTCTTGTGATTTTTGCCCACATAAGTGAAACTAAAAAAGTCTACAAAGTGCGTAAATTCAAGGATTTCTAGCCATTTGTTCTTTGTATCAACACCACAGTCTCCACATGCTCCGAATGCGGAAACATATCCACCGGCTGCACCTTCTTAAGCTCAAACCCATTCTCCGACAAATATTTTATATCCCTCGCAAGTGTCGCACTATCACAACTCACATACACAACCTTCTCCGGCTTCATCTTCACAATTGTCTCAAGCAATGCCACATCACAACCCTTACGCGGTGGGTCAACCACTATAACATCCGCATAACCACCATGCTGCTCATAATACTGTGGAAGAACTTCCTCTGACTTACCAACAAAGAACTCCGCATTCTCTATTCCATTTAATTTTGCATTCTTTCTCGCATCACGAATCGCATCAGAAATAATTTCAACACCAAACACCTTCTTTGCAGAACGAGCCAAGAATAAAGAAATAGTTCCTATGCCGCAATACAAATCCCATACTGTTTCATTACCTGTAAGCCCTGCATACTCAAGTGCTTTTGCATATAACTTTTCAGTCTGTACAGGATTAACCTGGAAAAATGATTTTGGAGAAATCTTAAACTGCAAATCCTTGATATAATCAGTTATATATCCCGGACCATATAATTTTTCCATTACTTTTCCCATAATTACATTTGTATTGCAAAGATTAATGCTTAAAGAAATGCTTGTTATTCCCTTTACTGTTAAAAGTCTTTTCACAAGCTCATCCTGGTCAGGAATTTTATTGCCATTAATAACAAGAACAACCATAATCTCACCTGTTACAAATGCTTTACGAATCATTATATAACGAATAAGCCCTTGTAATGTTACCTCATCATAAGGAGCAATATTTTTCTCTTCCATAAAATCTTTTATAATCTTAAGGATTTCTTCATTCTCAGGCACGCCCAAATAACACTTTTCATTAGGAATAATTACATGAGTTCTGCCCGCATAAAATCCTGATACCAAATTTCCTTCGTTATCATAACCTATTGGAAACTGTGCTTTATTTCTATAATGATAAGGCTCGTCCATTCCGATTATCGGAAACATTTCAAAATCCGTAACCTTACCGATTTTTTCAATATTACTTTTCACCTTATTCTGCTTGAATCGTAACTGCTCCTCATAGCAGGATGCCATTACCTTACATCCACCACATCTTACAGACACAGGACATTTAGGTGTAACACGATACTTTGAAGGTTCTACAATCTTCATAAGCTTCGCATACGCAAATTTAGGATGCGCCTTAGTTATCTTAACCTCGCACACATCCTCTCTTACTGCATCTTTAACAAATAATATATAGCCATCTAACTTTGCAATTCCTTCTCCACCGGTTCCGACATCTTCAATTTTAACCGTATACACTTCATTCTTCTTAAATGAATACACTTTATTTTCATCAGTATTAAACAATGATTCCATAATTTTAAAACCTGCCATTCCTATTCTTACTACAGTTCCACTTTTCTGATATTAGAATCCAATGCACGATTAAAACCATACCACGCCGAACCTTCTGCAGGTTTACTTCCTGTCAAAAGTTCTGTAAGTGTTTCAAGCTTAGCATCTGCATTATCTGCAAGATTTATTGCAAATGCTTCTGCAAGTGCAGGTTTTTTAGGCGAACCATATTCTAATTCACCATGATGTGCAAGAATACAATGCTTTACTTCTCTTGCAAGCTTCTCCGGAAATCCTGGAATACCTTTAATCTTCTCGCCAACAACCTCATAACCAATCACAATATGACCAAGTAACTGTCCGCCGTCTGTGTAGTCATTCTGCGGAAATGGAGATAATTCATACACTTTACCTATATCATGAAGCATTGCTGCTGTAACAACTAAATCATGATTTAATACAGGATATGTTTTTGCAAAAAACTCACATATCTTAGTCACAGATAAAGTATGCTCCAAAAGTCCTCCTATAAAACTGTGATGAATAGTTTTTGCTGCAGAATGTTTCTTAAAATCATTTGCAAATTTCTCATCTTCAACAAAAATCATGTTAAGTAATTTATTCAAATACGGATTCTTAACGGACGCAATCATTTTTAATAAATCCTGATACATTACATCAATATCTTTTGTACTGCAAGGAAGATAGTCCGCAGGATTATATTCGCCTTCATCCACTTTTCTTGTTCCTTTTATATTTAACTGTAACACTCCATTAAATGTAGTAACATCAGCTTTTATATCTATGTAATCCATTGCGTCAAAATCCATAATTCCCATAGAATTAGGATCCCATATCTTACCATCAATAGTACCTGTTTTATCCTGAAGAATGACGTTATCATACGGCTTACCATTCTTAGTCATCGCTGTACTTTTCTGTTTTACAAAATATATTCCTCTAACTGCTTCTCCATCTCTTAATGTTTCAATAAACTTCATATTAATCTCCATTCTAAACAACTTATAAAAAGACGTAGTAATTTTAGAATTCCATCAAAAAAATAATTCTATTTTAATCCTCCAACTACGATTTTATATTCAATCCTTTTATATCCTTCTTTTCCTTTTCTCATAACTACAACTTCAATCTCATCTCCAACATTACATGTACTCAATTCTTCATTATAATCTGAGAAATTCTTAATCTCCTTACCGTTAATTGATACAACCACATCGCCATGCACAATTCCCGAATTATAAGCCGGAGAATTATTCTTAACCTTGGAAATATATATCCCCAGTGGCATCTGAGAGTCTATATTATTGATTACTTCATCAGTAACATCTTGCCCATAAATGCCTATATATGGTGCTAAATTTTCATTCAGTAAACTATCTAAATATAATTCAACACTATCAATAGTAATATAAGAACCCATATCTCTTCGCAAATAATTACTCTTATTCATTATAGCATACAAACTGCCTTTTTCATCAAATAAAAATCCATTATCCACATTATTAGGTATTATATCTGTTGAAATAATCCTTAATTGCGCATCAATAATGCTAACAGTATTTGAAGCTAATGTCAATGAACCTTTTTCAATAACTGTATTTTTTTCCAAGGTATCTTCATCTGCACTTTTTGAAGCTCCAATAAAATACAATTCTTTTCCAACACTATAATCACTTTTATATGATATATTAACAGGTTTAATTTCTTCAAGCTCCGTTTTACTAAATCCATCTTTCTCTACCTCAATCAATGATATACCATAGTCTTTAGACAATCTGCTTACTTTACCTATAAACTCGTTTGAATTTGAAAATCTTACCAAAACCTCCTCATAGTCTGCAACATTTTCATAATAACTAAGAATATTTATAGTATCTTCAATACTAATCACTACTCCGCTCCCTAAAAAATCTAACTTATCATTATTACCGACACTTACCTTGTCCTCCAAACCAATTGAACATATTGAATATCTGCTCACATCCGAAGGGCTCATATCATTTAAGATAATCTGATTTTCACCAGCCTCTTTATTCGTAGTCTCTTCTTCCGGTTTCTTAGTTGTAAAACTTTCTTTTATCTCCTCTAATGAAGATTTTATTATGTCTTTATTAAAATTATTCTTAAAAAAAGGCAAAGAAAAACCAGGCTTAACACATACATATACGATACCTACCACAGTGAGTAGTATAAATGACAACAGTACCAATAATGTAATAAGCCTAAAAAAATTATTTTTCTTATTATTTATAACACGTTCATTCAAAAAATCTAATCTAGCTTCTGCATCTGAATTAACAAATCTTTTGTTTCCCACACTATGCCTCCAACTCAAATACAATTTATCTTCGAATACTTATCAATCTACTTCCATTCACAAACCTATATACTTATATTTATAATATCGTAACAATGTGAACAATCTATTAATATTTTGTAACAGTTCCGCCATAACTTGTATTATAAGCCAATCACACTTGCATGACTTTACTCATAATACAAGTTATGTACTTAGCGCCCTAAAATGAGCAAAGTTAGCTACGAAGTAAAGAAAAAACACACACGTGCGAATTTGCGAATTCTGTGCCTGAACTATTACATTAAGTGTGGATTATACTAGTGATTTTCTTGATATATTAAGAAAATTAGAGTAAAATAACTGTTATATTATTATATATTATTGTAAAATCATGCACAAAAAATTGTTAAATCATGTTTTACAAGCATTTATTATTTGAAAGGTCAAAATTTATGAATAAACGAGCTTTACACACTTTAGAATTTAATAAAATTATAAATTTTTTAGCAGATTTCTCTACCTGTCCGGGTGGACGTATTCTTTGTGAAAATACTATCCCTTCAACAGACGTAGAAGAAATCAAACAATTACAGACCGAGACAACAGACGCCTTAACAAGAATTCTTCGTTCTGGGAGCTTGTCATTTTCCGGCACAAGAGAGATTTTAGATTCTCTCAAAAGACTTGAAATAGGAAGTACCTTATCCATTACTGAACTTCTCAACATCAGTAGTGTTTTAAAGGTTACCAATCGTGCCAAATCATTTTCAAGGAAAGAAGAATCTGCTAAAGATGATTCGATTAACTATATGTTTGAGGCATTAGAACCTCTTACTCCATTAAACAATGATATAACAAGATGTATCATTTCAGAAGAAGAGATAAGTGACGAAGCAAGCCCTAACTTAAAAAATATTCGTCGCCATATGAAGCTTACTTCTGACCAGGTTCATGTACAGCTTAATAATATTGTGAATTCTCAGTCTGCAAAGACTTATCTTCAGGATAACGTAATAACTATGAGAAACGGAAGATACTGTATCCCTGTAAAACAGGAATATAAGAATCAGGTTCAGGGTATGATTCACGACCAGTCACAGACAGGCTCCACAGTATTTATCGAGCCTATGGCTATTGTTAAATTAAACAATGAACTTCGAGAACTTGCACTCAAAGAAGCCGAAGAGATTGAAGTTATTCTTGCAAATCTTTCAGCGTCTTGTGCAGAATTTGTAAATGAGATTGAATGTAATTACAGAATGCTTGTTAAGCTTGATTACATTTTTGCAAGAGCTATGTTTTCAAAATCCTATAAAGGAACTGAACCTAATTTTAATTCGGACAGATTTATTAATATTAAACAGGGACGTCATCCGCTTATACCTAAAGATAAAGTTGTTCCTATCAATATTTATCTTGGAAAAGATTTTAATCTTTTAATAGTAACCGGACCAAATACAGGTGGTAAAACAGTTTCTCTTAAAACAGTAGGATTATTATCACTGATGGGGCAGGCTGGACTTCATATTCCTGCTGATAACGGTTCTTCGCTTTCTGTGTTTAATGAAATATATGCAGATATTGGTGATGAGCAAAGTATCGAACAAAGTCTTAGTACTTTTTCTTCTCATATGACACATATCGTTGATATACTAAAAAATGCAGACCGTAATTCTTTAGTTCTTTTTGATGAGCTTGGTGCAGGAACTGACCCTGTAGAGGGTGCAGCATTAGCTATATCTATTTTGAATTTCCTGCATAATATGGATGTTCGAACAATGGCTACAACTCATTACAGTGAATTGAAATTATATGCACTCACAACTGATGGTGTTGAAAATGCAAGTTGTGAATTTTCATTGGAAACCTTAAGACCAACTTACAGGCTTCTAATTGGTATTCCGGGAAAAAGTAATGCATTTGCAATTTCTTCAAAGCTCGGACTTCCTGATTTTATCATAGAAGATGCAAAGAAGCACATTGACGAGGATAATGCTTCATTTGAAGATATTATTTCTGACCTTGAACAAAATAAGATTACAGTCGAAAATGAACGTCTTCAGATTGAAGAATATAAAAAAGAAATTGAAACTCTTAAGAAAAAGCTTCAGGCTAAACATGAACATATTGATGACAGAAGAGAAAGCATTTTAAGGTCTGCTAACGAAGAAGCGGCACAAATCCTTCGTGAAGCTAAAGAATTTGCAGATAAAACAATACGAGATATTAATAAAGCTGCAAGCAAAGGGGATAATAAAGAATTAGAAAACACAAGAAAGAATGCTAGAGAAAAACTTTCAAAAACTACAGATAAGTTAGTTATAAAACCTACAACTACAACTCGTAAAAAATACAGTCCAAAAGATTTTAAACTCGGTGACAGAGTAAAGGTATTAAGTATGAATGTTGAAGGTACTGTTCATACACTCCCTAACCAGAAAGGTGACTTAACAGTACAAATGGGAATTCTTACTTCAAAAGTAAATATTTCAGACCTTATTATTTTAGAAGAAGCTCCTGTTATTGGCAATAAACTGATTAAAACAAGTGCTTCTAAGATTAAAATGTCAAAATCTGCATCTATTTCAACCGAGATTAAGCTTTTGGGACTCACTGTAGATGAGGCAATTGTAACTCTTGATAAATACTTGGATGACGCATATTTATCACATTTACCAAGTGTAAGAATTGTTCACGGCAAGGGCACCGGAGCACTGCGAAATGCTGTACACAAACACTTAAAAACCTGCAAATATATTTCAGAATTCCACATAGCTGAATATGGCGAAGGGGATGCCGGTGTTACTATTGCAAAATTCAAATAAATATTTAGAAAGGATATCGAAAGATAACAGGTAATTTTTATGGCAACAAAACAAAAAATCCTTATTGTTGATGACGATTCCAATATTGCAGAACTTATTTCTTTATATCTTACCAAAGAATGTTTTGATACCAAAATTGTAGAAGATGGTGAAGAAGCTTTAATCGCTTTTAAAGAATTTTCACCCGACCTTATTCTTTTAGATTTGATGCTTCCCGGCATTGATGGTTATGAGGTATGTCGCGAAATCAGAAAAACATCCAATATTCCAATCATAATGCTTTCTGCTAAAGGTGAGATTTTTGATAAAGTATTAGGACTTGAATTAGGTGCAGATGATTATATGATAAAACCATTTGATTCTAAAGAACTTGTTGCAAGAGTTAAGGCAATTCTAAGACGATATAAGAATACTTCCGTAACGCAGCAGACAACTAATACACCTGCAAATATTGCTCCTAAATCGGATTATGTAGAATATCCTGATTTACTTATAAATCTTACTAATTATTCAGTAACCTACAAAGGTAAAAATATTGATATTCCACCAAAGGAGCTGGAGCTTTTATACTTTTTAGCCTCTTCTCCAAACCAGGTATTTACAAGAGAACAGCTTCTTGACCATATTTGGGGATATGAATATTTAGGTGATACTCGTACAGTTGATGTACATGTAAAAAGAATTAGAGAAAAAATTAATGACCATGACTCCTGGGCATTGGCTACAGTATGGGGAATAGGTTATAAATTTGAAACCAGGTAGGATTATCCCTTAAACAGAAAGGATTTGAATTTATTATGCGTCACTCCGTATACACAAAATTCATTCTCGCTTACATTCTTTTTGGTCTTCTTTCAATATTGTTTATTACTTATTGGTCCTCAAAAAGAATGATGGAAGAAATCACGTATGATGAAGCCAAGGTTATGTATGACCAGGGCAATATTGTGTTAAATGAATATATTTTTAATGATATTTCTACACTTATTTCAGATACAGATATTATGCGACATCTTGAGACTGTCGCAAATATTAACAAAGGTACAATTTGGGTTACTGATATATATGGAAGAATTATTTTTGATACTAATTACAGCAAAACCAATACAATCATTAACTCTTTTGATTTTACAGATTTCGGAAACAGCTTCTATATGACCGGCACATTTTATGGCAATTTTAGTGAAAAAGTAATCTCCGTTGCCATCCCTATAGCTTCGGACTTTAAAACTGAAGGATATATAATTATACATAAAAGCGCAAATACCATTTTAGAAAGATATCATGAGCAAATGCATGTCCTTTATATGACATTTATAGCTATATTTGCCTTCTCACTAATAATATTAATTATATTTAGTTTTGTAGTTTTTATGCCATTAACTAAAATTAGTGCTGCCGCAAGAGAATACGCTAAGGGTAATTTTAAATATGAAGGATTGGCAAAGTTTACCACAGAAGATGAAATTGGAAAGCTTGGTGTTTCCCTAAATTATATGGCTTCAAAGCTAAATGCTTTAGAAGAAGATGAAAAGAAATTTATAAGTAATATTTCACATGATTTCCGTTCACCTCTAACTTCAATGAAAGGTTATATAGAAGCTATAAAAGACGGCACAATACCTTATGAAAATCAGGAAAAATATTTGAATATAATCTTGTTTGAAGCTGACAGATTAACAAAACTTACTGAAAGTCTTTTAACACTTAATGCTTGGGATAATCAGTCAGGACTTCTTAATCTTACTGATTTTAATTTGTATGAATTAATCAAACCAATCATTGCAACATTTGGTGGAAAATGCGAAAAAAAACATATAACAATAGACTTAACCTTAGGTTCAAAGGAATATATTGTAAATGCCGATAGAGGTAAAATAGAACAGGTCATTTATAATCTTATAGATAATGCAATTAAATTCAGTCACAATGATTCTAGCATTGTAATAGATATTCATGATAAAAATGATAAAATATTTATATCTGTTAAGGATAGCGGAATTGGTATACCAAAAGAATCGCTTCCTAAAATATTTGACAGATTTTATAAAACAGATTTATCACGTGGAAAAGATAAGACAGGAACAGGACTTGGTCTTTCTATTGTAAAGGAAATGATTAATGCACATGAGGAAAATATTAATGTAATAAGTACTGAAGGGGTAGGGACGGAATTTATATTTACACTTAAAAAAGTGAAGAAATAACTTTGTATACAAATTGGCGTGTAACACCCCTATTATTTGCTTCGTGACTCGTCCATAAGATTTTCTAATTGCCTTGCTAATGACTTAGTATATGTTTAATAACGTGACCGGCTTAAATTCGCAATCCATTGCTCAGTTAAGCCTTTTGCCAACATCGTGTCGGCAAATCACTGTATATATGCAAGGCTATAAGAAAATCTAATAACCTCGTTAATGCACAAGTAATAAGGTTGTCACACGCCAATTTAATATCAAAAAATATAGCGAAGATTACGGACTTAAATATTCCATGTTCTTCGCTATATTTAACTATATAACTAATATAAAAAACATATATTTACCAACTAAATCTATGTAATTCTCCTTCGCTTTGCATTCCTTTAAAATCGTGTTGTCTTAGTGCTTCATAAAGTACTATAGCAACTGAATTAGAAAGGTTTAGTGAACGAATGTCTGAATTCATAGGTATTCTTATGCAAGTATCAGGATTTTCTACAAGGATTTCTTCCGGTATCCCTGCACTTTCCTTACCAAACATAATGTAGCAGTCTTCTTCAAATGATACATCTGTATATCTTTGTTTAGCCTTTGTTGTTCCAAAGTAGATTTTAGCATTAGGATTCTTTTCTAAAAAATCTTCCCACCCATCATACTCTGTAACATCAAGGTCTTTCCAATAATCCATTCCTGCTCTTTTTACAGACTTTTCATCTATCTTAAATCCCATAGGTCCGATAAGATGAAGTCTGGTTCCTGTAGCTACACATGTTCTTCCGATATTACCTGTATTCTGTGGTATCTCAGGCTCAAATAAGACTATATTCATCATTTTGCATCAAGCCTCTCAATAAACTTCTTAAGTCTTCCAACAGCCTCTTTGAGGTTATCAATAGAATATGCATAAGAAATTCTAAGAAAACCTTCACCGCAATCACCAAATGCTGTTCCCGGAACTACCGCTACCTTTTCTTCCTGCAATAAACGATTAGCAAACTCATCTGAAGTCATACCAAAACGTTTAATACTTGGAAACATATAAAATGCTCCAAATGGCTCAAAACACTCAAGGTTCATTTCTTCAAATGCTTTTAATAAGAATCTTCTTCTCTGATTGTAAGACTCTCTCATTACTTCTACATCTTTATCACCATTTTTGAGTGCTTCTATAGCTGCATACTGACTACTTGTAGGAGCACACATAATTGCAAACTGATGAATCTTTGTCATCTGCTTCATAATCTCAGAAGGTCCTGCTGTATAACCAAGTCTCCAACCTGTCATAGCATAAGCCTTTGAGAAACCATTTATTAAAATAGTTCTCTCTTTCATACCCGGCATTGTAGCTATCGAAACATGTGGTTCATCATTATAAGTAAGTGCACCGTATATCTCATCTGAAATAACAAAAATATCTTTCTCTACACATACTTTCGCAATTTCTTCCAAATCCTTTCTCTCCATAATAGCTCCTGTCGGATTATTAGGGAAAGGCATTACTAATATCTTAGTTTTATCAGTTATTTTTTCCAAAAGTTCTTCTTTTGTTAATCTGAACTGATTTTTTTCCTGTAATTCGATGATAACAGGCTTTCCATATACTAAAGCAACACATGGCACATATGAAACATAACTAGGCTGTGGAATAAGCACTTCATCACCCGGATCAATCATTGCTCTGATTGCCAAATCGATTGCTTCACTACCACCGACTGTTATAAGTACTTCATCATTATAATCATATTTAAGTCCCTGTGTTCTATCAAGATAATTACATATCTCCATCCTTAATTCTTTAAGGCCTGAATTTGAAGTATAGAATGTTTTTCCTCTTTCAAGGGAATAAATTCCTTCTTCTCTTATATGCCAAGGTGTGTCAAAATCAGGTTCACCCACACCAAGTGATATTGCATCTTTCATTTCACTTACAATATCAAAAAATTTTCTAATGCCTGATGGCTGTATTTCAACTACTGTTTTTGATAATGGATTTCTCAAGGCGTCACTAACATCCTTTCGTCTTTATTATTTTCTACTAATACTGTTCCGTGGTCTTTGTACTTTTTAAGAATAAAATGTGTACCTGTTCCTCTGATAGCTTCAAGCGGAGCAAGTCTTTCAGTAACAAATGTCGCCACTTCCTTCATTGTTTTTTCTTCTATAATAACTGTAAAATCAAATCCTCCGGACATAAGATATACCGCTCGTACTTCAGGATAGTTATACATTCTCTCCGCTATCTTATCAAATCCAAGTCCTCTCTGTGGTGTAACCTGAACCTCAATAAGAGCTGTTACCTTCTCTTCAGAAGTATTATCCCAGTTAATAAGAGTATGGTAGCCACAAATAACTTTTTCTTTCTCCATCGCCGCTATTTCATTGGCTAATTCTGTTTCTTCAACTCCAAGCATCGCCGCCAAATCTTTTAAATCAATTCGGGCATTCTTCTCAATAACTTCTAATATCTTTTCCCTCATGGCGTTCTCCTTTACATAAATAAAAATCTATTTTCTTATTAAAACACAAAAACACTTAATTTACAAGATAATATTGTATATCTCATCTCCCTTAGGTGGTTCTACATATCTTTTTTCTTCCCCTTTTAATATAACTTTATCAAAATCTTCTCTAAGTTTTCCTACAATACTTGCATTAATTCCATCATTTCTAAGTTCTTCAAGAAGTTCCTTTGCATTTTCACAAACCACAAAAAATGCTCCATTAGAAATTAATTTATATGGATTAATCGTAAAAAGTTCACACACCTCAATAGTTTCCTGCCTTATTGAAATTTTATCCAAGTACACTTCAACTCCCATTCCTACTTTCTCAGAGAGTTGCCATATAGCACTATATATTCCACCTCGACTCAAATCATGCATGATTTTTATATCATATTTTTCAGCTAATAATACCGCTTCCTTACTTATGTTCATGGCATTTTCCGTCTGTAATGCAAGTTTTATGTAACTTGACTGAAATCTCTTGTTTAAGTCGTCCTTTTTCAAGTACACGATTGAAGCTGTACCTGACATAGCAATATCACCTATTAATATAAGTTCCATACCGGCTTTTGCAATTTCAGTACTCTTTTCAAATTTTTTATAAATATAGTCACCATAAACATTAAACACAATTATTGGCGTCGAAACATTTAAAGTTACTTCCGTATCTCCGCCTGTTATTTCGATGCCCATTTCCTCACATAGTCCGGATATATATCTCATATATGTCTTTATATCCTGCTCTTGAGTTTTTTTAGGTAAAATCAAATTCACATTAGCAGCCTTTGGTCTTCCACCTGCTACTGCAACATTATTTACTGCATTAACTAATGCTCTCTTTATATCAAATAACAACATCTCTTCACCAAACATCAAGCCCGCAGTTGCTGATGCCATAACAGTTCCGTCAATACTAATTGATGCGTCACCTCCCGGCAACGCACCCATTAAAATGTATTCACTATTCTTATACTTTATAGTTTTTAGAACGGACCTGTTAATAATATTTCCTGAAACTTTTCCTGTTCTCATATTTCTTATTCACACTAAATATTTCCTGTATATTAGTTGTGTTAATTTCCTCCATTATTATTAACATCATTGTTATTTTCATTATTAGAACCATCACCGGTTGGATTCTCTTCTACATCTGTAGAAGGTGTCTGTGGCTCTTCCGGTTCGGCAGGTGGCTGAGTAGTTTGCTCTTCTGAAGGCTTATCTGTATCTACATTAGTTGTATCCTGCTCTTGCGGCTTCGTTGTAGATGGCTCTGTTGCCGGTACATCCGGCGAAGGCTGTGGTGTAGGCTGAGGGGTTTCAGGCGCAACAACCGTACCCGTTCCTACAGTTACATATGTAGGTGATGATGCATATGAACTCTTATTAACAACTTCTTCACTTTGTAAAACTCCATCTACATAAACTCTCTTTAAAAGTCTTGCTTTATATCCATTATGTCCACTCGAAGTCACAGCTCTATAACCTGTAGGCAAATCCGGATTTTCTTTTATTATCTCAGATGATGGTGTAGTACTCAATACTTCACTCTTATATTCAACTTTTCTATTAGCAGGTCGTGTTTCTTTTCCGTATATATTAAATGTAATCTTTCCTGCCGGATTATAAATAGCTTCAATGTAAATCGGAGTATCTGTATTATTTCTTACTTTTAAATCCTTCCATGTTCCTGCAAGCGCTGCATCCATTGATAACGGAACATATCCAACACTCATAGAATGTGCATATCTTTCCGCAATCTCAATCTCCGCATTAAGCATTGCAACATATAATGTAGTTGAAACCTGACATATTCCTCCACCAAGACTATTTTCAACTCTTCCATTCACATATGTACCTGCAGGATGCCAGCCATTACCTGAGGTCCATGGTTCCAAATATGAGTTAACTGATAATACTTCTCCCTGACAAAGTGTAATTGCGTTAAGCTTATTTACACCATTTTCCATATTTTTATTTCTGTGATAATTGCCACTACCACTTGAAAATGTTGTTGTGTAGGTTCCTAAAAGTGCATCTACTCTTTTGCAATCTTCTACTGTTGCAACAGGTTCATCAACAGCCATTTTTATTTCTCTTGAAAATCCACTTTTTCCATCCCACTCGTTAAGAAGATAATCATGTATTTCCTTAACATTAGTTTCTAAATCAATCAGCTTTCCTGCTTTTTCTTTTGTTATCTCAAATGTACCATTTACTCTTAAAAGTTTCGCATTTACATGAGGAATATTGTACATACCACACTTTTCATTGATGGTATTAATCATAATCTCATCATTAACATCTAACTCAAATTCGTAAGATACTTTTTTCTTTTCAATATCTTTTGCAGTTTTATATCTTTCGATTACGTTTCCTTCTTCGCAAAAAGATACTGCTTCTTTTATTACTCCTGTATTCTTCCAGTAAAAACCAAGTTCTTCAACTGTTACACTTACATTATTACCATCTACCTCTAATTCAACTACAGGTGACGTATATGATTTAATATAATCATTTACTTTAGCATATGCTTCCTGTTCAGTCATTCCGCTTAAGTCAATCTCACCAATAGTCACGCCTTTTGGAATTGTACTTTCTTTCGCAAATGTTTTTGTTTCAAAACAAATGTTAAGAGTTAAAAGAGTAATGGCACAGTAAAATATTGTGTATACAGCTTTTTTACACAATCTGTCTAACATATTCTACCTCCATAAATTTAAAGTTGTTTTTTTTTTTAGCTAATGATATAGTTTTAATAGAAAAAAGGTGATGCAATAGATAAAACCATTGCAAGAACTAAAACTATAACAATTATTTTTGAAAATAAACTTTTTGTTTTCTTTGACGAAAAATCAAACATAAATATTCCTCTTTTCTAACTAAAATTAATTTAATAGGAGCAAATGATGTACCCATTTTTTTTAATATTTTTTATTTTCTGCTTATACGTTAAATTATCACTTTCAAAATCTTCACACAATGCAGAAAAAAACAAAACAAATCTTCTTGAACTTGAACGCGAAGCTAATTCAACCAGACGCAAGTCCATAGACAAACTTGATTATATCATATTTTCCGAAAAATCTATACCTATAAATGAAATTAATGATAATGAACTAAAAAAAATACAGGAAAAATTGCTAAATTTTGCTGATAAGAAAATTTTGAATTTATCCGGAATTTCTAATATCGAACTTAAAAAAACATATGGACCTGCAAATCTTCCTACACTTACAGAATATGATAACAATTTTTTGGAACTCGTAAAAACTCTGCACGAATATGCGGTAGCACTTAACAATCTAAACTACCAAGATGACGCAATCAAAGTTCTAGAGTATTCTGTCGATATTGAAACTGATATGGGAAGCTCCTATAAATTACTCGGAGATTTATACTATTCCAAAAATGATATTTCAAGCATCAAAAATTTATTAGAAAAAACAGATAAAGTTAATAACTTATCACGAAATAGCGTTATTTCTTACTTACAAGTGTATACTGATTAAGTCGTATATAATCTGCATATCTGTTTAACTCACTTTGAGTCATCTTATATATGTCAACTTCCGGGCTTATGGATAATGTTTCCATAAGCTTTTCTACATACTCAAACTCCCTTTTAGATGGAGTACGCTCTTTTTTAGGCTTATAAAAATATTCTTCAGGTTTAAACTCCAATGTTTCATTCTCAAATTCTTCACATAAGATTTTATATAACTTCATTGTCATATATGCATCATTTAGGGCCCTATGATAGTTATCATCATAAATATTATATTTTTTACTTAGTGCTCCTAAAGTCTTTTCTTCATCTGAACTTAGAACTTTTCTTGCTATCTTCAGCGTATCAATACCAAGACGACTTATTTCACACTTTTCATTCATTTTATTATTATATATTGCCTGCATTAAAAATGAATAATCAAACACCAAATTATGCCCAATTATAACACTTTCACCTAGGAAATGAATGAAATCTTGCAAAATCTCATCTATGAAAGGTTTTCCTTTCACCATCTCGTTAGAAATACCTGTAATATCAGTAATTTTCTCACTAATATTTATATTAGGATTAATTAATGTTTGAAATTCTTCTACAACTTCTCCTTCTATAGTTTTTATTGCACCAATTTCAATTATTTTATCCTTGTATGGTGATAAGCCGGTCATCTCCATATCCATCACAACATATTCTTTTAACATGCATTATCCTTTCACGCCGGAGCTTTTTCCCGTTTTGCAGCATTCCCTCAGGAAACACTCTTCACATTTAGGGCTTCTTGCAGTACAAATCGTTCTACCCAACCTAATTACATGAATATTATAAATTATCCAGTGATCTTTTGGTAATTTCTTCATAAGGTCAAATTCAATTTTTACCGGGTCAGTCTCTTTTGTCAAACCCAGTTTATTCGAAATCCTTTTAACATGAGTATCAACTACAATACTTGGTTCATTAAAAATATTTCCTCTAATTACATTTGCAGTTTTTCTTCCAACTCCCGGCAAATCTGTAAGAAGTTCAATTTCTCTTGGCACCTCGCCGTTATGCTCTTCCAATATTTTTTTCGTGCAAGCTATTATATTCTTTGCCTTATTTTTATAAAATCCCGTTGTATAGATGTCTTTTTCAAGCTCCGATTGTTTAGCGTTTGCAAATTTTTCTAAAGAATCATATTTTACAAATAATTCTTTTGTAACAATATTAACTCTTGCATCAGTACATTGCGCGCTAAGTATTGTCGCTATCAATAACTGCCAGGCATTTTCATGATTCAGATAACATACATATTCTTTACCGTAATTACTGTCCAACAGGTCTAAAATTTTATTTATATCTTTTTTACTCGCCACTAATATCTTCCTCTTTTAACTCTAATATATTGCAACAATGATTTATAGGACTAATCTTATTATAATCAAACAATATTATCTGATTATCCTTAACAATCTCCCTATCTTTTATCCATTTTAAAATATTAATTCTAAACATTTCTATATGAACCATTTTATAAACTGATTTATACTTTCTATAGAAAGGTCTTAAAATTTCCTTATATTCATTTTCGGCAAACCCCGGTCGACTCTTTATATTTTCTCGTAAATATATATCTAATTTAAGAATTTCAGAAAAAATCTCATCATCTTCAAAATATTCATTAACGAATTCAAGTAAATTCTCATATAACTTTATCCTTGAATGTTTAACTTCATCCAGTTTATGAACTTCATAATAATTCCCAAGTTCCTCATACATTTCATAAGGTGTTTTGAATTTTTTCTCAAGATATGAAATAGTATTTACAAATTGTCTGCTATTATAATAAATCTCAACCATGTTTTCTATCTTCTTTAATTCTAAAATGTCATCATAGCTTAACCATTTTGTTGATAGTACTTCATATGGAGGTTCATCACATATTTCTATTTCATATTCTTTTGATTTTTTCTCCATTAAGGCTCCACTTAATACCTTCAAAAATCCGAGTTGAAGTTGTTCAGGACTCATTTCATATACATCATTAAAAGATTTTTTAAAACTCTCTAAATCTTCATAAGGAAGCCCCGCAATCAAATCAAGATGTTGATGTGTATTCTTAAATCCATTAATCTTTTTTACTACCTCTCTCAATTTATCTATATTTGTGGTCCTATTAATTTCTTTTATAGTCTTTAAATTTGTTGTCTGTACACCAATTTCAAGCTGTATTAGTCCTTCTCGCATCCTACTTATCAACTCTATAGCTTCATCATCTAACAAATCTGCTGATATTTCAAAATGAAAATTTGTTATTCCATTATCATTTTCATAAATAAAATTCCATATCTCCATAGCATGCGATTTTTTACAATTGAACGTTCTATCTACAAACTTTACTTGCGGAATTTTATTATCAATAAAAAACTTCAACTCTTTTTTTACCAAATTAATATCTCTAAATCTCAATTGCTTATCAATTGAAGATAAGCAATAACTACACGAAAATGGGCATCCCCTGCTACTTTCATAATAAATAATTTTATTCTTAAACTTTTCTATGTCATTATAAGGGAACGGAACTTCACTTAAATCCATTAATGCCGTTTTAGAATTTAATAATATTTCTTTGTCATTTTTTCTATATACAATTCCATCAATATCAGATAGTTCATATTCATTCTTAAACCAATAACCGCATAATTTATTAAATGTCTTTTCTCCTTCTCCTATCATTACACCATTAACCTGTGGAAACTCTTCAAGATAATTTCTGGCTCTATATGAAACTTCAGGTCCTCCAACCCAAATTTCTACATCCTTAAGAATCTTTCTTAAGTTCTTAATAATAATATTTACATAAGATATATTCCATATATAACATGAAAACGCAATAATCTTAGGTCTTTTTTTATATATGCTTTGAACTATAAAATCTGTATATTGATTTATAGTGTATTCGGCTATTTCAATTTCATTCTCATACTCTTTAGAATATTCCTTAAGGCAATAAACTGCGAGATTAGAATGAATATATTTGGCATTTATAGCTACTAATAAAACTTTGTTTTGCACAGTCTTTTTCCTCTCTTTAATATTTTATTAAACATAAGCTCTACCGATTAATATAAACTTACAGGCACGCTCTCGCTGCATAAGTCTCGTAGTGGTACATAAGGTGCCAAAATACGGCACCTAAGTACCAACGGACTCATAAGCACCTGTACAGTTTATTTTAATCGATAGAGCTTATTTATAAAACAAATTATACTATAAAAATATGATTTCAATAAGAATTCAAACCTTCATATAAAAATTCAAAAAGAGACCGAGAATGTAATTTCCACCCGGTCTCATATATGTTTTAACTATACGATAAACTGTTGCATTGTTTCATCAAGCTTCTGTGAAACAACTTTAAGTTTTTCTGCTTCTTCTCTAACATATCCTGTGTTAAGTGCTACCTGTTCTGCATTCATCGCAACTTCTGTTGTACCTCTTGCTCCTTCTGCAGTAGCATCTTTCAAATCACCAAATGCTTTAACTACTATTGAAATCTCAGTTGAAATACTATTTGCAACCTTATTAAATTCTGTAAGTATATCTTCCATATGCAGTGCATCACTGTTATACTGTTCACTTGTATCAATAAGTTTTTTATTAGTATCTTTAACATGAACTTCAATAAATTCAAGTACTTCTGTAGCATTGTTACAGAGATTCTCAACCGATTCAGTAACATTATTAGTAATATGCTGAATCTGAATAGCTGTAAGCTCACAGTTTTCTGCAAGTTTTCTAATCTCATCTGCAACAACTGCAAAACCTTTTCCTGACTCTCCTGCTCTTGCTGCTTCGATAGATGCATTAAGAGAAAGAAGTGCTGTCTGATCTGCAATATTAAGAATTGCATTAGTAAGCTGATTAATCTCTTCAACCTGTTTAGAATCTTCAATAGCTGTCTGAAGTTTAATCTGAGTCTGTCTTGTAATCTCTTCTGTTGTTTCAAATGCCTGTTCAGCTTCTTCCTTAAGAACATTAGCTCTTTCTGTAATATCCTGAACCGCATACATTCCTTCAGTATTCTTTTCTTTCATCTTGTCAATCTGACCAACCATTTTATCAGATGAAGAACTTAAGTTTTCTGCTGTAGCTGCTGTTTCCTCCATACTTGCAGCAAGCTCTTCAGATACTGCTGAAATATTTGCCACCTGGTCAACGAGATTACCTATAACATTCTCTAACTGTCCAACTGCATGAGTAATATCATCACCACTCTCTACAACCAAACCAACTGTATTTTTCATACTACTTTCCACCGCAACAAGTGCTTGTGAAAGTTTACCTGTCTCATTCTTATTCTTAATATATGGTAATGACTTATTACCTGTGAAGTTACCTTCTTTCATAAGTTCAAGGTCTTCTGCCACCTTTGTAATAGGCTTAGCAATACGTCTTCCAATATTAAATGCTATAATAATAGATACAATAGAAATAATTATACCACATGTTGTAGCTAACATTGTAACTGTCTTAGTAGAACTCATTACTTCTTCTACCGGCGCTTCCATAAGGACTGTATATCCATTACCCATCTTCGCAAATGCTACATACGAATCCACACCTTCTCTTGTAGTAAGTTCAACTACACCTGCATTCTTTTTCTCAAGAGCTTTAATTAATTCATCATAACCAACAGTCTTTAATGTTTCATTAATGTTATAAACGCTATCTACAGCAAAACACTGTTCTTCATCAATAAGACTCGCATGCCCTGTTTCGTAAAAATTAACATTACTTACTAATGTTGTGAACTTCTCAAATGAAACACTTAATCCAACTATCGCATATAAATGCTCATCACCTTCATTTATATATATTGGATAACCATATGTCATAATCTGCTTCTGAACTGATGTGTCATAATATGCCTTTAACCATATAGGTGCACCTTCATCTTCTGCTTTAACATACCACATAAATGCCGGTTGATCTGTAAAACATTCTATGTATCTTGCTTCCGGATCATAATTCTGCTTAGCATCGCCTAAATACCATGGACCAATCATAGTCTCTAACTTACTAATACCCATATAAGCACATACACTAACCACATCCGAATTAGAAGAACTTACCTTCTTAACATATGGTTCAATTGAATCCATATACTGTGTGGCATATTCTCTGTCTCCATTCTTAGTAAAATCTATCGTAGATTCTATGTAATATGCTATACCCTCTGCCATAGACTCATATTCAGCAAATTCCGTATCCATCTGATTCGCATACTGTTGAGCCATAGCTTCTAATTTTCCCTTTGCTTCTTCTTCAATTACACCTGAAGATACATATGTAACCATCGAAGCTACAATTACGGTTGCAACTATAACGCATGCCGTTATCGCAGCTACTATACTAGTTCCTATTTTTCTCATCCAAAAATCCTCCACATTATATTTTCCCGAATACATACAACATAATGTTATTTTACAATATTATACAAATATTTGCAATGAAAATAATTAATAATTATAAAAATTTAACATATTTATTAATTTATCTCCTTCATTTTCTGTATAAACTTATTATAATTCTTTTCTGTTGCAAAATAATCCTGATAAAATAGCTGGTCACAATATTTTATTTTCTCCACTAATTTTTTTGCTTCACTATTAAAATATTCCATATATTCATCAGTTACAGTTTTATCTCTAAATGATATGCTATTTAAACTTTGTCCTACAACTCCATCACCTACAAATATCGCATACGCTCTTGAATACATTACAGACTCTTTCTCACTAAACATAGAATTTCCGTAATACATATTAGTATAATATCTTATTCCTAATAAATCCAGTAATGTTGGAACAATATCTGCAGTACACATAAACTTATCAACTATCTGATGTTCAAGATTCTTATCATAAATCATCAATGGTACGTTATATAAGTCCGTATAATAATTTTCTGTATCATAATCATAAATATCTTTTACATAATTACTAAGCTGTTGATAATAAGCATTATGGTCACTGAATAAAATGATAGTTGTATTATCAAGCAAATTCTTTTTTTCTAAATCTTCCATCATCATTCCAAGTGCTTCATCATAATCCATTGCTGTTGTAAGATAATTCATAAATGCTTTTTCAGACTCAGTTGCGTCTTCTGAAAGCTTATATATTTTTTTCAACTTTTCTCTCTCATCAGTGAGATTCTCTCTTTCATAGTACAATCCGTGCATCGTAATAGTTGTTATATACGTATAGAATTTCTTATCTGTCGGAAACATAATATCTTTTGCCGTATTAATCATCTGAGAATCAAGATTTCTCTGACCATTATTCATATAATCAATCATTGTAGGCTCTTTAGCTTTACCTGACTCTACAAATTTATCTGACATATCATACATATCATACATATCCGTCAATTTTTCAAATCCAAATATTTTATGACTCTCTATTCTATTATAAAATGTCTTGAAACCATTATGAAACGAATTAATCGAAATATCATCGCCATATTTTTCTCTAAGAATATTAGGAACTGTATGAGGTATGACATTTTCCGGATAATCGTAATTAATATAAGCAGAAGTAGGATAACTTCCTAATATGCTGATACTTTCAGAGATATCTGTTTTCTCTTTAGAATGAAAATTTGTCGCTACAACACTTTCGTTATAAAATTTACTTAAATTCGGAAAAAGATATTCAATCTCCTCATCAGTAAAATTATGTCCATTAGGATATTCTTCACTATTCAAAAGAGTGAACCACTCAAATGATTCTGACAAAAGGACAATTACATTATTATCCTCTGAAATTCCAAATTTATCAGTAGGTTCAGAAACTTCTTCATATATAAACTTTTCTATCTGCTTTACGGACATCTCATCCATTCTGTGAAAAACAAGCCCTTTTGAAAATTCATTCAGTAAATTTCCCATTATTCCATAGCTTGAATACATACTCATCTGAGTATTTTTTAGCATAATCTGATATTTATCTACCTTCTTAGAATTATATCTATATAAAGAGGACGACATTACAACTAAACCTAATATCATAATTGCAATATACGAAAATTTACGTGCTTTGGTTTTTTCAACTTTTTTTCTGCGCTTTACAATTCTAATTCCGTACAAAATATAAAATACACAAAAGAAAAATGCCGAATAGAACGCAATAAAATTCATAGGAATGCTTTCAAGCATACCGAAAGCATCATTTCTAAGTTTTAACATTCCGTAATCAAAATACTGACCTGTCATATCATAAACAACTACAAATGCCAAATCAAAAAACGCCTGTACTACTATAAATATTATACAAAAAACAAATCTTTTAATGTTACTTTTGAATTGAAGTGCAATTCCTGAAACAAACAATAAAAAACCTATTAAAATAAACGGTTTGGAAATTATAGGGCTTTTTTCAACTGCAAATACACCAATCACATCTATAAAAAATGCAAAAATAAAATATATTATAACTATCTGGTTATCAATAAACCACTGTTTTAATTTCTGATTATTCAATTTCTGTGCCGTTCCCTTTCTCATCATCACTAACTATTCCGGTTTAAATAAATTTTTTAAAACAAACAAATAAACATAATAAGCAAATAAGTCTTTATCATATGCCTATCAGTAAGTAAATAAATCAAGCCATATACTGCATATAAAACCAAATATGTTTCAGGAAGGTTATATGCACCTGTTATTACATCGTATATTCCAAGTGTTAATAACAAAATCAACCCTGCAAACGGAATAAACATTTTTCCTTTTCCAATAATTTCTTCAAATACATCTTGCACTGCTTTTAACATTATTGTTATCCACATGCACTTAATAATATTTACCAAAAAAACACCACAATTAACTAACAATTCATATCCATTAAATTTCTTTCCTAAATCGTAAAACGGTTTAACCTGAAAACCAATCTGTACACTTATAATAAGTATACATGCTATTACAATTCCTGTAATAATAAACACTCTTTTAATCGGCAATTCCTGTCCTTTAGTTTCCGGATTAGAAATAATATTTTTATCAAACCTTTTCTTATATAATATTTTCAATATAGCTATTTCCGCAAACCAAAACACACTGGTAAACACTTCATCCCAAAATACTAAAAGTGAGCCATATCCAACCCAATTAAATAATGGTGAAAAAATTCTTGCAATAAACGGAGTGAATAATATAGCCACTATCCCAATTGCAAAAACCATTAAATTTAAATATATATTTTTATCTAAATTCTGTTTCCTAGTTTTTAATTCTTTCACTTATTTTTCCTACTCTCTTTTAAATGTGTAAATCAGTCATGCCGTATCACAGATTCTGCAATACGGCTTAATTAAAACTGATATAAAATTCTATTCTATATATTAATTATTTCATTACAATGTTAACAATTCTTCCAGGAACATAAATTTCTTTAACAACGTTTCCCGTAAGCTTATCTGCAATAGTCTCTTTTGCCTTTGCAATTGCATTATCTTTTTCTTCATCCTTAGCAATAGAAATAGTTGCTTTTGTTTTTCCATTAATCTGAACAGCAATTTCAACTGTATTTTCTACTGTCTTTGCCTCGTCATACTCTGGCCATGAAGTCTGATAAAGTCTTCCTTCAAATCCCATCACTTCCCATAATTCCTCGGTCATATGAGGTGCAACGGGGTTAAGAAGTGTTATCAATGTCTTAAACTCGCCCTTTGTAAGACTATTATTCTTGTAAAAATCATTAATAAGAGCCATCATAGCTGCAATCGCTGTATTATACTTAAGACTTTCAAAATCCTGACTTACTTTCTTAATTGTCTGATGCATCTTTGTTTCCATTTCTTTAGAATAACTCATATCATCTACAACAATGTCCTGTAATTTCCATACTCTGTCAAGGAATCTTCTACATCCTTTAACTCCCTGTTCAGACCATGATGCACTTAAATCAAACGCACCAATGAACATCTCATATGTTCTTAATGTATCTGCACCATATTCATTTACAATATCATCAGGATTTACAACATTTCCTCTTGACTTAGACATCTTTTCTCCGTTTTCACCGAGAATCATTCCATGTGAAGTACGTTTCTGATATGGTTCTTTTGTAGGAACTACCCCCTGGTCATATAAAAATCTGTGCCAGAAACGTGAATATAATAAATGAAGTGTTGTATGCTCCATTCCACCATTGTACCAGTCAACAGGCAACCAATACTCAAGTGCTTCTTTACTTGCAAGTGCCTCTGTATTAGTTGGGTCAGTATATCTTAAGAAATACCATGAGGAACCTGCCCACTGTGGCATTGTATCAGTTTCTCTCTTAGCCGGACCTCCGCAACATGGACACTTAACATTTACCCAGTCAGTCATAGCTGCTAATGGTGATTCACCGTTATCTGTAGGCATATAGCTATCAACTTCAGGTAACTCAAGCGGAAGTTCACTTTCATCTATAGCAACAAATCCACATTTTTCACATTCAACAATTGGAATAGGCTCTCCCCAATAACGCTGTCTTGAGAATACCCAATCACGAAGTTTGAAGTTAACTTTTCTATTACCAATTCCTTTTTCTTCAAGGAAATTCTTCATCTTTTCTTTAGCTTCAGTTACTTCCAAATCATTTAAAAAGTCAGAATTAATCATTTTTCCTGTAGCGACATCTGTAAATGCTGCTTCATTAATATCAACTTTACCTTCCTTACCTTCAACAACCTGAATCATAGGAAGTCCGAATTTCTTAGCAAATTCCCAGTCTCTGTCATCATGTGCAGGTACAGCCATAATCGCACCTGTTCCGTATGTCATAAGAACATAATCTGAAATCCAAATAGGAATCTCTTTACCATTTACAGGATTAACAGCCTTAATTCCTGATAAAACCACACCTGTCTTATCCTTTGCAAGCTCTGTTCTTTCAAAATCTGATTTTTTAGAAGCCTGCTCACGATAAGCCTCAATCTCATCCCAATTGGTTATCTCATCTTTGTATTTGTCAATATATGGATGTTCAGGTGAAACTACCATATATGTTGCACCAAATAATGTATCAGGACGTGTTGTATAAACTCTAAGCTTATCTTCTTTTCCTGCGAGAGTAAAATCAACCTCAGCCCCCTCTGAACGTCCTATCCAGTTCTTCTGTGAAACTTTTACCCTTTCAATGTAATCAACACCGTCAAGACCTTCAATTAACTTATCAGCATATTCTGTAATCTTAAGCATCCATTCGCTCTTAACCTTACGAACAACTTCACTACCACATCTTTCACAAACACCATTAACTACTTCTTCATTTGCAAGACCAACCTTACAAGATGTACACCAGTTAATTGGCATCTCTTTCTTATATGCAAGACCTGCCTTAAATAATTTAAGGAAAATCCACTGTGTCCATTTATAATATTTAGGGTCAGTTGTATTAACCTCTCTATCCCAGTCAAATGAATAACCAAGAGAATGTAACTGCTCTTTAAATCTTGTTACATTATTCTTTGTAACAATCTTAGGATGAATCTTATTCTGAATAGCATAATTCTCAGTTGGAAGACCAAATGCATCCCAACCCATTGGATATAATACATTATATCCCTGCATTCTTCTCTTACGAGCAACTATATCAAGGGCTGTATAAGGTCTTGGATGTCCTACGTGAAGTCCTTGTCCTGATGGATAAGGGAATTCAACTAATGCGTAAAACTTTGGTTTAGTATAATCATTTGTTACTGCAAATGCTTTTTCGTCATCCCATATATCCTGCCATTTTTTCTCTATTCTTTTAGGTGAATACACCTTATTCATACCATTTTCCATTATTCGATTTCCTTTCATATAAAAGCATATATACTGTTTATTTTAGCATACAAGAGTTGTTTGTCAACTAAGTTTTATTCCTCTATATTTGATTTATTTTCTTCTTTTTTAATCATTCCACACACAGAAATTCCGCCTAAGAACATAAAGAAATATGGAACCGTATTATACAATGTATTACCAAAGAACGCTGAAACACAATACGCAAACACAACTACTCCCATTGCAATAAGTTCTTTAGGAAGATATTTTATTTTTTTAATCATAGTTATAAAAAGAGTAAATAACGCTAGTATATAAGCAATCCCTGCCGGTATCCCCATATATAAAGCATGTTGCAAATATTCATTATGCGGTCTTTCGTGTTTTGTTTCCCCTCTCGCATACATATTATATGTACCTTCTGGTCCATACCCTAACAAAGGTTTTTTCTTTATTAATCCAATATTCCCTTTCCATAATCCAATTCTTCCCGAACCACCTCTATCATTAGTTTCAATAGTTTTTACATCATTATACGAAACCAAAATATTTCTTCTAAGTATACCATAATAATTATAATCAGTAATTACACTGACTGTAATCAATGTAACCACTACTAATATTATCGAAATTAAATGTTTTTTATCATTAATAAGCATAACTATCGCCATAAAAACAGTTCCTATTACGACTGCAACGAATCCTGCAAAAGTATTATTAATAATAAGCCCCCATAATTCAAAACCAAATATTAAAAGCCACAAAAACTTTAATATTTTTTTATTTTCAATAACAACTAATGTTCCTGAAGCCATAAGCCCTAATATTAAAATGTATTCAAAATGATTTATATTAAAATAAATAGAACTAAATATAGCATATCTACACATATTGAAGCCTACCATACCTAATTTTGAAAGCATTCCAGGAATAGCTTGTAATAAAGTATTGATAGAAAGTATACATATAAGAATAGAAATTGCTCTTAGTAACCACATTCTCAATCTCGCACTCTTAACTGATTTTACACATACATATACAGAAGCATATATATAATATGCAAGTAATCCATCATGTCTAATCATTACCCCCCACAAAGCTTTATGTACATCCTCAGAATTAAATGTCGAAATAGTTGCCATAATAAGCATAAATACCAACAAAATATCCCATATATGTGTTTTAATAAACTCCTTAATCCCTTGCTTTTCTCCAACCATAAAACTTCTTGAAATATATAAAATTGCAAATATTTCAGCAAATGCACCAATAACAAAAAAAGCCTGCTCCATTATACTTTCATGAAAAAATGCCCTTAAAATCTGTTCTACAATTAATGATGACATCATAAAAACGGGAATCAAAAATCCTACTATTTCAATAAATTTATCCGGTATCTTTTGTAATATTTTTTTTGTATTAGTACTACCTCTATCTTTACATAATACTTCAATTATACTTCCCATCAAATTCTTCTTTTCGTCTTGCATTTTTATCTCCTTTCGAATCATATAAAACTATTAGGCGTTTGCGAAACGCCACAAGCCGCATTAATACGGCATTTTTTTCTTATTAAAAACAAAAATCTCCTCACGGTTTGTGATATAATGGAGTTGTCTAGAAACCACAAATCACGCCCCGAAAGGAGATATATCTATGATACCACAAAAACAACTCACTTTGGCAGATATTTTTGAAGATTGTAAAGAAATTTTTAACTCTGACAAACCTCATTTTCTTACTCTGCTTGAAAATCACATTGACCTTGATGAAATTATTCCGATTTCTTTTCGTTATCATTACTATGCATCCACTGGAAGAAATCGTAAATATCCTTTGAATGCAATGCTTTGGGCTTTGATTATTCAACGCCTCTTTTCTATCCCTACAGATTCTCTTTTACTTGTTTTTCTTCATTATTCCAAACATCTAAGAGAGTTCTGTGGTTTTACCAAGGTTCCTGATGCCTCAAAAATCACCCGTTTTAAACAAGATTTCTTACAGGACTTACAATTAGTTTTTGATAATCTTGTAGATGTTACTGAACCAATATGCCAAGACATTGATAATAATCTTGCCTCTATGCTCTTGTTTGATACTTCGGGTATTGAAGCTTATGTTACCGAAAACAATCCTAAATATGCCAACCGTATTATCAAACAACTTAAAGCTTATGCAAAAGCCAACAACTTTGATGATTCTTATGACCCTTACAAAGCTGCTTATGCTTCTATGCCTACATCTGCAGCTGCTAATCATGAAGTTAAGCAGCAATATATTAATGGACATTTTTGCTATGCTTATAAATTTGGCATTTTAACTAATGGTCTCGGCATTGTTCGTTCCATAGATTTCTATAACAAAGACTACCTTGCTTCTCATCCGGATATAGTCGTTGAAAAGAAATCAAAATCTCCTGACGAGGATAAATCACTTGCAGATTCAAAAGCCCTTTTACCAACTTTGAAAGATTTCATAATCAAACATCCTAATATTAACCCGGATATTTTTCTCGGTGATGCAGCTTTTGATACTATCGATATCTACAAATATTTATTTGAAGATTTCAGTTTCAAAAAAGCTTTTATTCCTTTAAAAACAAAACTTTCTATGGCTAACGTAGATTATACATTCAACGAAAATGGTATTCCCTGTTGTCCTCATGACCCTTCACTTCCAATGAAACGAGAAGGTAGCAAATCTCACTTAAGAAGTAAACTTCCTACCATGAAATTCGTTTGCCCCAAAATGAAGTGGACATATAATCGTGAAGATAAGTCAAAACGCCGTGTTTGCCATTGTGATAATCCTTGCACCACATCTTCTTGCGGAAGAATGATTTATGTTTATCCGGAAAAGAATCTAAGAGCATATCCTGGTGTAGAGCGTGGCTCAAAAGAATGGGATGAAACATACAAAATCCGAGTAAATGTTGAAAAATCAATTAACCACTTCAAAGACAGCTTCTGTGTTGCCAAGCGTAAAACTTCAAATGAGAAAACCATTCATGCAGACTTACTTTTAGCGGGTATATCTCAGTTATTAACTGTAGTTGTAGCCGATAAAATTAACCAGCGCCAACATATCAGAAGTTTAAAATCTTATATAGCTTAAATCCTATCAGTTTTTCATAGTGATAGGTTTATTAAAGTACGCCTAAATTAAGTTGATACATACTTTTCTTTCGCTAATACTCACTCTCAAAAGAAACAGAGTGATTCTAGCTAAACTTTCCAATCATTTTTTTAGTTTCGCAATTGCCTACATATAAAACTATATGTATTTTAAATTATAATTTCTTTATCAATTCTCTTTCACACATTTTCTCAAATACTTCATAATAATTCTCAAATGTTTTTTTACAACACATTGGATTAGAAATTTTTATTCCCTTCTCCTTTAATGTTAAAAGTGTGAATGACATTGCAACTCTATGATCATCATAAGTTTCTATTACAGTCGGCTTTAACTCACCCGGATAAACAATAATATCATCATCTAACTCTTCAACCTTAATACCACACTTTCCAAGCTCTTTTACGATAGCCTGCATTCGATTACATTCCTGCCCTCTGATATGCCCTATGTTTCTTATTCTGGTAGGTTCATTTGCAAAAACCGCAACAACCGAAAGTGTGAGTGCCTGGTCAGAAAAATTATTCATATCAATATCTATTCCATCCAGTTCTCCATTTTTAGGACCAACGACTTTAATTCCATCATTTGTTTCAACTATAGTACATCCCATTTTCTGCAACACTTCAATAAATTTCATATCCCCCTGCATTAGGTCTTTTTTAATATTTTTAACCGTAACGCATCCTCCTGTAATAGCTGCCGCCGCATAAAAATAACACGCTGCCGATACATCAGGTTCAACTATATACCTTCCACCTTTTATCTGTTGATTACCTTTAACATTGTATGATTCCCCATCAAATTCAACAGTAACACCAAAATCCTTAAGCATATCTATAGTAATTTCCACATATGAGCCGATTTTTTTATCACTACAAATGCCTATCTTAATATCATTTTCCAAAACAGGTGCAACCATAAGCATTGCACTTAAAAATTGTGTACTCTTACTTATATCCATTGTAATATCTTTACTTTTCTTATTATTCCCTTTTACTCTTACCGGGAGAAATCCTTCTTCTTTAAGATATGTAAATTCAGCACCTAAATCTACTAATACATCGAATAGTGGCTTCATAGGTCTTCTTTCCATCTGCTCAGAACATTTTATAGTATATTCCCCTTCTGACAATGCAAGCATTGCTGTCAGAAATCTTGCAGCCGTTCCGGCACTACCTACATTAATTTCTCCTGTTTTGTTTGGAACATTTCCACCTGTACCTTTAATTTTTACTTTTTTTTCCTGTTCATTTACGATGATATCATATCCCAAACTAATTAAAGAATCTATAAAATATCTTGAATCATCACTAAACAACACTCCTTCTAAGACAGTTTCATCTTTAGAAAGTGCGGCCATTAATAACGCTCTGTTAGTTACACTTTTTGACCCGGGAACTTCAACAATCGCATTAATCTCTCCAATCTCTTTATTCATTATATACAAATTCTTATCTTTCATATCAACTCTGTCCATAAGCTTTGTCATACATCCGCTTCCGTAATTCATCATTCTTTTAACTCTGCTTATAGTTCCTGTACCCGCTCCGGTCGCTTGAAAAATCTCATTATACACCTTATCCTGTTTAAGCATTGCAGCCACGGCAAATCTTTGTTTTAATGCTGATAATTCATTAGGAGAGCACAAATCTTCAAAAAATTGTTCACATTCTTCCTCTGTTTCTATTGAAAGAATAACCTGATACATTTTTTTCACTAATTCATTCTTGGTTATCTCTATATTTTGATTATTCACTCTAATCTCCATTTCTGAGAATAAAATTCTCTTATAATATTTTTTCCAACCCGATTTTTTGAGGCTTTAATCCACACTTCTCATAAAACTTCATCGCCGATTCATTAAGCGACCAAACATTCAGGGTAACATTATAATATCCATTTGATTTTGCATACTCTAAAACATATTCATATAACATTTTTCCAATATAATTTCCACGCTTATCCTCATCCACACACAAATCATCAATATACAAAGTCTTTATATCTGTCAAAATATTATCATTTATAAATTGTTTATGAACACAAAATGCATATCCAAGTATTTTATCCTGTTCATCAACGCCCACAAAAATAGGTCTTAAATCATCATTAATAATAGAAATCAATTCCTCATCTGTATATTTTTTCACATTTCCTTTAAACAAATCCGGACGTCCGTTATGATGAACCATCAATACCTGTTCTAACAACTTGTTAATTCCTTGTAAATCTTTAACTTTGGCTCTTCTAATATTCATTCTCGTATATTCCTTTTAAAGTACATTCTCCCATAACAATTCAAAATAAAACAAAACATTGACACCATTCTATCATATATATCCTTCTATTTCTATCAAAAAATATTTTTACACAAAAAAAGTTTAAATAGCATCACACTATTTAAACTTATACTAAGCATATGTATTTTATCTGCACTCTCACAATCTTCCTATAAAAATAAAAAAGCGGGTGATGGGAATCGAACCCACGTATCTAGCTTGGAAGGCTAGTGTTCTACCATTGAACTACACCCGCAAAAAATATATGTAAAGAATTCGGCACTAATGTGCCTCCTGCGTTAATGCCCAGAGCCGGAATCGAACCAGCGACACGAGGATTTTCAGT